>CAZZKE010000017.1:0-42603 GCA_964655005.1 uncultured Thalassospiraceae bacterium | reverse complement strand
GCTTGTTCTGGCCGGCGGCAGCGCCGGGGCCGGTTGGTACCTGTACGGCGGTAATCTGCTGGCCGGGACGGAAGGCGAGGTGCCGGTCATTCGCGCCGCCGACGGGCCGGTCAAGGTGCGGCCGGAAAATCCCGGCGGCATGGCCATACCCGACCGCGATAAACTGATCTACGAGCGCCTGAAGGGCGCCGAGGAGGATTATCGGGTCGAACGGTTGTTACCAAGGCCGGAAGCACCGTTGGCGCCGCCGGCGCCGACCGCCGAAACCGTCAAGTCGCCGGAACCGGCAATTGCCGAGAAGCCGGTCGCCGAGCCGATCCTTAATCCGGCGTCTATTCCCAAGATGGAAACGGTGGCGAAGACTGCATCGCCACCACCGGCGCCGCCACCGGTGCCGGCGGCAAACGCGGTGCCGGCCGGTCCACGCAATGTCTATCGGGTCCAGCTTGCCGCCGTGCGTTCGGAAGATGCCGCCGGCAGCGAATGGATCCGCCTGAAAAAGAAAAACGGCGACCTGCTCGATGGCCTGACCCTGAACGTCATCAGGGTCGATCTGGGCGCCGGCAAGGGTGTCTTCTATCGATTGCGGGCCGGGCCGCTGGCCAGTGAAGCGGCGGCGAAAAAGCTGTGCGAGCGGCTGTCGAGCCGCAAGATCGGCTGTTTGATCGTCAGGCCGAGCGGAGGATAGGGTGGGCTCTGGGGCGCCGATGGCGGCGATTTTTGGCTGCCGGGGGCCACTGCTAGATGCACGGGAACGACGGTTCTTCACCGATGCCGATCCGCTGGGATTCATTTTGTTCGAGCGCAATTGCGAGAACCCCGACCAGTTGCGGGCGCTGGTCGATGACCTGCGAGGTTGCGTTGGGCGGGCCGATGCGCCGGTGCTGATCGATCAGGAGGGCGGCAGGGTCCAGCGTCTGCGGCCACCGCACTGGCGGAATGCGCCGCCGGCCAGCCGTTTCGCCGATCTGGCCGCCGTTGATCTGAACCGGGCGATCGCGGCGGCCCGCCTGAACGCCAGGCTGATCGCCGCAGAGCTTATGGATATGGGCATTACGGTCGATTGCGGGCCGGTTCTGGATGTGCCGCAGGCGGGGGCCGATCCGGTCATCGGGGATCGCGCCTATGGCACCGACCCGGCGACGGTTACGGCCCTGGCCGGCGGCGTTTGCAAAGGGTTGCTTGACGGCGGCGTGCTGCCGGTTATCAAGCATATTCCCGGCCATGGCCGGGCCGATGTGGATAGCCATACGGCGTTGCCGGTGGTTACCTCGACACGGCGGGAACTTGGCGATACCGATTTTGCGCCCTTTGCCGCACTGGCCCATATGCCATGGGCGATGACGGCCCATGTGATCTACACCGGGATCGATAGTGAAAATCCGGCGACCATGTCGGCCAAGGTTATTGATGTTATTCGTCATGAAATCGGTTTTACTGGTATCTTGCTGTCCGATGACCTGTCCATGCGGGCGCTTGAAGGCGGCATGGCCGGGCGGGCGCGGGATGCGTTGGCCGCCGGTTGTGACATAGCCCTGCACTGCAACGGAAAAATGGATGAAATGACGGATATAGCCGGAGCCTGTTCGGTACTGGGCGCCGCCGCCCGTGGCAAAGTCGAACGGGCGGAAGGACGGCGCCTGGAAAAAATGACGCCCTGGCGTGAATCGATTGAGGAAGCGACCCGGAGACTGGACTTGATGCTGGAAGGAAAGGGATAGATTTGTCTGTTACGGAACTGATAATCAAGGTGTCGGTCTGGATTTTGCCATTGCTGCTGGCGATAACCCTGCACGAAGCCGCGCATGGCTATGCCGCCTGGAAACTGGGTGACGATACCGCCTATCGGCTGGGCCGGGTGACGTTTAACCCGATCCGCCATATCGATCCGTTCGGGACCCTGTTGATGCCGGCACTGCTGTTGCTGGGATCGGGCGGGCGGGTAATGTTTGGATTCGCGAAACCGGTGCCGGTTAATTTCCGCCGTCTGCGCAACCCCCGGGGGGATATGGTGCTGGTCGCCCTGGCCGGGCCGGGGACCAATCTGGCGCTGGCGTTTATTTCAGCGCTGTTGTTCCATGTTGTACGGTTCATGCCGCCGATGGTCGATTCCTGGCTGTTCAACAACCTTTATAATTCCGTGTGGCTAAACGTCATATTGGCGGTTTTCAACATGCTGCCGATACCGCCGCTGGATGGCGGTCGGGTCGCCGTCGGCTTGTTGCCGGACAGCTTGGCGTTGCCGTTGGCGCGGACCGAACGTTATGGTGTTCTTATCGTGCTTGGGGCCATTTTCCTGTTGCCGTGGATCGGCGGCAAAATCGGCATGGATTTGAATATTTTCAGGATGCTGATCGGCGAACCGGCGGATTATCTTGTGTCGCTTATCATGTTATTGACCGGAGTAGCCTAAGCCGATGGAAGATACCGGGAATTTCGAGGAAGACCGGGAAACCAGGCGGCCGCACGGGGCCGCGTTCGTGGTCGATGTAGACGGTTTTGAAGGTCCCATCGACGTGCTGCTGACCATGGCCCGGAACCAGAAGGTGGATATCACCCAGATATCGATCGTCCAGCTGGCCGACCAGTATCTGGCTTTCGTCGCCGAGGCCAGGCGCGGCAATCTGGAACTGGCGGCGGATTATCTGGTCATGGCGGCCTGGCTGGCTTATCTGAAATCGCGGCTGCTGCTGCCCGATCTGGAAGGCGAGGACGAGCCGAGCGGCGAGGAAATGGCGGCGGCGCTGGCTTTCCAGCTACGTCGCCTGGAAGCCATGCAACAGGCCGGTGCGCGCCTGCAATCGCGGAACAGGCTGGGGCGCGATTTTTTCGCCCGCGGCACGCCGGAGAAATTTCGTGTCACCGCCCATACGATCTACGAGGTATCCCTGTTTGAACTCCTTAAATGCTACGGCGAACAAAGGGGCAGGAAAACAAATGGCGTGTTGCACATCGAGCCATGGAATCTTTACAGCGTCGATGACGCGCTGGAACGACTGGCCAGGGTGATCGGTCGCCTGCCGGATTGGCAAACCCTGGTGAAATTTCTGCCTGACGGGATTGAAGACGGCCTGACCTATCGGTCCGCCGTCGCCTCGACCTTCACGGCGACCCTGGAAATGGCCAGGGCCGGTAAGTTGAAATTGCGCCAGAACGAAGCCTTCGCGCCGATTTATATTCGCAGCACAATGGCCGATTCGAAGGTCCGGTCCGCACCGGCGCCGGTTGGCGGCAACGACAATGACAACCGGCAAGACCGGTGAATAGTGCACAATGAACGATATACCTGACCATAATTTAAGATTGCTCGAGGCGATTCTGTTCGCTTCCGCCGAACCGTTGTCACAAAAATCCCTGGCCCAAAGACTGCCGGAAGACGCCGATCTGGCGGCATTGCTGGACAAGCTCAAGGGCGATTATGCCAATCGGGGCGTCCATCTGGTTCAGGCCGGTGGCTCCTGGGCCTTTCGCACGGCCGATGACTTGCGACCGGTGCTGGAGCGGGAAATAGAGATCGCCCGCAAGCTTGGCCGGGCTACCGTCGAAACCCTGGCGATCATCGCCTACCACCAACCGATGACCCGCGCCGAGATCGAGGAGATCAGGGGCGTATCCTTGAGCAAGGGAACCCTGGATATCCTGTTCGAGCAGGGCTGGGTACATCCCCGTGGTCGCAGGAAAACCCCCGGACGCCCGGTAACATGGGGCACTACGGATGCCTTCCTGGATCATTTCGGGCTGGCCGGTATCAAGGATTTGCCGGGCATGGACGAGTTGAAGGCGGCCGGACTCCTGGATACCAGACCGGCGATCGACGCTTACCGGGTGAATGGCAATCTGCCGGCTTCCGCCGAACGGGAAGATAATACGGAAGACGGCGAAGAAGGCATCCTGGTGGAAGCCTCTCACCTGCTGGATCCCGATGAAAATATCGATGATCAACCACTGGATCCCAACGGCGAATAGATGATTTTGCGGCATGGAACGGATAGCATTGCCCTAGCTATGGGTTTCTGCCATTATCCGCCCTCCTAATTTATTGAAAGACAAGTGAGTTTGAGACTATGGGTGCATTAAGCATTTGGCATTGGTTAATCGTTTTGGTAGTCGTTCTCGTCCTGTTTGGCGGCAAGGGCAAGATTTCCGCCCTTATGGGCGATTTCGGCAAGGGCCTCAAGTCGTTCAAAAAGGGTATGAAGGATGAAAGCGGGGCCGACCAAGACAGCGAATCGGAGGAGACTCCGAAGGTTTTGAAGACGGACCACCAGGAAACGGTCGGCCAGACCGGGCAGAAGGAAGATAAAGCCGCCAACGGGTAAGCCGTGCAGCGGGCCGATCTATTGGACCCCGCGTAATGCGTAAAATGTCTCTTTTTTCATTGCAGGATCGCTAATCGCCATGTTCGACATCGGCTGGCAGGAACTGTTTATCGTCGCAATTCTGGCCGTAATCGTGGTTGGACCGAAGGAATTGCCGCGCGTGCTGCGGACCGTAATGGGGGTTGTCCGCAAGGCCCGAATGATGGCGCGCGATTTTCAGGACGGACTGGACGAAGTGGTCCGAGAGGCCGATCTGGAAGATATGAAAAAGCAGATCGGCAATCTCGCCGACGGGGATTTGGCGCAAACCGTCGAAAATGCCATCGACCCGACCGGTGAGTTGGCCAAGGACTTGGATATGACGGAGATCCAGGACGATATCGGCAAGATGGCGACGGCAAGTTCGGCGCCGGAACAGACAGACGCCGATGATGCCGATGTCCAGGCGCCGCCGACCGCCATCGCCGCAGATGCAAAAAAGGACGGGTAGGGCGGCGTGTCGGATAAATCGGATATAAATGGAACCAAGGCGCCGCTGCTTGAACATCTGGTCGAGTTGCGGTCCCGGCTGGGCTATTCCCTGGCTGCGGTGCTGGTGTTGTTTTTCATCTCTTACTATTTTGCCCCGGCGATATATAACTTTCTGGTGCAGCCGCTGGCCGATGTTCTGTACACCATGGGCGGCAATCGCCGGCTTATTTTCACGGCCCTGCACGAGGCCTTTTTTACTTACGTCAAGGTCGCCTTTTTCACCGCGTTGTTTTTCTCGTTTCCGTTTATCGCCATGCAGTTCTGGTTGTTTGTCGCCCCGGGCCTGTACAAAAAGGAAAAGCGCGCCATGCTGCCGTTTCTGGTGGCCACGCCGATCCTGTTTTTTCTCGGTGGCTCACTGGTCTATTACTATATTTTTCCGCTCGCCTGGAAATTTTTTCTCAGCTTTGAATCGGTCGGCGGTTCCGGTTCCCTGCCGATCCAGCTTGAACCCAAGGTCGATGAATATCTGTCGCTGGTGATGCGCCTGATTTTCGCCTTCGGGCTGTGCTTCGAATTACCGGTATTGATGACGCTGCTGGGCCGGGTCGGTATGGTTACCGCCGACGGGATGCGAAAAAAGCGACGCTATGCCGTCGTCTTGTCTTTCGTCGCCGCCGCCGTGCTGACGCCGCCGGACGTTATAAGCCAGATTGGACTGGCATTGCCGACAATGCTGCTTTACGAAATTTCAATTCTGTCGGTCGCCTTCATCGAACGCGGACGTGAAAAGGAAAAAGCGGAAGAAGCGGAAGAGACGGAAAAAACCGGCGAAACCTGATCGGCCAATTTAAGAGAATTCGACCATGTTCGATATTAAATGGATCCGCGATAATCCCGATGCTTTCGATGCGGGGCTGGCGCGCCGCAAGCTTGAGCCCATGGCGACGGCGCTGGCCGTCATGGACAAGGCCCGTCGTGCGGCGGAAACGCAGGCCCAGGAAATTCAGGCCGAACGCAACCGGCTGTCGAAACAAATAGGCCAGGCCAAGGCCCGTGGCGAGGATGCCGCGGCGACCATCGAACTGGTGTCGCGTTCCAAGCAACGACAGGCGGTGGCGGAAGAAGATGCCCGCAAGGCGACGGCAGACCTGACCGCCGCCCTGATGTCGATTCCCAACCTGCCGGCGGAAGACGTGCCGGACGGCGACGATGAAGACGATAACCGGGAAGTCCGCACATGGGGTGCGCCACGCGATTTTGATTTTGCGCCGCAGGAACATTTCGACCTGGGCGAGGCGCTGGGCCTGATGGATTTTGAGACGGCGGCGAAAATGTCCGGCGCCCGCTTCGTTATTTTGAGCGGCGGGCTGGCCCGCATGGAACGGGCGCTGGCGTCGTTTATGCTGGATTTGCATACAACCGAACACGGCCTGACGGAGGTCAACCCGCCGGCGCTGGTTCGCGATACCGCGCTATACGGCACCGGCCAGTTACCGAAATTCGGCGATGATCTGTTCAAGACCGACGACGGATACTGGATGATCCCGACCGCCGAAGTGCCGCTGACAAATATGGTCGCCGGCGACATTATCGACGAACACACCCTGCCCAGGCGTTATACCGCGATGACCTGGTGTTTCCGCTCGGAAGCCGGGTCGGCAGGCAAGGATACCCGCGGCATGATTCGGCAGCACCAGTTCAGCAAGGTTGAAATGGTTTCGGTGACGGCTGCCGGGGATTCCGACGCCGAACTGGAACGCATGACCGGCTGTGCCGAAGAAGTCCTGAAACGGCTGGAACTTCCCTACCGGGTGGTCAAACTGTGCACCGGCGATATGGGGTTTGCCGCGTTGCGGACCTATGATCTGGAGGTATGGTTGCCGGGGCAGGGACGCTACCGGGAAATATCGAGTTGTTCCAGTTGCGGCGATTTTCAGGCCCGCCGCATGAAGGCCAGATACCGGGGAAAGGGCGAAAAGACAACCCGGTTCGTCCATACGCTAAACGGTTCCGGCCTGGCCGTCGGGCGGGCGCTGGTCGCCATCATGGAAAATTATCAGCGGGCCGACGGTTCAATCATAGTGCCCGATGTCCTGCGTCCGTACATGGGTGGATCGGAAGTCATAGAAAATGCGTGAACGGGTAGCCGATTTATCGCGGGCCCGGGTGTTGCTGTCGAACGATGACGGAATCAATGCGCCGGGGTTGAAAATACTCGAAGGCGTCATGCGTAAATTGGCCCGGGAAGTCTGGGTGGTGGCCCCGGAAACCGAACAAAGTGCCGCCAGCCATTCCCTGACCCTGCGCCGGCCGCTGCGTATTCGCAAGGTTTCGGCGCGGCGCTTTGCGGTCGATGGGACTCCGTCGGACAGTGTCTTGTTGGGGATCAGTCAGGCGATGAAGGATAATCCGCCCGATCTGGTGATTTCCGGCGTCAACCGGGGCGGTAATCTGGGCGAAGACGTAATCTATTCCGGCACCGTGGCGGCGGCTTTGGAAGGGACCTTGCTGGGCTTTCCGGCAATTGCCCTAAGCCAGGTGACACGCGATCAGCATCCAATAAAATGGTCTACCGCCGAACAATGGATCGAGAAAGTCCTGAGCGGCCTGGTCGGCCTGTCTTTCCCGCCGAATGTGATGGTGAATGTCAATTTCCCCGACGTCCCGGCCGCCGCCGTAGACGGCATCGAAGTGACCCGTCAGGGCAAACGCAAGCTGGGCGGCGATCTGTCACCGGGTGTCGATCCCCGTGGCGAGCCTTATTTCTGGATCGGCCCGCTGCGTATCGAAGACCGTTACCGCAAGGGCACCGATCTGGAAGCGGCGACCCGTGGCAAGGTTTCGATTACCCCGCTTTGCGTCGATATGACCGATGCGGGGATGCTGAAAAAACTGCGAGGGGTATTTTAGGTGTCGCTGGAAGAAGGACGGGCGCGGCTGATCCTGGAATTGCGGCGCGGCGGGGCTATCGACAAAATTGTCATGAACGCCATGGAATCGGTCCCCAGGGAAATGTTCGTGCCTGCGGCGATCCGCGACAAGGCCTATGAAAATGTCGCCCTTCCGATCGGCCATCACCAGACCATTTCGCAACCCCAGACCGTCGGCCTGATGACCCAGGCGCTGGATTTAGGCGACCGCATGAAGGTGCTGGAAATAGGCACCGGGTCGGGTTATCAATCGGCGGTGCTGGCGCCGCTGTGCCGCCGCCTTTACACTATCGAACGCTTCAAGGATCTGTTGCAGGGCGCCGAGGAACGGTTCGCCAGATTGCGCCTGACCAACATCACAACCCGCTGCGGCGACGGCAGCCTGGGGTGGTCCGAACAAGCGCCGTTCGAACGCATTATAGTTACCGCCGCCGCCCACGATATTCCCCCGCTGCTGGTCGAACAACTGGCTGTTGACGGGGTCATGGTGGTGCCAGTCGATGACGGACGGCGCGAAAACGACCAGCGGTTGTTGCGGGTCGTCCGTCGCCGGGATGGCATCGAAACCGAGGAACTGGGGGGTACCAGATTCGTTCCTCTGGTCGAGGATGATCGGCCCTGAACCGTAAGTTCATTTGAAGTAAGCGGCCACCTTGGCGATAATCCACCGATGATTCGCAACTTGACCAATATCCTGATTTTGTTGCCGGTCTTGGCCGTGGCCGCCTGCGGCGGCCTGGAATGGCCGCCGGGCGAAGGCGGTCCGTCCCGGTCCAGTCGGGCGGTCCTTAGCCGCAACGCGCCAAGCGCCTTTATCGGGGCCGATGCGGTGATCGTCGGCAAGGGAGATACGGTCTATGATATCTCTCGCCGCCACCGGGTTTCCGTTCGCGCTATTATCGAGGCCAATCAACTGATTCCGCCCTATTATCTTAGGGTCGGACGACGGCTGCTGCTGCCGCGCCGACCGGTTTATATGGTCAAACGCGGCGATACACTGGGGCGGATCGCCAAAACCCATGGCGTCAATATGTACGATCTGGCGCGGATCAATAAACTGGCGCCGCCCTACCTGATCCGGGTTGATCAGCGGCTGTTGCTTCCCGGCCCCGGAACCGGCGTGGCGAAGGTCAAATTCGCTCCGTCACCGCCGGAACGCAAATCCGTTGCCACCGCGACCGTGAGAAACCCCGCCAGGGCGGTGGCCGCGCCGCCGCCATCGTCGGGCAAGGGGTTCCTGTGGCCGGTCAGGGGGCGGGTCATTTCCGGATTCGGCGGAAAATCAAAAGGCCTGCAAAATGACGGCATCAACATTCAGGCCGAACGCGGCGCCCCGGTGCGGGCGGTGGAAAACGGCGTCGTCGCCTATGCCGGCAATGAACTAAGGGGATTCGGCAACCTGCTGCTGATCAAACATTCCGGCGGCTGGATTACCGCTTACGCCCACAACCAGGCGCTGATGGTCAAACGTGGCGACAAGATCGTCAAGGGTCAGAACATCGCTACCGTCGGTTCCACCGGCAGCGTCACGACGCCGCAACTGCATTTCGAAATGCGCCGGGGCAAGCGGGCCGTGGATCCACTGAAACATTTGCCGAAACCAAGCGCCTAGAGCGGCGCTATTCCAGTTGCTTGCCGAGCCGCCCGGCCAGGTCCTGGATGAATTGCCAGGCGATGCGCCCGGAACGGGACCCGCGCGTTACCGCCCACTCGTTGGCCTGGGCGCGCAGCTCGTCGCCGGTAACATCAAGGCCGTAGTGTTCGGCATAGCCTTCGACGATTTGGAAATAGGTTTTCTGATCGCAATTGTGAAAACCCAGCCAAAGGCCGAAACGGTCGGACAGGGAAACCTTTTCCTCGACCGCCTCGGCGGGATTTATGGCGGTCGATCTTTCATTTTCGATCATCTCGCGGGGCATCAGATGGCGGCGGTTTGAAGTGGCGTAGAATATGACATTTTCGGGTCGCCCCTCGATACCGCCCTCAAGCACCGCTTTCAGGGATTTATAGGCGCTGTCGCCGCCGTCAAACGACAGGTCATCGCAAAACAGTATACAGCGCCGGTCCGAACCGCGCAGGATGGCCAGCAACTGGGGCAGCGACGGGATATCCTCGCGGTGGATTTCGACCAGCGCCAGTGGCGGCGCCATTTCGCCGTTAACCCTGGCGTGCACGGCCTTGACCAGGGAGCTCTTGCCGGTGCCCCGCGCGCCCCACAGCAGGGCGTTGTTGGCCGGCAGCCCGGTCGCGAAATTTATCGTGTTTTGCAGCAGAATATCGCTCTGGTGCCTGATCCCCCTGAGCAGGCCATAGTCGATCCTGTTGACCTTTAAGATCGGTTCCAGCCGCAGGCCTTCGGCTCGCCAGACGAAGGCGTCGGCGCCGTCCATGCGGGCCCCGGTCGATACCGGCGGCGACAACCGTTCCAGGGCCTCGGCGATCCGGGCAAGCAGCGAATGGATATCCTGATCGATCATGACGGTGTAATCTTGGCGGCAATTGCGATAGTCGCTTTGTATGGCAGACGGTTAGCGGTTGCAAGTCGCGTCGGGACCGTTATAGTCCGCCTTCCTGCCGGTGATCGGCAAAATTGGCCATGTTTTTGTTAATTCAGGAGTCTGTTTAAATGTTCGTTTCGCCAGCATATGCACAAGCCGCCGGCGGCGGCGGCAGCGGCCTTGAAGCACTGTTTCCGTTGGTTCTGATATTCGTCGTTTTCTACTTCCTGCTGATTCGACCGCAACAGAAAAAAGCCAAGGAACACAAGGCCATGCTGGGGGCTATCCGGCGCGGCGACAAGGTGGTCACCGGCGGTGGCATCGTCGGCAGCGTGACCAAGGTGATCGATGAAGGCGAAGTCATGGTGGAAATCGCCGAAGGCGTCAGGGTGCGGGTACAGCGGAGCATGATTGCGACCATTTTATCGAAGACCGAGCCGGTCAAGGGCGATAAGGGCAAAGACGATAAAAATGATTCCGGCGATAGCGCCTCGGCGAGCGGTGGCGGATCGATCGGTAGCGGAGTATCCAAGCTCAAGGGACTGCTGGGGCGTAAATAAAAGTTCGAAAAGGGCTGGAATACCGCCATGATCTACTTCGCCAAGTGGAAAATTTATTTAATTATCGGGGTTTGCCTGTTTGGTTTGATTTTTGCTGCACCAAATTTCCTGACCTCGCAGCAGGCGTCGCGGTTGCCGTCCTGGGTTCCATCCAAGCAATTCAGCCTGGGCCTGGACTTACAGGGTGGCTCGCACCTGCTGCTTGAAGTTCAGGTCCAGGCGGTAATCAAGGAACGGCTGGAAGCGCTGGTCGATTCCATGCGCACGGAACTTCGCAAGTCTCGCATCCGCTACGGAAACCTGGGCGTCACGGCGACCGGTGCGACGGTAACCATCAAGGATCCGGCCAAGGTCGAACAGGCCCGTACGCTGCTCAAGAATCTGGATGGCGATACCACCGCGACGGTATCCGGGCAGGGTCGGATCGATCTTGATTTGACCGAACAGGCGATCCGTGACCGCCGCTCGGCGGCAATCGATCAATCGATCGAGATCGTCCGCCGCCGGATCGATGAAACCGGGGTCCGCGAACCGACAATTCAGCGCCAGGGCGATGATCGTATTCTGGTTCAGTTACCGGGTATTGACGATCCGGAACGGGTTAAGCGGCTGCTTGGTAAAACCGCCAAGCTGGCCTTCCATATGGTCGATCAGCGACCGGTATCGGCGGGCCGGATTCCACCGGGTTCCATGCGGATGCCTTCGGCCGATGAGTTCGGCCCCGATGGCCGCCCGCGCGAATATATACTGAAGAAACGGGTGCTGGTCAGTGGCGATACCCTGATTGACAGCCAGCCGACGTTTCAGGACAACCAGCCGGTGGTCAGTTTCCGCTTCGATACCACCGGCGCCAAACGCTTCGGCAGGGCGACAACGGAAAATGTCGGCAAACTGTTCGCCATCGTGCTGGACGGCAAGGTCATCAGCGCCCCCCGGATACGTGAACCCATCCTGGGCGGCAGCGGCGTTATTTCCGGTAACTTCACGGTACAGTCGGCACAGGACCTGTCCCTGCTGCTCAGGGCCGGCGCCCTGCCGGCGCCGCTGACCATTCTCGAAGAACGCTCGGTCGGGCCGGGGCTCGGCGCCGATTCCATCGCGGCGGGCAAGTTCGCCAGCATTATCGGCATGATCCTGGTCGTGGTGTTTATGGTCATAGTATATGGCCGGTTCGGCTTGATGGCCGATGTGGCGCTAATTTTTAACGTCATCCTGATCATTGCCGGACTCTCGATTTTACAGGCGACACTGACGTTACCGGGTATTGCCGGCATCGTCTTGACCATCGGCATGGCGGTCGATGCCAATGTCCTGGTGTTCGAGCGTATCCGCGAGGAAACCCGCGCCGGACGGACCCCTATTTCGTCCATTGACGCCGGCTATTCCCGGGCCATCAAGACCATCATCGACGCCAATGTTACGACCTTGATCGCGGCTGTATTGCTCTATCAGTTCGGTTCCGGCCCGGTCCGCGGCTTCGCCGTTACGCTGGCCGTAGGCATTGTCACATCGATGTTTACGGCGATTATGCTGACCCGCCTGATAGTCGTTACCTGGCTCCGCCGCAGCCGGCCCGACACGTTACCGACTTAGGATATTAAGAATGCGTGTACTAAAACTGATACCCGACGATACCAATCTGGGCTTCATTGTCAGAAAAAACCTGTTTTTTATTTTTTCGGCGATCATCGTTGTCGGCTCTATCTTTTTTTATTCGACCAAGGGGCTGAATTACGGCATCGATTTCAAGGGCGGCATCCTGATGGAAATTCAGACCACCGACGGCCCCGCCGACCTGGCCGTTATGCGGCAGACTCTTTCCGACCTTAAACTCGGTGATGTCAGCCTGCAGGAATTTGGTGCGCAGAACGAGGTCCTGATTACGGTTCAGGCCCAGCAGGGTGGAGAGAAAGCGCAAGCCACCGCCGTCGAAAAGATCAAGGCCGTCCTGGGGGCCAATATTGAATACCGGCGAACGGAATTTGTCGGCCCCAAGGTCAGCGATGAATTACTCATGGATGGTATATACGCGGTCGGTGCCGCCATTTTCGCAATTCTGCTTTATGTCTGGTTTCGCTTCGAATGGCAGTTCGGACTGGCCGCCGTCGTCGCTCTTAGCCATGACGTTATCAGCACCATCGGTATATTTTCCCTAATGGGGATGGAATTTAACCTGACGACAGTGGCCGCCGTGCTGACCATTGCCGGGTATTCCATCAACGATACCGTGGTGGTTTTCGACCGGGTCCGTGAAAATCTGCGCCGTTACAAGACCCAGCCGCTGCCCGAACTGCTGAACAGGTCGATCAACGAAACCCTGTCGCGAACCATAATGACCAGCGTTACGACGCTGTTGGCGTTGCTGTCGTTATACCTGCTTGGCGGCGAAGTTATCAGGGGCTTCAGTTTCGCCATGATCTGGGGCGTTTTGATCGGTACCTATTCTTCGATTTGTCTGGCCGTTCCGATGCTGTTGTATCTTAACGTCCGGCACCGCAGCGGCACCGACAAGAACGAACAGGAGGCGACCGCTTGACGCGTCCGTGGTCGGGAACGCTATCTCGTTTGATCTAACCCCCATAACCGCTCCCGGGCGGCAACTTATCGATGGTTATGGCGACGGTGGCTTCGTCGTTGACCGTGTCCGTTACAAGGGTTCGGTACTGGTATTCCCCGACCGCTCGCTTGACTGGCATGTCGGCGGTCTGGCGGACCTGACCCTGCCATCGCTGGATGCGGTGATCGAAACGGCGTCGCAGATTGATATTCTGATAATCGGCTGCGGACCGGCTTTCACCGTCGAACCCAATGGGCTGCGCAGGGGTTTGAGAGATCATGGAATCGTTTTGGAATGGATGGATACCGGGGCGGCTTGCCGGACCTATAACGTCTTGCTGGCCGAAGACCGCCGCCTCGCCGCCGCGTTGATCGCCGTTGATTAGATCAACCTGCCTTAAAGTGGAATTGCTTCAAGGCAGGTAATTTGATCGTTATCGAAGAATCAGGCGTTAGCCAGATTTTCGGCGGCGAAATCCCAGTTGACCAGATTTTCCAGAAAGGCGTCGACATAGGCCGGACGCAGGTTCTGGAAATCAAGGTAGTAGGCGTGTTCCCAAACATCGCAGGTCATCAGCGGGGTTACGCCGTCGGTAAGCGGGCAGGCAGCGTTGGCGGTTTTGACGATTTGCAGGTTGCCCCCGTCGGCGACCAGCCAGGCCCAGCCACTGCCAAACTGGGTTACGCAGGCGGTCTTGAACTGTTCCTTGAAGGCATCGTAGGAGCCGAAGGCCTGGTCGATCCCGGCGGCCAGGTCGCCGCCTGGCGCACCGCCGCCGGTTGGCGACATGGAGTTCCAATAAAAGGTATGATTCCACACCTGGGCTGAATTATTGAATATCCCGGCCTTGCCGGCGTCTCCGGCCGTCGCTTTCATGATTTCTTCAAGCGATTGATCGTCCATGGGGGTGTCTTTGACCAGATTGTTCAGATTAACCACGTAAGCGTTGTGATGTTTGCCGTAGTGGAAGGAAATGGTGTTTGCGGAAATATGGGGCGCCAATGCGTCATCGGCGTACGGTAATGCGGGAAGTTCGAAAGCCATGTTATATGCCTTTTATGAAAGTCTATTGCAGTGGGATGATAGGACTAGCAGGGAAATATGAATTCCGGAGGGCAGTTTAAAGGGGATATTCGGCGGCAAGACGCTTTTTTTGTCGCGAATGATTATATGCCGATGGCGGTTTTATCTCAGCGCTGCCGGTTAGCGCTTAGCATCATCAGTTCGACCGTGGAGACATCGGGGAAAACCGGCCTGGACCACTGCTGATAAAGCAGGATAACGCCGCGCCGGGTATCGGGAAAGCCGCCCCTTGCATCGTCAAACGTACGAATTTCCAGGGTTGTCAACAATCCGGTTACCGGAGCGATAGCGCGCCAGATGACCGTCTGGTTGGGCATTCTGGGCGCCGCCAGTGGCGCTATCGAACGTTCGACGGTTTTCGTCGGCGGACCGTATCGGGAAGTAAAATATTCGACAATTCCGGTAAACGAGCCGGTCGGGAACAGCGTGTGGTAGTAGGTTGCGGCGCCTTCGTCGTATCGTACGATGGTTTTGGTGCCTTCATAGAGAATGGTGCTGATGGCGAAAAGTCCGGCGATGTCGTCGGGCCACTTAAGTTCGATAATGCAAAAAACCAGGGAACCGGACTTTTTCTCGATACAAGAACTTCCAAATTCCGCAGAGCCGCGTTTTGGCAACGGCTGGCCGAGGCCGCGACCATTGATCAGCGACAGGGAGATGTTTTTTAGCGGCGAAACGGGCCGCGGACCGGCCCGATCGGTTATCGGAAGCGCCGGATTCTCGGGATAACCGGCCGGTGTGGACCGTTCGATCTTCCTGACCGCCCAGCCGTTGTCGCCTTCGACAGTCGGGCCGGGTGTCCGCCTCGACCGGAGCGGTGGCGGCATATCCATAACCACCCGGTTGCCGGATGCCCGTTCCGGGTCCTGATCATCGCCGCCAAACGAAAGGGCCGACATGATTTTTTCGAAAAACCCCCGGTCATCCTTCGGTTTGCCCGGCAGGGCCGTCTCGACCGCCGCCAACTCGCGCCGGGGCGGCGGTTGTTCGGCCGGAGCCTTGATCTGGGGGGGTGGCGGCGGTTTGGCCGGGGCGACAGTTACCGGCGGTTCGATCTGCTTCGTGACCGTAACGACCGGCGGGGCTTCCGGTTCGTCGAACAACGGAGACGGCCTGGCCGGCGCCGGAACCGGCGATGCCGGCACATCGGTAATTTTCCGTGCCGGGGGTGAAGGCTTGTGCGGTGGCGTCGTGTATAGCACCGATCTGGTGGCGGCGGTCTTTGGGACCGTTATTGGCCGCACCGGTTTAGTGGCGGTCGCCGTGACCATGGCTACACGGACCGGATCGGCATTTTTGACGGGTTCGCTTTTAATCGCCGGCGGGGGTCCGGGTGGTCCGCGGATATCGCCGATAATCGTCAATCCGGAACCGGGCGCCCTGGAATCCGGGTCGAAAGGACTGGGTCCCGGGGGCGTCAGTCCCGGAGCGGGCGGGTCCGGGGCCACGACAATCACCGGTCCGGAAGGGGGAACTGGCGGCGGCGTGTGGATGCCGGTTTTTACCTGGGGTTGTTGCGGGCGATTGGTCACGGTGGCGGACGGTGACGGAATTTTCACGGATGCGGGTTTAACTATTTGAATATTTTCCGGCGGCGTTTTTCTAATTTTGCCGGTCCTCGAGGTAAGAATATTCCGGCGTGAGTCGCGATACGCCAGCAAATAGTAGACGATATCGAAATATCCCTTGTCGATGGCCAGGTCGATGGGCGTCATGTCCTGCCGGTTTCTGGCCAGCAAATCGGCGCCGCCGATGGTATTTATTTTGACTCCTCGAAGATTGTTTTCTTCGATGGATTCAAAAAGCCTGGTGGTCGCTTCCGGATTGATTCTTTTTTGCGCCACGGCGGGGCCGGGGGCAACCGCCAGGATAATCAGGACGGCGACGATGGTCAATTTCAGGATTGTGCCAATCAATCTTGTAATTTGGCCGGCTATGTGTGGTGATATATCAATCATAACGGTGGCGGGTCGCGGGCAACCTGTCCAATTCTTTCGTATTGTTTGCGACTCTAGATGCGAGGGTATTATGGCATATATTGCTATCGCGCCGGGATTTCGGCAACAGGGGAAAATTGTTCATGGAATACAGAAAACTGGGCCGGTGCGGCCTTCGGGTATCGCCGATTTGCCTCGGAACCATGATGTTTGGCGGTCGCGCCAGCGCCACCACCGCCGCCAGAATTGTCGGAACGGCCAGGGATTCCGGGGTTAATTTTATCGATACCGCCGATGTCTACGGGCAGGGCGAAGCGGAAAAAATTACCGGCAAATTGATTCGCCGTGATCGGGATCACTGGGTGCTGGCGAGCAAGGTCGGCTACGACATGGGGGATCGCGTCAATCGGCGCGGACTTGGCCGCAAATGGATCATGCAGGCCATCGAGGGCAGCCTGAAGCGGTTGGCTACCGACTATCTGGACCTGTACTATCTGCATCTCGACGATCCCGAAACGCCGCTTGAGGAAACCCTTGGCGTCATGGCCGATTTGATCCACGAGGGCAAAATCCGCTATTGGGGGTTTTCCAACTTCCGGGGCTGGCGAGTCGCCCAGATGGCCGCCTTGTGCGATAAATTGGGAATACCGCGCCCGGTTGCCGGCCAGCCCTATTACAACGCCATGAACAGGATGCCGGAAGTCGACTATCTGCCGGCGTGTCAGGCCTTCGGTATCGGCGCCGTTCCCTACAGCCCGCTGGCCCGCGGTGTGCTGACCGGCAAATATGACCCGGCCAAAGAGCCGCCCAGGGGAACCCGGGCCGGCGATGGCGACCGGCGCATTCTTAATTCGGAATGGCGCAAGGAATCGTTGGTGATGGCGCAAAAAATCAGGAAACACGCCGAGCAGCGCGGCATGAAACCGGGGCACTTCGCGATCAACTGGGTGCTGAATAACGCTATCGTTAGTTCGGTCATCGCCGGCCCGCGCACCCTGGGCCAGTGGCGGGACTATCTGGGGGCATTGAAACACGGCTTCACCGCCGAAGACGAGGCCCTGATCGACGCCATGGTGGCGACCGGCCACCCTTCGACGCCGGGTTACAACGACCCGCTATACCCGATCACCGGTCGGGCCGCCAAAACAGGTGGCACGGGCGAAGGCCCTTGACATGGCGTCTGGGCCGCCGTATCTGGGGGGCGAACTTCATTGGAGCAATCCCAAGTGACGCACGGACCGGCATATTTACAGCGACGACGACGCCCGGTAATTAATGCTGTGGTCGCTTGAACCTGCCTGATATCCTCGTCTTCTCGCATCAATTTCGGGAATTCCGTCCCAGGGCGGCGCACCGCAGCACTTTCATTACAGTGCCAACCGATAAGTTGCGGAGACCCGACCGATGTTCAAGATTATTTCCGAAAGTCCCGAAGACGCCGACCAGATAGAAGCGCTGCTGGACCGGGTGTTTGGCCCGGACCGCCATGGTAAGGCGTCCTATGCCTTTCGTCGCTCGGTCGCGCCAGTACCGGAACTGTGCCTGGTCGCCCGCGACGGTGAACGCCTGGTCGGCACGATTCGGTTCTGGCCGGTAATGATCGGCGCCGCGCCGGCGTTGTTGCTGGGTCCTGTCGGGGTCTCGCCGGACCGTCAGAAAATTGGTGTTGGCCGCTCCCTGATCGGCCGGGGGCACGCCGTAGCGCGGTCTCTGGGCCATAAAATCGTATTGCTGGTCGGGGCTGGCGATTATTATTGCCGTTTCGGCTACTGGCCGGCCGCCGCCCATGGCATCAGCATGCCGGGCGAGGCGGCGCAACGATTGCTGATCCATGAACTGGCCGTTGGATCGTTGCAGGGGGTCAGCGGGGAATTAATCCAGCCAGCCGGAAAGATCGCGTCTGGCCCGGTCGCTTAAGGCCTGCTTGCGGTCCTTGCCCTTCAGCCGCCGGCCCTTTTCATTCAGCCCCTCGTCTCCCGCCAGGGGCGGGAACAGGCCGAAGTTGATGTTCATGGGCTGGAAGGTATCGGCCTCGGCGCCCGTGGTGATGTGATTTAACAGGGCGCCGATAGCCGTTGTCGCGGGGGGCGTGGGCAGGGGTATCCGCGCCTTTTCGGCGGCGGCGAAACGGCCGGCGATCAGCCCTATCGATGCGCTTTCCACGTAACCCTCGCAGCCGGTGATCTGGCCGGCGAAGCGAATTTCCGGTCGCGATTTCAGGCGCAAGGATTGATCCAGCAGGGTCGGAGAATTGAGGAAGGTATTTCGGTGCAGGCCGCCGAGGCGGGCGAATTCGGCATTTTCCAGGCCGGGAATGGTGCGAAAAATCCGTTTCTGTTCGCCATAGGTCAGTTTGGTCTGGAAGCCAACCATGTTGTAAAGCGTGCCGAGAGCGTTGTCCTGGCGTAACTGGACGATGCCATAAGCCTTGACCGCAGGATTGTGAGGATTGGTCAGGCCGACCGGCTTCATGGGGCCATAGGCCAGGGTCCTGGGGCCGCGCTCGGCCATCACCTCGATGGGCAGACAGCCTTCGAAATAGGGCGTGCCTTCCCATTCCCTGAATTCGGTCTTTTCGCCGTCGATCAGCGCCTGGATGAAGGCATCGTACTGATTCTTGTCCAGCGGGCAGTTAATATAATCCTTGCCATCGCCGGGCACGCCCAGCGACGCCTTGTCGTAGCGGGATTGAAACCAGGCCCTGGAAAAATCGATGCTGTCCTTGTGGATGATGGGGGCGATGGCGTCGAAAAACGCCAACGACCGCCGCCCCGTCAGCTCGGCGATGGCGGCGCTCAGGGATGGCGATGTCAACGGGCCGGTGGCCACGATGACGCTATCCCAGTGATCGGGGATCGGTCCACAAACCTCATGCCGGTCGATATCGATCAGCGGCTCGCCCTCGATGGCTTTCTGCACCGCCGCGCTGAAAGCGTTACGGTCGACGGCCAGCGCTCCGCCGGCCGGCACCCGGTTTGCATCGGCCGTGGCCATGACAAGTGATCCGAGTCTACGCATTTCCTGGTGCAGCAGCCCGACGGCATTAAATGTCCCGTCGTCGGAACGGAAGGAATTGGAACAGACAAGTTCGGCCAGGCCGTCGGTCTGGTGGGCATCGGTGCCCCGTTCGGGACGCATTTCGTGCAGGACAACCGGAACGCCCATGCGCGCGGCCTGCCAGGCGGCTTCGCTGCCGGCCAGGCCGCCGCCGACAATATGAATCGGTTTTATCTCTGTGATCATGGCGGCTGACTCATATAGACAGCGCCGCCCCCTTGCAACGATCAATATCAGGCACTAGATTTCCGGACACATTGGCTCGCCGGCAAAAAAGGAAGACTCCGTGGATCTGTCGTTCATCAAAACCCTCAATTCAGAATACATAACCATCATCGCCGTCCTTATCGGCGGATTCCTGATGATGAAGTTCCTGCCGCGGCTGATGGCCGGGGTGCCGTTTGTCGATCCCAAGGCTATTCATGATCTGATCCAGAACGGCAAAGAGGTGCTGGTAATAGATGTCAGGTCCAATGGTGAATTTAACGGCAATCTGGGCCATATCGGCGGTGCGCTCAATCTTGAAGCGGGCGAATTAGGCCGCCGCCTGAGTAGCGCCGACGGACAGTTCGAGGAATTTAAAAGCGAGCCGGTGTTCGTCACCTGCCGCACCGAGAACCGTTCACCCCGGGCCGCCAAGCTATTGACCAAGGCCGGCTTCACCAATGTCTGCATCATCAAGGGCGGAATGGCCGGCTGGAATCGGCATGGGCTGCCGGTCGAAAAGTGATTTACTGCTTTAACTGATACCCGGTTTTGAACATCCACCATACGGTGGTCAGGCAGACTGCCAAAAAAACTATGATCATCGTCAGGCTCAACTGCACGCTGACATCGGCGATTTCGTAAAAGCTCCAGCGGAAGCCGCTGACCAGATACAATACCGGATTGAACAAGGTGACGCTGCGCCAGAACGGCGGCAGCATGTCGATGGAATAGAAGCTGCCGCCCAGGAAGACCAGCGGTGTCACCACCAGCAGCGGGATTATTTGCAGTTTTTCGAAATTGTCGGCCCAGATGCCGATGATGAAGCCGAACAGGCTGAAAGTCAGCGCCGTCAGCACCAGGAACAGCAGCATCCACAGCGGGTGGGCGATCTGGACCGGCACGATCAGGCCGGCGGTAGACAAGATAATCAATCCGAGCAGGATCGATTTCGTCGCCGCCGCGCCGACATAGCCGAGTATGACTTCGAAATAGGATATGGGGGCCGACAGCAACTCGTAGATGGTGCCGGTGAATTTTGGAAAATATATGCCGAACGAGGCGTTGGAAACGCTCTGGGTCAGCAATGACAGCATAATCAGCCCGGGCACGATGAAAGAGCCATAGGCGACGCCGTCAATTTGGGAAATTCGGGAACCGATGGCCGAACCGAAAACGACGAAATACAATGATGTCGAAATAACCGGCGAGACAATGCTTTGAAACAGGGTCCGCCCGGTGCGGGCCATTTCAAACTTGTAGATCGCCTTGATTGCATGCAAATTCATTGTCCGTCCTTCACCAGGGTCACGAAAATATCCTCCAGCGAGCTTTGCGTCGTGCTCAGGTCTTTGAATTTGATGCCGGCGTCGTGCAGTTCGCCAAGCAAGGCGGTAATGCCGGTGCGTTCGGCCTTGGTGTCGTAGGTATAGACCAGTTGGCAGCCGGCACCGGCAATCTGCAAATTGAAGGACTGCAATCGTTCCGGCACGCTCGACAGCGGTTGCAGCAGATCCAGGGTTAACTGTTTCCGGCCCATTTTTCGCATCAATTCGGTTTTCTGCTCGACGACGATAATTTCGCCGTTGTTGATGATACCGACCCTGTCGGCTATTTCCTCGGCCTCTTCGATGTAGTGGGTAGTCAGGATGACGGTCACGCCGGAATCCCGAAGGCCGCCAACCAGCCGCCACATATCCTTGCGCAGTTCGACATCGACGCCGGCGGTGGGTTCATCGAGGAACAGTATCCGAGGTTCATGCGACAGCGCCTTGGCGATCAGCAAACGGCGTTTCATGCCGCCTGAAAGCTCGATAACCTTGCTGTCCTTTTTATCCCACAGTGACAGCTCCCTGAGTATTTTTTCGATATGGGCGGGGTCGGCTTTGCGACCGAACAAACCACGGCTGAAGGAGACCGTATTCCAGACGCTTTCGAAGGCGTCGGTGTGCAATTCCTGGGGCACCAGACCGATCATCGCGCGGGTCAATTTGTAATCGGCGACGGTATCGTGACCATCGACGGTGACCGTTCCGGAGCCGGGGTTGACGATGCCGCAAATTATATTGATCAGCGTCGTCTTGCCGGCCCCGTTTGGTCCCAGCAGGGCGAGGATTTCGCCATCGAGAATATCAATACTCACGGACTTCAGGGCCTGGAAGCCGCTGGCGTAGGTTTTCGACAGGTTGGTGACCGATATCAGGGGGCGCATGGCGGCTTTACTTACAATTGTTGGATCGTAACCATTTCGCCAATTCGTTTTCAGCAATTGCAGCATCGCCGCCGCCGAGCATGGCATGAAGGATTTAGGCCTGAACAGGTGCGCATATAACGACGTTCAGTTCAAGGAAGACAACCGCGGCAATATACGCCGTACGCCTGTCGCCGTCCTGAAAAAAAATGCCGCCGTATGATTTTTGCAAATTCCCAGGGAGACATGGAACAAATCGGTCTGAAAAGTATATTTCAGGCTCGTTTTTTAGTTGTTTTCCGTTTCCGTAAGTGTGGTTTCAGATATTGGCCGGTATAGCTTTTCTTGACCTTGGCGACATCTTCCGGGGTGCCGACGGCGACGATCTTGCCGCCCTTCGAGCCGCCGCCAGGCCCCAGGTCAATAATCCAGTCGGCGGTTTTGATGACTTCCAGGTTGTGTTCGATGACGATCACCGTATTGCCCGTATCGACCAGGGCCTGCAATACTTCCAGCAGTTTTTCGACATCGGCGAAGTGCAGGCCGGTGGTCGGTTCGTCCAGGATGTACAGGGTCTTGCCGGTGGCCCGTTTCGACAGTTCCTTGGCAAGCTTGACCCGCTGGGCCTCGCCGCCGGACAAGGTTGTAGCCTGCTGGCCCAGATGAATGTAGCCCAGGCCGACCTTTTGCAGGGTCGTCATCTTGTCGCGGACCGACGGCACCGCCTTGAAAAAATCGGCGCCTTCATCGATGGTCATATCAAGCACATCGGCGATTGATTTGTCGCGGAAGCGGATTTCCAGGGTCTCCCGGTTATAGCGTTTACCGTGGCATACGTCGCACTGCACGTAGACATCGGGCAGGAAGTGCATTTCTATCTTAAGGACGCCGTCACCCTGGCAGGCCTCGCAGCGCCCGCCCTTGACGTTGAAGGAAAACCGTCCGGCCTTGTAGCCGCGCGCCCTGGCTTCGGGCAGGGCGGCAAACCAGTCGCGGATCGGGGTGAAGGCGCCGGTATATGTGGCCGGGTTGGAACGCGGCGTGCGGCCAATCGGCGACTGGTCTATATCGACGATCTTGTCGATCAGTTCGATCCCGTCGATGCCGTCGTGTTCGCCGGGGTGGACCCTGGCGCCATGCAGGCGGCGGGCCAGGGCCTGATACAGGGTTTCGATCACCAGAGTCGATTTACCGCCGCCGGAAACGCCGGTGATGCAGGTAAACGTGCCCAGGGGGAAATCGACCGTCAGGTTGGCCAGGTTGTTGGCCCGGGCGCCTTTCAGCCGCAGTTTACGGCCCTTGGCGTTTTTTCGCCGCGTGGACGGCACCGGAATGCCCCTGACGCCGGTCAGGTACTGCCCGGTCAGGCTGTCGCTAGAAGCCATCACGTCATCCGGCGTTCCGTGGGCGGTGACGTGACCGCCGTGAACGCCGGCGCCGGGCCCCATATCGACCAGATAATCGGCCGCCAGGATGGCGTCTTCGTCATGTTCGACGACGATCACCGTATTGCCCAGATCGCGCAACCGCTTGAGGGTAACCAGCAATCGTTCGTTGTCGCGCTGATGCAGGCCGATGGACGGTTCATCGAGCACATAGAGCACTCCGGTAAGGCCCGAGCCGATTTGCGAGGCCAGGCGGATGCGTTGGCTCTCGCCGCCGGACAGCGTTCCCGAGGCCCGTGACAGGGTCAGGTATTCGAGCCCGACGTTGACCAGAAATCCAAGCCGTTCGTTAATTTCGCGTAAAATACGTTCGGCGATTTCCTGGTGCTTGGAATTGAGCCGGCGGTTCAGGCCGGCGAACCATGCGGCGGCCTGATCTATCGACATTTCGGTCACCTCGCCGACATGCAGTCCGGCGATCTTGACGGCCAGGGCTTCGGGCTTCAGGCGGTGGCCCCGGCAGGCGTCGCATCCGGCGACGGTCTGGTAGCGGCCCAGTTCATCGCGCACCCACGATGAATCCGTTTCCCGCCAGCGCCGTTCCATATTGGGAATTACCCCTTCGAAAGGCTTGTTGACGGTATATGACTTGTGGCCATCGTCATAGTGCATGGTGACGTCCTGCCCGGTCGATCCGTACAGCAGCATTTCGCGGACATCCTTGCCCTGATCCTTGAACGGAACGCCCAGGTCGAAATTGAAATGGTGGGCCAGGCTTTGCAGCGTCTGGCGGTAGTATTGCGATGTTGAATTGGCCCACGGCGCGATTGCCCCTTCGTTCAACGACAGCCGTTCATCGGGGACCACCAGTTCCGGATCGAAAAACATCTCCGTGCCCAATCCGTCGCAAGCCGGGCAGGCCCCGAACGGGTTGTTGAAAGAGAACAGCCGGGGTTCGATTTCGTCGATGGTGAAACCGGATACCGGGCAGGCGAATTTGGCGGAAAAGGCGGTACGCTCGCCGGTTTCATCTTCGGCTGCGGCCAGTTCGGTGAAAGCCAGCCCGTCGGCCAGTTCCAGCGCGGTTTCGAAACTGTCGGCCAGGCGGCTTTCGATGCCGTCGCGGACAACCAGTCGGTCGACGACCACCTCGATATCGTGTTTCAGTTTCTTGTTGAGGGGCGGCACGCCGTCGATTTCATAAAATGCGCCATCGATCTTTAGGCGCTGAAAGCCGCGTTTGGCCAGGTCCTGCAAGTCGCGGCGATATTCACCCTTGCGGCCGCGAACTATCGGGGCCAGCAGGTATAGCCGGGTTCCTTCCGCGAAGGTCATCACCCGGTCGACCATCTGGCTGACCGTCTGGCTTTCGATGGGCAGGCCGGTGGCCGGCGAATGGGGGATGCCGACCCTGGCGAACAACAGGCGCAGGTAGTCGTAGATTTCGGTGACCGTGCCGACCGTCGAGCGGGGGTTGCGCGAGGTGGTTTTTTGCTCGATGGAAATGGCCGGCGACAGGCCCTCGATATGATCGACATCGGGCTTCTGCATTAATTCGAGAAACTGGCGGGCATAGGCCGACAGGCTTTCGACGTATCGGCGCTGGCCTTCGGCGTAAATGGTATCGAATGCGAGAGATGATTTGCCGGATCCGGAAAGCCCGGTGACGACGGTCAGCCGGTCGCGCGGAATATCTATATCGACGTTCCGCAAGTTGTGCTCGCGGGCGCCGCGGACGCTGATTTTGGATATTTTTGATAGATCCATGGGTGTCATGTCGAGGTTGAGTCTCGAAAACAGGAATTAAACGGGCACAGATACAGCGGTTCCCGGGCCACGTAAAGGAAGTCACGCCGAATCTGGCGTCAATGCGCAATGTTCGCTAAATGTTCTTGTTAATGCAATGCTAAACTTGTATTAATTTTGCCTGAAAACTTCCGGATATTAAGGGAATTGTGGATAAACGACATTGGCAGGGGGTCCGGCAAGTGTGTAATATCGCCAATTGCAGAGTCGCGGCGGGTATTTCAGGGGAGTTTCATGGCAGGCAGCATCAATAAGGTTACTTTGATCGGCAATCTGGGGCGGGACCCGGAAGTAAGATTTTCCCAGGACGGCAGGAAAATTGTCAACCTGTCGATTGCCACTTCGGAATCCTGGAAGGACAAAAGTTCCGGTGAACGCCGGGAGAAAACGGAATGGCACAGGGTTGTCATATTCAATAGTCACCTTGCCGATATTGCCGAAAAATACCTGCGCAAGGGCTCCAAGGTCTATCTGGAAGGGGCCTTGCAGACCCGGAAGTGGACGACCAATGACGGCGTCGAAAAATACACCACGGAAGTCGTTTTGCAGAATTATCGTGGCGAACTGACCATGCTGGATGGCCGCAGCGAAGGCGGCGGCGGCGGATATTCCGGCGGTGGCGGCGGTGACTGGGGCGGCGATAGCGGCGGTTCTTCCGATAGCGGCGGCGGTTCTTCCGGTGGCGGCAGTTCTTCCGGTGGCGGCGCGCCGGGTAATGACCTGGACGACGAAATCCCGTTTTGACCGCGCCTTAACGGTCGGTTGGGTCGGGGCCATGTCCACGGATTTACGCCGAAGCCGGGCAATCAATCGATAAATTGCATCGATTTATTAGAAATAGCCGGCAACATATTGAATTTTCATAGTAATATTTCTGCAATAAAGGGCGGAAACCGGTCTGCAATCTGTTGTGCCTGTAACCCTGGCATGATACATTCAACGGCATCGAATCGGCTCTCGAAAAAGGCTGCCGGTAAGATTTCAATTTATTGATTTTGCTTGGAAATTTCCTTTGACGACGCCAGCCGACACGCCTCCTCCTGAAGCCCCCCGGGAGCCTCCGCAAGAGCCGCCTTTCGAATCCGATGTGACCCCGGTCAACATCGAAGACGAAATGCGTGGATCGTATCTGGATTACGCGATGAGCGTGATCGTCAGCCGGGCCTTGCCCGATGTCCGTGACGGCCTGAAACCGGTGCATCGCCGGATCCTTCATTCGATGAAGGAAAACGGCTACGAATACAACAAGCCGTTCCGTAAATCGGCCCGCATCGTCGGCGACGTGATGGGCAAGTACCACCCCCATGGCGACCAGTCCATATACGACGCCATGGTCCGCATGGCACAGGATTTTTCCATGCGTCTGCCGCTGATCGACGGTCAGGGCAACTTCGGTTCAATGGATGGCGACCGCGCCGCCGCCATGCGCTATACCGAGGCCCGCATGGCCAGGTCGGCGCATGCGCTGATCGAAGACATCGGCAAGGATACCGTTGATTTCCAGCCTAATTACGATGAATCCGAACGGGAACCGACGGTCCTGCCGGCCCAGTACCCGAACCTGCTGGTTAACGGCGCCGGCGGGATCGCGGTCGGCATGGCGACCAACATTCCGCCGCATAATCTGGGCGAGATTATCGACGCATGCTGCGCCTTGATCGACGACCCGGACCTGGGTATTGACGACCTGATCCGCGATTACGTGCAGGGACCGGACTTCCCGACCGGCGGCATCATCCTGGGCCGCCAGGGCATACATTCGGCATTTCGCACCGGTCGCGGGTCGGTGGTCATGCGCGGCCTGACGGCTATCGAGGAAATCAGGAAGGACCGCCAGGCCATTATAATCACCGAGGTGCCCTATCAGGTCAACAAGGCCCGCATGATCGAACACATGGCCGATTGCGTGCGCGACAAGAAAATTGACGGCATATCCGACCTGCGCGACGAATCCGACCGGGACGGCGTGCGCGTGGTCGTCGAGCTCAAGCGCGACGCCATCGCCGAAGTGGTGTTGGCGCAACTTTACCGGTTTACCCCGTTGCAGACCAGTTTCGGGGTCAACATGCTGGCCCTGGATGGCGGCATGCCGAAGCTGATGAACCTGAAGGAAATCCTTCAGGCCTTTGTCGATTTCCGGGAAATAGTGATCCGCCGGCGCACTATCTACGAACTGGGCAAGGCCCGCGAGAAGGCGCACGTCCTGGTCGGCCTGGCCGTCGCCGTGGCTAACATCGACGCCGTTATCACCCTGATCCGGGCGGCCAAGGATTCCGCCACCGCCCGCCGCGAACTGGTGCAACGGGACTGGCCGGCTGTCGATATAGAACCGATGATCGCCCTGTTGGATGAGCCCGGTCGCCAGGTCGTTGACGGAGTTTACAAGCTGTCGGATGAACAGGCGAAGGCGATCCTGGATTTAAGATTGCACCGGTTGACCGGGTTGGAGCGCGACAAGATCGCCGATGATCTGGCCGGATTGGGCGCCGAAATATCGGAACACCTGGCCTTGCTGGGGTCGCGTCAATTATTGCTGGACGTAATGCGCCGGGAACTACTGGAGATGCGCGAACAGTTCGCCACACCGCGTCGTTCGGTCATCGAGGAAAGCGAATTCGAGCACGATATCGAAGACCTGATCGCGCGCGAGGATATGGTCGTTACGGTTACCAACACCGGCTACATGAAGCGGGTGCCGGTATCGACCTACCGGGCGCAACGGCGGGGCGGCAGGGGCCGCAGCGGCATGGCCACCCGTAGCGAGGATTTCGTGACCCAGGTGTTCGTCGTCAACACCCATACCCCGGTGCTGTTTTTTTCTTCAACCGGGATTGTCTACAAACTGAAAGTCTACAAGCTGCCGCTTGGTTCCCCAACCGCGCTCGGCAAGGCGATGATTAACCTGCTGCCCCTGGACGAGGGCGAGATCATCACCACGATGATGCCGCTGCCCGAAGATGAGGATAGCTGGGCCGAACTGTCGGTAATGTTCGCCACCGCCTCTGGCAGTGTCCGGCGCAATTCGCTATCGGATTTCTGTAACGTCATGGCCAACGGAAAGATCGCCATGAAGCTGGACGAAGGCGACCAGTTAATCGGTGTCCAGACCTGTTCGAATGACGAAGACATCCTGTTGTCGACCCGGGACGGTAAATGCATCCGTTTCCCGGTTACCGCCGTTCGCGTTTTTCACAGCCGCTCCTCGACCGGTGTGCGCGGCATCCGTCTGGAAAACGACAACCGGGTCATTTCCATGTCGGTGTTGTCCCATGTGGTGGCGGAAGTGGCCGATCGCGACGATTATTTGCAAGCCCGCGGTGCCGCGCGCCGGCTGACCGGCAGCGAATACACCGACCGGGAAGAAGACAGGGCGAGGGACCATGAACTGGCCCGTCGCCTGGACGAAGATCTGTTTGCCAAAATGGCCGAAGACGAAGAATTTATACTGACCATATCCGATGATGGATTTGGTAAACGCACTTCCGCCTACGAATACCGGATATCCAACCGGGGCGGCAAGGGGATCACCAGCATTGATTTGAAGCGCAGCGGCAAGACAAGTTCGGTGGTCGCCTCGTTCACGGTGGATGCCGGCGATCAACTGGTGATTGTATCCGATGGCGGCCAGTTGATCCGCTGCCCGGTCGATCAAATCAGCACGGTCGGCCGTTCAACCCGCGGCGTCACTATCTTCAAGGTCGCCAAGGACGAACATGTCGTCTCGGTCAGCCGCTTGCAGGAAGACGACGACGATGACGGTGAGGGCGAGGAAGACGCCCCGGCCACACAAAGCGATTAGCTGCGAATTGAGGATTGAACGATGAGCAAACTTCGTATCGGCGTTTATCCCGGCACATTCGATCCCGTCACCAACGGCCACATGGACATTATCCTGCGGGCCGCCAAGGTTGTCGATAAACTGGTCGTCGGCATCGCCAGGCATACCGGGAAAGAACCGCTGTTTTCGGTCCAGGAACGTCTGGAAATGGTTACCGAGGAAGTAATGGCGCTGGGTGACGTGGCGGCGAACATCGAGGTTCGGGTTTTCGATACGCTGCTTATGAATTTTGCCGAAAGCGTGGATGCGTCGGTAATCGTTCGCGGCCTCCGCGCGGTATCGGATTTTGAATTCGAGTTCCAGATGGCGGGGATGAACGCGCGCCTAAATAACGCCGTCGAAACGGTGTTCCTGATGGCTTCGGACCGGCATCAGTTCATCGCCTCGCGATTCGTCAAGGAAATTGGCCGGCTGGGAGGCGATGTCGGGCACTTCGTGCCGGCGCGGGTCAAAATCAGGCTGGAACAGCGATTCCGCGATCTCGAACGGAGCTCGCCAGCGCCGCTAGACGGCACTGCCGTGTAATATCGGCGCCACTTGCTATAAGGGATTGACCACCCGGACGCCGGTCCTTATGTTCCGGTTTTCGCTCCTAGCGGGCACTTAGCTCAGTCGGTAGAGCATTCGACTTTTAATCGAACGGTCGTAGGTTCGAATCCTACAGTGCCCACCAAAAAAAGCCTCGTTCTTCCATCCGGAAGGCGGGGCTTCTTTGTCGGGACGACCCTTGATGCGAAAATATTTATACGCTCTCGCTTGCCGGCATGATGGGCTATTGGTCGTCTTCTTCGTCATCGTCGCCAAGGAAGAATTTATAGGCTTCGATCCCGTCGATAACGACGCCGTCGAAGCCCTGGGCGATCAGTCCGTAGACATATGAATCGGTGTCCCCGAAAATGATGCTCTGCCATCCGGGTCGCCAGTACTGGACGTAGTATTTATCCGGATTGTCCTTGTGCGGCGAACTGATCCATGTCGGCGAGCCTTCGCGCCAGTTGCTTTTCCAGTAATAGTCATAAGCCGCCGCGGAACCGATATCCATATGCGCCAGGACCAGCCTTTTGGCGCCTATTTTCTTGTATTTCAGGGTTTCGATGGCCTGCGGGGTCAGCGGTCGGTCACCATGAAAAACATCGACGACGAGCATGTCAAAATTGTTGTCATGCATCTTGAAGGCAAATTCATCCTGACGGCCGAATCCCGATGTTTCACCCAGATACAGGAAGTTTTTTACGTCCCGTAACGATAAAATGCTCCTGGGGTTTTCATTTACCGGGGACCTGCTGAACGGCGGAATACTGTTAAGTTCTTCCCCACGGGCATTTGCCGCATAGGGGATGTATCCTTTTTTCATGTTACGGCGATAGGATTGATTAGCCTGCCTGGCATTGTTGACGTAATCCAAGACCATAACTTTCAGACGGTTTTTTTTGGCCAACTCGGTCAATTCCAGGCGTTCCTTCAGCTTTTCATCGGGGGTCGGCTGGCCAGTTAATTTGCCGCCGAAAAATAATCCTTCATCGATTACGCCATTGATCGATCGCATGTAGGCCCTGGCCGGGACGCCCCTGGATTCCTCGGCGGCGTCAATTTTCTCCAGAAGTTCCAGATTGCCCTTGGCAATAACAATGAAGCCGCGTTTTTGCGAGCGGGCATAGGCTGAAATGTTCTGAATGAAGACACGCATCAGTTCCCGCTGATCAAGCGGGGTGGCGGAATTGGTTTGCCGCCGTTGTTCCTGTGTCTGGTTGATTTCGCGTCCCTGAATGCGGGTCTGGGCCGATACCGGGGCCGATACCGTCAGGATATGGAACGCAACAAACCAGAAAAGTACGCGATACATAAAGAATCCACCGGCAATTATTCGATGTTCAGTCATAGCAAAATATGACGGGGTGGACACTACCCTAGTCTATTTTCAACTTCCCTGGCGATCGCCAGGGAAGCAGTCAATCCGGGAGATTCAATGCCGTAAAGATTAACCAGCCCGGGGATTCCGTGGTCGGCGCCGCCCTGAATGACAAAATCGGCGGCATTTTCACCGGGGGCCTGGATTTTCGGGCGGACACCGCAGTAGGCGGGATTAAGGGCGCTATCGGGCAATTGCGGCCAGTAGTTCCTGATGGCGTCGTAAAACCGCGCGCCGCGTTCGGGGTCGACGCCATAATCTATGGTCTCGATCCATTCGACATCGGGGCCGAATTTACCCTGTCCCCCCAGGTCCCGGGTATAATGAATGCCAAGCCCCGCTTCTTCGGGCACCGGATATACCAGATGTCGGAAAGGAGCCTTGCCGGGCAGACTGAAATAGTTTCCCTTGGCAAGATAAAGCGGCGGGATCATGGACTGCGGCATGCCATGCAGGGAAGCGGCGATGGCCTGGGCGCCCAGGCCGGCGGAATTGATGACGGTAGTGCAGTCGAGGGAGATGCTTTCGCCGTCGCTCTCGACGTCGATCATAATCCCCCGCCCGGTGACCCTGCCGCCGGTGACGGCGCTGTGCAAGGCCAGGGTGGCGCCGTTGTTTTCGGCGTCGCCCAGCAGGCTCAGCATATAGCCGTGGGAATCCATAATCCCGGTCGAAGGCGATAACAAAGCCGCCACGCAATAAAGTTCGGGCTCCAGGTCCCTGGCGGCGTCGGCGCCGATAAACTGCAAGTCGTCGATGCCGTTGGCCCGGGCCTTCAGGTTCAGGGTTTCCAGGTCCGGTATTTGCTTTTCGCCGGTGGCGACGATCAGCTTGCCGCAGCGCTGATGGTCGATGGCGTGTTCTTCCAGATAGCGGTACAGCAAAATACGGCCCCGCACGCACAAATCGGCCTTCAGGCTGTCCCTCGGATAATAGATACCGGCATGGATGACCTCGCTGTTGCGTGAACTGGTGCCCGTGCCGATGCTTTCGGCCCGTTCGACAATCAGGACTTCCCGCCCGGCCATCGCCAACAGGCGGGCGACGGCCAGACCGACCACGCCGGCGCCGATTACCGCACAATCAATTTTTTCGCTCATTCAGGTTCCCGTTGGCTTACATTAAAATCAGCAGCGGCGAGATTCGAAATCATCAGGACGTAATGAAAAGTCACCACCCACACATTATTGTAACCGGAAACGAAAAAGGCGGCAGCGGTAAATCCACAACCGCCATGCATTTGATTGTCGGGTTATTGCGGGACGGCCATTCGGTGGCCTGCATCGACCTCGATGCCCGCCAGGGCACCCTTGGCCGTTATCTGGAAAACCGCAAGGCGTTCGCCGACAGCCATAATCTCGACCTTCCCATGCCGGGCTCGCACGCTATCGAAACCGGCGCGGCGGGCGCAAACGACATTTTGGACCGACTGGTTACGGATCTTTCGGGCGGCCATGATTTTATCATAATTGACACCCCGGGAAACGACAGCCCGTTGAGCAGTCACGGGCATTCCTATGCCGATACCCTGATTACCCCCATGAACGACAGTTTTATCGATCTCGATGTCCTGGCCCGGGTCGATCCGGCGGCCATGAAGATTGAAAAACCCAGTCACTACGCGGAAACGGTGTGGCGGCAAAAGATGGTCCGCGCCAAACGCGATGGCGGCTCGATCGACTGGATCGTCATGCGAAACAGGCTCTCAAGCCTGGATGCGCGCAATAAAAGGCAGGTCGAAGGGCTGCTTGGGGAACTGGCGAAACGGGTCGGGTTTCGCCTCGTTTCCGGTTTTGGCGAACGGGTGATTTACCGGGAACTGTTCCTTAACGGCTTGACCATGCTTGATGTTCGCGATGTTATCGATGCCGGTATCAATATTGGTGACGTGGGTGGCGGCGGACTGAACATGTCCCATCTGGCGGCGCGCCAGGAAGTCCGGAATTTATTGAACGCGGTCAGGGTGAATTGATGGCCGACAAAAACGGAAATGCCCTCGATAAGAGAAAACACGAACTCGCGGAAGGCAGGTCTACCGCTTCCGAGGTCGATGCGTTTCTCGATAAACTGGCCCGCACGCCGAAGGCGCCTGGCGGAAGCCTCCGTGGCCGGTTGATTTTCGGCATGGACGCGACGGCCAGCCGCCAGGCGATGTGGGACCGGGCGGCTAAAATACAGGGCGAAATGTTTATCGAAACCGCGGCCCTTGGCGGCCTCGACATGCAATTGGCGTTTTATCGCGGATTCGGTGAATTCAAGGTCAGCAAATGGGTCGGCGACGGCAAGGAACTGCTGGCCCTGATGACCTCTGTTTTTTGTTTGGCCGGGGAAACCCAGATCGCCAAGGTATTGCGACATGCGGTCAACGAGGCGGCAGGGAAAAAAATCAATGCCGTGGTGTTTGTCGGCGATTGTATCGAAGAAGACGTCGATAAGCTTGGCGCCATAGCCGGAAAACTGGGAATTCTGGGGGTTCCGGTGTTCATGTTTCAGGAAGGAAACGACCCCGTTGCCGCCTTCGCTTTCAAGCAGATCGCCAAGTTGTCGGGTGGCGCCAATTGCCATTTCGATGCCGCCAGCGCGACGGTGCTGCGCGATCTTCTTAAGGCGGTCGCGGTTTTCGCCGCCGGCGGTCGACCGGCCCTTGAGGACCTGGGCCGGAAGCACGGCGGCGCGGCCCTTGGAATAGTCCATCAACTGAAGGGGAAATAATCCGGTGCTGCCTTTGTTTGTTCTCGGGCTCGCCTTGCTTGTCGGCTTATTGCTGTTGGGCCGCTGGTATGTTTCGACCGATCCCAAAACGCTGCTCAAGGTGTTCAAATGGGCATCCCTGACCGTCCTGGTTGTCGTCGGGCTGTTCCTGCTGCTAACCGGCAGGCTGGCCTGGGCGCTGTTTACGCTGCCGGTGTTGTTTGGCTGGTTCATGCGTTTCCGGTCGATTGCCAGGGCCGCCAGGAATTTTTCCAAAATGGCGGCCGCGGCCGGTGCTGGCGGGGCCACCGCCAGCGACGATAAATCGGAAGTGGAGACCCGTTTTTTCCGGATGGTTCTGGAACACGGCAGCGGTCGAATGGACGGCGAAATACTGGATGGAACATTTCGTGGCAAACGGCTCGGCGAACTGGCGGAAACAGAACTGCTTTCCCTGTTGGATGAATGCCGGAAATGCGACGAGCAGTCGGTAATGGTGTTGCAGGCCTATCTGGACCGCCAGTATCCGGACTGGCGGCGCAACCAGGCCGGTGGGCGCCATCACTCGGCCGATGACGCGATGGGCCAGGAAGACGCGCTCGACGTGCTGGGGCTGGCCGAGGGCGCCTCGGAAAACGAAATCAAGGAGGCCCATCGCCGGTTGATGTCGGGGCTGCATCCCGATCATGGCGGATCGACCTATCTGGCCAGTAAGATCAATCAGGCCAAGGATATTTTGCTGGGCGACTGAACGGGACAGCTATTGAGCCGCCGGTTGCGGGGGTGGGCGGTATATGGCAGATTGCGGCACCGAATAATGGCTAAAAAAAATAAAGGCGAGCTGAATTATGGTTAAACCTATCAACAAGGCGGTGTTTCCCGTCGCCGGGCTGGGTACCCGGTTTCTGCCGGCGACCAAGGCGATGCCCAAGGAAATGCTGCCGATTGTCGATAAACCGTTGATTCAGTACGCCGTCGAAGAGGCGCGCGACGCCGGCATCGATCAGATCATATTTGTCACCGGGCGCGGTAAAACGGTTTTGCTGGATCACTTCGATCACAGTTTCGAACTGGAACATGTGCTCGACGAAAGGGGAAAAACCGGCGTCCTGAAAGAAATGCACCAGGCCATGTCGAGGCCCGGCCAAATCAGTTCGACCCGGCAGCAGCGACCGCTGGGATTGGGGCATGCGGTATGGTGCGCCCGGAATTTTATCGCCGATGAAGCGTTTGCCGTTCTGCTGGCCGATGACCTGATCATGGGCGAGCCGGGGTGTCTCAGGCAAATGATGGACGTATACCGGGAAACCGGCGGCAATATCGTCGCTTCGGAAGAGGTCCGGCCGGAACATACCGACCGTTACGGGATTCTTGACGTTGTCGAAGACGATGGCAAACTGGCCCGCGCCAGGGGGCTGGTCGAAAAACCGGCGCCGGACGAAGCGCCGTCTAATCTTTGCATCATCGGGCGATATATTTTACAACCCGAGGTATTCGCCCATTTAAGCCATCAGGGCGAGGGGGCCGGCGGTGAAATCCAGTTAACCGACGCGTTGGCCAAGACCATTCCGGATATACCGTTTCATGGTCTTCGTTTCGACGGCAAACGATTCGACTGTGGCTCGAAACTCGGATTTCTGGAAGCCAACGTGGCGTTTGCCATGGCCCGCGATGACCTTGGCCCGGGTGTCGCCGAAATGTTAAAGAAATATGTTTAAGCCTTGATTTTCCGTGTTTTTTTACCGTAATTATTCAGAACTTCCAGTTTAGGAACGCCCATGCGTATCGCGATGATTGGTGCCGGTTATGTCGGTTTGGTTTCCGGGGCCTGTTTTTCGGAATTTGGCGTCGATGTAGTCTGCGTCGATAAGGACGCGGGCAAAATCGATAGTCTGCACCAGGGAATCATGCCGATTTTCGAGCCCGGCCTGGAAGACCTGGTGGCCAAGAACGTCAGGACCGGCAGCCTTACCTTTACCACCGACCTGTCGGCATCGGTCAGGGACGCCGATGCCGTTTTTATCGCCGTCGGCACGCCGACGCGGCGCGGTGACGGCCATGCCGACCTGTCATACGTTTATGCCGCCGCCAGGGAAATTGCCGCGGCCATGGATGGCTATACGGTGGTTGTCACGAAATCTACGGTTCCGGTGGGCACCGGCGTCGAGGTCGAGCGCATTATCCGTGAAATTCGCCCGGATGGTGAATTTGACGTGGTTTCCAATCCGGAATTCCTGCGTGAAGGCGCCGCCATCAATGATTTCATGCGCCCGGACCGGGTGGTCATCGGCACTTCCAGCGAGCGGGCGCGGGAAGTAATGAGACAGGTGTACCGCCCGCTCTATCTGATCGAGACGCCGATACTGTTTACCAAACGGGCCACGGCGGAACTTACAAAATACGCCGGCAATACGTTTCTGGCGACCAAAATCACTTTCATTAACGAGATCGCCGACCTTTGCGAAAAAGTCGGCGCCGATGTGCAGGATGTAGCCAAGGGCATTGGCCTGGATGGCCGTATCGGCGGCAAATTCCTGCACGCCGGGCCGGGATACGGGGGCTCGTGCTTCCCCAAGGATACCCTGGCCCTGGTTCACACGGCGCAAGACGCGGGTAGTCCGTTGCGAATTATCGAAGCCGTGGTCGAAGCAAACGAAAAGCGCAAGAAAAGCATGGCCGGGCGCGTCATTGCGGCCTGTGGCGGCTCATTGGACGGCAAGACCGTCGCCGTCCTCGGGGTGACGTTCAAGCCCAACACCGACGACATGCGGGATTCACCCAGCCTGGATATTCTGCCGGCCCTGCAACGGAACGGGGCGAAAATACGCGCCTATGATCCGGAAGGTATGAACGAGGCCAAAAAAATGCTGGATAATGTCGAGTGGTGCGAAGACGCCTACCAGCCTTTGCAGGACGCCGACGTACTGGTGATTATCACCGAATGGAATACTTTCCGGGCGCTCGATCTGGAACGGGTTAAATCATTGATGAAAACGCCCATACTGGTCGATCTCCGTAACATATATATCCCCGAAGAAATGCGGCAGGCCGGATTCAGTTATCACTGCATCGGTCGCGCCACCGAACAACAAGGGTCATAATTGTCATGTCTGAGCGCCAACAACTGGATCAATCCATCCTGCGGGAATATGACATCCGTGGAATCGTCGGTGAAACCCTGAGCGCCGAAGATGTAGCGGTCATTGGCCGGGCGCTTGGCAGCATCGCCGCTCGGCAAGGCGGTAAAACGGCGGTGGTCGGCTATGATGGCCGGATGTCGTCGCCGGAACTGGAAGCGGCCATGGTCGAGGGCCTCCGTTCGAGCGGGCTGACGGTTTATCGCAGTGGCCTGGGGCCTACCCCGATGTTGTATTACGCGACCCACATGCTTAAGGCCGATGCCGGCATCATGATTACCGGTTCGCATAATCCGCCGGACTACAACGGCATTAAAATGTCGCTCGGCGGGAAATCATTTTTCGGTCAGGATATCCAGAAACTGGGACAGATCGTCGCGACAGGCGATTTTGTGACGCCGGAAAACGGCATTGGCGAGGCCCTGGATCACCCCGTGTTCGATGAATACGTGGCCAGGTTGTTGCAGGATTTCCGGGGCGACAAACCGTTAAAGGTGGCCTGGGACAACGGTAACGGTTCGGCCGGCGAGGCCCTGGTCAAACTGGTCGCCGGATTGCCCGGCGAACATATCTTGCTCAATGAAACTATCGACGGCACCTTTCCCGCCCATCATCCCGACCCGACGGTCGAGGCCAACCTGGAGCAGCTCAAGGATACCGTAATAAGACAAAAATGCGATCTTGGTTTCGCCTTCGACGGTGATGGTGATCGCATCGGCCTTGTCGATAGCCGGGGGCGGGTCCTGTGGGGCGATCAGATGATGGTGATTCTGGCCCGGGAAGTGCTGGCCGACCTGCCCGGCGCCACGATTATCGCGGACGTCAAGGCCTCGCAGGTGTTTTTCGACGAAATAACCCGCATGGGCGGCAACGCCATCATGTGGAAAACCGGGCATTCGCTGATAAAATCGAAAATGGTCGAGGAAAACGCGCCGCTGGCCGGCGAAATGAGCGCCCATATTTTCTTCAAGCACCGCTATTACGGCTACGACGACGCCCTGTACGCCGCCGTCAGGCTGCTGTCCATTATCAGCTGTTCCGATGAAAGCCTGGACGACATGCTCGATGCCATGCCGCAGATGGTCAACACACCGGAGCTCCGCTTCGACTGTGCGGAAGACAGGAAGTTCGCGGTCGTAGAGGAAGTCGCCGAACGGCTTGAATCCGTCACCGGCATCGCCGTACACGATATGGATGGCGTCCGGGTGCAATCGGATGACGGCTGGTGGCTGTTGCGGGCGTCAAACACCCAGGCGGTGCTGGTGGCGCGCTGCGAATCGTTAAATGACGAGGGCCTGGCCCGCCTGAAAGCCGCCCTGGCCGGGCAATTGCGGCAAAGCGGCATCGAAATACCTGATTTTTAGCACATATTCAAACCGCGATAAAATCGCCGCCTTCGGTACCGTGAAAATAGCCGTTGGAGAATTTGAATTCCGGCACCAGCCTTGCCAGGCGGTCAGCGGCTTCGGCGGCTTCCAAGCGATCTTCGATGACGTCGCGGAATACTTGCGCGACGGCGACCATGTCCACGTTTTGCGGCGATAACCGGAAGCATCCTATTCCCATTTGCCGCATTTCGGCCAATTCGGCCAGCAAATTACAACATGACCAGGACATGGTCTGGGTGCCATTGACGGCCAGGAAGGGGGTGTTGTCCAGGGTTTGCAAGTCCATCCCGTCCAGGTCCTCGGCACAGACGAACTCGCATCCGTCCTTGTGAAGATTGTGGGCGCGGGCGTGATAGCATCGCGCCGAAACGGCCAGGGGCAGACGCCCGAATACGATGATCTCGATTTCCTGGTCCAGGTCGCCGGCCTTGCCCGCCAGCGTCCTGATGGTCGGGGCGGCCAGTTCGACGGACAGGCAAACCCTTTTCGCCCCCATACGGGCGAAAAATTCCAGCGTTCCTTCATTGTAAACATTGACCAGCGGACCGATGACATGCGGTCGACCGGACAGCAATGACGCCGTCGATACATCATTGGCTTCGATCAGGAAATCTTCGGCGGCGGTGGTGCCGCGAATCTGATCCAGTTCGCGGTCGGTCATTACCAGCGCCAGGGTCGATAGCACGACTTCCTTGCCGGCGTTCCGCAACCGTTCGATCACATCGGGCAGATGCGGCTCGATAAACGGAAGCCGTTTCGAACAGACGACCTCGCCGATATATACGCTGTCGACGGCGGCCTCATCGGCGATGCGAAAATAGAAATCACGCCATTTTTCAGCCGGCCAGTTGAACATCAGCGGACCAAGAGAAAGCTTCGGAGTCGCCGTGCGGGGGGATTTCTTTATCGCCATTTCTTCTCGTATACGCCGGTGGTCTGGCGACCGCCCTCGCTCAACGAAGACAAATCCATGGGTGGCGGCGTTTCGCCCTGCGATACCGCATCGACGGCCCGCCTGAACGACGTCACTACCGCCTTGACATAGGCCCGACCTCGTTGCCGCCCCTCGATTTTCAACGCCGTGACACCCGCCGATACCAGTTCCGGCAGCAGCTTCACGGCGCTTAGGCTGGTCGGTTCCTCAAACAGATAGGACGCCTTGCCATTGGTCACGAAACGGCCCTTGCACAGGGTCGGATATCCGGCCGGCTCATCGGTTGAAAATTCATTTATGACATAATCGCCCAGCCTGGAAATCAGCCGGTCGCCGGTTTCCTCGTACCGGACATGGCTGGCCGGCGAACAGGCGCCGTTCTTGTTTGGCGAAATTCCCGTCGCGTACGAGGACAGGGCGCAGCGCCCCTCGGCCATCACGCACAGTCCGCCGAATACGAACACCTCGGTCTCGATATCGATTTGCCGGTTCAGGCGGGCAATTTCGGCGACGGTCAGGACCCTCGGCAGGACGATCCGCTTGATGCCGAACTGGCGCTGATAGAAATTGATCGATTCAGGGTTGGAGGCCGAGGCCTGGACCGACAAGTGACGCCGCAGATGCGGATGTTTGTTGGCCGTATAGTCGAGCAACCCGATGTCGGCCAGGATTACCGCATCAGCCCCCAGCCGGGCCGCGTCATCGACCGCCAGACGCCACGGTGCGGGGTTGCCGGCTTCCGGATAGGTATTGATGGCGACCAGTATTTTGACACCCTGCCGGTGGGCCGTCTCGATGCCTTCGGCCAGTTCATCGCGGTTGAAGTTCAGCCCGGGAAAATTCCTCGCGTTGGTTTCATCCCGAAAGCCCAGATAAACGCAGTCGGCCCCGGCCGCCACCGCCGCCCGCAACGCCGCCGGGGTGCCGGCCGGGCAGACCAGTTCCAGCGCCCCGGTCATGCCCTGGATCCCCTGGTTTTCCGGGCGCGTCCTTCGGCGGCATCCAATCGGTCAGACAAACCGCTTAGTCTGGTTTCTTGCGTTTCATGGCGTCGCATGGATGGCGCGATTACCGCCTGACGAAGGGTTTCAAGGTCCCGTGCCGCCAATCCGGCCAGCCGTTCCGCCGCGCCGACAAGTGATTTGGCCGGCCTGGAGAATTTGCCGAACAGCGATAAAAAATCATCCTTCAAGCCGATTTCGGCATCGTCAATGGCGTTTCGTAACGCCACCACGGCTTCGGTATCGCCGTCAATCTGGATATCCCGGCTGAAAAACAGGGCGTCGCCGTCAATGCGCCCTTCAAGCATCGCCAGCAGGCAGGTCAACGGGCCACGGATGGTGGCATCCACCTGGCCGGAATATTCCGGTTGCCGGGCTATAAGCCTGGGACTGTGAGGGTCCGAATGAAGCAAAAAAGTATAGGGCAGATCAAGCGGATCGATCAGATACACCGGAGAACCGTAGCTGGAAATCCTCTCGAAAACACCCGGATGACGCTTGCTCATCAACGCCATTCCGGCGTCCAGAAACGGTTGAAAAAAAATCGGCGGCACCGGCCTTAAGGCGAAACCCGCCAACAGCACGGGCGATAGCGGCGGCGTTTGGTTTGATGATGGCGGCACTTGGTTTATCCTGTCGAATTATCGCTTATACTAAATTACCGGGCCGGGCGGGCTATTGATTGGGGTCAAGTTTGTCTTTTCCGATAGAAAAACTTCGCTAGGGACTCCGCATCGTAGCGGCAATATACTCGCCGTCCGATATAGCATGTCAAGTTTGGTGGGAACCGTGCTGAGCAAAGCCGACAATTACCGGGATATCTGCCGCTCCCTGAACTGGCGGATCCCCGAATATTTCAACATGGGGGTCGATGTCTGCGACAAACACGCCGCGCGCAACCCTGAAAAAACCGCGCTGATTGTCGAGGATGCCGACGGCGATGTCGTCCAGTACAGTTTTCTGGCCTTGCGGCGGCTGTCCAACAAGCTGGCCAACCTGCTGCATGGCAAGGGACTGCGGCGCGGCGACCGGGTCGGTATTCTGCTTAGCCAGTCGGTGGAAACCGCCATCGCCCACATCGCCGCCTGGAAGGCGGGTTTTATTTCCATCCCCATGTTTAGCCTGTTCGGCGAGGACGCCCTGGAATACCGCCTGACCGATAGTGGCGCCAGGGCGCTGATAACGGATAGCGACAACTGGCCGAAGATAGCGGCGATCAGGGAAAACCTTCCCGGGCTTGAACTGGTGCTTGTGGCCGATGCCGGCGGGGGCTCGGCGTCCGGACCGCTGAATATGTGGCAGGCCATGGAACGGGCATCGGATGAATTCGAGCCGGTAAAAACCAAAGCCGCCGACCCGGCGTTGATAGTTTATACTTCCGGCACCACCGGCAACCCGAAAGGCGCCCTGCATGCCCATCGCACCCTGTTGGGCCATCTTCCCGGCGTTGAATTTCCGCACGAGTTTTTCCCCCAGCCCGGAGACCTGATGTGGACTCCGGCCGACTGGGCCTGGATCGGCGGATTGATGAACGTGCTGATGTCATCCTGGCACCACGGCGTGCCGGTGCTGGCCCACCGGGCCAGGAAATATGATCCGGAACAGGCCCTGGCTTTGATGGCGCGGCACGGCGTGCGTAATACCTTCATGCCGCCGACCGCGCTTAAGCTAATGGCTCAAGTCGAAAATCCCAAGAAACGCTTCGGATTTTCGCTGCGCACGGTGACCTGCGCCGGCGAACCCATGGGCGCCGAGTTACTGGACTGGGGGCGCCGGGAACTGGGGGTCAGTTTCAACGAATATTACGGCCAGACGGAATGCAACCTGATCGTCGCCAATTGCGGCGCCGTGATGGATATAAAACCCGGTTCCATGGGCCGCCCGGTGCCGGGGCACAGAGTCGAGGTTATCGATGGTGACGGCAAAATATTGCCTCCCGGACAGATCGGCTCGATCGCCGTCGCCAGGCCCGATCCGGTGATGTTTCTGGAATACTGGAACGACCCGCAGGCCAGCCGAGACAAGTTCAACGGCAACTGGTTGCTGACCGGCGATTTGGGGGAAAGGGACGAAGAGGGGTATTTCTGGTTTGTCGGCAGGGATGACGATGTCATCACATCGGCAGGTTATCGCATCGGCCCAGGTGAAATAGAGGATTGTATCGGCGCCCATCCGGCGGTATCCATGGCCGCCGTTGTCGGTATTCCAGACAGGTTGCGAACCGAGGCGATCAAGGCTTTTATCCTGCTGGCCGAGGGCCAAACCGGCAGTCCTGAACTTGAAAGCGAGATCAGGAATTTCGTAAAAACCCACCTGTCACCGCATGAATATCCGCGCCATATGGAATTTGTCGATACCTTGCCGATGACCGCGACCGGCAAGATCAAGCGCCGGGAACTGCGGGATAAAGGCACGACAAATCAATAACGGCTTTCGGCGACCCGCTGAATAACGAAACCTTCTTCGGGTGGAAAACGCTTGAAAATAACGACTTTCGCCTCATTTTCATTGCGCGCGGTAACATTGCGCACATGGATATCCGCCCACTGATCGTCAAAGAAATGATGGTGCCGGTTTTCCTTAACCATGGCACGGACTTCTTTGTTGTATATGGACACTTCGTAGACGTGGTGTCCGTTCACTGGCATCTGTAACATTTTCTCAGAACCTTTCCGGTTGAAGTTTCCTTCCGGTGTTTTCGTCC
>CAZZKE010000016.1:0-45513 GCA_964655005.1 uncultured Thalassospiraceae bacterium | reverse complement strand
GCCTTCGTTCGACTTGCATGTGTTAGGCATGCCGCCAGCGTTCGTTCTGAGCCAGAATCAAACTCTCAAGTTAAATTCCCCTTCCGGCCAAAGCCTTGGGGGAACTGACAAAGTCCAATCCTGTGCACAAACTTACATGTTTCGTATTACGTTTTACGTAACTGAAAGAATGCACACATAACGGAGTGGTCTTAGAGTGCAAGCACTTCAGACCGCCGCCTGCGCATCCCTTCCAAATCATCTTTACAATGTCAAAGAGCCGTTTCGATTTGCACCGAAACATCCCGTACAACTTACGCCGTCACCGTTTCGGCTGGTGACGTTGTTCTCGTCGGGAGGGCGGGTTATAGGCCCCGCCGATGGGCATGTCAAACCCTATTGTTAAGTTTTTTTTGCAATTCGCCAAAAGCCCGGTATTGCCCGGCTTTGGCCTATTATATCAGCATATTGGGCGAACAACAACCGGGCCTGTGGATAGCCTTTGCGACGGCCTGCATGCCGTACCGCAACAAAATTCGGTAATCGACATGGTATGCAGACGTGGATTCCCGGGCCGGCGCGAAAAAGCGTGATTATTTGTTCGACTGGCCTTTCCTACCCCAATTAATATAGGATTTCCCTACCGATTACTCCAGTCTGCTCAATAGGGGACAAGAAAACAATGAAGATGCAGCAAGATACGACCCGGAAACGGCTGGCGCGGGGATTTGTGGTGGCGCTTGTTTTGCCCCTGACGCTTGCGGCGCTGACCGCCTGCGCCGAACTCGACGCCCCAAGGACCGCCGGCGGCGACGGCGGCCAGGATGCGTCCGGCGCGCCGAGCCAGGCCTCGTTCACCCGCTTCCCCGATCTGCCCATGCCCGTAAACGCCGACTTGCAAATGGACGAAACCCTTATTTTCGGCACCAACGACACCTGGATCGGTCGTCTGGTCATTCAATCATCGCACAGCTCCAATGACATGTTCGACTTCTACAAGCGCGAAATGCCGGGCTTTGAATGGCAGGAAATAACTTCGGTCCGGGCCAAGACCAGCGTCATGACCTACACCCGGGGCGAACGGGTGGCGACCATCCAGATCGAAGGCCGGACCCTGCGCGGATCGACCGTGACCATTACCGTCTCGCCGCGCGGCGCCGAGGACTTGCCGCCGCCGCCGGCCCCGACCGCTCCGGCGTCCTGATATGACCACACCCGCAATCATCGCCGTCGCCATTACCGGCGCAGTCCCCCGGAAGGCCGATAACCCGGCGCTTCCGGTCACCGTCGCCGAACAGATCAGGTCGACCCGCGAAGCCTTCGAGGCCGGGGCGACCATGGTCCACGCCCACGTCCGCAATGATGATGAGTCCTCGTCATCCGATCCCGAGAAATTTGCCGCCCTGATGGCCGGGGTGCGGGAGCAGTGCCCCGGCATGATCTTCCAGATTTCAACCGGCGGTCGCGGTCGCGACCCGGGCGACCGGGGCAAACCGCTGTATCTGAAGCCGGACATGGCGTCGCTGACCACCGGTTCGGTCAACTTCGCCAGCCGTGTTTATGAAAACCATCCCGAACTGATCGACAATCTGGCCGGGGCCATGCTGGAACACAATATCAAGCCGGAAGTCGAGGTCTTCGACCTGGCCATGCTTTACAACGCCCGGGCGCTAATCGACCGCGGCCTTATAAAGCCGCCGCCGCATGTGCAATTCGTCATGGGCATTCCAAACGCCCTGCCGGCCCGGCGCAAGGTGCTGAAATTCGCCATTTCCGAATTGAAGGAACTGATGCACGGCGCCACCTGGACCGCCACCGGCATCGGTCGTCATCAACTGCCGGTTGCCCGCTGGTGCCTGGAATTGGGTGGCCATGTGCGCACCGGCCTGGAAGACAACCTGAAATTCGACAAGTCCCGTCTGGCCGCCAGCAACGCCGAACTGGTATCCCAGATCGCCGAGACCTGCCCGGAATACAACCGGCACCCGGCGAGTGTCGAGGAAGCACGAAAAATTCTGGGTCTTTTATAGGCGTTCAACCGGCGTTCATAAACGTCGGCGCGCAAAACTGTCTTCGTCTTTTAAGTTTGCGGCAGATCGCCTGGGCCTCGCCTTTATCGGCCAGCGGGCCGGCCTTGAGGCGATAGAAAATACCCTTGGCGCCAAGATCGACTTTCGAAATATCCGATTGCAGACCGCCCAGTTCCGCCTTGTAGGCGCGCCGCAGTTGCGACCAGCCACGCTCGGCATCGCGGATGGAGCGGTAGGACGCCAGGTGGACGCCAGGCTGCGGCCCCCTGGGTTTGGCCGGCGCCGCCTGTTGCTCCGCCGGCGACAGGCCGGCTGCGGGCGTGGCTGCCGGCGGCGGCGGCGGCGGTTGCATGGCTTGCTCGATGGCCTTGCGTTCGCGGCTGTATTCGTCGGCGGTAATCAGCCCCTGTTCCTGCAAATATTCAAGCCACCGCACGTCGTCGGCGGCTTCCAGCAACCCTTGCGGCGGTCGTCCGGGATTGGCCACCGAAACCGGCGCCGCCGGCATCAGCGCATCGAGAATCATCGAGCGTTCGGCGGTATGCTGGGCGACGGTGATGGCGCGCATTTCCAGGCCCCGGCCAATCGCCCGCAGGCGGCCCGAAATCTGTTCGGTGCTGGGCACCGGGCGGTCCAGTCCGGCGGCCGGCGGCGGCGAGGTCAGCGGCAGCAGGGCGCCGATGTTGGCCTGTCTGCGAACATTGTATTCCTGCCGCGTCAGCAGTCCCTGGTTGCGCAAGGCGATCATGGTCTTGAACCGCGAAACTATGTTGGTGTTGGCTTCCGCGAAACGGGGAATGCCGGTTTCCATGGCGGCCGGGGCGCCGGGCGGGGCCCGCGCGATCATCGCCTGACCGGTTGCGGCGCCACTCACCGGTGGTGTTACCGCCAGTTCCGGCTGAACGCCGTTTTCCCGGCCCATGCTGGTCAGCACGCCACCGCTTTCAATCAGCGCCAGATTGACGCTGGCAATTTCGGAAATCGGCCGCGTCGCCAGGCTTTTCCAGACCACGAACTGCTTGTCCCGGCCCGGCCTGATGGCCAGGATCGCCTCGTACATCTGCCGGGCCTTGGTTAGTTGGCCGTTGTTCTGGTAGATCATGCCGAGCCCAAGCAGGGCATGAATATCCTGCGGGTTGCGTTTCAGGGCCTTCTGAAACATGCCTTCGGCCTTGATATAGTTGCCCTTGGCCAGTTCGCCCAGGGCCAGTTCGGCGGTGGTGTTTTCCCGCAGCGGGCTGTTCGACCAGAATGACCGGTTAAAGACTTCCGGTTGCAAGGCGCCGCAGGCGCTTAAGCCCGTGGCAAGCACCAGCACTACAGCGATATTTCTAATACCAAGGATCACTGATAAAGGCCCATTGAGACGGCTTTCCATGGTTTTCGGCAAGGAATGCCCGCCGCCGCGATGCCGGGCATCGCCAGGCGGGCGTGACGCCGACCGAGAGCCCTGGAAAGCCGCCGTCGCGGTTCTCTCAGCGCCCCGTCGGAGGGCGTCGAAAAGCCTTGACGATGCACCGCATCGACTGCGGCTTTGCTCCTGCCCGACGAGGCGCTGAGAGAATCTCAATGAGCCTTTATCAGTGATCCTTGGTATTATCCCTCCCATCCGCTTGCCGTTCCCTTCGTCATCCCGCGCCACACGGCGAATATGCTACCCGGTTTCGCCAGTCGCACACAAACCCTACCGGGGCGACACGAATCCGTAACCCGCACATGGTTCATATTAAATTCGAAAGTTTGCCAAATATTTAACAAAATCAGGGACTTTGCCAAATACCGTTGCGGCGGCCCGTCACCCCAGGTCGAGCGACATGTAGGTAACGTCCGAGAGCGGATTGGCGCAATAGGGTTCTGTCGGCGCGAATCCGAGCGATCTGTAAAGGGATTCGGCGGCGACAAGGCGGCCCAGAGTATCCAGCTTCATGACCCCGTAGCCGCTTTTTCGGGCCTGTTCGATCACCGCCATGGCCAACGCCCGGCCCAATCCCCGCCCGCGCCAGTCCGGACGGACGAACAGCCGCTTCATTTCACAGGCATTTTCGCCGAGCGGTCGCAGGCAGACAATCCCGGCCACCCGGTCGCCATCACGGGCCAACAGCAAGCAACCGGACGGCGCCGCGTATTTACCGGGCAGGGTGTCCAGTTCCCGCTGGAAATCCTGAAAACACAGATCGACGTTCAGCCAGGCCTGGTATTCCAGGAACAGCCCGCGCACCACGGCCAGGTCGGCCGCGCCACGGGCCGGCCCGATAACCAGATCAGTCATCGAATAAAATATTGACGCGGCGGTTGCGCTTGCCCTTGTTTTCGATCTTGCCGACCCGGACCCTGCCGATTTCACCGCTCGAACGAACATGGGTGCCGCCGCATGGCTGCAAATCGACGCCGGCAATATCGATCAGCCGCACCCGGCCCTGACCCATCGGCGGTTTGACCGACATGGTGCGCACCATGTCCGCCCGTTCGGCCATTTCGGCATCGCTGATCCAGTCCTGCGTAACCGCCAGGTCGGCTTCTATCAGGCGATTCAATTCGGCCCCGATGGCCTCTTTGTCCAGCGCCGTGTCCTGCAAATCGAAATCCAGCCGGCCCTTCGCGGCGCCGATGGATCCACCGGTCACACCGCCTTCGATAATACTGCACAACAGATGCAGGGCCGAATGCATGCGCATGTGGCGGTGGCGGCGATCCCAGTCAAGTATGGCTCTGACGGTATCGCCTGTTTGCGGCAAGGCCGCTTCATCGACAGGGATATGTACATGCGCACCACTGTCACGATCCTTGCGGGTGTCGATAATTTCAACCCGCGATCCATCCGCCATTTCAAGCCAGCCGGTATCGCCGGGCTGGCCGCCGCCGGTGGCATAAAACACCGTGCGGTCCAGTTCGATCCCGTCCCGGTCACTGGCCGTCACCGTGGCGTCGCATGTTTGCAGATACCAATCTTCACGAAACAATTCTTCAGTCATCGCATTGTCGCCTTTCACACCCAGCGCCTGACGGCGGCCTTGTAATCGGCATAGTCAGCGCCGAATTTCCTTTCCAGATAGGCTTCTTCGCGTAACACGACACCGACATGCATGATCACGAATACCGGAACAAGGGTCAAGAGAGTCGCCAGCCCCCCCAGGGTCAGGGCGGCGCCCAGATACAACAAAATCATCGCCACGTAAATCGGGTTTCGGGTAAACTGAAAAGGACCATCGCGGACCATGGCCGAAACGCCGCCACCGGGATTGCCCGTAGTGCCATGGGCGCGCAGTGTGGCAAACGACCAGGCGGCCAGGGCCCCGCCGGCGGGGATAAAGACAAGGCCAGCGACCACCCTCAACCTGATGCCCAGGACCCACGCCGGCCACATGAAATCAATCACCAACCCCAGAATCAGAAATCCCAGAAAAATCCTGACCGGCGGTGCGATCACGCCGGTCCGGTCGGAAATTTCCCGATCGGTCATTTATCCCGGTTCAGGGTCTGTGTAATCAATGCCCGGTCGGCATTGCCGCCCGACATGATCAATCCGACCCGTTGCCCCTTGAATTGATCCCGCCGCCGCAGCAATGCCGCCAGCGGCACCGCGGCGGCGCCTTCGCTCAGGTTGTGGGTATCGGTCAGGTAATGGCCCATGGCGGCAAGGATGTCCTGTTCGGTGACGGTCAGGATATCGGCCGCGCCATCAAGCATGATTTCCAGCGCCGCCGCGTCCGGCGAGCGGCAGGCGACACCATCGGCAAGCGTATCGGCGGTATCGGTGTTGACCACCTTCCCGGCCCGGAATGACAAGGCGTAAGCCGGGGCGTTTTCCGAAACAACGCCATAGATGCGTGTTTTCATGCCCAGCGCATTTCGCGCCGTAATCAGCGAACATATGCCCGACCCCATGCCGACGGCGACAAACACGGCGTCGAGACCGGCGACGGCGCGGAACAGTTCCAACCCGTAACTGGCGACCCCCTGCACCAGCCATGGATGGAACGGACAAATCATGTGAAAGCCTTCGCTGGCGGCCAGCGTCTGGGCATGTTCGGCGGCTTCCTGAAAGTCTTCGCCGTGTTCGACCAGGTTCACGCCCAGGGCCCGCATGGCGTTGTTTTTTTCCGGGTTGTTGCCGTATGGCACGACGATTTTCGCCGTCATGCCGACCGCCCTGGCGGCAAAACCGATGCTCTGGCCGTGGTTGCCCCGGGTCGCCGAAATAACCCCCGAAACACAAGGCTGTTCCTTTTTTAGGCGGTGCATGTAATTGATTCCGCCGCGCACCTTGAAGGCCCCGATGGGGGTATGGTTCTCGTGCTTCACCCAGACCTCGGCCCCGACCCGATGGCTCAGCAGTGGCCAGTCGTACTGGGGGGTCGGCGGCATATAACCATGAATCAGGTCCGCCGCCCGGTCCAGTTCATCAAGGGAGAAGGAAAAATTCATATGATGATCGTCCCGGTCAAGTATGGAATCGCCTTACCCGCCAGCTTTACCCGGTCCCCGGCGTCCTCGCAATAGAGGGTTCCGCCACGCCGCGAAAGCTGCCGCGCCAGCAGGTTTTTCCTGCCCAGGCGGGCCGACCAGAAAGGAACCAGTTGGCAATGGGCCGACCCGGTCACCGGATCTTCGTCGATACCGGCGGCGGGGGCGAAAAAACGCGAGACGAAGTCAACGCCGTCTTTCCCGTCCCCCGGCGCCGTCACGATCAGGCCCCGCTCTTTTATTCGCGCCGCGATGAAAGCAAAATCGGGTGTCAGGTTTCTGACCGTCCCGGCATCGCCGACCACGGCGATCATATCCTGGGATGAAGTCAGGGTCTGCTCAATACCGGCGCCGATGGCCTCCGCCAGCCCCGCCGGCGTCGCTACCGGCTGGTTGGCGATGGCCGGGAAGCTCATGGTCAGGCGGTCGCCGTCGCGGCGCACCGACAAATCACCGCTGCGGGTCGAAAACCGCACCTCGTCGCAACCGGGATCCAGGCTGTTGAACACCACATAGGCAGAGGCCAGAGTCGCGTGGCCGCACAGATTTACCTCGTGGACCGGGGTGAACCAGCGCAGATCGTAAACCCCGCCGCCGCCGACCAGAAAGGCGGTTTCCGACAGGTTGTTTTCCATTGCGATGGCCTGCATAACATCGTCGCCAAGCCAATCGTCCAGCGGGCATACAGCCGCCGGGTTGCCGGTGAACCGGCGCTCGGCGAAGGCGTCTACCTGATACAGCGAAAGCTCCATTTTTCTCTCTCCTTATTACTTATTAACCTTTTCTGGCGACGGCGATGCCGGAAACGATCACCGCCGCCGAGAACAACAACGACACCGTCAATTGCTCGCCGAACACGGCAAGGGCAAGGGTCAGGCTGACCACCGGCATGGCGAATTGCAGCGGCGCCATGCACACGATCCCGCCCTTCGCCAACGCCCAGTACCAGGCAATGAAAGCGATGATTGAATTAGCGGTGGCCATGTAGATGACGGCGCCGATGCTGATAAAGGACACGGCATTCCAGTCGGTGGCTCCGCCAAACCGATACAGCACCGGCAACAGGGCGATCCCGGCCAGACTTAAGCCCCAGAATGCCGCCGCCCGGCTGCCAATATGAAGCGCCAGCCGGGCGCCGGTAACATATCCAAGGCCGGAAGCCGCCGATGAACCCAGGCATAAAAGATCACCGCCCAGCGTCACGGCGCCATCGGATAAATCACGATAACCAATCAGCATGCCGACGCCGGCGAAGGCCATGAACACACCCAGCCCCCAGACACGGGACGGTATCCGCTTTTCGGCGACGGCCCCGAACAGGCCGGTGAAGACCGGAATTCCGGCATTTATTACCGAGGCATGCGCGACTGACGTTTGCTTGATGCCGACGCTGAACAGTAGCGGAAAAACAATGAACAGGCTGAAGGCCGAAACCACCAGCAGCGTCCACTGGCGTCGCCCCCTTGGCAGCGGCATACCCGTATAAATCGCCACCGGCAGGGTAATCACCGCGGCCAGAATCGTGCGCAGAATACCCGCCGTAACCGGGTCGATGCCATCCACCGCCAATTGCGTCGCCGCCGGTGTCGCGCCCCAGATAAACACGGCCACCGCCGCCGCGCCATAGGCGGCGACCGGTTTGTTATCGGTCGGGGTGGACACGGTCGCGATCATGGCCGGGCGCGCCGGAACCACCTGCCGCCTTGGGTTTCAGCCTCGACGCGACCGCCTGTCGGGTGATCATCGGGCCCAATTGTATCGATACATTGTTCCATTAACATGATAAATTGTCTTATTTTTTCTGGAAATGTTCCCATAATTGATTCCTATATTGACTCTTCGTATCGCGTCAATGTAATCATTGTCACCATGACAATTTCACTGGAAAGTATCGCCGCGAGATCAAACCGCCATCAAATGAAGTTGTTTGATGACCTATAATTTGATCGATTCGAACAAGATAGGGCAGCTTAGCGGCCCCAAGTATCTCGCCATAGCCGAGGTCATCGCCCGGGAGATTCGCTGCGGCGGCATCAAGGCCGGCGAGCGTTTGCCTACCCATCGCGATCTGGCCTACCGGCTGGGCGTCACCGTTGGCACGGTCAGCCGCGCCTATGGCGAAATCGGCCGCCGCGGCCTGACCACCGGCGAAGTCGGGCGCGGCACCTTTGTCAGTTTCGGGCGGGCCGAAACCACCGTATTCGATATCCGCCGCCCGCCCAGTCCCTTCAGCGCCGCCGGGGTTATCGACATGAGCATGAACCGGCCGACCACCGGCAAGGCCGGCGATTACATGGCCCGCACCCTGGCTGACATATCCGCCGCCGGAGACATTTCGGTGCTAAGCGAATACCAGGCGGCCTGTGGTATGCCGGCCCATCGCCAGGCCGGGGCGAACCTGCTTCGGACCATCGGACTGGAGGCCCGGGCGGAAGACATCATCATGACCAACGGCGCCCAGCACGGCATGGCCGCCCTGTTCATGTCGCTGCTCGACTCGGGCGACCTGTTGCTGACGGAAAAGTTGACCTACCCGGCGGTCAAGGCCCTGGCCAGGTCCATGAACCTGCGGCTGCGCGGCCTGGAAATGGACCGCGAAGGCCTGCTGCCGGAAGCCTTCGAAACCGCCTGCAAGGCCGGCGGGGCCAAGGCGTTGTACACCATGCCGACCCTGCACAATCCGACCAACGCCATTCAGGGCGAACAGCGCCGCCGCGACCTGGCGGCCATCGCCGAACAATACGGCGTCGCCATAATCGAAGACGATGTCTATGGCTTCCTGCCTGCGGAACGACCGCCGCCACTGATCTCGTTCGCCCCGCAACAGGGCTATTTCCTGACCAGCACGGCCAAGAGCGTCGCCCCCGGCCTGCGCATCGGCTACGTCGTCGGACCGGCCCGCGCCGCCGCCAGAATCGGCCACGCGGTACAGATCACCGGCTGGATGGTGCCGCCGCTGATGGGCGAATTGACCAGCCGCTGGATAAACGACGGCACGGCGGCGGAACTTATTCGCTGGCACCGGGAAAACGCCTTGTTCCGGAACGCCATGGCGATGAACATATTCGCCGGCCTGGATATCGCCACCCACCCGGAAAGCTATCACCTGTGGCTGGCCCTGCCGGATGGTCTGCTTATCGAAGAGCTGACCCGGGCCTGTGCGCTAAAGGGCATCGCCGTGTCATTGCCGGATTCCTTCACCCTGCCCGGCGAGGCGTTGCCGAACAGGATCAGGGTCTGCCTCGGCGGCACCAATACCATGGGTGAACTGGAACAGGGCCTGACCATACTGCGCGATATCTTCGATCACCCGCCGGCGCCGGATTTGTCGCAATTCTAGGGCCGACCCATCGTATGGCCGTGATTAAGCGGCCCGTGGCCGTGGCCGAAGCCGGGCGCGGTGCGGATCGCCTCCTGCACATAGGCGCGGGCGCGAACTACGGCATCGCGAACGCTTAACCCCTGGGCCAGTCCGGTGGCGATGGCCGAGGCCGTGGTGCAGCCGGTACCGTGGGTATGGCGGGTGTCGATACGCGGCGAAGACAGGCTTTCGACCAGCGCGCCATCTTCGAATAATAAATCGGTGACGGTATCGGCGCTGGCCGCGTCGGTCATGTGCCCGCCCTTCATCAGCACCGCCCCCGCCCCCGCCTTGAACAATACATGGGCCGCCCGTTCCAGCGCCGCCACGCCATCGATGACGATACCGCTTAGCGCCTCGGCCTCGGGCAGGTTCGGGGTCAGCACCCGGGCCATGGGCAGCAAACGGGATTTAAGGGTCGCCACCGCTTCGCCTTGTAAAAGTTCGGCGCCGCCCTTCGCCACCATCACCGGATCGACCACTATTGGAATATCGCGCCCGTCCAGTACGTCGCAAACGGTATTTATGACCTCTGCGGAATGCAGCATTCCTGTCTTGATGATGTCGGCGCCCAGGTCATCCAGCACCACCGTCATCTGTTCGGCGATGAAATCCGGCGGAACTTCCTGAATGGCGGTAACGCCTTGCGTGTTCTGCGCGGTCAATGCGGTAATGGCGGTCATGGCGTAACCGCCCAGGGCCGTCACCGTTTTGATATCGGCCTGGATTCCCGCGCCGCCGCCGGAATCGGAACCGGCGACAATCAGCACGCGCCCGTTCATAAAATCAGCCCGCCGCCTGTTCGACGGCGCTTACTATATCGCCGACGACGGCGCCGATCAGCACTTCATCATCGCCTTCCGCCATCACTCGAATCAACGGTTCGGTACCCGACTTGCGGATCAACAGGCGACCCCTGCCGGTCAGCCTTTGTTCACCCGCCGCGATAACTTTTTTCACATCCTCGTCTTCCAGCGGCTGGCCGCCGTCGTAGGATACATTACGCAGCAACTGCGGCAGCGGTTCGAACGGCCGGCAGGTCTCGCTCGCCGGGCGGCGCTTCTCGATCACCGCGGCCAGCACCTGCAACGCCGCCACCAGGCCATCACCGGTGCTGCCGTAATCGGCCAGCACGATATGGCCGGACTGCTCGCCGCCCAGGTTAAATCCGTGTTCGTACATGTGTTCGACCACATAACGGTCGCCGACCCTGGTCCTGGTCAGGGTCAGGCCTTGGCCTTGCAGGTAATGTTCCAGGCCCAGGTTCGACATCACCGTGGCGACCAGGCCGCCGCCGGCAAGCCGCCCGCCGGCGGCCCAATCGGTGGCGATCAGGGCCATTAGCTGGTCGCCGTCGATCAGCCCGCCGCGTTCATCGACGACCTGCAAGCGGTCGGCATCGCCATCCAGGGCAATGCCGATATCGGCGCCGTGAGCAACCACCGCCTGCGCCACGGTATCGGGAAATGTAGAGCCGCAATCCTTGTTAATGTTGAAGCCATCGGGATCGACACCGATCGGTATAACCTCGGCGCCAAGTTCCCACAGCACTTCGGGGGCGACATGATAGGCGGCGCCGTTGGCGCAATCGACGACGATCTTCAGGCCATCCAGGGTTAAGCCCTTGGGGAAGGTGCGCTTGACGTGTTCGGTATAGCGGCCTTGCGCGTCATCCAGCCGTTTGGCCCGGCCGAGCCGCGCCGGGTCGGCCAGGTCCGCGTTGATGTCGCCGTCGATACGCTGTTCGATTTCGGCTTCCACCGCATCCGACAGCTTGAACCCGTCCGGGCCGAACAGCTTGATGCCATTATCCTGAAACGGATTGTGCGAAGCCGAAATCATGACCCCCAGGTCGGCTCGCAACGAACGCGTCAGCATGGCCACCGCCGGGGTCGGCATGGGGCCGACCAGAAACACGTCCATACCCATCGAGATAAACCCCGCCGTCAATGCCGGTTCGATCATATAACCGGACAGCCGGGTATCCTTGCCGATGACTACCCGGTGCCGGTGATCGCCCCGGGTGAACTGGGCGGCGGCGGCCATACCGACCTTAAGCGCCGTTTCCGCCGTCATCGATCCCCGGTTGGCGGTGCCGCGTATACCGTCGGTGCCGAACAGTTTCCTGACCATCAAAGTTTCCATGCCTGAATTAAAGAGTTGAGCCTTTTTTAAGCCGGTTCCGGCCGCGAGGGAATTAACTTTTTGTTTCGTATTCTTACAACGCCGCCGAACCGTCCCCTATGGCCGTCCACACATCCACCGCCTGGCGGGTTTCGGCGACATCGTGGACACGCAGGATAGACGCCCCCCTGGCGACCCCGGCCAACGCGGCGGCCAGCGATCCGCCCAGGCGATTTTTGGCGTTTCCGGAGCCATCGCCACGGCCCAGCCGGCCGATAAAACTTTTCCGGGAAACCCCGAGGACCAGCGGGCAATCGAGCGCGGCAAACTCGCCCAGTCTGTTTAAAATTTGCAGGTTGTGGCTCAAGTCCTTGCCGAACCCGATGCCGGGGTCGACGGCGATGCGCGAGCGGCCTATTCCGGCCTCCTCGCAAACCCCGACCCGCCCGGCCAGATATGATCTGACTTCCAGCGGCGCATCGCCATAGGCCGGGGCTTGCTGCATGGTGGCAGGCCGGCCTTGCATGTGCATCAGGATCACCGAAACCCCGCTGGCCGCCACCACGGCCAACGAGCCATCGCCTTCCAGCGCGGTCACATCGTTGATTATTTTGGCGCCGGCCTTGATCGCCTGCGCCATTACGGCGCCGTTGCGGGTATCGACCGACACCGTCAGGCCGTCACCGGCCAAAGCCGCAATCACCGGGATAACACGGGACAGTTCTTCATCGATAGAAACCGACCGGGCGCCGGGCCGGGTCGATTCGCCGCCAACATCGACTATATCGGCGCCATCGGCGGCCAGCTTGCGCCCGTGGGCGACGGCCCCTGCCGTATCTACCGCATCGCCGCCGTCGGAAAAGCTGTCGGGCGTAACGTTAACGATCCCCATAAGCAGTGGTTGATCGGCCACCAGCCCGGCAAAATCGAAAATCAACTGCCCGGCTGGGGCTCCGCCCCGCCCAGACCGGCGCTGGGCTTTTTACCGCCGCTGCTGGGAACCGACGACTTGTGGCCCTTATCGGTCGGCGTATCGTCGCTGTCCGGGCGGGAAATGGTCTCGCCCTTGATCAGCGCCTTGACCTCGTCACCGGACAGGGTTTCATATTCAAGCAGCGCCTTGGAAATGACATCCAGTTCATCACGGCGTTCGGTCATGATTTTCCAGGCCGTCTTTTCACCATCATTGATTAGCTTGCGTATTTCCGCATCGATCAATTCGGCGGTCGAATCCGAGACATTCTTGTGTTGGGTAACCGACCGACCGAGGAAGATTTCCTCTTCATTCTCTGAATAACGCAACGGTCCCAACTTATCGGAAAAGCCGTATTCGGTAACCATGCGGCGGGCCATCTCGGTGGCCTGCTGGATATCGTTTCCGGCCCCGGTATTCAGATAATCCTTGCCGTAAACAGCCTGTTCGGCGACCCGACCGCCGAACATGATGGCCAACCTGGAAACGCACCAGGTTTTCGAATAACTGAGCATGTCGCGCTCGGGCAGCGACATGGTGACGCCGAGGGCGCGACCGCGTGGAATGATCGTCACCTTGTGCAGGGGGTCGGCTTCAGGCATGTGGATGGTGACGATGGCATGACCGGCTTCGTGTACGGCGGTCGAGGCTTTTTCCTTTTCCGTCATCACCATGGAACGCCGTTCGGCACCCATCATGACCTTGTCCTTGGCTTCCTCGAAATCGGCCATGGTAACCAGGCGTTTCGACGTACGGGCCGCCATCAGGGCCGCTTCGTTGATTAGATTCGCCAAATCGGCACCGGAAAATCCGGGCGTACCGCGGGCGATAACGCGGACGTCCACATCGGGCGCCAGCGGCACCTTGCGCATATGAACCTTGAGAATCTTCTCGCGTCCCAATATATCGGGATTAGGCACGACCACTTGCCTGTCGAAACGTCCGGGTCGCAGCAACGCCGGGTCAAGCACGTCGGGGCGGTTGGTCGCGGCGACCAGAATCACCCCTTCGGTCGATTCGAAACCGTCCATTTCCACCAGCAACTGGTTCAATGTCTGTTCGCGTTCGTCATTACCGCCGCCGAGACCGGCGCCGCGATGACGACCGACGGCGTCAAGTTCGTCGATAAAAATAATGCAGGGCGCGTTTTTCTTGCCTTGTTCGAACATGTCACGAACGCGGGATGCGCCGACGCCGACGAACATCTCGACGAAATCGGAACCGGATATCGTGAAGAACGGCACGTTGGCCTCGCCGGCGATGGCGCGGGCCAGCAGCGTTTTGCCGGTACCCGGAGGGCCGATAAGCAAGCACCCCTTGGGAATTTTCCCGCCCAGGCGTTGAAATTTTTGCGGATCCCTAAGGAATTCGACGACTTCCTCGACTTCCTGTTTCGCCTCGTCAACACCGGCGACGTCATCGAACGTGATCCGACCGGCGGATTCCGTCAGCAACCGGGCTTTTGACTTGCCGAAACCCATGGCCTTGCCGCTGCCGCCCTGCATCTGGCGCATGAAGAAAATCCAGACGCCGATCAGCAGCAGCATGGGGAACCAGGAAATAAGGACGCCCCACAAGGTCGGCGAACCATCATCGGACGGCCTGGCGCTGATTCGTACACCCTGGGCCGTCAGCTTCTCTATCAGGCTGGGATCATTGGGCGCATAGGTGATGAAATTGCGGCCATCGCTGTAATGTCCGGCGATATTGTTGCCCTGGATCACCACATCACGCACTTCACCGCTTTTCACCGAGGTCAGGAAATCGGAAAATGCCACGGCGCTTTGCTGGCCTTGCTGGGTCGATGTTCCCTGAAACACATTGAACAACGCAAACACCAGCAACGCGATAATTATCCAAAGAGCCAGATTCTTGTTGAAATTCAAGATCTATTCCTTCCTAGGTTCAAACGGCAATAAACAATAAACTAATGGGCGACGTGTATCATGAATTAGATAAGCCCGTAAATTCATTCCGCAATGGCGAAACCGGTCCCGGACAAGCTTTGGGCTGGGTGAAATGCCGCCCGCTCAATGGCAAGCGACCCTGTCGGCCATGCCGGGCGGCTATAGTTCAGATGCGGCGCCTGGACCACGCCATCGCCGTCAAACAACGCCGGCAGCGTCCATAGCACCGGTTTTGGGATCCTGCTCATTCGGGCCCCGCCACCCGCGGCGACAATTTCCAAGAGCCCCCGGCGGCCCAGTGGAGCCAGGATCAAGCCGTTGCAATTACTGGTCATTTCATTATGCGTCCGGTACTTCCACGGGTTTCGCAAGCGAACATCGAACCGCCGGTCCCAGTGTGATTCAACCGCCGCCGCCGGATCAACGGGGTCCGGCAGGTTACGCATTTCCCTGATAATATTGAACATGCCGGCCGGTTCCGGGGTGATTCTGCAATGACCCAGGGTAGCCCCTTTCCAGCCGCCGCCATCCCCTACCCGCATCTTCATTTTTTCGTGAAGATTTTCCAGTTTTTGCCGGGTCGGGGGATAATAACCGCCGCCAACGCAGATCAGGACCCGTGACAGGGCGCGCCAGGAAATTTCTTCCGGCGCCTCGAACAGTGTCCGCCCATCGAGCCTCATATAGCCGGTGGGGTGAACCAGGGCGACACGGCCCAGCAGGGCCGAGGCGGTCGTTTCCAGCGCTACCCGGACCCGCGCCATGCGCGCCGCCGTTCCGGCCAGGGCCGCCGCCGACAGGCCCGCCGCCGCCAGATCGGGCAAGGTTTTGCGAATACGGATACGGGTGAAGGCGGTATTCCGGTTTGAGGGATCTTCTATCCAGTCCTGACCCAGAGCGCGTAAAACGGCCCGCAACCGGTCCCTGGACATATCCAGCAACGGCCTTAGCATCCGGACACCGTGGGTTTCCACCACCGGCGACATGGCCGCCAATCCGTCGATGCCGCTTGATCTGGCCAACCGCATCAGGAAGGTCTCGGCCTGATCTTCCCGGTTATGGCCGATCAGCAGATGCAGGACACCCGTTTCGCGGCAGGCCGCCGCCATCAACCGGTAACGGGCCAGACGCGCCGCCGCCTGTACGCCACTGGCGGGTTTATCGCCGACCCAGTCAATGATCCGGTGCTCGACGCCCCGCCGCCGCAACCAACATCCGGCCTGAACCGCCTCGTCAGCCGAGCCCTGCCGCAAACCGTGATCGACGGTCAGGGCGGTAACCCGGCCACCCCGGCGTCGCGCCCACTGATCGGCCAGCAGCGCCAGCGCCATGCTGTCGCCGCCGCCCGAGACGGCGACCGCGATATGGGGAGACTGCTCAAAAGGCCCCAGCGCCGCCATGGCGCGGGCAAAATCGGCAGCGTCGACCGGAACAATACCCACGCCCCGGCTACTTGCAGCCGCTTTTTCGCCGCTCGGATTTAACCTTGGCGAGAATAACCGGCGAAGCGTTGGGAAAGTCCGCCGTCAGTTTATCGAAACTGGCGCAGGCCTGGACCTTCTTGTCCAGGTTGGCCAGTGACATCCCCAATTTCAAAAGGGTGCCGGGAGCCTTGGCCCCCTTACTGTTGGCCTGATAAGCGGCAAGGAATACTTCCGCCGCCTTGACGTATCGACCGCGCACATAATATGTCTCGCCCAGCCAGTACCGCGCGTTACCGCTTAATGGGTCATCGGCGTACAAGGTGACGAATTCTGAAAACGCCGCCTCGGCCCTGCCGTATTCAGCCTTTTGCAGCAATGAAAACGCATACGAGTAACGCTCTTTCGGGCCGCCCGGCGGCAACACGGAAACCGGTTTGGCGGCTTCCTGGCCGCCTGTCGCCGGTTGCGCGGCGACCCCGGCGACAGGCGGCGAGGCGCTTAAATCCGACCCCGTCAGAGTCCCCAGTACTCCGGGTCGGGATTCGCCCGGAACCACCTTTTGCACACCCGTCGGCACCGTCGCGGCATTTACCTGCGGGGACGAACCGGTCTGGCCCACGCGACCGCTTTCCAATGCGCTCAGCCGATAATCAATATCGGCGATCAGTTTCTCCAGGCGCTTGTTGACCTGCTGCAACTGAAAGGTAATGTCTTCGACCCGGCCCGTGCCGGCGCGCAATTCCTCTTCCAGTTGGCTCAGCCTGGCATCGATTCTCGCCAGTCCGACCGAGCCGCCTTGCGGTGACGCCGAAACCGGCGCCGACGTTTCGCCGCCGTTCGTGGCGCCCGAGCGGGAAATCCGGACATTCAGGGTGCGGATGTCCCGTTCCAGCCTTTGCAAACGATCAAGCACCGGTTGCAGGTCCCGGCTCTGGGCCGCCACCGGAGAGGGGCCGGTAAATAAAAAAATCAGTCCGAGCAGACCGGACAGCAAAATTTTCATACCACCAGATGTTTTTGTCATAGCCATCGTTTAATTACCGTAAACGGCATTTCAGGCGAAATTGGGGCGACAAAGAAAAAATAGGGCGCTTGCCAAACCGACAAGCGCCCTATTTGACTTCGGTGTACGGTGCCGTCCGATTTAGCTGCCGGCGCCGCGAACAACGGTAACCGCGCGGCGGTTCTGGGCCCAGGCGGCTTCGTTGGAACCAAGGGCGACCGGGCGTTCCTTGCCATATGATATGGTCCGTATGCGGCTTGCCGGAACCCCCAGAGCGACCAGATAATCCTTGGCCGAATTGGCCCGGCGTTCGCCGAGCGCCAGGTTGTATTCGCGGGTGCCGCGTTCATCGGCATGGCCTTCGACGGTAATCGAAAGTTGCGGATACTTCTTCAGCCAAATGGCCTGTTTTTCAAGGGTGCTGCGGGCTTCCGATTGCAGCGAATACTTGTCGAACGCGAAAAATACCCGGTCGCCGACATTGACCACCAGATCTTCCTGGGTGCCCTTCATCGGTCCGGCCGTCTCGGCGGCGGCGGCTTTCTTGGCCGCGCCGCCACCCCCGGCCGGATAGGACACGGTCGCGTTAACGCCACCATCGCCCTCGGTCGAGGCGCTCCCCTCGGGTGCGGTTTCACAGGCAGCAACTAAAAGAATAGCCGCAAAAAGGCTTAAAATCTTGAAACGCATATAAATTCTCCCTCGCCGGAGTTTTCGTTCATAACGACACTGCCCGACAGCAAACGAATCCTGCGTCAGTGGCCTTCGAATTGATATTTAATACTCTAACTCTTTGTCTTAAAGAGTAAAATAAGCAATTCCAAGGGTTTTTTTTAATACCTTGATTGCGTTGCACAAATATTACGGTCAGACGGTTAAGGAATCAAGGGCGACCATGCCGGGTCGGAAGCGTCGAGAGGGGTGATAACCTGCCGCTCGTTCTGGCCTGTCAGGTCGATGGAATACAGCCGCGACCGCCCGCCGCTGCCATCATCCTTCGATGGTTCCTGCCGAAAAAACATCAGCACCCTGCCATTCGGCGCCCAGGTGGGCCCCTCGACCAGAAAGTCCTCGGCCAGCAACCTTTCGCCGCTGCCGTCCGGTCGCATGACGCCGATGAAGAATCGTCCACCGGAAAACTTTGTGAAGGCCACCAGATCGCCGCGCGGCGACCACACCGGCGTCGCATAACGCCCTTTGCCATGACTGATTCGCCGTACATTGCGACCGCTGGAATCCATCACATAGAGTTGCTGGTTGCCGCCCCGGTCCGAATTGAACGCGATCCGGCGGCCATCCGGGGAATAACTGGGCGAGGTATCGATGCCTGAATTATTAGTCAGCCGCCTGGCCACCCGGGTCCGCAGGTCCATGGTGTAGATTTCCGAATTACCATCCTTGGCCATGCTCATGATGATCGATTTTCCATCCGGCGAAAACCGTGGCGCGAAGGTCATACCCGGAAAATCACCGAGAACTTCCTGCTTGCCGGTATCGATATCGAAAATATAAACCCGGGGCAGGTTTCCATAATAGGAAAGATAGGTAATTTCCTGCAATTTCGGGGAAAAACGGGGAGTCAGCACCAGCGAACTGCCGTCGGTCAGGAATTGGTGATTCTCGCCGTCCTGATCCATGATCGCCAACCGCTTGATCCGGCGGTTCTTGGCCCCGGTTTCGGCGATGTAGACGATGCGGGTATCGAAATAACCGCTTTCGCCGGTGATCCGCTTGTAGATGGCGTCGGCGACAATGTGGCTGACCCGCCGCCAGTTGCCGGGAACGGTGAAGTAGGCCAGCCCGACCATCTGTTTTTCGGCGAACACGTCCCACAGGCGAAACTCGACACGCAACCGGCCATCGGCGACGATTTCGGCCCGCCCCTGAACCAGCGCCTGGGCGTTGATCAACCGCCAGTCGCCGAACCTGGGCAAGGCCGTCAGGGCCTGATCCTTCTGGATGAAAGCGCGTTTATCGAGCGGCCGGAACAGGCCGGAACGTTCCAGATCGGCGGCAATAACCCGGGCGATACCCTGGCCGTATTCCTTGGCTTCGGCCGTGTCGCCCTGAAAATTAGTTATCGCGATGGGCGTCGGCTCGACCGTGCCGCGGGTAATATCGATGCGCAACTCGGCCTCGGCGGAGCCCAAGAAAATCATCAGCAAGGCGGCGGCCAGCACCGTCCCGCAGGCAAACCTGGTTAGCGGTGAATTGGTATTGACAGTCATCCTCCAAACATCTCCTTGGGATTAAATATCAGTGTCATGGTTTGCCAGCGGTCATATTTGTCGCGCGGTAATTTGAACGGCTGACAGCGCCGGTTCAAGACCGCCCGCAGGGCGCTTTCCGCCATGGTCCGTAAAAACGGGTCGGCGTCCAGGCCTTTGTTGTTGACCCGGGCGTCGCGTACGGTGCCGTCGCTGTTCATGTTGACGGCTATTTCGATATTTATATTTTCCGCTCCCTTGGCCCCGGCCGGCAAGCTCCAGCATTGGCCGATCTGCTGACGCACCAGATCAATCTCGCTGATCGACAACGGCATGGAGGCATCGAAGGTGCGCTTTTTCGAAACCAGGGCCTTGGCGATCAGTTCATCGAACGAATCCTTGGGCTGTTCCTTCTTCTTTTTCGCTTCCTTCGATTTTTCTTCGATCCGTGGCCGGGTTTTCAACAGCTCGACGGTTTTCAGGACCGATGCGAAGGCGTCCACCGGTTTCGGCGGCTTCGGTTTTTTCCTGGGCCGGGCCTGGTTCAGCACTTTCGAGCCCCTGGGGTTTTTCGGCGCCCTGGGCTTGGGTTCAGGCTTGGGTTCCGGTTTCAGCTTGACCTTGACTTTGGCCTTGGGCCTTGCTTCCGGGGCCGGGGCCAGGACGGCTACCTCGGGTTTCGGCGCCGCCGGCGGCGGCGGTGGCGGTTTTGCCTTGGCCTCATGCTTGGGCAGCGCTTTTTTGGTTTCCGGTTCCGGCTTGGCCTTTTCGGCCTTTTTTTCCGGCGCCGGTTTGCTCTTTTTCCTTGTTTCCGGGGCCGGCGCGTTGGTGACGTCCGAAACCATCACCACTTCGACCATTATCGGTGTTTCCATCTGAATATCGCGTTTCAGCGACGGCAGACCGAAATACCCGATAACGACCACCAGGGCATGCAGCAGGACGGAAACACCAAGGCCGCTTCGCATGGCGCTAGTTACCCTTTTTCTTTTTGTTTAGCTGCGGCAGCCGCTCGGTGACCAGCGCAACCTTGCGGAAACCGGCCGCATTGACCGTGCCCATGACCTGCATGACCCGACCGTAATCTATGTTTTTATCGCCGCGCACAAAAATTCGCACATCGGGATTATTGCCGGTAATCGCCAACAGCCGGGGCGCCAGGCCGGCTAATTCCATTTCCGTGTCCTGCAGGAAAATGCGGCCTTCCCCATCGATGGAAACGGCCAACGGCTCGTCTTCGCCGGGAATGGCGGCAGCCTTGGTTTTCGGCAGATCGACGGTAACCCCGACGGTCAACAGGGGCGCCGTCACCATGAATATAATCAGCAGCACCAGCATTACATCGACCATCGGCGTGACATTGATCTCGCTCATCGGTCGGCGCCGTTCACGACCGGCCATCAGCAAGCGGCCCGATGCGCGTTGCCCCAAAGGCGCCATGACTAACCCGCCCCCTGATGGCCGGGTTCGTCCAGCTGGCGCGACAGGATGGCCGAGAATTCTCCGGCGAAACTGTCGAGCCGGCCGGCGTACCGATCGAGATCGCGGCTCAGCTTGTTATAGGCGACGACCGCCGGAATAGCCGCCAGCAGGCCCAGCGCCGTGGCGAACAGGGCCTCGGCGATACCCGGTGCGACCACCGCCAGCGAGGTGTTCTTGGATAAGGCGATGGACTGGAAACTGTTCATAATTCCCCACACCGTGCCGAACAGGCCGACAAACGGCGCAGTCGATCCGGTCGTCGCCAGAAACGTCATGAAGCGTTCGACATAATTCATCTCACGCGACAGGGTTATCTGCATGACCCTGTCGATGCGTTCGCTTAAACCGGCGCGGGCGATGTGATCGCCGTTGCCGCCCCGGTCCGGCGAGCGTTTCCATTCCCGCATGGCGGCGATAAAGACCGCCGTCATGGGGTCCGTGGGCTGCGAGCCGGTGCGGCTGTAAAGGTCGTCCAGCGAGATCCCCGACCAGAAGGACTGTTCGAACTGGTCGGCCCCGGCATTGAGCTTGCGCATGGCGATGACTTTCTCGAAAATAATCGCCCAGCACCAGATCGACGCCAGCAACAACAAGACTATGACCGCCTTGACGATCAGGTCGGCGCGCATAAACAGCGCCCATATGGAGAAATCCATATCGGCCACGGACCCCCCCAGAGTGACCGCATCAATGACTGAATTATCCATTATTCACTCTTCTGTTAGACAAAGTTTATTTAGTTTCGAGCGCAATTCGTCCGGCATTCGCGCGGTTTTTCCATCGTCGCCGTAGCAGGCGATCCGGATATTGATGCGAACCAGTTCCTCGGCCCCGCGCATGACCCGCTGATCGCCTTGCATGGAGGCCCCGCCGACTCTGACGACCCGGGTGTGGACTTCGATTTGATCGTCCAGGCCGGCCGGCCTGAAATAATCGACAGTGCAGTTCCTGACCACCAGCTGGATGCCGTGATCGGCGCGCAGGTTCTTGCTTTCGATGCCTATATCGCGCAAAAGCTCGCTGCGCCCACGCTCGGCGAATTTAAGATAATTGGCATAATAGACGATGCCTGCGGCGTCGGTGTCTTCGTAATAAACGCGCAGCGGCAAAACATGGACGGCCCCGGTATTATTCATCGGCGCCATCCGCCACCAGCTCCAACTGGGTCGGGTGGGCCGGCTGGACCAGGCCCAAATGATCGTAGGCCCTTGGCGTCAGCGCCCGGCCCCGTGGGGTGCGCATCAACAGGCCCTGCTGGATCAGGTAAGGTTCGATGACCTCTTCGATGGTGTCGCGCTGCTCGGACAAGGCGGCGGCCATGGTTTCCACACCGACCGGACCGCCGCCGTAATTTTCGGCGATGCTGTTCAGGTAGCGGCGGTCCATGGCGTCGAGCCCGGCGCCATCGACTTCCAGCCGGTTCAGGGCCAGGCCGGCGATTTCCTTGCTGACTTCAAGCGCCCCATCGACGAGCGCGAAATCTCTGACCCGGCGCAATAGCCGACCGGCGACCCGCGGCGTGCCGCGCGCCCGCCTGGCGATTTCGGCGGCCCCGTCGGGGGTTATTTCCAGATCGAGTATGCGGGCCGCCCGGCTGACGATGCGTTGCAGTTCATCGGCCTCATAGAATTCCACCCGCAGGGGAATGCCGAAGCGCTCGCGCAGCGGCGTCGTCAACAGCCCCGAGCGGGTGGTTGCCCCGATCAGGGTAAACTTCGGCAGATCAATGCGCACCGAGCGCGCCGCCGGGCCTTCGCCGATAATCAGATCAAGCTGAAAATCTTCCATTGCCGGGTAGAGAATTTCCTCTACCACCGGGTTGAGACGGTGGATTTCGTCGATAAACAGCACATCGCGCGGCTGCAAATTGGTCAGGATCGCCGCCAGGTCGCCGGCCTTGGCGATCACCGGCCCCGAGGTGGCGCGGAAACCGACCCCCAGTTCATTGGCGGCGATGTGCGCCAGCGTCGTCTTGCCGAGCCCCGGCGGCCCGTAAAACAGGACATGATCCAGCGCCTCGCCACGCGAGCGGGAGGCCTGGATGAACACCGACAGGTTTTGCCGAACCTGCCGCTGACCGACGAAATCGGCCAGCGTACGCGGCCGCAGTCCCGGGTCGGCCTGGTCCTCGCCGGTATCCTGCGGGGTAATGACGCGCTGGTCGTTCATCAGCCGTGTTTCCCGTAATCGACATTGCCCGGCATTAATTCGCTAAGCCCGGCCCGGATCAGGTCGGGCAAGGGCGGTTCTTCCTGCCGTCCGGCGGCGGCCCGGGATACCGCCGAGAACGCATCGGACGCGCTGTACCCCAGATTGACCAGGGCCGAGACCGCTTCACCCAGGACCCCGGAGGTATCCGCCGATGTTATGCCGCCGGCGCTTGTCGCCGCCGGCCCCAAGGCTTGGGCCGCGACCTTGTCTTTCAGTTCCGTCAGCAACCGGACCGCCAGTTTCGGCCCCACACCCGGCGCCCGGGTAATCATCGCCTTATCGCCGGCGGCAATCGCCTGAACCAGTTCATCACCGCTCAGGCTCGACAGGATACCCAGCGCCACCTTGGCCCCGACACCCTGTACCGTGGTTAACAACCCGAACCAGGTCCGCTCCGATTGCTCCAGAAAACCGTACAAATGAATATGATCTTCGCGGACATGCGTCTCGATTACCAGCGAGGCGGCCTCCCCCGCGCCCAGCCGACCGAGCGTGCGGGCCGAACAATGAACCAGATAACCGACGCCCGAGACATCGATTACCGCCCAGCCGTCACCGGTCGAATCGATAATGCCGGTCAATTTCGCGATCATCCCGTGGCCGCCTTCAGATATGCCGCCGTCTGGCGGTGATGGGCGTGGCAAATGGCGACGGCCAGTGCGTCCGCCGAATCGGCGCCGGCCAACTCGACACCGGGCAGCAGGGTCGAGACCATCATCTGGACCTGCCCCTTGGCCGCATGGCCGGCCCCGACCACCGCCTTCTTGACCATGTTGGGAGTATATTCGGCGACCATGAGCCCGGCCTGGGCCGGGACCAGCAAAACAACGCCGCGGGCCTGCCCCAGTTTCAGGGTCGAGGCCGGATTGCGGTTGACAAAGGTCTCCTCGACCGCCGCCTCGGTCGGTCGATAGCGCTCGACGACGGCGGCCAGCCCTTCATGCAGCCGGGCCAGACGCTCGGCCAGCGACGGACCGGAAGGCACGCTCACGACGCCATTGGCGACGTGGCTTAAACGGTAGCCGTCGCATTCGATGACGCCCCAACCGGTTTTGCGCAGCCCCGGGTCCAGTCCGAGCAATCTCATGTCAATCGGTCATTCATCGCCATTTATGCGCTTAAACGCTCCATGATTTCATCGGAAATTTCAAAATTGGCGGCGACCCGCTGGACATCGTCGTTATCGTCCAGCGCATCGAGAAACTTGAACAGGGTTTCGGCGGCGCTTTCATCGACCTCGGTCGTGGTCTGCGGTTTCCAGTCCAGCCGGGCCGCGTCCGGTGCCCCGAATTTCGCCTCCAGGACATCCCGCACGGCCCCCAGATCATCGGCGGCGCAGATAATTTCATGGCCGTCGTCGCCGGAATTGACATCGCCGGCGCCGGCCTCCAGCGCCGCCTCGAACATCGTGTCGGCATCGGTTACGGCGGCGGGATATTCGATCAGGCCGACCCGTTCGAACATGAACCCGACGCTGCCCGTCTCGCCCAGATTGCCGCCGTGTTTATTGAATACGGTGCGAATGTCCGAAGCCGTGCGGTTGCGGTTATCGGTCAGCGTCTCGACGATAACGGCGACGCCGCCCGGCCCATATCCTTCGTAGCGGACTTCCTCGAAATTGGTATCGTCGCCCCCTCCGGCGCCCTTCTTGATGGCCCGTTCCATATTGTCCTTGGGCATGTTGACCGCCTTGGCCGCCGCGATGGCGGTGCGCAGACGCGGATTCATATCCGGGTCCGGCAGGCCGGTCTTGGCGGCGACGGTCAACTCGCGGATGTGTTTGGCGAAAACCTTGGCGCGCTTCGCGTCCTGGGCCCCCTTGCGGTGCATGATGTTCTTAAATTTGGAATGGCCTGCCATAATCTCGTTCGTTCAGTTTCGGAAAATCCGGTGGGTGTTGCCGCGCCTTTATACCATATCTTGCGAAAAGACGCACAATTTAGGGATCCGAAGACGACATCTTCAAGACCCCAAGCAATAGCAGCGCAATATGGCAGGATTTGGGCGGAAATATACAGCCTATTTATGACCGGCGGCAGCCGCTGAAAATACTTCGGAAACCATCACAAATATCATCATCCCCGCCAGTGCGGGATCACGGTTCGGGTTTCGCGCACCCGGGGAAGGCGATTTTACCGGCGGCTAGATTACCGGAACCGTTTCCGCCAGCCGCCCGCCCAGCCGCACCGGTTCGATGCGCCCGGCCAGGCCGGTTTTGTCGTCGGTTTCGATATATACGCCGCACAGCGTTCCGTCCCCTTCCGCCGGGGCCAGCCGGCCGGTCGGCATTTTCGAAGTAAAGCGGGCGATCGCCGTTTCCTTGACCATGCCGATCACCGAATCGTAGTCGCCACACATTCCCATATCGGTCTGATAGGCGGTGCCGCCGGGCAGCACCTGGGCGTCGGCGGTCGGCACATGGGAATGGGTGCCGACGACCGCCGATACCCGACCGTCGCAGTAATGCCCCATGGCCATTTTCTCGCTGGTGATGTCGGCGTGCATATCGACGATAACGGCATCCACCGTCTCGCCCAATTGGTGCCCGGCCAGCGCCTTGTCAACGCCGAAAAACGGATCGTCGAGCGGTTCCATGAACAATCGTCCCATGGGATGAACGACCAGCACCTTGCGTCCGCCGGACGCCCCGATAACCGCGCTGCCCCTGCCCGGCGTGCCCTTGGGATAGTTGAGCGGACGCAGCAGACGCGGGTCGCCGTCGATATAGTTCATGATTTCGCGCTGATCCCAGACATGATTGCCGGTGGTGATGGCATCGACGCCGGCGTCATAGAACGATTGGCAGATCTTGCCGGTAATACCAAAACCGTGGGCGGCGTTTTCGCCGTTGACCAGAACGAAATCCAGTTTCAGGCGGCGGCGCAATTCCGGGATATGATCGAGGATCACCTGGCGACCGCTTTTACCGACCACATCGCCGCAGCAGAGAATTTTCATGTGTCAAAGAACCAAAAACCGAGTTCCGTGATCATGCCGTCCAGGCGCTGGTCAAAATTATCGCGCGGCACGGCCTCGACCCGTTGCGCGGCGAAGGCCAGGCCCAACACCGTGACCCTGGGGCCTTCGGCCCGCCAGCCGGCCAGCGTCCGGTCATAGAAACCGCCGCCCTGACCCAGCCGGTAGCCGTCGTCATCAAACGCCAGCAAGGGCGCCAGCACCACATCGGGCCGCACATCGGGCGCCTCCTTGACGGGCTGGCTTATGCCCAGCGACCCTTTGTCCATATCGTCGCCTTGCCGCCAGCGGCGAAAATCCAGCGGCGTTTCGGGCGCCGTGACTACCGGCAGGGCCAGCGACCAGCCCCGCGCGGTCAGCCCCTTCATCAGCGGCCCGGCATCCAGTTCCGAACCCATGGCCAGATAGCCCGCGACGACGCCCGGCGGTTCCTTCCCCCGGATAACGGCGATTCCGGCCAGGCCACGTTCGACCACGGCGAGCGCGGCATCCCGCCCGTTTTCCAGGCCGACCGCCCGGCGACGCTGACGCGCCGTGAGTCTGAATGCCGTTTTGCTGTCGGTTAAATTCATGGAAGGGAGTTATCTGAAAAAAATTTAAAAACGGAACGGCGCCACAGGGTCGTTGGCCAGTAATCCTCCGTGGCCTGCTGTTGCAGGTGGGTGCCGCGTGCCAGGCCCACGAGCCTGACAGAGGCAGCTCCCTGGAGATGGATATTGGCCCCAGGGATGTCGTGGCCTGACGAGGCCCGCAGCCACCGTTCCTTAACCATATCTAGGGCCGATCAGGGCCTACGTCTAGTGACCTTCGAGGCTTTCGGCGATTTTCTCAATGCGTTCGGCCAGTTGATCGATGCTGTTGCCGAGCCCTTCTTCGGCGTCCAGCCGGGCGGCGGCGCCCTCGTCGGACTTGAGAACCTCCATCTCGGCGTACAGGTCCGACAACTCGTCGGTAACCAACAGGCTGACCATTACCAGTAATTGGGCATCACCGACCTGACCGACGGCGGCGACCAGTTCGCCCAGGCGTTTATCGACATAATCACCCAGCCGTGTCAGGTGCGCCTCCTGACCGTCCTCGCAGGTGATCTGGTATCTGCGTTCGTTTATGGTGACCGAAACCTGGGCCATGCCCCCCCTAGCTTTCCAAGACGGATTTGAGTTTGCCGATGGTTTGTTCCAGTCGCCCCGAAACGGCGCGGGTGGTTTCCCGCAAACTGGCGTTTTCGGCCTGCAGCGCCGCCAGGTCATCGCCCGACCGGTCGGGCGACGGTTCGGCCCTGTTCGATAACGCCCGGTCCAGCCGCGCCACCGCTTCCTCCAGCCGCGCCCGGGCGCGATCGACTTGCGAAGACTTCGATATATGCCGCTTACCGGTAGTGCTCATCATAATGCCAAGTCGTACCAGTGGATGAAATGCCGCAGACAATATCATGCAGCCCCTGAAAAGAGCCCCATAACAGCCTGTATCGCCAACAAGAATATGCTTGGCGGCTTTGCCGCGTCAACAACCCATTGGGGATTGTTTGGCTAACGTCTACCCACCGGTCGGGACAATCGGCACAAAATTGCCATTGACGACAGACCCCATCCAATCAATGTTGCGCATTATTCGGCGTTCCGCGTCATCCGGGGATCACACGCCCAGGCCCCACCCGATAGGGTGAGGGTACGCCCCCCGCCGGGGTGTTATCCTGGTCCCGGACTTTATGATAAGAACATCGGGCACTGCACCGGAGACTGCCATTATTGTCCCGGCGCTTTTTTATTTACGGGCCGGTCACGGTCACATGGAGGGATATTATGGCGGTACGGGTAGCAATTAACGGTTTTGGCCGAATCGGTCGTCTGACATTTCGGGCACTGGTCGAATCGGGTCGCACGGATATAGACGTGGTCGGCATCAACGACCTGGGCTCGGCGGAAGCCAACGCCCATTTGCTGAAATATGATTCGGTGCACGGCGTGCTGCCGGCCGACGTTACCGTTACCGGCGACACCATGAATGTCGGACGCGGCGACATCAAAGTCACCGCCGAACGCGACCCGTCGGCGCTGCCGTGGGGCGATCTGGGCGTCGATGTTGTCTACGAATGTACCGGCATCTTTACCGCCAAGGAAAAGGCTTCCGTGCATCTGGGCGCCGGCGCCAAGAAGGTTCTGGTTTCCGCCCCCGCCGCCGGCGCCGACCTGACCGTCGTTTACGGCGTTAACGACCATAAGCTGGAAGCCGGCCACACGGTGGTTTCCAACGCGTCCTGCACGACCAACTGCCTGTCGCCGGTAGCCGACGTGCTGAACAGGCTGGTGGGCATCGAAAAAGGCTTCATGACCACGGTGCACTCGTTTACCGGCGACCAGCGCACGGTCGATACCCTGCATTCCGATCTTGGCCGGGCGCGCGCCGCTTCGCTGAATATCATTCCGGCCTCGACCGGCGCCGCCAAGGCCGTCGGCCTGGTATTGCCGGAATTAAACGGCAAGCTGGATGGCGTCGCCATGCGGGTGCCGACACCGAACGTCTCGGTGGTCGATCTGTGTTTCAACACCAAGCGCCAGACCTCGGTCGAGGAAATCAACGCGGCGATCAAGGAAGCCAGCGAAACCGACCGCCTGAAAGGCATTCTTGGTTACACCGAATTGCCACTGGTTTCGACCGATTACAATCACAGCTCGTACAGTTCGTTCTTCGCGGCCCCGGAAACCAGGGTCATGGGCGGCGACTTCGTGCGCATCCTGACCTGGTACGACAACGAATGGGGCTTCTCTAACCGCATGTCCGACACTGCGGTTGCGATGATGAACGCCTGATACCAAATTGCAGAAAGAATCGGCGGGACTTTCGGGTCCCGCCTTTTTTTTGACCGGATACTCTAAGTCAGGGACAGTGGCGTCAGCATGTCCGGGTAATCGCCGCGGCGGTCGAGCAGGGTCCAGCGATTTTTCATTCGCGCCCGCAGCAGCCGGCAGTCGCTCTGCCGCCTGAAAATTTTTTCATCCCGGCCAACCCGTTCGGCCAGCGTTCGTTCGATATCCAGCAAACCATCCAGCATCGGGCGGATCGCTTGCAGGTCGCGGGCGAACCCCTCCGGGTCCGCCCCGGCATAGCCGAACCTGACCCGGAACGGGTAATACAGGGTATTCAACACGAACCGATCACGTTCGCTGAAGATCATTCCGACCGGGCGTTCAATTGACGCCCTGTCGAACGGCGGCATGGGTTTTTCCCGGTCGAAATCGGCGCTGGTCGGATCGCCCCACCACATCTTGCCCTGGGCGGTCATCTCATAAAGTGACCGGGTTTCCTCGATGTCCAGCCATCGGCATAACCCGGCGATGGTTTGTTCGGGCCTGATTTTCAGATCTTCCAGGCGGACGCCCAGGTTATCGGTCCGGGCGAATTCCGGGCGATCGACATCAAACAGCATCGCGGCGATTTTGCCGGTGATGGCGGGGTAATTATTGTTTTTGAAATCCTCACGAATCCATGATTCGCACGATTGCACCGGTTCGCGAACCATCATCATCAATCTTGCCTCCGGGAAACAGCGCAGAAAATTTACCCGGCCATACCATCCCGGATTGTGGATATGATAAAAAGGCAGCGGGTTTTGCTTGTCATTGCCAAGCGCCGCTTCATAGGCCCGAAACACGATCCGAAAGAAGCCGCCGGCATCGACGCCATCGGATCGCCCGATCATGTCATGCGCCGCCGCACAGAAGACGTCGCGGTCGACCCGCAGTTTTTCGTCATGCCCCCGACCGACGGTCGTCATCCCCTCTTTCAGGCCAAGCGAGGAGTTATCCTCGTTCATCAGGCCCGGCACCGGCGAAGGATCGGTGGCATCGAACAGCACCGCGAACATCCTGACGAACCTTTCGGGCAGTCCTTGCCGCCCTTCCGCAAACAGTTCTTCCCAGACTCCGGATTCGAAATAGCCTTTCAAATAAATACTGGGCGGTGAAGATACCTGCGGATGGTTATCTATGAGGCTGTGTATCAGTCCGCTTCCGCTGCGCCCGAAATGAAGCAGTGCCACCGGATCGCGCCATTCGCCGTCAATGCCGCAAGCGGGTTTTCCGGACCCGGTCCGCAACACCGCCGTCGCCCCGGCGAAGGCGTCCTGGGCCGCCGGCGACCCGTGTTCGGCGGCCAGCGCCAATTCGAGCAGGGCGCAGTTACCCGCCGCCTGTGGCCGGTCGCAGATACCTTCCGGCAAGGATTTTCCGACGATCAGCAGGTTTGTCAGATCGTGCCACGCCTGGGCCATGTCCGGGTCGATCCGCAAGGTCCTGGCAATACTCGCCAGGGCTTCGTCCAGCCGCCCGAGGATACCGTACGCCAGGGTCATATTCGAATGCGCCTCGACCAATTCCGGGGCAAGATCAACGGCCAGCCCGTATATTTCTATCGCCGCCGCCGGTTCCCCCTGATCCTTGAGCGCATTGCCCAGATTGACGTAACCGCCGGCGAAGCCGGGGACGATTTCGATAACCCGGCGGAGGCAACTTATGGCCCGGTCGAATTGCTTCAGATTTACCAGCATGTTGCCATAACCGGCCAGCGCCGCCGTATGATCGGGGTCGAGCGCCAGCGCGCTTTCGAAATATCCGGCGGCTTCGTCGTGACGGCCAAGCGCATCCAGAATCAGGGCCAGATTGCAATGGCTATCGACCCTTGCCGGATCGCATGCCAAGGCGCTTTCATGGGCCGCAAGGGCTTCTTCCGGACGCCTGGTATCCTTGTACACATGGCCCAGATTATTGTGATAATCCGCCCGCTCCGGAGCCGCCGCGACGGCTTCGCCGATATGCCGTTCGGCGGCCGCGAAATCGCCCTGACGATGGGCGCAAACCCCGGTCAGATGGTGGGCGTCGGCGTTGTCCGGTTGCGCCGCCAAAACGGCGCCGCATTTTTTTATCGCCGCGTCGTATTTTCCGGCCTGAAAATCGGCCAGCGCCTTTTGCAGCAGGCCGCCGCCGGCCTTCTTGTTCGCTATTTTTTTCTGGCGGCGACGTTCGGCCCTGTTCATGATCGATGCGGATTTCAAAAGCTCTTGGCATTTACCGGTCGCCACTCTATCTCTACCCGGTCATGAGCACTACCATCATCATTCATTCTCTCGAACACGCCACTGCGGCGCTGGCGGCGGCGGCGGAATTCGATTGTCCGGTAACCCTGCTGAGCGCCCCTGGGGCCGCCGCCTATCTGGGCGCCACCGTGTTTCGCGACCTTATCGCCGCCGCCGCCGTCGCCCACCCCAAGGCCCGTTATCGGGCGGTGCTTGATTGCGGTGACGACCCCGGCCTGGCGCTGGGCGCCCTGCGCCACGGCATCACCGGGGTGCGAATCAGCAACGGCCAGGAAATCCGTGACAAGCTGGCCGATATAGCCGGGCAGCGCGGCGCCTTCGTTTATCAGGACGGCGGCGAAACCATCGATTTGCTCGATATGCTCGATCCCCTGGCGGCCTGCCGCTCGTGGGTCAAACATGCCCCGGACCCGGATGATGACTGATTCCTGCCGACTGTACCTGATCACACCGCCGCGCATCGACGCCGGTTTCGCCGATACCCTGGCCCGTGCTCTCGACTCGGGCGATGTCGCCTGCCTGCAATTGCGCCTGAAGGACGCCGACCGGGACACCGTCCGGGCGGCCATAGACACCTTGCGACCGGTCACCCAGGCACGCGGCGTCGCCTTCCTGCTCAACGACGACCCGGCGCTGGCCGCCGAGACCGGCTGCGACGGCGTCCATATTGGCCAGGATGACGGCCCCTATGACCGGGCGCGCACGGCGGTCGGGCCGGATCGCATCGTCGGGGTGACCTGTCACGACTCGCGTCATCTGGCCATGGACGCCGCCGCGCGGGGCGCCGATTATGTCGCCTTCGGGGCCTTTTTTGCGACCGCCACCAAAGATCCGAAGGAATGGGCGGACCCCGATATCCTGACGTTATGGAATGAGGCGACGACGGTACCCTGCGTGGCCATCGGCGGCATCACCGTCGAAAACTGCCCGCTTCTGGTTCGCGCCGGGGCCGATTTCATCGCCGTGATCGGTGGCGTCTGGGATTATCCGGACGGGCCGGTCAGGGCGGTGCAGGACTTCAATGCCGCCATTGCGTCGGCCATGGCAAGCTGATAGGTTCCGCGCCTTCATTGGTTATCAATCAACGGTCCGGTCACATGAAAATAAACGGCAATGCCATTCGCCCCGGAATGGTCATCGAGCATCAGGGTCGCCTGTGGCGGGCGGTCAAAATCCAGCACACCCAGCCCGGCAAGGGCGGCGCCTATTTGCAGGTCGAACTGAAGGACCTGCGCAGCGGCACCAAGCTGAACGAACGGTTCCGCTCTTCGGTGTCCGTCGAACGGGCGCACCTGGACCAGCGGGACTACCAGTATCTTTACGCCGACGACGACATGTACACCTTCATGGATACCGAAACCTACGAACAGATCACCCTGGGCAGGGACATGCTGGGCGAAGACCAGATTCCGTTCCTGCAGGAATCCATGATCGTCACCGTTGAAAGCCATCAGGACGACCCCATCGGCGTGCAGCTTCCCGATACCGTGGTCCTGGCCGTCACCGAAGCGGACGCCGTGGTCAAAGGCCAGACGGCATCTTCGTCATACAAACCGGCGATGCTGGAAAACGGCGTCAGGACCCTGGTCCCGCCGCATATCGAAACCGACACCCGCGTCGTCATCAACACCGCCGACGGCAGTTACGTCGAACGGGCCAAGGAATAACGGCAATCATGGCCCTCCGCTCGGCCCTTATAAATGTCATGGTCGCCGCCGCCCAGAAGGCGTCCCGCAAGTTGTTGCGTGATTTTGGCGAGCTTGAAAACCTTCAGGTCTCGAAGAAGGGCCCCGCCGATTTTGTCAGCGCCGCCGACAAGACGGCGGAAGACACCCTGCACCGGGAACTCCGGAAAGCCCGCCCCAATTACGGATTCCTGCTTGAAGAATCGGGCGAGATAGAAGGCCGGGACACCTCTAACCGCTGGCTGGTCGATCCGCTGGACGGCACCACTAATTTCCTCCATGGCATTCCCCATTTCGCCATTTCGATTTGTCTGGAGCGCGATGGCGACCCCTATGCCGGAGTCATCTACCAACCGGTTCACGACGAAATGTTCTGGGCCGAAAAGGGTCAGGGTGCGTTTTTAAACGGCAATCGGCTGCGGGTATCGGGGCGCGACAAACTCGCCGACAGCGTCATCGCCACCGGCATCCCCTTGCGCGGCGCCCCGGATCACGCCGAATTCCTGGCCCGGCTGCAAGACCTGATGAATGTATCGGGCGGCATCCGCCGGACCGGGTCGGCGGCGCTCGACCTGGCCTACGTCGCCGCCGGCCGCCTCGATGGTTACTGGGAAAATGGCCTGAAGGCCTGGGATATCGGCGCCGGCATCGTGCTGGTAAGGGAAGCCGGCGGCTATGTCAGCGAAATGGATGGCGGTGGCGCGATGATCCGGAACGGTGATATCGTAGCCGCAAACGACCGGCTGCATAGGTCTTTTTGCCAGGTATTGCGCGGCGGCGGCGGGTAATTGCCGGCAAGTCCCGCAGTCCAATTTGCAAAACAGTTGTACCTCCGGCTGGCCTTGGTTATTTTGGTGACCGCGAGGAAAAATACGGGGATAATGTAGGCCCATGAACGCTTTCTCAATTATTCGATTCGGCGCCCTGATCGCCGCCGTTGCCATACCGGGTTCGGCTGGTGTCGCCGTCGCCCAGGATTCACCGTACATGGACTTCAATGATCCCAGCGTCACCGTTGACCTGAGCGTCATCGATGACGGCGGCTATGGCCCCGGCGGACCGGGCCCCGCCGGAAACCGGACCAGACAGTTGAAATTGCTGATCCCCGGCGCCAGGGCGCCCACATCCATGCTGCATGTGCCGCCGGCTGGCGGCGGCAGCGCCGCATTATCCAGGCCCGCCCCGGCCCCCCGTTCCGTGGCAAGACGCCCGGCGCCGAAGCCGAAGAAAACGAAAAAAACCATAGTCAGGGTCGAACCGACCGCCCCGGCCCCGGTCGTTGCGCCCGCCGCACCGAAGAAACCGATAATCGCCGCCGCGCCGCCGAAGAAGCTGGAAGCCCCGGCCCCGGCGCCGTCCGCGCCGCCGAAAAAGAAGCCGGAGGCTACGACGCAGACTCAATCCGCACCACCGCCGCCGACCATAGCGGCGGCCCCCAAGGTGACCCCGAGCGAACCGCCGGCGCCGGTCGTATCGGCGGCGAAAAAACAGCAAACCGAACAGGCCTCCCTGCCCGCCGCCAACGCCGCCGGTGGCGATACCGAGCCCGGACTGGCCATGCAGGTCGTTTTCAGCAATGACGCGACGCGGCTTCCGACCGATGCGAAAAACAAGCTTAAATCCCTGGCCAGCAGGCTTAAATCAAAGGACAACCTGCGTTTGCAATTGATGGCTTACGCCGGCGGCGACAAGCTTTCGGCCAGCCTGGCGCGGCGGTTGTCCCTTTCCAGGGCGCTGTCGGTGCGTTCCTTCCTGATCGAAAACGGCATCCGCAGCACCCGTATAGATGTCCGTGCGCTTGGCAACAAAACCGACCAGAAACCGCTTAACCGGGTCGATCTGAACATTACTGAACGATAGGTCCGGGACCATGACCAATCCGCGTCGCTTCCTGCTTAGAATGCTGGTGTTCCTGGTCGCCGTGACCGCCGCCACGGCGTTTATCTTCGAACCGCTGCGGGGCGCTTTCCTGTCGAACGCACCATTGAACGGGTTAATTGTCGGCGTGCTGCTGTTGGGCGTGATCTATAATTTTCGGCAGGTGCTGATGCTGCATCCGGAAGTGTCGTGGATCGAATCCTTCCGCCAGAACAATCAGTCCGCCGTCCAGCACCGGGCCCCTCGCCTACTGGCCCCCATGGCGACCATGCTGGGCGAACGCAACCGCGACCAGTTGAGCCTGTCGACCCTGTCCATGCGCTCTTTGCTCGATGGCATCTATTCCAGACTCGATGAATCCCGTGATTTGTCTCGCTACACCATCGGTTTACTCATATTCCTGGGTCTGCTTGGCACTTTTTGGGGATTACTGGAAACCGTATCGTCGATCAGCGGCGTGATATCCGGCCTTAGCGTAAAGGGCGATATGTCGGCGGTGTTCGCCGATCTGAAAACCGGGCTAGAGGCCCCGTTGAGCGGCATGGGTACGGCATTTTCATCATCCCTGTTCGGTCTCGCCGGCTCCCTGGTGTTGGGATTCCTGGATTTACAGGCCGGCCAGGCGCTGAACCGCTTTTACAACGATCTGGAAGAATGGCTATCCAGCCTGACCCGGCTGTCGAGCGGGGCGCTGGCCGGAACGGAAACCGACCAATCGGTCCCGGCATATGTCCAGGCGCTGCTGGAGCAAACTGCGGAAAGCCTTGAAAGCCTGCAACGGACCCTGACCCGGGGCGAGGAAAGCCGCATATCGGCAAACAACAACCTGATTGCCCTGGGCGACAAGCTGAGCACCCTGACCGACCACATGCATACCGAACAGGCGCTGATGATGAAGCTGGCGGAAAGCCAGGTCGAAATGAAACCCATCCTGGCGCGCCTGGCTGAAGTCGGCGGCCATGACAGTGGTGGCCTGGACGAGGCGAGCCGTGTGCATCTGCGCAATCTTGATATCTATATGGCCCGTCTGGTCGAAGAAGTCAGCACCGGGCGGGAAGACCTGATTTCGCAGCTTCGCAGCGAGATCAAGTTGCTGGCCAGGACCATCGCCGCCAGCAAAGACACGCCGTAGGGCGGCGGCGCATGTCCTCCCTCGCCCGGCGTTCGCATCACAACACCAATATCTGGCCCGGCTTCGTCGATGCCCTGGCGACGCTGCTGATGGTTATCATCTTCCTGCTGATGATTTTCGTGATGGCCCAGTTCTTTCTTAGTGACGCCCTGTCGGGACGGGATCAGGCGCTGGACCGGCTGAACAGCCAGATTTCCGAGATGGGCGAACTGCTGGCCCTGGAACGCAAGGCCAACAATCGTTTGCAGACGGACTTCGCCAAGATAACCGAGGAATTGCAAGCTTCCGTCATCATGCGCGACGACCTCAATGCGTCGCTGCGGGTGATGACCGAAAAATCCCGGGCCGCCGAAACCCTGGCGCAGAACCTGAGCCTCAAACTGGATGACGCTTTCAAGACCATCGACGTCAACAAGCAAACCATCGCCGCCAAGATTGCCGAGTTGGTGAAATTGAGCGAGGACATCGACGCCCTGACCGCCCTGCGCGAAGACCTGGAAAGCAGGATAGGCGAGATGACGACCAAACTCGCCGGCAAGGACAAGCAGATCGTCAAGGAACGAAAAATCTCGGAAAGCGCGCGAGCCCAAATCGCGCTGGCCAACAAGCAAATGGCGGCGCTGCGCGATCAACTGGCCGGCCTGGCCGATGCCCTCGATGCCTCGGAACGCAAGGCCAAGGAACAGGGTGTGCAGATATCGGCGCTCGGCAAACGCCTTAACTCGGCGCTGGCCTCCAAGGTCCAGGAATTATCCCGTTATCGCTCCGAATTTTTCGGTCGGCTGCGCAAAGTCCTCGGCAATCGGCCGGGTATTCGGATCGTCGGCGACCGCTTCGTATTTCAGTCGGAAGTCCTGTTCACATCCGGTTCGGCCGATCTCGGCGAGGTCGGAAAGGAGCAACTGGTACGGCTTGCCGGTACGCTGCGCGAGCTGATGAAAAAAATTCCCGCCGACATCAACTGGATTTTGCGGATCGACGGCCACACCGACAGCGTGCCGATCTTCAATTTGAAATTCCCGTCGAACTGGGAATTATCGGCGGCCCGCGCCATTTCGGTGGTCAAGTTCCTGACCCACCAGAACATCCCCGCCAACCGGCTGGCGGCCGCCGGTTTCGGCCAGTATCAGCCGATCGATACGGCCCATGATGAAATCGCCAACCGCCGCAACCGCCGAATCGAACTTAAATTTACCCAACGCTGACCGCCACCTTTTCCAATTTTCCCCAAACACGGTTACACAACCTGATGCCTATCCTTTTTCTGATCGTTTTTGTCGATCTTGTCGGCTTCGGGGTAATTATTCCCCTGCTGCCGTTTTTCGCCGAACATTTTGCCGCCTCGCCATCGACCGTCGGCCTGCTGATGGCGACCTATTCGTTGGGCCAGTTCATCGCCGCGCCGTTCTGGGGGCGCACCAGCGATCGTCTCGGTCGCCGGCCAATTTTGCTGATTACCCTCGCCGGGGGGGCCGTATCGTATGTCCTGTTGGGCTATTCCGATAGCCTGTGGATGCTGTTTCTGGCCCGTGCGCTAGGCGGCTTCATGGCCGGGAATATTTCCACCGCGTTTGCCTATGTCGCCGATATTACGACGGCGGAAAACCGGGCCAAAGGCATGGGCATGATCGGCGCCGCGTTCGGCCTTGGCTTTATAGCCGGGCCGGCCATCGGCGGCATTCTGGCGGGTCCCGACCCCCTGAATGCCGATTTCCGGCTGCCGTCCCTCGCCGCCGCCGGATTGTCGCTGTCGGCTTTTCTGATAGCGGTTTTCATGCTGCGGGAATCATTGTCTGAAAACCTGCGGCGCAACATGTCGGAAAAGCCCCGGGCGAGCCGTGCGCGGCAGTTTAGAAACGCCCTGGCCCGGCCCAATGTGGGGCTTATTATCGCCTTATCATTCCTCGCCACCTTCGTCTTCGGCGGCATGGAAACCACCTTTGCCATGTGGTCTGAGCGCCGATTTGACTGGGGGCCGCAACAGAACGGCTATCTGTTCGCCTTCATCGGCATCCTGAGCGCGATTATCCAGGGTGGCCTGGTCGGGCGGCTGGCCAAGCGATTCGGCGAGGCAAACCTGATCGTTCAGGGCGCCGTCGCGCTGGCGGTCGGTATGCTGGCGATCCCCTTTGCCAATTCAGTGGCGGCGCTGCTGGTCGCCATGGCGATTATCGCCTATGGATTTTCGGTCATAAATCCGGCCATGAACAGCCTGATATCGCTCCAGGTTGGCCCCGAAGAACAAGGCGGCATTATGGGCGTCAGCCGCTCGGCAACGACCCTGGCGCGGGTCGTTGGTCCGATTTGGGCCGGAATGCTGTTTGCGGTACTGGGCATGGACTGGCCCTATTTCGCCGGCGCGGCGGTGATGCTGATAGTAGTCGCCTTAAGCCTGTGGGCGCTCAATCGAGAATGAACGAGGCCCCGGTCAGGCGCGACAGTTCGTCCGCCAGCTTGGGCAGCAGACGTTCCCCGCTGCGGCTGTCGACCCAGGCCTGGCCGGTATCGTCGAAATCATAGTGCGACGCGCCGCTAAGCGGCGATGACAGCCAGATTTGCCGGTTCGGCCCGTGCCTGTTGATGATATACTGGCCACCCGTTTCGGACGCTATGGTCAACATGCCATTTTCCATATCGACTTCCAGCAGATCGCCGAGTTTGTCGTCTATAACGTCGAACAAATGATTCAGGGTCGCCTCGGCAAGGCCATTAAATTTGCTTTCATCGATTGTCATGCAGCGATTCCATATAAATCAGGCCAACGGGAATATGTTATAGACGTCCTGTCGCGATGCAATAAGTTCTCTTGCAGTGATGTAGGCGGCAGAGTATATAGACCGCTTGTTTTAGGAGAGAAGGCCCGTGAAAAAAGACATTCATCCCGAATACCATGAAATTACCGTCCAGATGACCGACGGCAGCACTTTCAGCACCCGTTCGACTTATGGCGCCCCCGGCGAAACCATCAAGCTGGACATCGACCCGAAAACCCACCCGGCATGGACCGGCGTGCATCGGCTGATTGACAGCGGCGGCCAGCTCGCCAAATTCAACAAGCGCTTTGCCGGTCTGGGCCTCAAAGATACTTGATTTTTATCGTCCTCCCTTGTTTATTTATTCCTAGTACAAAGTACGGACAGGGGCGGAATGGCTCATACTACCCATTACGAGGTGCACGTAAAGCATAAGGGGCGATGGGAAATCCATGCCCGCTATACGGCAACCGAAAAAGAGGCAGCCATCGAGGAGGCCAAAAACCTCGATGGCCAGAAGCACGTAGAATCGGTCAAGGTCATCCAGGAAATCTATGATCTGGACGATGGCACCTCGAAGGAATACAACGTCTATGCGCCCGGGCAGCAAAAATACCGCCCCCCGGCCAGGCCGTCGGCAAGAAAATCGGCCACCGCCAAAGATGATTCCGGCGCGGCATCCAAAACCCGATCCGCCGGCAAGCCGCAGCAAAGCCCCACATTCACCGCCTTGATCTGGCGAATTCTGGCGATTAGCGTGTTCAGCGCCATCGTCGGCGGTTTGTTCACCTGGTTCGTTTCCATGGTCACTGCGGAAACCACAATCGCCAAAAACGCCAGAATCAATATCATGACCATCACCTTCCTGGTGACATTCGTGATGGCCGCCATACCAATGGCGATCATGTTTCTCAATACCAAGAAAAAGTAGCCTGTTCCGCGATCCTGACCGGCTCCGTCAGACCGGTTTCCATCAATCCGGATATGGTCTAGGATTCTGCCGACTCGGATCGAATGCGTTTCCCCGGAGGAGCCAAGGTGGGCCGGCAGGTAAATTTTGAAGTTCATGTCTATCAGAAAGGCCGGTGGGAGATCCACGCCCGTCACGAAGACTCTGCGGCGGCGACCGAAGAAGCCAAGACACTAGATATTTTGCCGTCGGTCGACGAGGTTAAGGTGGTCCGCGACACCTATGATCCCGAAATCGGCGAATCCGTAGAAACGGTCGTTTACCGTTCGCCTAAAGGAAAGAAAAAACATGCCGCTTCCATATCGGCGGCGGGTCGCCGATTAAGACGCAACAGAAGCTTCCGGGGAAGCGGCGACGAAATCGATTTATCACTGTTCGGCGATTACGGCGAAGAAAAAAAGAAAGCCGGACCGGGCAAGCCGCAAACCTTCACTTCAACCCTGGTAAAAATACTCCTGATCATCTTGTTCGGCGTCACCATCGCCGGCTTGCTGGCCTTCGGTTCCATAGTTTTTTTGCGCGATACGTCTTTCAACCACAATATGCAAAGCAACATTGTGTTCGTTGTTTTCGTGTTGGCATTCCTGCTAAGCACCGTCGTCATGTCGCTGAGTTTCCTGAAAAAAGAAAATCTGGCGACTTCGTCCCGCTCCGGCGGCAGGCGCCGTCCGACGCCTAAGCGGCACCGGGATGCCGAAAAAAAACCACCCCCGCCAAAGGCGCCGGACACCGCACCGCTTGAGGCCAGCATACCCGGCGCCCCGCCGTCACCGGAAGCCCTGACTTCCGCCGCCGACCAATCCGGTTCCCCGGAATATCCCACCGCCGAGGCGGCACTGCCGGAGCCGCCGGAAATACCCGAGCAAATTGATCTGGCAATACCCGAAATTCCCATCGAACCGGAGCCGGAACCTGTCGCGGCGCCCGAAAGCGAACCCGACGATCAGGCCGGTTTGCCGCCCCATGCCGAAAAACAACGACTGGCGCTGATGAAATTTCTTAGCGACAGCCTGGAGACAATGCACGCCGACGCCTCCCGGTTCGACAGTTTCAATAAATTCGGCATTAATCTGTATCTTGCCGGGGCCATCGAGGCCTTGGGGCAGAAAACCATGCTTGACATCCGCTCGGCTTCGATAATCCTGAGCGAGACGGTTAGCATAATTGGATTCAAGAAATCCGAAGCGGTTAAATTTGCCGACAAATATGAAGATTATCTGCTGGCCGATTCCCGCTATATGCAAATGTTTCAGGCCGGTCGCAACGCCATGAACATGAACCTGGATGACGATCCGGATGCCGTTAAGTACCTGGAACGAGGCCTGGCCGAATGGAACAAACCGAAGCCCAAGGATGAATATTCCGGTCCCGTGACCGTACTGTTTACCGACATCGTCGGTTCGACCGCGATGACCCAGGAACTGGGCGACGCCGTCGCCCAGCAGATTGTCCGGGCCCACAATCGCCTGGTGCGGGATGCATTGACCGATTTTGCCGGCAAGGAAATCAAGCACACCGGCGATGGCATCATGGCATCATTTTCCGCCGTCTCCAGCGGTGTCGAAGCGGCTATTTCCATGCAGCAGAGCGTCGCTACTCACAACCTGAACAATCCCGACCTGCCGCTGCATATAAAGATAGGCATCAACGCCGGCGAGCCGATCGCCGAGGACAACGATCTGTTCGGATCGACAGTACAGTTGGCGGCCCGCATTGTCGATAAATCGAGCAAGGACGAGATATTCGTTTCCGAAATAGTGCGCGCCCTCTGCGATGGGAAAAAACTGGCCTTCCAGAGCCGCGGCGAGTTTGAAATGAAGGGTTTCGATAAGCCCCAGACACTTTATGAAGTGTTATGGAAAAATAGCTGACGATCCCTTGCGCGGGAAATGCCACCTTCCTATATCACCATTGGCGGCGGATGCCGATACGGGTCCTGTCGCCGCGTGGATTGGGAGTCCGACCGCTGGGTGGGCTCCGCGATTATCATCTCGCTTGTCAAAGGAGACTATATCATGCGTACTATCGATCTTTCCCCCCTGCATCGTTTCGCCGTCGGTTTTGACCGGATGCAGCGGCAATTCGACCACCTGCAACGGCTGGACGACACGGCCAATACATATCCGCCCTATAATATCGAGGCCATCGATGAAGACAGCTACCGCGTGACCCTGGCCGTGGCCGGGTTTACCGAACGGGACCTGGACGTTACGATCAAGGAAAACACCCTTTACGTGACCGGCAAACTGGACCACACGGAGGAACAGAAAAAGTACCTTCACCAGGGCATCGCCGGGCGGACTTTCGAACGCCGCTTCGAACTGGCCGATCATATCAAGGTGCTTGGCGCCAATCTGGAGAACGGTCTGCTGCATGTCGATCTGGTCCGTGAAATTCCCGAAGAAATGAAACCCCGCACCATCAAGATCAGCAATCAGACGGTCGCCAAAAAACTCGAAAGCAAGGCCGCCTGACCACCGGCATCAACCCGAAGCTGGAACGTCTGCCACAGCCAGGCGTTCCAGCGCGGTGCGTATGGCGGCGGGCATCGGCGTTGGCTTGCCGGTATTACGGTTTATGAATACATGCACGAAATGGCCCTCCGCCGCAGCTTCGTCGTCCCCGCCGCGAAAAACCGCCAGTTCGTAGCGGACGCTCGACACCCCCAGCCTGGCGACCGCCATGCCGACCCGAATGGTCTCGGGATAAGCCACCGATTTATGAAACCTGCACATGGTTTCAACGACAACGCCGATTACCGGGTCGCCGGATATGTCCAGCCCGCCCTCGGCAATCAGGTAGTCGTTCACGACCGTATCGAAATAGCTGTAGTAGGTGGCGTTGTTGACATGGCCGTACGGGTCGTTATCGGCCCAGCGGGTCTGAATATCGACCAGATGGGGGAAACTGCCGCGGTCGGGTTCCCGGTTATTGCTCATCTTGGGCTCCATAAAAAAAAGGCCGCCTGATTATCGGGCGACCCCTTTTTTATATGCCTCAACCTGTCAAACTCGCCATTGTCTTTTATTGGCAGGGCCGACTCTACCCAAGCCGGACGCCGCCGGTCAAGCGGGTTTTTCGATGTTCTGGAGGCGCTCTAACCTGACGACACCCTGGATTGTATTTCCCGTAGTTTTAAGTACTTTTAGCGGGTTATTCAGCTGTTTTTATGATGATTTTCACGTCCAGGCGCGAATACAGCCGAAAAATTATTTATTCGACCTGCCACCTTGCGAGCGGCTATAAGCCAAATTGGTAAGTAATACAATAGCGCGGGGCTAGCCAAATGAGAGAAGCTATCGAATGGGCACCGGATATGAGCGTCGGCGTCGATGGTCTGGATGACGATCACAAGATTCTCATACAGTGCCTGAACGATTTCATTGCCGCCACCGACAATGATCTGGGCGCGCTGGCCATCGACCCCATATTCGGCAGTCTGCTGGAATATTGCGCCTATCATTTCTCCCGTGAAGAAGCGGTAATGGAAGCCTGCGGCTATGCCGACCTGGACGCCCACAAGAAGGAGCACATAGCGCTGGCCAAGCACCTGCTGGAATGCCGCGAGCAGTATATGCTATCCAGTACCAAGGAATTTTCCAACGAAGTCAGAAAGTTTCTCGAAACCTGGCTGCGGGGCCATATTCTGGGATCAGATCACGCTTATAAAGAGGCTGTCGCCGGTCGGAATGCCGATTTCGCCGACATGTTATACCAGTGGGAAAAAAGGCCGCCCCAATAAAGGGGCGGCGAGTTTTAACAGGGAGGCGTCGGACGGAATGCCGTGTGCAAGGACCATGATTCCATGGTCCGAATCCGTCCAACGTTAAACCTTACCCCGTTCAACATTAACGGAAGATTAACGCCGGTTCAGGACTTGAAGAATTTTTCGGCGCCGTCGCGGGCGCCGTGCTTGCTGGTAATCATGGCGCGGGCGCGGGCGATCTCGCCTTCAAGTTCTGCGATGTAGTCATGCAGGGCCTCGATCGACATCACTTCCAGGTCCTTAATGCCCGGTTTCCCGACCGGCGGTTCCAGGTCGTCGGCATCCATGTTGACTATCCCCCCAATACGCCGAATATAACAACTCGGGAATGTTCTAATTCAAATAAGTCGGCGGCCCGCCAATTCGGCAAATTCGCGTTACGAATATATAGGGCGGGACACCGTCCCGTGTTAGTTTTTATTCTAGATTCATCCAGGAGTCGGAGCAACCTGACCATGGCCGAGCCAGTTCCGGAAATCATGTCGTGCATTGAAATCAGCGATCGCCGATTGATCCCGGCGAACCGCCCCGTTCCGGTTCCGGGCGATGGCGAGGTGCTGATCCGGGTCCACGCGGCCGGCGTCAACCGGCCCGACGTTTTACAGCGCAAGGGCGCCTATCCGCCGCCGCCGGGGGCATCGGACATACCGGGACTGGAAGTCGCCGGCGATATCGTCGGGCTGGCCGATGGCGCCGGGGGCTGGCGGCTTGGCGACGATGTCTGCGCCCTGGTTACCGGCGGCGGCTACGCCGAATACTGTACCGCCCCGGCGGCGCAATGCCTGCCGAAACCCGAAGGCCTGGACATGGACGAAGCCGCGGCGTTGCCGGAAACCTTTTTTACCGTGTGGTCGAACGTGTTCGACCGGGCCGGCCTGACGGCTGGCGAAACCTTGCTGGTGCATGGCGGATCCAGCGGTATCGGCACCACCGCCATTCAAATTGCCCACAACATGGGCGCCCGGGTTATGGTGACCGCCGGATCGGACGAAAAATGCGGCGCTTGCGAGGTTATCGGCGCCGATCTGGCGGTCAACTACCGGGAACAGGATTTCGTCTCGGCGGCCAAGGAATTTACCGCCGGTCGCGGTGTCGATGTCATCCTCGACATGGTCGGCGGAGATTATGTCCGGCGCAACATCGAAGCGCTGGCCCGGGATGGGCGATTGGTCAACATCGCCTTCCAGAACGGCAGCAAGGTGGAAATCGATCTGATGCCGGTCATGCTGAAACGCCTGACCTTGACCGGTTCGACCCTGCGCATGCGTTCCGTGCCGTTCAAGGCGGCCATCGCGGACAAGCTGAAGGAATGTGTCTGGCCGCTAATCGAGCAGGAAAAAATCTCGCCGCTAATCCACGCCGCCTACCCGCTTGCCGACGCCCAGGAAGCCCATGCCCTGATGGAAAGCGGCGAACATATCGGCAAGATCGTGCTTTACACCTGAAAATTGGGGATCAAATGGTTTACGGGCGGAGAAAAATGAACTAAATGTCACGCATTGCGCCATTGAAGGCGTTTTCCCCGGTCAATTTACGAACAGGATGATAAGCGATGTCGCATCCCCTTATGCCCAAAGCAACCGCCATATGGCTGGTCGAAAACACCGCCCTGACTTTCGATCAAATCGCCGATTTCTGCGGTTTACACGCGCTCGAAGTCCAGGCCATCGCCGATGACGAGGTGGCTATCGGCATGCAGGGTCTGGACCCCGTCGGCGCCGACGAATTGACCATGGAAGAAATTGAACGCTGCGTCGCCGACCCGACCGCCAGGCTCAACCCATCGCCCAACCGGACTCCGATCCCGAAACAAAAAGGCGCCCGTTACACGCCGGTTTCCAAACGCCAGGACCGCCCCGATGCGATTTCGTGGATACTCAAAAACTATCCGGAAATGAGCGACGCCCAGATTTCCAAGCTGATCGGCACCACCAAACCGACCATTAACGCCATCCGCGAACGGACCCACTGGAATTCTCCCAACATCACGGCGCAAAACCCGGTCGGTCTGGGGCTGTGCACCGGGGAGGCGCTGGAAAAGGCCATCGTTATCGCCCGCGCCCGCGCCGGCACGGTGCGGGCGGCCAAGGATACCG
>CAZZKE010000015.1:0-49405 GCA_964655005.1 uncultured Thalassospiraceae bacterium | reverse complement strand
GGCGACAACGTCCAAAAGGCTTGTGAGGCCGCCGTTCCGGTCGTCACAGCAGTCCTTCGGAGGGCGTCGAAAAGCCTTGACGATGCGATCGCATCGCCGGCGGCTTCTCTCCTACCCGAAGGACTGCTGTGACGATCTCTATGGGTCATTCTTTCTGCAATTTGGTATTAGGCCCGCACCGCCATCTCGATGGGGCCTTCGGCGCGGCCGTTGATGAACTGATCGACCCGTTCATCGCCAGAGTGGTCGATGTCGGCGACCGGTCCGGCCCATATTATCTTGCCTTGATAGAGCATGGCGATGCGGTCGGCTATCTTGCGGGCGCTGGCCATGTCGTGGGTGATCGACAGCCCCGTGGCGCCGAGTTCGCGGGTGGTCTTGACAATCAGGTCATTGATTACGTCGGCCATGATCGGGTCCAGCCCGGTGGTCGGTTCGTCGAAGAAGATAATTTCCGGGTCCGCCGCGATGGCCCGGGCCAGACCGACCCGTTTTTGCATGCCGCCGGATAGTTCGGCCGGCGATAGTTCGGCGACATCGGCGCTCAAGCCGACCTGGGCCAGTTTGGAAATCGCGATTTCCCTGGCCTCCGCCAGGTCCACCCGTTTTTCGGCCAGCAACCCGAACGATACATTGTGCCAGACCGGCAGGCTGTCGAACAGGGCGCCGCTTTGGAACAGCATGCCGAATTTGTGATTGATGCGCTCGCGGTCAACGGCGGAACAGCCGACGGTTTGTTCGCCATCGACTTCAATAGAACCCGAATCCGCTTGCAGCAGCCCCAGGATACATTTCAACATGACCGACTTGCCGGTCCCGGAACCGCCGATCACGACCACCGATTCGCCGACCCCGATATCCAGCGTCAGGCCGTCCAGAACGACCTTGGGGCCGAACGCCTTGCGGACCTCTTTCAGGGACATTTTCGGCGTGGTATTGGTCATTTGGTAAAGAACATTTCGGTCAGGATGTAATCGAAGCAGAGGATCAGGATCGAAGCTGATACCACCGCATTGGTCGTCGCCATGCCGACACCCTGGGCGCCGCCCTTGGAATGGTAGCCGTGATAGCAGCCCATCAGGGTGACGATAAAGCCGAACACGGCGGCCTTGACCAGGCCGGAATTAACGTCTTCCGCCTGAAGAAAATCATAGGTCCGTTGCAGGTAGTTGGATGCGTTGAAGCCAAGCTTGTATACGGCGACGATATAGCCGCCGAAAACGCCGATGATGTCGGCGATGAACACCAGCACCGGGAACATCAGGAAACCGGCGAGCAGTCGGGGCGCCACCATGTATTTCATGGGGTTGGTCGACAGCGTGGTCAGGGCGTCGATCTGTTCGGTGACCCGCATGGTGCCGATTTCGGCGGCCAGCGCGGCGCCGATGCGTCCGGCCACCATCAGCCCGGCCAGCACCGGGCCCAGTTCGCGGGTGATCGACAGCACCACGACGTTGGCGACCGCGCCTTCGGCGGAAAAACGGGCGAAACCGGTATAACTTTGCAAGGCCAGCACCATGCCGGCGAAAATCGCGGTCAGGCCGACCACCGGCAGCGAATAGAAGCCGATCTCGATCATCTGCTTGCCTAGTATGCGGAAATAGAACGGCGGGCGCACCACATGCGACACCGCCGTGGCGGTGAACAGCGTCAGGCGTCCCGCCGCCGCCAGGAAACCCAGGAAAAGGGCGCCGATTGGTCGTAAAAAATTCATTGGCCGGGGCCGCCAAGGTAGATTCGGCGATAGCGACGACCCAGCCCGGTCAGGATTTCATAGCCGATGGTGCCGGCGGCGGCGGCGACTTCATCAACGGAAATTTCCGGGCCGATCAGGTCGATTATTGCCCCCGGCCTGGCGATGGCCTCGGGAATATCGGTCACATCAAACGTCGTCAGGTCCATCGAAACCCGTCCCACCAGCGGCGCCCGGTATTTACCCAGAAAGCCGTAACCATTGTTGCTCAAAGCGCGGGGATAGCCGTCGCCATAGCCGACCCCAACGGTGGCCACACGGCCTTCCCGCACGATCCTGTGTGTGGCACCATAACCAACGGTCTGGGGGGTGTCAACGTCGCGGACTTGCAGGATTTTCCCTTGTAGTCTAATGACTTGCGCCATCGGATTGGGCTTGTCGGGGGTCGGGTTCAGGCCATAGAGGGCGGCTCCCGGACGGGCCAGGTCGAAATGATAATCATCACCCAGAAAGATTGCCGAGGAATTGGCCAGCGACGCCGGGATGCCCGGGAAAAATTTTAGCGCCCGGTTGAATTCGTCAAGTTGCCGGCGGTTCTGCGGGCTGTCGCCGTCATCGGCCGAAGCCAGATGGCTGAAGACGTAGGAGATATTCATTCCGGTCAGGCTCGGCAATTGGTCGGTGGCCAGCCCCAGACGCAACATGCCGGTGTCGATGTGGATGTCGGCCGGGGCATCGGCGCGGAAGGTTCGCCAGGCGGCGATGTCGGCCGGCGAATTCAGCACCGGAATCAGCCGGTGTTCGGCGCAGGCCTGCAAGGTGGCGGTTCCGCAGCAGGGCAGGGGGCCACACAGCAGATGGATGGCGGCGTCCTTCGCCCCGGCGTCGAGCGCTTGGCGCAAAGCCACGCCTTCATCCGGCAGGGCAACGAAAAAGTGACGACAGCCGGCGGCGTGGAGCGCCATTACCACCCGTTCCGCGCCCAGGCCGTAGGCGTCGGCTTTTACCGAAGCGCCGCATTCGGCGCCATTCAGGCGATCTTTCAGCAATCGCCAGTTGCCGGCCAGGGCGTCCAGATCAATGGTCAGGATTCCGGTATTCAATATTCTTGCCGGTGGTGCCGGTCCAGGTCTCCGAAGCGGGTGAATTCGCCGGTAAATTGCAGGGTCACGGTGCCGACCGGGCCGTGCCGTTGCTTGGCCACGATGATTTCGGCCAGGTTACGGACCTTTTCAAGGCGTTCTTCGCCGCGTTGCTGGCGCTGGGCGTATTTATCGTCGGTTTCGTTGTCGTGCTGGGACATGCCCTTGCGCTCCAGGTAATATTCCTCGCGGAAAATAAACATCACCACGTCGGCGTCCTGTTCGATGGAACCCGATTCACGCAGGTCGGACAGCATCGGGCGCTTGTCTTCGCGCTGTTCGACGGCGCGTGACAACTGCGACAAGGCGACGACCGGTACATCCAGCTCTTTAGCCAGGGTTTTAAGGCCACGGGTAATTTCCGAAACCTCCTGGACGCGGCCATCGTTGCGGGAACTGGAACTGCCTGATATCAGTTGCAAATAATCGACGACGATCATGCTCAGGCCGTGCTGGCGCTGCAAGCGGCGGGCGCGGGTGCGAAGCGCGCTGACGGTCAACGCCGGGGTATCGTCGATAAAAATAGGCAGGTCGTGCAGGGTTTGGCTCATGGCCGCCAGGCGGTCGAATTCGGGAGTCGTGATCTTGCCCTTGCGGATGCTGTCGGATGGTGTCTGCGTCTGTTCCGATATAATTCGCGTGGCCAGTTGTTCGGCCGACATTTCCAGAGAGAAAAAGCCGACGATAGCGCCTTCGGCGCCGCCCGACTGATAATGGGAATAGGCCGCGTTATAGGCGATATTGGTGGCCAGCGCGGTCTTGCCCATGGATGGCCGACCGGCCAGGATAATCAGGTCGGAACGGTGCATGCCGCCCAACATGGCGTCCATATCGGTCAGGCCCGAGGTCACCCCGGCCAGGGCGCCGTCGCGTTTATGCGCCGCCTCGGCCATTTTGATGGCCTCGATAATCGATTCCTTGAACGGCCTGAAACCGCGATCGGATTCGCCTTTGGTGGCCAGGTCGTACAGGGTCTGTTCGGCTTCCTCGATCTGGTTTGCCGCGGTATCTTCGACAGCGCCGCCGTAGGCCCGGTTGACCACCTCTTCGCCAAGGCCGATCAATTCGCGCTTGAGGTAAAGATCGTAAATGATGCGGCCGTATTCGCCGGCGTTGATGATCGATACGACAGAACCCACCAGATCCACCAGATAGGCGCCGCCGCCGATCTCGGCCAGGCCGGCGTCCTGTTCGAAATAGCGCTTCAGGGTTACCGCATCGGCAATCTGGCCGCGTTCTATCAGCTTGCTGGCGGCCTGGTAAATAAGCCCGTGTTCGGCCATGGCGAAATGCTCGGAGCGCAGGAATTCCGATACTTTTTCATGCGCCCTGTTGTTGGCGAAGATGGCTCCAAGCAGAGATTTTTCGGCCTCGATATTATAGGGCAGGGTGCGAAAGGCGCTATGGCTGCTGTCAGGGGAAGGGTCTTCGTGATTGTCGGTGGGCGGAAACGGGACGGTGGTCGGCATCGTTCATAAACTTTTCAAGAAAGCGGCGGGTTCGACAGTAATAGACTATCGAAGGAAAAATGTTAGGCCGCTTTTGCCTGTGGATATTTTTGACTACGGGGACAAATGCCAAACTTTCAAGCGGCCCGCCGACCCGCCTTGGATCGGCCGGATTTGTCCCGGTCATAATCAAGCAGGTAGTCACGGGTCAGCGGCACGGCGTCCTGGCGTCTGGCCAGTTGAATTTGGAAAACGACACTGCCCATATGCCAAAATGACATCTCGCTGGCGGCCAGATAGTATTCCCACATACGGCAGAAGCGCTCGTCATAAAGATCCCTGATTTCGTCGCGGTTGGCCATGAATCGCCGCCGCCAGTGTCTCAGTGTATGGGCGTAATGCAGGCGCAGGACTTCGATGTCGGTGGTGATCAGGTCGGTTTTCTCCGAGACCCGGACAATTTCCGACAGCGCCGGGCTGTATCCGCCGGGGAAAATATATTTGCGTATCCACGGATCGGTAAGGCCGGGGCCATCACTGCGGCCTATGGTATGCAGCAGGGCGACGCCATCCTCGCTCAGCAGGTCGTGTATCCTGCCGAAATAGGCCGGGTAGTGGCCCAGGCCCACGTGTTCGAACATGCCGACCGAAACGATGCGATCATAACTACCCGAATGTTTCCGGTAATCACGCAAATAAAACCGCACCCGGTCCTGCAAACCCGCCTGCCGGGCCTTTTCGCGGCTGATTTTCAATTGTTCGCGAGACAGCGTCAGGCCATCGACCCGGACACCGTCGACCGTTTGCGCCAGATACAGCGCCAGACCGCCCCAGCCCGAACCGATATCGAGGATACGCTGGCCCGGTTCGACCAGCAGCTTTTTCGCGATCAGCCGTTTCTTGTTTTCCTGGGCGGTTTCCAGGCTGTCATCCGGAGAGTGGAAATAGGCGCAGGAATATTGCCGGTCGGCGTCGAGGAACAGATCATAGAGCCGCCCCGACAGGTCGTAATGATGGGCTACATTGCGCCGTGATCTGCCGAGCGGGTTGAACTGGTAGGCGCGCCGGAAAAGCCTGTGGCAGGCTTCGGTGAACTTGTTGAAGGCATGCCAGTCGGCGACCTCCACGTTGCGGCCTATTAACATCAGAAGATCGAAGATATCGCCATTTTCGATGGTCATCGTGCCATCGGTATAGGCCTCGCCGGCGGCGGTCTGAGTGTGCAGGAACAAGCCGGAATGCAGCGATTTGTCGTGCAGCCGAACGGTAAGCGCGGGCCGCCCGGCCTCGCTTACGCCAAAACGGTGAGTCTCGCCGTTGGCGTCGATGACGGTCAAAGAGCCCATCCCGATCAGATGGTTCAACATTTTTGACAGCAACATCGGTTCAGGTCCGTATTGTTTCTCCAATAATTTATACAAATTCAATCGGCGGCTATTATAGCACAAAAAAACGGCGCCCCAAAATTCGGTGGCGCCGTTTTCTTCCGATGCGGTTCGGAAAACTGATCGGGGTCGGCCCTACGATTTATCCTCGTCATCGGATTCATCCGTTTCGGCGGACGTTTCGCCGGTGGCCAGTTCATCGGCGGCCATGTCGGCGGCTGCGGCGTCCTCAATATTCTCGAAAACTTCTTCGGTTTCCGGCACCAGGTCTTCTTCTTCTTCCATGCCGGTAACGGCCCTGCCGGTTTGCTGCTGAACCCTGGCTTCTTCCTGCGAGCGGGCGACGTTGACCATGACGGAGACGGATACTTCCGGATGCAGACTGGCGCTGACGTCAAACAGGCCAAGGGACTTGATCGGCTGGGCCAGATCGATTTGCTGGCGGGTTATCGTAAAGCCCGCCTCGGTAACGGCCGCGGCGATGTCGCGGGCATTGACCGACCCGTAAAGCTGACCCGATTCGCCGGCCTGACGAACCAGGATAACGCTCAGGCCATCAAGTTTTTCGCCGACCTTTTCAGCTTCACCGCGTTGTTCCAGGTTGGCGGCTTCAAGCTGAGCGCGTTCCGATTCGAAATGGCTTCGGTTGGTATCCGTTGCCCGCAACGCCTTATGTTTCGGCAACAGAAAATTGCGTGCATAGCCCGGCTTGACGTTAACTTCATCGCCCATTTGGCCCAGTTTTTCAATTCGTTCCAGCAGTATCACTTGCATCTTCATTCTCCTGACCCGACTATCGGGTACACCTGAATTTTACACCTGACCAGAATCAGGCACCTTGAAATGCCGCCTGATGCCGGCCCATTGCTCGATCAGTCCGGCGGCAACGATGAGCATTGCGGCCCATCCCGAAATCAGCAAAAACACATAAAGCACCACCAGCAGCATGCCCGGAAAAGGAACCATGCGGGCCAGATGATGGATTACCGCGAGCCCCAAAAAGAAAAACGGCAAACCCGATATCATCACCAGATTTCGACCGATATACGCTATTTCTCCTAATTCCGACAGGCTCCCGGCCAGGGCCAGGGCCGCCGCACCAACCAAAAATCTGGACATCCAGTCCGGCAGGGTCAGCTTCCATATTGTGGATTTGGGCCTGACCGAAGCCTTCATCCTGTGTAATACCGCTAACGCAATCGTTGCGTTAATGATTGTCATCACGATCCACGATATTCCCAGATACCCTGGGAACAGGGCCGACATGGCATCCAGCATGTTGGCCTGATCGCTATCTTGCAGTCCCGGCATCAGGAAGGAAAAGACCCGTTCCAATACGGAATGGATCATTCCCTGCAATCCGCCATCCTGGCTCAACGCCAGGGAATAAGCCAGCGCGAACAACGCCGCAGCAAACAGGGACAGCATCCCCAGAATAGTCCCGGCCGGGACCCATTCTTCTGCGGTGGCGCCCGCGATGTCGCCGACCAGCCGGCGGGCCAACGCCAGCCGCACGACCAGCCACACCGGCAGCGCGTACATAAGCGCGAACAGCAGGCCCGGCAACAACCCGCCGATCACCGTGGCGGTAACCAGACCGCTGATGCCGGCCACCGTTCCCGAGTTAAGCCCAAGGCCCAGGCCAATCATAAACAGCGGCAGCGGGGTCAGATACACCGCCACCATGGCGCCCGGAAAACCGGCGACGAAGGCTAGCGAGATCAAGCCACTTAACGCGCCGCCACCGAGGGCGATCATCATGTCCTTGGACATATGCCTCTCCTCGACGGCTTTTGGGGAAAACAGGACATCGCCGACCCGTTCCCCGAAAATAAACAGCCCTACTTGACGACGTAGGGAATCAAAGCCAGGAATCGCGCCCGCTTGATCGCCTTGGCCAGCGCCCGCTGGTTCTTTGCGGAAACCGAAGTTATGCGGCTGGGCACGATCTTGCCGCGTTCAGACGTGTAACGCTGCAACAGGCGGGTATCCTTGTAATCGATTTTAGGAGCCTTGGCGCCCTTGAAGGGGCAGCTCTTGCGTCGCCTGAAAAAGGGGCGTCGACCGCCGGCGGGCCTTGCGGTTGTGGGCTCGCTCATGCGCTTTCTCCTGCTTTTTCTTCTACCTTGGCTTTAGGGGCCACGGCGGCAGGGGCCGGGCGGGGCCGGTTGTCACCGCCGAAAGGACGGCGGGGGCGATCATCGCGGGTGTTGGCGCGCATCATTACCGACGGGCCTTCGGGTAATTCGTCGATTTTGATAGTCAACTGGCGAAGAACATTTTCGTTAATGCCCATCTGCCGTTCCATTTCGTGAATGGCGGCGGCGGGGGCGTCAAGGTGCAGCATAACGTAATGCCCCTTGCGGTTCTTCTTGATTCGATAGGCGAGGCTGCGAAGACCCCAGCTCTCGACCTGGGCGACCTTGCCGCCTTCATCGGTGATGATTTTGCCGAAGGCCTCGGTAAGTTCTTCGACCTGGGCCGCAGATACATCCTGACGTGCGATAAACACGCTTTCGTAATAAGCCAATACAAGTGTCTCCCTCTGGCTTTTCTCATCCCGTTCCGGCCAACCCGGTCAGGGCATAGCCGAACCACATGGTCCGGCAAGGAGTTTAAGAAGTCGCGCAATATACATGAAAAGGATCGCTGCGCAAGGATAATACCAAGGACACGGATTATAGCCTCATCAGGATTCTACCTGCGCTTCCCGGCATAACGCGAGGTTTTACTCGGGGCCTGAATTTTGTATAAGTCGGCATGAACAAAAATATTATCTCCACACTCACCAGGCTGGTTATCGGCTCGTTGTTGCTGGGGCTGTTGCTGTCGGCTTTTTCGGTCAGCCCGCGCAATCTGCTGAAGGGGCTGGGCAGTACTGCCCTTGAAATTTTTGACGCCATCGCCGGCATTATGGAATGGGCCGTTGAATATATCCTGATCGGCGCCATCGTGGTGGTGCCGGTGTGGCTGGTGATAAAGGCCTGGCGGGCCTTTCGCGGCAAATAATTGCGGCGGGCGGTCGGGGTTTTCTTGACATGCCTTTTAAAGCCGTTATGACTCGCCGCCTCTCGGCCACAACAATGACGGGACAATCCTTCCGATGGCGCTAAATCCGAATCCGCTCGCCATAGTTTTTCCGGGGCAAGGTTCTCAGTCTGTCGGTATGGGGCGTCGGCTGGCTGAGACATATGGCGCCGCAGCGCAGGTCTTCGCCGAAGTGGATGAGGCGCTGGGCCAGAACCTGTCGCAGTTGATGTTCGAAGGCCCGGAAGACACCCTGACACTGACCGAAAACGCCCAACCGGCGCTGATGGCGGTTAGCATCGCGGTGCTTCGGGTGCTGGCGGAAAACGGTTTCGACGCGCTCGAACGCGCCGCTTTTGTCGCCGGCCATTCGCTGGGCGAGTATTCGGCGCTGGTGGCGGCGGGAACATTCGGCCTGGCCGATGGCGCCCGGTTGCTGAAGACCCGGGGCCAGGCCATGCAACGGGCCGTGCCGGTCGGCGACGGGGCCATGGCGGCGCTGCTGGGCCTTGATATGGATACCGCCAGGATCGTCGCCGATGAAGCCGCCGAAGGTGAAATTTGCACGACGGCCAACGATAATGCGCCGGGTCAGGTGGTAATCAGCGGCGCCAGGGAGGCCATCGGGCGGGCCGTCGATATCGCCAGGGAACACGGCGCCAAACGTTGCATACTGTTGCCCGTAAGCGCCCCTTTTCATTGCGCCTTGATGGCTCCGGCCGCCGAAATCATGGCCGATGCCTTGGCCATCGTGCGCATGGAATCGCCAAAAGTGCCGCTGGTCGCCAACATTACCGCCGGACCGGTGGTCAATGCCCCGGAAATAAGGCGGCTGCTGGTGGAACAGGTCACCGGCATGGTGCGCTGGCGTGAAAGTGTCCTGTATATGAAAGGCGAAGGCATCGGCAAGCTTGTCGAAGTCGGTGCGGGCAAGGTGCTGTCCGGCCTGACTCGGCGTATCGATCGCGATTTGCCGGCGCTTAGCATAGGCACGCCGGAAGATATTACCGCATTCCTGGAGGACGCCGAAAATGTTTGATCTGACCGGTAAACGGGCGCTGGTGACCGGTGCCTCGGGCGGCATTGGCGGGGCCATCGCCGCCGCCTTGCACGGTCAGGGCGCCGAAGTGGCGCTGTCGGGCACCCGCCTGGAAGCGTTGGAAAATACCAGGGCGGAACTTGGCGAACGGGCGCATGTTACACCGTGCGATCTGGCCGCCGCCGACGGACCCGCTGGTCTGGTCAGGGATGCCATCGCGGCCATGGGCGGGATTGATATTCTGGTCAACAACGCCGGCCTGACCCGCGACACCCTGGCCCTTCGGATGAAAGACGACGACTGGCAAGAAGTGCTGGATGTGAATCTTACCGCCGCCTTCCGGTTGTCGCGGGCCTGCCTGAAGGGAATGATGAAGGGCCGCTGGGGGCGAATCGTTTCGATTACCTCTATCGTCGGGGTGACCGGCAATGCCGGTCAGGCCAACTACGCGGCGTCCAAGGCCGGGTTGATCGGCATGTCGAAATCGCTGGCCCAGGAAATCGCCAGTCGCGGGGTAACGGTCAACTGTCTGGCGCCGGGATTTATCGAAACGCCGATGACCGATGTTCTGGGCGATGACAGGAAACAGGCCCTGCTGGCGGCCATCCCGAACGGCCACCTGGGACAACCCGGGGATATTGCCGCCGGCGTCGTCTACCTGGCCAGCGACGAGGCCGCCTATGTTACCGGGCAAACCCTGCATGTTAATGGCGGCATGGCGATGATTTGAAGTTCTAGTCAGGCCAAAAAAAGTGTGATAGGTAACGAAACCTTTTGCCGCCCAGGCGCATATCACCCAGCCCTGGCCGGTAAATCGCTAATGTACTGCTCTAGACCAACATAGATTTTAAGGAAATTGACATGAGTGATGTTGCCGATCGCGTGAAAAAGATCGTTCTTGAACATCTTGGTGTTGACGAGGCGAAAGTCACCGAAAACGCCAGCTTTATAGACGACCTGGGCGCCGACAGCCTGGACACCGTAGAACTGGTGATGGCTTTCGAGGAAGAATTCGGCGTGGAAATTCCCGACGACGCGGCGGAAAAAATCCTGACAATCAAGGACGCCATTGATTTCATCAGCGCCAACGCCTGATACTCAAGATTGCTGTCCTGATCTGAATGCGGAATCCCATGAGACGTGTGGTTGTTACCGGTCTGGGTCTGGTTACCCCCCTTGCCAACGGAGTTGACGAGAGTTGGCGTCGCCTGATTAATGCCCAGTCCGGCATTGGCGCAATCGAATCGTTTGACGTGTCGGATATTCCGGCCAAGGTGGCCGGGCAAATACCGCTTGGACCGGGCGATGGAAATTTCAACGTCGATGATGTTCTGAGCCCGAAAGAGCGACGCCGGGTCGATGATTTTATTGTCTATGGTCTGGCCGCGGCCCAGGAAGCGGTTGCCGATTCCGGCTGGCAGGCGGAACATGAAGAGGATCAATTCCGCACCGGTGTGCTGATCGGTTCGGGCATTGGCGGGCTGCCCGAAATTTCCCGTGGCGCACTGACCGTCGATTGCGAATCCGGCGGCGGGGTCCGGCGACTGTCGCCGTTCTTTATACCGGCCAGCCTGATTAACCTGATTTCCGGCCATGTTTCCATGAGATACGGCTTCAAGGGTCCCAATCATGCGGTGGTTACGGCGTGTTCGACCGGCGCCCACGCTATCGGCGATGCGGCCCGCCTGATCATGTGGGAAGATGCCGACGTGATGGTGGCCGGTGGCGCCGAAGCCGCCTGTTGCCGGGTCGGCATGGCCGGTTTCTCGCAATCCAAGGCATTATCAACCAAATTCAACGATACTCCGGAAAAGGCCTCCAGACCATGGGACCGGGACCGGGACGGATTCGTCATGGGCGAGGGCGCGGGTGTCGTGGTGCTCGAAGAACTGGAACACGCGAAGAAGCGCGGGGCTAAAATTTACGGCGAAATAGTCGGCTACGGACTGACCGGCGACGCCTATCACATTACGGCCCCTACGCCCGACGGCAATGGCGCCTATCGCTGCATGATAGCGGCCCTGAAGCGGGCCGGGATGAATCCCGAAGACATCGATTACGTTAACGCCCACGGCACCTCGACCATGGCCGACGTGATCGAACTAGCGGCGGTCAAGCGGGCCTTCGGCGCGGCCGTCAATTCGCTGTCGATGTCGTCGACCAAATCGGCCATTGGCCATTTGCTGGGGGCCGCCGGCGCGGTGGAATCGATCTTTTCGATCCTGGCCATGAATAACGGCGTCGTGCCGCCGACGCTCAACCTCGACAACCCGGACGAAGGTTGCGATATCGATCTGGTCCCCCATCAGGCCAAGGAACGCCCGGTTCGCGCCGTGTTGACTAATTCCTTCGGATTCGGCGGCACCAACGCGACGCTTATTTTTAAACAATACGGCTAGCCGGAGACGGCGGCATGGGTCGCTTTATTTACCGCCTGATTGTCCTTTCTTTCCTGCTTGGCCTGCTGGGCGCCGGGGTTTTCGCCTGGGGCTATGGGCAATACGTGAAACCCGGTCCGGCTGCGGCCGAAAGTACGGTTATCATTCCCCGGGGCCGGGGGGTCGAGGGCATCGCCAATGCGTTGGTTAGCGCCGGGATCGTCAGCGACGCGCTGATTTTTCGCCTCGGCGTGCGGTTGAGCGGGTCGGATAAAAAGCTGCGGGCCGGGGAATATGTTTTCCCGGCCCGCCTGAGCCCGCAACAGGCCGCCGCCATCCTGAGCGGCGGCAAAACCGTGGTTCGCCGCCTGACTATCGCCGAGGGCCTGACCACCAGACAGGTGCTGCGACAACTGTCGGCGACGGACGGTCTCGAAGGGGATATCGTTACTCCTTACGGAGAGGGAGATCTGTTGCCGGAAACGTATCATTTTTCCTATGGCGACAGCCGCGATAAAATGGCCGGGCGGATGGCCGCTTCGATGACCGAACTAGTCGCAAAATTATGGGCATCCCGGGCGCCGGACCTGCCTTTTGATACACCCGCCGAAGCCCTGGTGCTGGCCTCTATAGTTGAAAAAGAAACGGCGCTGGCTGCCGAGCGACCCCACATCGCCGGCGTTTTTATCAACCGCCTGAACAACAACATGCGGTTGCAATCGGACCCGACCGTTGCCTACGGCCTGACGGCTGGCGCGGGACCCCTGGGCCGGCCCCTGAGCCGGGCCGATCTGAAACGGCAAACGCCCTATAATACATACCGGATATATGGCCTGCCGCCGGCTCCTATCGCCAATCCCGGCGTCGCCGCTATCGCCGCCGTACTGAATCCTGAAAAAACCACGGACCTGTACTTCGTCGCCGACGGCGGCGGTGGACACCTGTTCGCCAGGACCCTGAAAGAGCACAATAGAAACGTCGCCAAATGGCGCAAGATCAGGGCTTCCCAGCGGTAGCGCCACTACCAGCGGTAGCGCCCTATTTGCCTGGCAGCCGGCTTAGCAATCGGCTCGCCAGCCCCGCCGGAAGGAATTTGAAAATCCGGAATATGGTCGCAATCGGCAGGGGAAAGGCGATGATGATCTTGCTTCGGGCCAGCCCCTTCATGATAATGCGGGCGGCCTTGTCCGGTTTCATCAGCATCGGCATTCTGAACTTGTTTTGGGCGGTCAGGCGGCTTTCGACGAAACCGGGGCAAATGACCGAGACTTCTATACCCTGGTGTTTCAGGCGGCCGTGCATGGCCTCGCCGAAGGCCTTGACCATGGCCTTGCTGGCCGAGTAGGCGGGGACTCCCGGCATTCCGATGTATCCGGAAAGCGAACTCATCAGGCCGAATTGTCCATGACCCCGCCGTCGCATCCGCTCGATCACCGGAAACATGGTATTGAGAACGCCGGCCATGTTGACGGCGAAAATATCGCGGGTGGCTTCTTCGCCCGCGCCGCCGCCAATACCGGCGTTGGCGATTACCAGATCGAGCGGATGGCCGTCATCGGTGCTTTCAATCCAGGTCCGCATGGCGTCCCGGTCGGTGACATCGACGGCCTTTGCCTCAACATCGGCGCCGCGTTCCCGGCATTTCCCGGCGACCCCCTGCAACCGGTCGTCATGGCGTCCGGAAAGCGCCAAAAACATCCCCGGTCCGGCGTATGCAAGGGCCAATGCCTCGCCGATGCCGCTGGAAGCGCCGGTGATCAGGATTGATTTAGGGTTTTTCATGAAACCTTTATAGGCGGCGGCGGCGGCGATGGATAGCCGCATAGGCGCTTGTTGCCGGGCCGTCGGGCGGCTATAAGTTTGCGAGATTACAAAGATGGCGGGAGATATTCTTGGCGATTTATTCGATGACCGGTTTCGCCAGAGCCGAGGGCTATGACGACCATTGCTCGTGGGTGTGGGAGGCGCGCAGCGTTAATGGCAAGGGGCTGGACGTGCGTTGCCGCCTGCCGTCCGGGTTCGAGAACCTGGAGCCGGAAATACGCAAGCGGATCAAGGCGTCGCTCAGGCGGGGCAATGTCACGGTCAACCTTGGCGTCACCTGGGTACAAACGGCGGGCGCCTACCGGATCAATGAAGAGGTGCTTGACGGACTGGTGGCGATGCTGCCCAAATTGTCCGATAAGGTTCCCGGCGCCGCCCCGGCCAGCCTGGATGGCCTGCTTGCCCTGAAGGGGGTGATCGAAGTCCGCGACAACGTGCTGTCCGATGATAGCCGGGCCGAACTCGAAGGCGCCGTTATGGCCGGGCTGGACGAAGCCCTGGTTGCGCTGGCGGCGATGCGACGGGATGAAGGCGAGCGCCTGGCCAATGTTTTGAATGGCCAGATCGACGGTATCGGGGAACTCTGCGCCAGGGCCGGCAAGCTGGCCGCGTTGCAGCCCGAGGCCATCCGGCGGCGACTGAAAGAACAGCTAACGGCGCTGTTGGCGGACGTGCCGGAACTGCCGCCCGAACGGCTGGCCCAGGAAGCCGCCTTGCTGATGACCAAGGCGGATATCGCCGAGGAGCTGGACCGACTGATCGCCCATGTCGCCGCCGCCCGCGGGTTAATTGCGGACGATGCCGCGATTGGCCGGAAGCTGGATTTCCTGTGTCAGGAATTCAACCGCGAGGCCAATACCCTGTGCTCGAAATCTTCCGATATGGAAATGACCGGTATCGGCCTCGACCTGAAGGCGCTGATCGAACAATTCCGGGAACAGGTGCAAAATATCGAATGACCGTAAGCAAAAACCTTAACCGTCGCGGCCTGATGTTGGTGCTGTCGTCGCCTTCCGGGGCCGGCAAGTCAACCATTTCCCGTGCCCTGATGGATCGCGATGACAATCTGGTCATGTCCGTTTCGGCGACGACCCGCCAGCGCCGCCCCGGCGAGGTCGATGGCGAGGACTATTTCTTTGTTAATAAGGAAGCTTTCGACGGCATGGTCCGGGACGGCAAAATGCTCGAACACGCCCGTGTTTTCGGAAACTGCTATGGCACTCCGAGAGGTCCGGTAGAAGCCGCCCTGGCATCCGGTCGCGATGTCCTGTTCGATGTCGATTGGCAGGGTACCCAGCAATTGGCTGAAAATGCGGCGAAGGATCTGGTCAGCATTTTTATCCTGCCGCCCAGCATGGAAGAACTGGAACGGCGTTTGCACAGCCGTGCCCAGGATAGTCAGGAAGTGGTCGGCAAACGAATGGCGGAAGCGAGTTCGGAGATGAGCCATTATCCGGAATATGACTACATCGTGATCAATGCCAATATCGACGAGAGTATTGCCCGGGTCGGGGCGATCCTGACCGCCGAACGGTTGAAGCTGAATCGCCAGATTGGCGTTCACGATTTTATCGCCGGTATGTGCGGGGAATAATGGTGATGGAACGCCCGTATAACCGTTCTACCCGGCGACAGCCCTGGCGATAGCGCAAAACTGCTCGACGGTAAGCGTTTCGGCCCGCGCCGTCGGATCGATGCCGATAAATTCCAGATCCACATTCAGTTGTTTCAGGCTGGCCCGCAACATCTTGCGGCGCTGGCCAAAGGCCGCTGCGGTGACTTTTTCCAGTACCGCCATGCGGGCCGGGGCCAATGGTTGCGGGCGGGGAGTCAGGGTAATTACCGTGCTGTCGATTTTCGGTGGCGGCGTGAAGGCGGTTCGGGAAATATTGAAATCGTGACGGGCCAGGCACAGCCATTGGGTTATTACCGCCAGCCGCCCGAAGGCCTTGTCGCCGGGGCTTGCGGTTATCCGGTCCGCCACTTCTTTCTGGAACATCAGGGTAAGCCCTTCGAAGCGGTCAATTTTCTTTAACCATTCAATCAGCAACGGGGTGGCGATGTTATAAGGCAAATTGGCGACGATCCGCCGGGGCGGCGGGCAGAGCGCCGAATGGTCGATCTTCAAGGCATCGCCCTCGATCACCTGCAATCGGTCCGGATAGGCCGAACTCAACTCGGCAAGTGCGGTGACGCAACGGGGATCGGTTTCGATGGCGATAACACGTTTTGCCCCCGCCGCCAGCAACGCCCGGGTCAGGCCGCCGGGGCCGGGGCCAATCTCGATGACATGACTGTCGGCCAGATCGCCGGCGGCGCGCGCGATGCGGGCGGTCAGGTTCAGGTCGAGCAAAAAATGCTGGCCGAGTTTCTTGCGGGCGTCGAGCCCATATTTGGCGATTACCCGTTTCAGGGGCGGCAGAACCGGGGCAGTCATTTTTCGCCGCGCCGGGCGGTCATCTCGGCGGCCATGGCCATAGCCGCAAGCAAGCTGGTCGCATCGGCGCTGCCGTGACCGGCGATGGCAAACGCGGTGCCATGGTCGGGTGAGGTGCGAACAAACGGCAGGCCCAGGGTAACATTGACCGAGCCCTGGAAATCGACGGTCTTGATCGGGATCAGGGCCTGATCGTGGTACATGCAAATGGCGACGTCGTAGCCGTCGCGCGCCGCTTCATGGAACATGGTATCCGATGGCCAGGGGCCGCTGGCTTCAATTCCGCGCCTCGATAATTGGTCGATGGCCGGGGCAATGATGGTTTGTTCCTCGGACCCCATACCGCCGCCTTCCCCGGCATGCGGGTTAAGACCGGCAATAGCCAGTTTTGGCCGGGCGATGGCGAAATCATTTTTCAATGACGCCCAGGCAATAGTGGCGGTGGTGACGATAGCTTCCGTCGTCAGGCCGGCGATGGCCTGATGCAGGCTTAGATGGACGGTGACCGGAACCACTCGCAGGGACGGGCAAGCCAGCATCATCACCGGCGGCGTGTCGATGCCGGCCAGCGCCGCCAGATATTCGGTGTGGCCGGGAAACCTGAACCCGGCCTGGTACAGGCTCTGTTTATGAACAGGGTTGGTGACGACCGCTTGCGCCTGTCCGGCCATGACCAGCCGGACCGCCGTTTCGATGGAATCGATAACCGCTTTGGCGTTGTCCGGTTCAGGCGTTCCGGCGACCGACGGCGCCTTCAGGGGACGATGCAGGACCGGCAGGGCAGACCGGAACACGGTGGCCGCCTGGGCCGGGTCATCAATTACCGTTACCGGCACCAAAATTCCGCTGCTTTCGGAAACCGTACGCAAATGGTCGGCGTCGCCGATCAGAAAAAATGGTATTGCGGTTTCGTCGGCGCATAGCGCCCGCCAGGCCATAAGGGATATTTCACCGCCGATACCGGCCGGGTCGCCCATGGTCAACGCCAGGGGTCGCACAGCTAAATCCTGATATCCAGGAACGCGGTACGGCGGAGATCGCGCAGCCGCCGCCGGGCCAGAATATTGAGCCGTTTATCGAGCAGGGATTTTTCAATATTGTCGCGAATTTCGGCTACCGATAGCTGTCCCTGACGCCCGCAGACCATAAGTACGACGACGCCGTCGCCGGAGCGGACCGGCCGGCTGGGCTTGTTGGTCTCGATGGTTTCCACCAGTTTGCGGGATTGCGGCGGTAATGACGTGACCTTTACCTTGCCTAACCGGCCGGAAAGAGCCGATCCGGTTTGCTTGCCTATTTCCGCCATATCGCTGCAACTGGCGGCGCCGGCGGTCAGTTTGGCGGCGGCCTCCAGGCCCGCCTTGATGTCGGATTTGGACGGTGAAGGCGGAAGCGGTAAAAACACCTGAAACAGATCGACCTGTTCGTCTTCCGAGACCAGACCCTGGCCGATCCGTGTCTTGCGTTTAAGCAAAATGTGGAAACCGGAAATCGTCCGAATTGGTTTCGACAGGGAATCGTCGGCCATGGCGGCGATGGTGGCGTCCAGTTTCGGCGAAAGCTGGCCCTGCCGAACCCAGCCAAGGTCGCCGCCGACGGCGGCGGTGGCGCTTTGCGAGAAGTTTTTGGCCAGAACGCTGAAACTTGCGCCTTCCTTTAGTTGCGAAATGATGCTGTTGGCGGCGTTAAGTTGTTTTTGTGAATTTTCCGGTTTGTCGACGAGCAGGAGGATTTCGCCGATCAGATATTCAGGTTTGCCTTTGCTTTTCTTGATTTCGGCAATAATTTCGTCCACTTCATCGTTACCGATGGATATTTCGGAACGAAACAACCGGTTAATGGAGCGGCCCCAGGCGATCTGGGCATGCAGCTGGCTTACAAGCGTATCTTTTTCGACACCTATTTTGCCAAGATAAGCGGATAGTTGCGGCGGCGTCATTTTACTGGCGCGCGCGATGTCGGCGTAGGCACGGTCGAGTTCCTTATCCGTAACGGTGACACCAAGGCGTTCGGCTTCCTGCAACTGAAGTTTTTCATTGATTAACTGATTCAGGACCTGGCCGGTATAGCGCTTTCGGTTTTCCGGTGTGTTCTGCTGCTTGGAAGAGGCGAACAGCAGATTGATCCGGGATTGCAGATCATAGAACGAAATGACTTCTTCGTTAACCACGGCGGCGATGCCGAGAGTCTGCTGCGCCCTGACGGCAGCCGACGGGATAATGATAAGCATGACCACCGCCAGGAAGGCCGTCGAAAAATATTTACAAGGGTGAACTAACTTCATTTTCTGGCCGTCAGTTTTTGAACAAATTTACACTGGGGGTAACTTCGCCCAGTGTCTTGAACAGAATGCGGAAGGTGATGGCGTCTTCCGGACGCAAATCGCGGTCCTCGAAGAAGGTCCTGGAAAATGCGGAAGATAGCAAGAAACATTCGTCTTCATAGGTCAGGTCCAGATTAAGCGAGCGGACTTCCTCGGCGGCCAGGTCCTGGGTGGATCTGATCGTTCCCCGCCAATAGCGGCTGAACTGCGATGAAAGGGCGTTGGTCAATTCCTCGCGACCGGCAAATTCGCCGCCTTCCTGGGGGTCGATAAAGGTGTAATTGGATACCAGTTTAAGCGCCGGTCCACCTATGGAAACGCTTAGTTCGTTGCGCTTGAAATCCAGCCTGTCCTTGCCGATGCGGGTGCGGTAGTTGATATCCAGAAACGTTCCCGGTGAGGCGTGCAGGCGTCCGACGATATCGGAAAAATTATTCTCCAGGCCAGAGCCCGCGGAAAACGTATCGTCGGCCTTGTAGCGATAGCTTTGTCCGACCAGCAGCGTAGTATTGCCGCCCTTGCGCCCAAAAACGCCCCACTTGAAGCCGTAGTTGATGCGCGGTCCACCTTCGACCCGGTCCAACCCGGAAAACCGGTTGGTGCTGAACAGATTGGTGTCATCGAATTCGAAATTCAGGCTGTCCTCGTCCGGAATAGTGTCCGGATTGCCGCCATAGGGGCTCAGCACGACCGAAGCTATGGGTTCGAATAATTGGTAGACACTGCCGTTCCGGCCTTCCTCGCGGACGAATGGATAGCGCCAGTCCAGGGCAATCTGGGGCAGTACCCGGTATGACAGGCCGGTGAATTTTTCGCCGTTGTCCTTGGTCAGGCCATTTACATGGTACAGGTCGCCGCGCAGCGATGCCGACATGGTATAGGTATCGCCCATCGGCGAGGTATAGGGGAGCCGCCAGCCGGTCCGGGCCGATAACCTGCGGGTGTCGCTTCCTTGCGAGCGCGTCAGTGCGACCAGGTTAAGGTCCAGTTTGGTCTGGCCGCCGAAACGGTCCGGCTCGCTTTCATGGGCGTATTCCAGGTAGGGCAAAATAAGCGGCGTCGATTTATCGTCCGACCGCTCTTTCAGGGACTGGAAGTCAGTGGCGCTGGCGTAAAAGTAATTGCGTTTTCTGAAGCCTTCGACAAAGCCCCGCGAGGCCAGGGAATTCCGGACTTCCGGCAGGGTGTTGTCCTGATTGAACTTGAACCTGGACATATAGGTGCCGTCGGTCGCCCGGTTAACATCGAAACCCCAGCGCCAGGTTTCGTCCAGATCAAACCGGCCCCTGGTCGCTATATGCCCCCTGAACCCGCCGATGCCGTTTTCGGTGGTATAGGCTTGTTCGTCCTTGGGGGTATTCCTGGTGATCGAACCCTTGGCGATGAACTCACCTTCGACAAATTTGTGGCGATATTCCGCGGCCATCACCAGGCCTTGCTTGGCGGTAAATATCGGGATCATGGTGGCATCAGAATTGGGCGCGATGTTAACGAAATAAGGCGTCGCGATGGCCGCCCCCATGGTCGATGAAGAACCGAACGAAGGGGCCAGAAAACCGCTTCGCCGCCGTACCGTAGGGTCGGGGTGCGACAGGTAAGGGGTGTACAGGATGGGAACTCCGGCGAATTCCAGCCAGGCGTCGGTATATTCGATAGTCTGGCGTTCCTTGTCGTGAACGACTCTTACGGCCTTTATTTGCCATAGTGGGGGCCGGGACGGGTCTTTTTCGCACAGGCGGCAGGCCGAATAGACGACCTGGCGCATATCAAGCCGGTTGCCGTTGGTCCGTCGTCCGCCGCTGGCTGCGATCAGCGACTTGTCGCTGAGCACCGCCCGCAGGTCCTGAATGACACCGTTCTTGATGTCGCCGCTCAATTCCATGAATTCCGCGAATATGACCTCTCCGGTCGGTTCCAGCAGGGTCACGTTGCCCGAAGCGCTAAGCAGGTCCTGGCGGCGGTTGTAGACGATCACATCGGCGTAAAGAATACGCGGGTCTCTGGTGGCTTTGACATTGCCCCGCGCCGTGATGATATCGAGTTCCCGGTCGTATTGTATTTCGTCTGCGGAAAACCGGATATCTTTCGCCGTGGCCGGCGCATCGGGCTGGCCGTCACCGGTCGTCGCCCGGGCGGGACCGGACGGGGTCGCCGCCAGCAGGATTATGGCCAGGATAACGGGTTTAATTATTTTCCACATTACCGGCTAACCATCTTCGAGATGCAGCAACATGGCAAGCCCCAGCAGCGTCGTCACGCCCGATGGTGTCCAGGCCGCTAGTATCACCGGAATGCTGTCGGAAAGCCCCAGGGCGAATACGACATCGGAAAAGAAATACAGCACGAACCCGGTCATGACGCCGCCGGCGACGACGAAAACCGTCCCGCCGCGGCGGGACTGGCGCAATGTGAAGGTCGCGGCGATCAGCACCATGGAGAACATCAGCAACGGGGTGGCCAGCAACGTATACCAGTGCAGCCGATGCCGGATGGCCGAAAATCCGGCTTTTTCAAGCGTCTTGATGAAATCGGGAAGATCCCAGAACGACATGGTCTCGGGCGGGGCAAAATTATCCTGGATGGACCCCAGCGTCAGGTCGGTTTCAAGCCAGAATTCTTCGGAGAATTTCGATGGTTCGTCGGGAATGTGGGTCCATACCTTGCGCATGTGCCAGAACCCGTCTTCCAGTTTGGCGCTGGCGGCGTCGATGCGCCGGATAAATTTGTCGGCCCCTTCGTAGATAAAGACATTTACCGCGCCAAGTTCCACATCGGAGCCCTGTTGCAGGACATTCTTGGCGTATATCACCGATTGCCCTTCGGCGTTGGACTGGCGCAGCCATAATCCGGAATCGGACAGCGCCAGGAAACTGGTCTGTCCCTTGAAGGCGGCGGCCTCGACCCTTTCGAAGCGGGACAGGGTAACCGAAGACAAAGGGTTGAAGACGGTGATTTTGAGGACCCCCAGGGCCAGCGCCAGCAAAAGTACCGGCAGCATAAACTGCCATGCCGACACCCCGGCGGCGCGCGACACCACAAGTTCATGATTCCGGGTCAGCCGCCAAAACGCCGCCATGGCGCCGAATAAAACGGCGAACGGAAATAATTGCTGGCCCATATACGGCAGCTTGAGCGCCGCCAGTTCCATGATCAGCGAAAAACTGATATCCGGTTTAGAGGCGGCGCGGCGGAGAAGTTCGATGCTGTCGATAAGGAAAATCAGCGATAGCAGGACTACAAAAACAGTAATAAAACTGACCAGAAACTGCCAACTGATATATCCGGACATGGTCGGTGATAACCGCATACCGCCTATGCCGCCATTCTGGCAAAGCCGGATTTTTTCGTTCCGGGCATGCGTAGAACAAAAAACAGGCCGCCGATAATGGGCAGGGCGCTAAGGCCGTACATCAGTGGAATCAACGCAAGATTCTTGGCCGCCGCGTTCTCCAGCGCCAGCATGGTGCCCAGGAACAGGGCGGCGGTGACAGACGCCATCAGGATGCGCCGCGATTGCGTCCGTCTGGTGAAACTGCCTGATATCAGAAAGGCCAGCGCGATGGCGGTATATCCCAGCGATGATACCGGCGACAGCAATCGTTTATGGCCCTCGACGGTAAACTTTCCAAAGTCTTTGGGGTTCAGGTCGGGATCGTCTTCCAGGTGAAATAATTCATACACCGATCGTTCCCTGGCTTCACGGTAGCGGCCCGTGATGGACTGACTGCTTCCCGCTATTTCGAAAATATAGCGGTCAAAATACAGAATCGAAAGCTGATTGGTATCTTTATCGACGATCTGCCTGTTGCCGTTGAACATGACCACGCGGGAGCCGTTTTTCGACTCGACCAGGGCGCCCCGTTCGGCCAGATGGGTTACCGGCCGGTCGGGGTCGCGGCCATCGTAAACCAGAATGCCGTGCAACTGCCCGTCGCTGGACCGTTCGCGAACATAGACCGTGATATTTTTCGATATCTCGTTAAATGCCCCTTCTTGCAGCAGGACATGGGAATAGCTGTCGAGCACCTGCCACTGCATTTCCCGGAACATGCGGTATGACTGCGGCAGGAAATACAGATTCAGGGCGTAACCGATGGCGACCACGCCCAGGGTCAGGGTAATGGCCGGCACCGACAGCCCTAACTGGCTTTGTCCCGAGGCCCGCATGACCACTAATTCGCGGTCCGATATCAGCTTCGCATAGACGAAAACGATAACGATGAACAGCGCGATAGGTAAAACTATAGTCAGGAAATTAGGCAGCAGCAGCAGGTTCAGTTGCAGAAAAGCGCCGACGGAAATTCCCCGGTTGACGATCATTTCGACCAGCCGCAAGGATTGGGTCAACCAGATTATGCAGGTCAACCCCGCAGTCACTAGCACCATCCCTATGAACAACTGCATCAGGATGTATTTGCTAAAACCGTTCATTCTTGTCTAACTATCCGCCGGATGGGCCGCCAAGGTGTGCGAAAAAGTCTAAAAAATCAAGGCTTATGCCAAGGATCGCACTTTGGTGTTAAACAGTCCTTCCTTATATTTTATCGAAGTCGATTTCACAGACCGAAGGACCGCCACAGACGACTTCCTCGGACAGGCCGGAAACGTCGGTCAGGATATGGTCGGCGTAAAATCTGGCGGTGGCTATTTTAGCCGTGATGAAATCCTCGCTCATTTCGCTTTTTTGTCCCGGATTGGCGGTCGCCAGGGCCGCCGCGCCCATCATCCAGCCACCGGCGGTATTGCCCAGCAACGTCAGATACGGCACGGCTACGGCAAGGGCGCCGTTCAGGTCGCGGGAGTAACAATCGATGATCCAGTCGGTAGCCTTTTTCAGGCCGCCCAGCGCCTCTTCCAGACGCACCCCGATAGCCGGCAGGATATCGTTATCCGCGTTGCCAAGGGCATCGATAACGATCTGTATTTCGGCCATCAGCAGGTTGACCGTCCGGCCCTGTTCACGGGCCACCTTGCGACCGATCAGATCAATCGCCTGAATGCCGTTGGTGCCTTCGTAAATGGGCGCGATGCGAGCGTCCCGCAGGTATTGGGCGGCGCCCGTTTCTTCTATATAACCCATGCCGCCATGAACCTGAATGCCGGTGCTGGCGATATCGATGCCGTTATCGGTGGACCATGCCTTGACCACCGGAATCAGCAAATCGACCAGGGCCTGGGCCTGACCGCGCATGGCCTGATCGGGATGGCGTTTGGCGGTATCGAGCTTTGCCGCGGTATAATAAGACAGGGCGCGGGCGGCTTCCGTGCGGGCCTTCATGGACAGCAGCATTCGCTTGACGTCGGGGTGATGAATGATCGCCACCGGGGCCGGGTCCGCGGCATCGGCGTCGCGGCTCTGAATTCGCTCGCGGGCGAAGTCGCGGGCCTGCTGGAAGGCCCGTTCGCCGATCGCCACGCCCTGCAAACCGACCGCCAGGCGGGCATTGTTCATCATCGTAAACATATAACGGATGCCGTTGTTTTCCTGGCCGACCAGATATCCCGTGGCGCCGCCGTCGTCGCCGAACGACATGACGGCGGTGGGACTGGCGGAAATACCCAGCTTGTGTTCGATGGACACACAGCGAAGGTCGTTACGCTCGCCGATGGCGCCGTCGTCACCGACCATGAATTTCGGAACCACAAACAACGAAATGCCTTTGATGCCGGGCGGCGCTTCGGGCGTCCGGGCCAGCACCATGTGGATGATGTTGTCGGTCATATCGTGCTCGCCGTAGGTGATGAATATCTTCTGGCCGGTAATCTTGTAGTGATCGCCGTGGCGCACCGCTTTCGACCTGAGTTGGGCCAGATCGGTTCCGGCCTGGGGCTCGGTCAGGTTCATGGTGCCGTTCCATTCGCCGCTGATCATCTTTTTCAGGAACCGGGCCTTTAGTTGATCCGAACCGTGCGCCGATAACAGTTCGACCGCGCCCTGGGTCAGCAACGGGCAGAGCGCCAGGGCCATGTTGGCGGAATTCCACATTTCCGAAAGCGCCGTGGTGATCAGCCACGGCAGACCCTGACCGCCATATTCGGGATCGAACGGGACGCCGTTCCAACCGCCTTCGATAAATTGCCCGTAGGCTTGCTTGAATCCCCGGGGGGTCCTGACGATGCCGTTTTCTATGTGGCAACCTTCGACGTCGCCATCACGATTTAGCGGCGCCATGACGCCGGCGGCCAGCTTGCCGGCCTCGGCCAGCACGGCTTCGACCAGATCGGGCGTCGCGTCTTCGTATCCCGGCAGTTGGCCGATGGCGTCAAGATCGCAAAGTTCGTTGATGACGAACCGCATGTCGTCGATAGGGGAGGCATATTCGGACATTTTCAAATCACCTGACAAAAAGACAATGGCCCGGCCACGTTAAAGCATTTCAGCGGATAAAAAAATGGGGATGCCCCGCTTCGGGACATCCCCACAAAGGTCTTGCCTGAGTGACAGGTTTTAGTAGACGTCTTTTCTGGTGTTATAGACGTTGAATTTGCCGGTCGGTGTGATCAGGCGCTTGTCCTTGATGACCTTTTTCACCTTGCGGGTCTTGTCGTCAATAACCACGATCGCCGATTCCTGGGACTTGCCGTTCCAGACAGAGAACCAGATTTCGGTGCCGGCCTTGTTGTATTCACCCTGAACGACCCGGCGTACGCCTTCGCTGATACCGGAAAGTTCGCCAATGGGAATAACCTCGTAAGGCTTATCCAGATTGTCGATATCGAACACGGCGACCGACGAGGAAATCTCGGCTTCCGGGTTCAGCGGGCTATCGACCCACAGGTTTTTCGATTTCGGGTGGGTCTTGACGAACAGCGATCCGCCGCCCTGTCCTTCAAGGCTTTGCACGACCTTCCAGGCGTTTTTCGGGTGGCCGACGGGGTCGGTCCCGATCAGGGCAATGGAATCATCGCCCAGATGGCTGGTCGCCCAGACCGGACCATATTTCGGATGCACAAAGTTCGCACCGCGTCCCGGATGGGGTGTTTTGCCAATGCCGTCGGCTTCGGTGATCAGTTTGACCAACTTGCCTTCCTTGGTGTCGACCACGACAATGGTGTTGCGCGCATTTGCCGCCACCAGGAAATAACGACCGGTGGAATCGAGGCCGCCATCATGCAGGAACCGCTCGGCATCAATGCTGGTAACCGTCAGGTTCTTGATGTCTTCGTAGTTGACCAGCAGGACTTTGCCGGTTTCCTTGACGTTGACAACGAACTCGGGCCGGTATTGCGAGCTGATGATAGACGCGACACGGGGTTCGGGGTGATACTCTTGGGTATCCACCGTCATGCCACGGGTCGAGACGACCTTCAGCGGTTCAAGCGTGTCGCCTTTCATGATTACGTACTGGGGCGGCCAATAACCACCGGCAATAGCGTATTTGTCTTCATAGCCCTTGAACTTCGAAGTTTCGACCGAGCGGGCTTCCATGCCGATCTTGATCGAGGCCACCGTCGCCGGCGTCTTCATCCACAGATCGATCATGTTGACCTTGGCATCGCGGCCGATCACGAACAGATAGCGACCGCTGGCCGATATCCGGCTGATGTGTACCGCGTAACCGGTATTGATGATGGTGTGGATCTTGTAGGTCGCACCGTCGATCAGGGCGATTTCACCGGCATCGCGAAGGGTTACCGAGAACAGGTTATCGATATCGATATCGTTCATTTTCTTGGTCGGGCGTTTTTCGGGAGGAATAATCACCTTCCACGACTTCTTTATTTCGGCCATGCCCCATTCCGGTGGTACGACCGGTTCGTTGAGCAGATAACGGGCCATCAGGTCCATTTCACCCTCGCTCAGTTGCCCGGATGTGCCCCAGTTGGGCATACCCGCGGGCGAGCCGTAGTTGATGAAATCCTTGAGGTAATCGTAGCCCAGTTCGCTTGTTATCTTGGTGGTCAGGGGCTTGCCGGTGGCGCCCTTGCGCAGCACGCCGTGACAGCCGGCGCAGCGCTCGAAAAAGATTTTGTTGGCGCGGGAAAATTCTTCGTCGGTAAGTTTCGGCGCACCCTTCTTGACGCCGGGCCTTTCGACTTTGGGCATCACATCAAGCGACGGCTGATATTGGCCGCCCGGAGTCGTTTTGTGCTTTTCCAGTTTTTTTGCCGACGGCGCCTCGTCGGCCACTGCCGGTACGGCCATCACGACGGCTAGGATGCCCGCCATGATCCAGCGGCCTTTAGTAATATGCCAACCCATTTCAATTCTCCAAATTAACCGTATCTGTAAAATTTGCGAAAACGGCCCAGCGATCGGAATTTACCATTTATCCAGGTATCCCGATCCTTATTGGGCCGAGTGACCGAAACCAAATTATACATTGATTCCGGTTCACCAGCCACAATTTGACCACAATTCTCGAATGAATGGGTTGACTGTCGTCAAGGCCGCAAACAAATTAGGGGATTATCCGTATATTTCAAGTTTGGGGGGTAGGGGATTGGGTGAGCCTGTGAAGCGGCGCTTTGGATTTCTTCCTTTGGCGTTCGTTATGTTGCTGGTGTTTTGCGCAAACGCCGGCGCGTCCGAACTCGGGCGTTTCCTCAGTCCGGAGAATTTGGCCAGGGTCTATCCCGGTGCCGACAACGCCGGCGAAACCGGCGGGCAACCGCCCTCGGCGCCGGTGTTTCGCGACAGCAAGCTGATAGGTTACGCCTATTTGACATCCGATGTGATCAATTCGACGGGCTATTCCGGCAAGCCGGTAAAAATTCTCGTGGGCTTCGATCTGGCCGGCATTATAACCGGGGCGATGGTCGTCGAACATCAGGAACCGATCCTGGTGCTGGGCATTCCCAACAGCAGTCTTGATACCTTCATCAACCAGTTCAAAGGCAAGGATTTGCGCCGGCGGGTCAGGGTCGGCGCCCCTGCGGCGGCGGGGGAATCCGCTATCGATATGGTTAGCGGTGCCTCTATCACTTCGCTGGTATTCAGCGATAGCGTGATGCGGGCCGGTCGAATGGTGGCCCGGACATATGGCGTTATCGGTCCCGGCGAGCAATTGAACAAGGGCGATATCGACCTTGAATCGTTCACCGTCGCCGATTGGCCGACCCTTCTCAAGGACGGCTATCTCAGGCGATTGCGCCTTAGCAAAGGCGGCGTTGCCGCCGCATTTTCCCGGCAGGAAGGGGAAGAAGACAAAGACAAGTTGTTTATCGACCTGGTCGCCGGTCTGATCACCCCGCCGGTAATCGGGCAGAACCTGTTTGGCTTCGCGAGTTACAACAAAATCATGGCCGGCCTGGGACCGGACGCCAGCGCGATCATGGTCGCCGGGCGTGGCTATTATTCATTCCGGGGATACAACTACCGGCGCTCGGGATATTTCGAACGTCTGCAATTGGTGCAGGGCGATAAAACCATTCGCCTGACCAAGGAGATGCACCAGACCGCACCGAAGTTTATGATCGCCAAAGCGCCGGATTTCCGCGAAGTCAGCCTTTTTAAACTGTCGCCGGAAAGCGGCTTCGATCCGGTCAGGCCATGGCGTCTTGAACTGCTGGTCGAGGAAGATACCGCCAGCGGCGGCCAGCGTTTTGCGGGGTTCCCGCTCAACTATGTGATTCCTGAAAAACTGCTTAAGGCGGCGATAGCCTCTTCGGTGGGTCAAAAACAGGCTTCTATTGATCGTCCGCTGTGGCAACAGCAGTGGCTGGGAAACATACCCCAGATCGCAATCCTGATAACCGCCCTGATCATACTTACCGGTCTGATGGTGTTTGAAGACAGGGTGACCAGGCGGGGTCGCTCGGTGGATTTGTTCCGCCGGATATTTTTGCTGTTCACCCTGGTTTATCTTGGCTGGATCGCCTCCGCCCAGTTATCGGTAATTAATGTGCTGACCTTTATTCATGCCCTGATGAGTAATTTCAGCTGGGGATTTTTCCTGCTTGAGCCGTTAATTTTCATTCTTTGGGGGTTCGTCGCCCTGGTCCTGTTGTTCTGGGGGCGGGGAGTGTTTTGTGGCTGGCTGTGCCCGTTCGGGGCGTTGCAGGAACTGCTCAACCGCATCGCCATGCGGTTTAAATTGCCGCAGTTTCAGTTGCCGTTTGCCGTTAACGAACGATTATGGGCGATAAAATATATTGTATTTCTGGGTCTTCTGGCGTTGTCGCTGGGTCCCGTCGGGATGGCCGAAAAAATGACCGAGGTCGAACCCTTCAAGACCGCCATTTCGTTGAAATTCATTCGCGCCTGGCCGTTCGTGGTATACGCCCTTGGTATCCTGACGGCATCATTGTTCCTGAACCGGATATTCTGCCGCTACCTGTGTCCGCTGGGTGCGGCGCTGGCGATCCCGGCCAACAACCGCATGTTCGACTGGCTCAAACGTCACCATCAGTGCGGCGTCGAATGTCAGGTCTGCGCCATTCGCTGCCCCGTACAGGCGATCCATCCCGACGGTCATATCGACTTGCACGAGTGCATTTATTGCCTTGATTGCCAGAGTGTTTATCATGACGACAAGCTTTGTCCGCCGATGGTCGATAAGCGCAAACGACGCGAACGGCGGCAGGCCATGGTGCGGGGTGAAAGTATGCGTCGGAAGGCGGTAAAATGACGGCAAAGACGGCGCCAGGGGCCTTAAGCCGCCGCCGGTTCATCTCGGTTACTGCGGCATTCGGCGCGGTCGCGCTGACCGGCGGCGCGACGTTGCCGACCGGCGCCGTTCGCTGGCGCGGCGAGGTGCTGGGCGCCGCGGCGGAAATTATCATCCATCATCCCGATCCGGACCTGGCCCGGCAGTTGATTGCCGACAGTCTGGATGAAGTGATGCGGCTGGAACGCCAGTTCAGCCTGTATCGGGCCGATTCCGAACTGGTGCGGCTGAATAAAACCGGCGTCCTTGCCCGGCCCGGCCATGACATGCTGCGGCTGCTTTCGCTCAGTCGCCGAATAGCGGATTTGACCGGCGGCGCGTTTGATGTGTCGGTGCAGCCTTTGTGGCGCCTGTATGCCGATTATTTCAGCCGGCCCGGCGCCGATCCGGCCGGCCCCGCCGCCGCCGCCGTGACGGCGGCGGTCCGGCGGGTGGATTACCGGGCCGTCAGCTTTGACGCCAATGCGGTCAGGTTCGAGAAACCCGGCATGGCGCTGACCTTCAATGGCATCGCCCAGGGCTACATTACCGACCGGGTGGCGCAGGTTTTGCGCCGGGGCGGGCTCGACAGGGTGCTGGCCAATATGGGTGAAATATACGCCATTGGCGGACCGTGGCGGATCGAAAGCCCGGCGACCCGAGAAATACTGGACTTGACCGATGGCGCCGTGGCGACCTCGGAAGGGGCGGGCACGGCGTTCGATGCGTCGGGTCAACACCATCATCTGCTGGACCCGCACAGTGGCCGGTCGGCGGGATTTTATGATGCCGTCACGGTGCTTGGCCCCGACGCCGCCACGGCGGACGCCCTGTCGACCGCCCTTTATATGCTGCCGCCGGATCGGGCCGACGATGTCGTGGCGGCGCTGCCCGGAACGAAGGCTTTTTTTCGTTTTAAAGAATCTTACCGGGGTTAAGTATGGCGTCCGGGTCCAGGGTCTGTTTGATCCGCCGCATCAGGTCGATCTCGACATCGGACTTATAGCGCACCAGATCGTCGCGTTTTAGCATGCCGATACCGTGTTCGGCGCTGAAGCTGCCGTCCATCTGCATTGCCAGATCATGAATCAGGCGATTGAAGCCTTGCCGTAATTCCAGGAAAGCGTCACCGGCCATGCCCACGGGCTGGCTCAGGTTAAAATGGATATTGCCGTCTCCGGCATGGCCGAAGGCGCAGACGCGGATTCCCGGTAATTCCCGTTCGACCAGGGCGGTGGCGCGGATCAGGAAATCAGGGACGCCGGAAAGCGGCACCGAAATGTCATGCTTGATCGATGCCCCTTCGTGCTTCTGGGCTTCCGGTATGGTTTCGCGCAACCGCCACAGGTTTTCGGCCTGGGCGCCGCTTGCGGCGATTACCGCGTCACCGATGACGCCGTCCTGCATGGCCTGGGCCAGCGTTGCTTCCAATATCTGGCGCAGTTCCCCGCCCATGCCGCCGGTTTCCAGCAGGGCATATTGTTGATGGTGCCGCCCGAACGGATCGGTGCAGCCAGGCATGTGCCGAACGGTGATTTCGAAGGCGAAGCGGTTAATGATTTCGAACGCCGTCAATCCGTCGCCGACGGCGTCGCGGGTTCGCCGGAACAGTTCCAGCAGGGCCGGCGGGTCGGCGGCGGCGCACAGCGCGGTCTCGCGGTATCCGGGCGCGTTGAACAGCTTCAGCACACAGGCGGTTATGATGCCGAGCGTACCTTCCGAGCCCATGAACAGGTGTTTCAAATCATAACCGGTATTGTCCTTGCGCAGGGCGTTCAGGCCGTTCCAGACCCGGCCGTCGGCCAGCACCACTTCGAGACCCAGAACCAGGTCGCGGGCGTTGCCATAGCGCAGCACCTGGACGCCGCCGGCATTGGTCGAAAGATTGCCGCCGATGCGGCAGGAACCTTCGGCGCCAAGGCTCAGGGGAAACAGCAGTCCGGCGTCTTTGGCCGCTTGCTGGATATCGCTCAGGATGACGCCGGCCTCTACCGTCATGGTCTGATTCAGCGGATCGATGTGGCGGATACGGTTCATTCGTTCGGTCGCCAGCACGATACCGCTTCGGTCCGAAAACATGGGGACGGTGCCGCCGACCAGGCCGGTATTGCCGCCTTGCGGCGTCACGCAAATACCGGACCGGGCGCAGATTTCCATGATTCGCGCGGTTTCAGCGACCGTCGCCGGGCGGGCGATTCCGGCGCAGGTTCCCCGGAACAGGCCGCGCTGTTCGTTCAGGTAGGGCCGCATGTCGGCCGCATCGTCGATCCAGCCGCCCGCACCTAGCAGGTCGCGGATTTTTTCAATCATCAATTTTTCTCCGCCGCCGCCCGTCGCAGACGGTCGTTGATGGCGATGCCCAGGCCGGTTTCCGGCACCGGCATTACGGCGATGCCGTTGAAGCCGGGCCGGTCCAGCATATGCAGCATGGCGAACAGGTTGGCCGCCGCTTCCCGCAAGTCGCCGCTGCGGCTTAGGTTGACGTAGCGGTTTTTTACGCCGGGGCCGAAGGCCAGCAGGGCCTCGCCCGCCATGGCGCTTTCGGCATTGATCCTGATCGGGATGGCCGGTGCGTAATGGCGGCTTTGCATGCCCGGCGACCGGGGCGCCTGATCGCCGTCGCCGGCGGCAGCCAGCGGCCCGATCAAGGCTTCAATATCGGCGCCGGCAATGCCGCCGGGGCGCAGCAGGGCGGGCCGCTCGCCGCTTAGGTCGATGACGGTGGATTCTATGCCGACGCCGCACGGGCCGCCATCAAGAATGGCCGCGACCCGGTCGCCCAGGTCTTCCAGGACATGTTCGGCGGCGGTCGGGCTGATCCGCCCGGAACTATTGGCGCTGGGCGCGGCGATGGCGCACCCGGCCTGTCGCAGCAGGGCGTTGGCTACCGGGTGATCGGGTATCCGCACCGCCAGGGTCGGCAAACCGGCGCTGGCCAGCAGCGACACCGGGCAACCTTCACGGCGATTAAGCACCATGGTCAGGGCGCCGGGCCAGAAGGCCTTGGCCAGACGCCGCGCCCGATCATCGAAAACAACGGCCTGTTCGGCGGCTTCGGTGCTGGCGAAATGGATAATCAGGGGGTTGAACGCGGGCCGTCCCTTGGCCTGGTAGACGGCGGCGATGGCCCGGTCGTTACCGGCATCGGCGCCCAGGCCGTAGACGGTCTCGGTGGGGAAGGCGACCAGTTCGCCTTGCCCAAGAAGGGTCGCCGCCCGTTCGATGTTTTCGGTGGTTGGTTTTAACATGACGCCGCCCGGATCAAACTGCATTTGGATACAGGTTGCTATACAATAAAGAGCCGCCGGACCAGCCAACGGCTCTTTGTACTCACTTGCTGCTTTTGGCCGGGCCATCCGCGGTAATGACCCTGCGCTGCAGTCACCGTAAAGAATTACGGCGGCTAATTCGTGGCGGGTAAAAAACCCTAACCACGGTCTAATAGTGCGCCTGCGACGGCGGGGCGTCAAGCCTTGAAAATACAAAAAAAGTGACTACGAGGCTTCCTTATCCAGTCCCCTGACGACAAAATCGGGATTGTCCATTCCGGGCTTGCCATAGCTCAGGGGGGTGCCGTCCAGCTTGCGTACCGAGCCGCCGGCGGCGGTGACCACGGCGTGTCCGGCGGCGGTGTCCCATTCCATTGTGCGGCCCAGCCGCGGGTAGATATCGGCTTCGCCAGAGGCGACCAGGCAAAACTTCAGCGAACTGCCGGCGCCGGTCGAGCTCTTGACCTTCAAATCGCTTATGAAGGCTTCCAGTTCCGGCGTCCGGTGGTTGCGGCTGGCGACCACGACCATACCGTCGTCGGCGGGCGTCCGGCAGGAAATGCTTTTTGCCGGCTGGTCCTTCATTTCGGCGAATGCGCCGCTGGAGCAGCCCCAGTAGGTATCGCCAAGGGCCGGCGCGTGGACTACCCCCAGGACCGGTTTTCCGGTTTCGATCAGGGCGATGTTAACGGTGAATTCATGGCTTTTGGTAATAAAGCTTTTGGTCCCGTCCAGGGCATCGACCAGCCAGAACGGCCCGGTCCCGACGTCGGGGGCCTGACCGGCGGCGAACGCTTCCTCGCCGACGATTGGAAAACTGGCGGTAATGCCTTCGCGAATACCCTGGATAATAATCTGTTCGGCGATGCGATCGGCCTCGGTCACCGGCGATGAGTCGGCCTTGTGATCGACTTCGAAATCGGTGTTGTAGATATCCATGATCGCCAGACCGGCCTTCTTCGCCAGTTCGCCGACCTGTTCCATCAGCGCGATAGTGATGTTAAGGGTCAAGTCCGTACTCCCGAATTGGAAATTGAATTTTCGGCGCCAGCATATAAACAACCCGCTCCCCGACCAAGATGTAAAATTTGCGGCCCGCCCATGCCCGTTTCAGATTTTCCATAACCTGTCGGAACCGCCATGATCGGTGGCGGCGATTTCTGCGGCGATGAAACGCCGGGCGGTGAATGTCGCCGACCAGTGATCGGCGGCCAGGCCCGCCTTGTTCCTTAGATGGCCCAGAAAATCAACCGGGTCGGGTAACTGTTCCCAGACCGATGGCAGGAACAGCGCCCGCCGGCCGCGATCTTCGATAATCAGGCCGTCGATTCCCGGTCGCAATTGCGCAAGCAGGTCCGCCTCGCCGTCGAACGGTATCGGGGCGGACGGGCTCAACAGCGATATGGCGAGGTTCAGGCCTGTTAGTTCATCGCGCCGCAGGGCTGGAAAGCGGGGATCGCGGAAGCCGGCAGAGTAGCCATTTTCGGCGACATCGACGATCAAGGGCCGGTAGGCTTCCGGCGACCCGATACAGCCGCGCAGCCGCTCGCCGTGTTTAAGCGTAACGAAACAGGCGCCGTTTTCGGCCAGGTCCGGGGGGTAATCAGCAGGCGCTACGGTCAGGGGCGTCGCGAAGTCCAGGCCATGGCGAATCGAGGCGGCGGCAGTCTCCAGCAAGTCTGTCGGGTATTGTTCGATAAGTCGCCGGGTGCGGTTTTCAAAATCGCCAGTATCCTTTTCAAAGAAGGCCCAGCCGCCATACCCGACCACCCTGTCGCGGTCGCCTGCGGTGTCGCCGGAATTGCACAGACCCACGGTTTCGACCCGCATATCCCGGCGTCTGGCCGCTTCGAGAAGGCCCTTCAACGGTATCCGGCCGCAGGCCTGTTCGTCGCCGATGGAATCGGGGTCCAACCGTTCGATGGCGGCGCGGGTTTTGGCGTCGATCCGGTGGGCGCCGTCGTAATCCAGGAAGTGGCTCAGGTCGGATGATATTACGATCAGGGTCTCGGGACCGCCCCAGACAGCGTCGAGAACATCGGCGATCTGGCCGCCGGTGGCGTCGCCGACGACCAGCGGCAACAGGCTGAAATCAGCAAGCATCACCTGTAAAAAAGGCAGTTGTACTTCCAGGCTGTGTTCCTGGGCGTGGCTCTCCTCGGAAATCTGAACCATAGGCAGTTTCAGGACCTTTTCGAGGCCGGTCATATCGATCGGAACGTCGCCAAGCGGCGTGGCGAAGGCGGTGGCGGCGCTTGCGGCCAGGCCGCGCAGCGGCACCCGGTGGCAGGGGCCGAGCAGGACCACCCGGTTGATTTTGTCGGCTGCCGGTTGCAGCATGGCGAACACCCGCGCCGCCAGCGCCCCGGAATAAACATAACCGGCGTGCGGCACGACGATAGCCTTCGGCGCCACCGTTCCGGCGGCGTCCGATGCCTTGGCCAGATACCCCCGGACCGCGCCGTCGAGGGCGCTGGCGTCACCCGGATAAAACGCGCCGGCGACTGCGGCAGGGCGCGAAAGTGAATGCGGGGCCGTCATTGTTTATCGACCTCAAGCTGATACACGACGACCGCGCCCGACTGGCCGCGAATGGGAATTTCGCCGATCCGCTTCAGGGGTAACCCCCGGGCCTTGGCCGCCGTCGATTCGGTGGTCAGAATTCTGGTCCCGTAATCCTTGTTCAGGGCTTCGATGCGGGCCGCCAGGTTAACCGTGTCACCGTGCACCGTGTAGTTGAGCCGCCCACGGGCGCCGACGGCGCCGGCAATCACCATGCCGGTGTTGATGCCGATACGGGCCCCGACCCGGTGGCCGCCGAAGGTCCGCTTGCCGCCGGCCTGTTGCATTTCAATTGCCGCTTGCAGGGCGTTGGCGGCGTGATCCGGGTCGCCGATGGGTACGTTGAAGGTGGCCAGGATGGCGTCGCCCTGGAACTGTGTAACGACGCCGCCATGGCGTTCCAGGATCGCCACCATTTCCGAAAAATAGTCGTTGAGCAGGGTGACGATGCCTTCCGGACCCAGATGCTCGGTCATTTCCGTGAAATTCTCGATATCGGAAAACAGCACGGTGGCTTCCGTCTCGATGGTTTTGATGCTGCCGCCGTCGGCCAACAGGGATTCGGCGACTTTCTCCGGCACATAGCGGCCCAGGGCCTGGCGGATCATCTGGCTTTCGCGCAGGCCATCGACCATCTCATTAAAAGACCGGGCGGCCAGATCCAGTTCCAGTATGCGGCTGGGCCGGAGCATCGGGACCTGCTGCAAGTCGCCTTTGCGGACCTTGCCGGCGGCTACGGCGATGGCCCGTACCGGTTCGCTGACCCACCTGCCGCCGATTACCGCCAGCGTCAGGGTAACGATGAAAAAACCGATGCCGACAATAAGCGTGACACCCAGGCGATCTACCTGTTTGTCAACGGCTTCGGTATTCAGATACAGGCCCACCGTCCAGGGTTTTTGGCCGTATTTATTGATTTCCTGGTAAATGTATATGTACTGAAATTGACCGATGGTAACGAGATTCAGTTTGGTTTTGCCGGTATGCCTTCCCCTGAAATTAAGCAGCAAGCCGAGCTCTTTGGATGGCGGATCCCATATATGGGTCAGGATTTTGTCACCCAGGTTGGCGAAATCCGGCACCTCGGCGTTTTGCGGGTCGGTCGGACGCCAGTTAATCAGGAACGGGTGGGCGATCAGCCGGGTCCGGTCGTAAATAATGAATGGCACCAAATCCGCCAGCGCCTTGTTGGCAAGGAATCTGGACAGCCCGGCTATCGGCACCGTCAGGTTAAGGACGCCCAGCAGCCGGCCATCCCTGCGAATGGGTGTTTGCTGGATGACGATCATCTCGCCCAGGTCTTCCGACCAGAGCGGCCCTCGCCAGACCGGAGCCGTCAGGTGTTTGGTTTGTTCCAGCAGGACCCGGTATCGCTCGCCTTGCGGCCAGGACATATCGGCGGCTTTCCTGTCCTTGCGGATATATGCGGTCATGGCGCCGTCGGGGCGAACGAAGCCGACCGCCGAAACCTGCGGCGTCGCCGCTACGGCGCCTTCCAGAAAAACTTTTAATTGCCCGTCGTCATCAATGGAAATACGCCCCTGCCTGATCGCATCGGCGATCCATTCCCCCTGGTATTGTACCGGTTCCAGTTGGCGGTCGATCTGGCCGGTGATTACCTCAATCGAGATCCTGGCCTTGTCAGTCAGCAACTCGGTGGTGTTCTTCCGGGCCGCCGACAGGCCAAGAAAAAGTACGCTGGCGATAGCGGCGGCGACCAGTACGCCCAGGCCCAGAACGGCGATGACGTTGATCGGGATGCGGGTTTTTCGACGGACGGACATCTGGGGAATATATGATGTTGAACGGGAAATACCAGCTTTGGCGAAGTCTGGCGCGTTGACGAAACCGGCATTGCGCCATATTTCATGATAATGAATGAAAACGTTTCACTGGATACGACGGGCGGTCATTTTCCCGGTCGCTACTGGCATGCCTTAGACAATGGCCGGGTGCAGTGCGACCTGTGTCCGCGTTTTTGCAGGTTGCGCGATGGCCAGCGTGGCCTGTGTTTCGTGCGCGCCTGCGATAATGGCGGGATCGTGCTAACGTCCTACGGTCGGTCCAGCGGCTTCTGCGTCGACCCCATAGAGAAAAAACCCCTGAACCATTTCTTGCCCGGTTCCCCGGTGTTCAGCTTCGGCACGGCGGGCTGTAATCTGACCTGCAAGTACTGCCAGAACTGGGATATCAGCAAGTCCCGCGAGTTCGATAGATTACAGGATGCCGCCAGTCCCGGAATGATCGCCGAGGCGGCGCTCGAGACCGGTTCGCGCTCGGTCGCCTATACTTACAACGATCCGATCATATTCCACGAATACGCCATCGATGTGGCCAAGGCCTGCCACGCCCAGGGTATAAAAAACGTCGCCGTATCGTCCGGTTACGTGTGCCCGGAACCGAGGGCCGAGTTTTATGAGCATATGGACGCCGTTAATATCGACCTGAAGGCGTTCACCGAGAATTTCTACGGGCGCCTGTGTTCGGGCGGCCTGGCGGAGGTGCTCGATACGTTGAAATATCTTAAACGACAAACCGATGTCTGGGTTGAGACGACGACGCTGCTGATTCCCGGTGAAAACGATTCGCCGGAAGAAATCGCCGCCATGACGAAATGGGTGGTGAAAGAACTTGGCCCGGACGTTCCCATGCATTTTTCTGCCTTCCACCCGGATTGGAAAATGATGGCGACGCCGCCGACCGCGAAATCGACCCTGACCATGGCCCGTTCGATCGCGCTGGAAAACGGCGTCCGCTACGCCTATACCGGCAACGTCCATGATTTCGAAGGCGAAAGCACCTATTGTCATGGCTGCGGGGAACGGCTGATCGGGCGGGACTGGTATGTGCTTTCGGTATGGAATCTGACCGATGACGGTCGCTGCGCAAAATGCGGAACCCGATGCGCCGGGGTGTTCGATGGCCCACCGGGGACCTGGGGGGCGAAGCGGATGCCGGTGCGATTGCAGGCATGATAGGCGTTCCGAAATATAAAGCTTTCGTGCTATCAATCTGCCTTGAAGTGGAATCGCTTCAGGGCAGATAATTTGATCGTTATTAAAGAATCGGGCAGATTGCCCTGACTGTGGAAAAGCATTACGAGGACCAAGCCCGTGCGCATATTGACGTTAAGCGTTCATGAATTCCTCGCCCTGATGGGCGGGCTGGATGAACAGATGGAGGAATCCGGCTTCAAGGCGGAATCCGGAATTTACGACGCCTGGTATCAGCAATGGCGAGATATCGAGGCCAAGATCGAAAAACTGCCGATGATGGAACGCGCCGACATGTATTTCGATGGCAAGGTCAACATCAGCGACCCGTCCGATGAACACCTGGCCGAAGTCAAGGTGCAGGTGCAGCGGCAGATAGATATAAACCAGCAAATGATAAATGAAGACGATATCGACGCCGATCCGGACGATCTGGAAATCTGGAATCAGTTGATGGCCGTGGTCATCAAATTATAAAACTATAAACAGCTAGGACCCCCGCAAATGAAAATAACCTTCGCCAGTCCGGCGCAACCGCAAACCGGCGTCGCCGTCGTCGGGGTCATGGAAGGTCGTAAATTAACCGCCGGCGCCAAGGCGCTGGACAAAAGCACGGGCGGGGCGCTGAGTCGCGCCATCAAGGCCAGCCGTTTCAAAGGATCGAAAGGGCATACCCTGACCGTTCTGGCCCCGGCCGGTGTCAAGCTTGACCGGGTCCTGATGGTCGGCCTGGGCAAGCCGGAGGAAATTGACGCCAGGCGGATGCAGGCGCTCGGCGGACACATCTATGCGGCGCTGGCCACCAAGGGCCATGGTTCGGCCCAGGTGGTGGTCGACGCCATTGACAAATGCCCCCTGAACGCCGCCGAAATGGCCGCCGAAATAGCATTTGGCGCCCGTCTTCGTTCGTACCGGTTCGACAAATATCTGACCAGGGAAAGCGCCCACGACAAGCCGAGCCTGAAAGGCCTGAAATTCATCGTCGCCGGGCCGGCCAGGGCGCGCGCCTCTTTCGCCGACCAGGACAAAGTCGCCGATGGCGTCTTCATGACCCGCGATCTGGTCTCGGAACCGGCCAATATCCTGTATCCGGAAACCCTGGCCAAACAGGCGCAGGGCTTAAGCAAGCTGGGCGTCAAGGTCAGTGTGCTGGGCGAGGCGCAGATGAAGAAGCTGGGCATGGGGGCGCTGCTGGGCGTCGGCCAGGGCAGCGAGCGGGAATCCAGGGTGGTGGTCATGCAGTGGAACGGCCTGCCGAAAACCAAGGGCAAGACGGAACAGCCGATCGCCTTCGTCGGCAAGGGCGTAACCTTTGACAGCGGCGGCATTTCAATCAAGCCTTCGGGCGGTATGGAAGACATGAAATGGGACATGGGCGGTTCCGGCGTGGTCATCGGCCTGCTCAAGGCGCTGGCCGGGCGCAAGGCCAGGGTTAACGCCGTCGGCGTCGTCGGCCTGGTTGAAAACATGCCTTCCGGCGCCGCCCAGCGCCCCGGCGATATCGTTACTTCGATGTCCGGCCAGACCATCGAAGTGCTCAACACCGACGCCGAGGGCCGCCTGGTGCTAGCCGATGCGCTGTGGTACACCAAGGAACGCTTCAAGCCGAAATTCATGGTCGATCTGGCGACTTTAACCGGGGCTATCATTATTTGCCTGGGTGCTGAAAAGGCCGGTCTGTTTTCCAATAACGACAAATTGGCGGGCGAGTTGTTCGCCGCCGGTGAAGCCGTAGGCGAAGACCTGTGGCGGTTGCCCCTGGGCGATGCCTACGACAAGACGCTGAAATCCGACTCGGCCGATATGAAAAATATTTCCGGCGGTCGCGGGGCCGGATCGATCACCGCGGCGCAGTTCCTGCAACGGTTCGTCGATAAGACCCCGTGGGCGCATCTGGATATCGCCGGGGTGACCTGGGCGGCCAAGGACAAGCCGACCGTGCCCAAGGGCGGCACCGCGTTCGGGGTCCGTCTGCTCGACCGTCTGGTCGCCGACAACTACGAGAAAAAGTGAACCAGGGGTGACCCAGGTATCGTTCTATCACCTGCAACTCTGGCCGCTCGAAAGGGCTTTGCCGAAGCTGCTGGAGAAAACGCTGGAGGCCGGCGGGCGGGCGCTGGTGCTGGTCGATTCCGCGGCGCGGGCCGAACAACTGAACAATGTTCTCTGGACTTACGAGCAAGATTCGTGGCTGCCCCACGGCACCGCCAGGGACGGTCGGGCGCAGGATCAGCCGATCTGGCTGAGCCCGGACGGGGAGAACCCCAATGGCGCGACCTTCCTGTTTTTAACCGACGGCGCGACCAGCGCCGATGTCGGGGACTATGAACGCTGTTTCGAACTGTTCGACGGCAATGACGGCGCCCAGGTCGGCGCCGCGCGGGAGCGCTGGAAAGCCTACAAGGATATGGGCTTCGGCCTGAAATACCTGCAACAGACGGAACATGGCGGTTGGCGGGAAAAATCGAGCGCATGATCCGCCGCGCCGCCGCCGGTATCGGCGTTCTTTGGTATCAATTCTTCGAACTGGCGAACCTGACGGCTTCTTCGGCGGCCCGGATCAGGGCGCGGGCCTTGTTGCGGCTTTCCTGGTATTCCGCTTCCGGGTCGCTGTCGGCGACGATACCGCCACCGGCCTGAACGTACATGATGTCGTCCTTGACGATGGCGGTGCGTAACGTAATGCAGGTATCCATATCGCCGTTGGCGCCGAAGTAACCGATACAGCCGGCGTATATGCCCCGTTTCTCGCCTTCCAGTTCGTCGATGATCTGCATCGCCCGGACTTTCGGCGCGCCCGATACCGTACCCGCCGGGAAGCCCGCGAACAGTGCTCCCATGGTGTCGTATTGCGGGTCCAGATCGCCTTCCACGTTGGACACGATGTGCATGACATGGGAATAGCGCTCGATGGTCATTTGGGCCGTGACCCTGACCGTGCCGACTTTCGCCACCCGGCCGACATCGTTGCGGCCCAGATCAAGCAACATCAGGTGTTCCGCCAGTTCCTTGGCATCGGTCAGTAATTCGGCGGCCAGCGCGTCGTCTTGTTCCGGCGTCGCGCCACGCGGGCGGGTGCCGGCGATCGGCCGGATGGTGACCTTGTTATCGCGCACCCTGACCAGAATTTCCGGGCTGGAGCCGACGATGGAAAAATCATCGAAATTCAGGAAAAACAAAAACGGCGACGGGTTCAGGCGGCGCAAGGCCCGGTACAGGGAAAACGGCGGCAGGGTAAATGGGACCTTGAAGCGTTGCGACAGCACGACCTGGAAGATGTCGCCAGCCAGAATATATTCCTTGGCCTTTTCCACCATGGCGTGGAATTCCCGCCGCGACATGTTCGAGACCGGTTCCGGCTCTGGTACGTCAATTTCAGTATTATGATGTTGATATGGAAGGCTTTTTTCCAGTGCGCCCAGGGCTTCGGCGAGTCTGTCCGTGGCCTGTTCCCAGGCCTGTTCGGAACGGCACCCGGCGGTCGGCCTGACGGGGGTAATCAGTGATATCTTGTCTTCGATGGTGTCGAATACGGCGATCACCGTCGGCCTGACAAAAATACCGTCCGGGGCGTCGATCACATCGGGATTGGGGTTGGGCAGGTTTTCGGTCAGGCGGACCGTGTCATAGGCCATGTAGCCGACCAGTCCGGCCGCCATGGGCGGCAAACCTTGCGGAAGATCGATAAAGGATTCATCGACCACCGAACGCAGGGACCGAATGGCGCCTTCGGCGCAGGGCTCGAAGGCGTCACGATCAATCAGGGCCTGACGGTTGATTTCGGCCTTGTCCGCGAAACATCGCCAGATCAAATCGGGCCGCAGGCCGATAAAGGAATAACGGCCACGTATGGCGCCACCCTCGACGGAGTCCAGCAGGAAGCTGTTGGGGGCATCCCCGGCCAGTTTCAAAAATGCCGAGACCGGGGTTTCCAGATCCGAGACCAGGGTCGTCCAGACCACCTGAGCCCGGCCCGCTTCATAAACCTCCGTGAATTCCTCCGTTTGCGGAAACAGTTCCATGGCGAATATTAAAAAAGCGCATCCAGCGAAGCCGAATTGATCGAAACCGGGTAGCGTTGCCGCAATCCGCCGGCAAGCTGGCCGAGCAGGTCGGCGCGCATGGCCGATGTCAATTGCCGGCCCATGGCATCCAGTTCTTTCTTGTTGGCAACCGGATTGGCGGCGATCACACTTTTCAGGCGGGCGATAATATGGCCGCCATTGCCGGTGGCTTCAGACACTTCGCCGATGTCCGAGGCGAACAGCGCCGCGACCAGGCCGGACGGCAGCCCGTTGACGTTTCCCCGGCGACTGAACGGCGCCGTCGTGACGGTCGTAAATCCCATATCCCGGGCGAGGGTCTGCATGGTGGTTCCGGACTTTATTTTGGCGATCAGGTCGTCGGCCATTTTCTTGCCGTTCAGGGACCGTTGGCCATCCTGCCAGGCGTTGATGACTTCCGCCCTGATACTGGCCAGCGGTCGCAATTCGGGGGGGGTCACGGAATCCACCCGGACGATAAAATATCCATCGCTGCCGGCTTCGGTTAACGGGCTGTCCTGGCCTTCCGGCGTTTCGAAGGCGACTTCAAGGAAATCGCCTTTGGGCAGGCCCTCGACGCGGACCGAATTGGCGCTGCCGCTGCGGTCGACGGCCGGGATCGTCCGGATCGGCAGGTCGAGCGTCCGGGCCGCTTCCTCCATGGTCGCGCCGCCACCGAGCTCGTCTTCCAGGCCGTTGGCCACCTGATACAGCGAATCGACGGCTTTTTCAGTGGCCAGTTCGGTGGAAATTTCCGTTCTGGCGTCTTCCATGCTGCGCTGGGTCTGGGGTTTTATTTCGACCAGGTTGAGAATATGCCAGCCGAGAACGCTTTTCAAAGGCCCGGTGAAAGCGCCCGGTTGCAGGGTGAATGCGGCGTCCGCCAGTTCCGGTGGCAGTTGCGCCTTGGTCATTGCGCCCAAATCCAGTTGGTCCGGATTGAGGCCGGCGACCTCCTTGGCGACGGTGGCGAAATTGGCGCCGCCCTTAAGCATGTCGTAGGCTTTTTTGGCGGTTTCTTCGTCTTTAACACGAATCTGCCTCAATACCCGGCTTTCCGGGGTTGCGAACTCGTCCAGCCGGGCCGCATAGGCGGTCGCGATTTCTTCGTCGGAAATTTTGATTTCCTTGGCCAGATCATCGGCGGTCAGGCTGATGTAAGTTAGCTTGCGAAATTCCGGCGCGGTGAACTTGGCGGCGTTGGCGGCATGAAATTTCGCCAATTGGGTGTCATCCGGCGGTGGCGAAACCGGGATCGAGGAATTGGGGATGGAGAGAATTTCGGCGACCCGTTTTTCATTCTGATAGGCGAACAGGATTTCGGTAAGCCGCCGGGGCGCGTCCGGGGCGGCGCCGATCATGCTCAGATACTGGGCGCGGGCGATATCGCCACGGGTCAGGGCGACAAAACCGGCCTCGCTCAAACCGTTCAATTGCAGGGCTTGCTGAAAACGCGAGCGGTCGAAATCGCCGCTGGCGGTCCTGAAATCCTTGATGTTACGGATATCCCGGCGCACCAGGTCGTCGCTGACGACGATGCCCTGATCGGACGCCGCGAGATCGAACAGGGTGCGATCGATAATCCGATTAAGGACATTGTCGGCAAGGCCCAGGGCCCGTGCCTGGTCGCTGTCGATGCGGGTTCCCAGCAAGCCCGACAGTCGTTCGACTTCACGCTGGAAATCGCGCCTGATCTGATCGGGCGATACTTCCGTGTCGCCGACCTTGGCGACGGTTGTATCGACGCCGCCGGGCGAGAACACATCGGCGATGCCCCACAGGGCGAAACTCAGGATCAGCATCGCCAGCAGTCCCTTGATGACGATACCGCTAGAACGGTTGCGAATTGCTTCCAGCATGGGGTGGCCTTTTGTCCGGTTGTTTGTGCCTGTCCGACCGGGAAATCAGGCCACGAATTTTACCGTACCCGATAGGACGGCGGCATCATATAAGCGCCGCACGGCGCCCGCAACCATGCTTTTTCCCCCACCCTTAGGAGTATTGGATGGCCAATCGTGCCGTGATAGATATGTGGGGCAATTCAAGAACACCCGAACGACACCGTAAAAACAGGAAAAGACACACCATGACCGCACCTAGGCGCCCGCTGATCGCCGGAAACTGGAAAATGAACGGCTTGCAGGAAGACGGCCTGACGCTGGCGTCCGCCGTCGGCGAATTCATGAAATCACAAGGCGCGGCGGGTTTCGAAATGCTGGTCTGCCCGCCGTTCACGCTGATCGGGGCGGTCGGACAGGCCATTACCGGTTCGGGCGTCAAGCTCGGGGCGCAGGACTGCCACCCGGCGGCCAAGGGCGCCCACACCGGCGATATAAGCGCCGCCATGCTGGCCGATGCCGGATGCTCCCATGTTCTGGTCGGCCACTCCGAACGGCGCACCGATCATGGTGAAAGCGATGATCTGGTTAACGCCAAGGCGGTCGCGGCGCATAATTCGGGGCTAAGCGCGGTGATCTGCATCGGCGAAACCGAGGCCGAGCGGGACGGCGGCAAAACCCTGGATGTGGTCAAGTCGCAGATCGCCGGATCGGTTCCCGGTTCGGCCACGCCCGCCAACACGGTGCTCGCTTATGAACCGGTGTGGGCGATCGGTACCGGTCGTACGCCGACGGTGCAGGAAGTTCAGGAAGTACATGCCTTTATCCGCGCCGAACTGGCCGCTAAACTGGGCCGGGACGCGGCCGATGGCATCAGGCTGCTTTATGGCGGGTCGATGAATCCGGGCAACGCCAGGGAGTTGCTGGCCCTGGCCGATGTCGACGGCGGCCTGATCGGTGGCGCCAGCCTGAAGCCCGACGATTTCGCGGCGATTGCCCTGAGTTGCTGATTTATCGTCGGTTTTTGTATTTTCTCCTAGCCAAGGACGCGAACAGGGACTAAAACGCCGCATCGTTTTAATCAGCCAATAGATAGTGCCGCCCCATGATTACGGTCATCCTAGTTATCCATTTGCTTGTCGCCATCGCGCTGGTCGGCACGGTGCTGCTTCAGCGTAGCGAAGGCGGCGGACTGGGCATGGGCGGCGGCGGTGCCGGCGGTGGCTTCATGTCGGGCCGGGAAACGGCCAACCTGCTGACCCGGGCGACCGGAATTCTGGCGGCGGTCTTCATGACTACCAGCTTGCTGCTGGGAATCATGGCGAGCAGCCCGAAGAAGGCCGGCTCGATCATGGATCAGCCCGCCAAGGCCGAACAGCCCCTGGCGAAACCGGTCGAACCGGAACAACCAAAGGCGCCGATTGCCGAATAAAACAGGATAAACATCAACGAAAAATGGCAAGAATGAAGCAAATAGAATACGTGGCGGCGGGGGCGGCGAAACAGCCGCCTCTTTTTTTGTGCTTTTCCAGGCGAAGCACGTTTCTTTCCTTTCCGTCGGCAATCCGAATCCTATACAGTGTACGTCCATGACGCGGTTTATCTTTATCACCGGCGGTGTGGTTTCATCTCTTGGGAAGGGGTTGGCTTCGGCGGCTTTGGGCGCCGTCTTGCAGGCCCGTGGATTCAAGGTCCGTCTGCGCAAGCTTGATCCATATATCAACGTCGATCCGGGCACCATGTCGCCCTACCAGCACGGCGAAGTGTTCGTTACCGACGATGGCGCGGAAACCGATCTGGACCTGGGCCATTACGAACGCTTTACCGGCGTCAGCGCCCGCCAGAGCGACAACATCACCACCGGGCGGATTTATTCCGACGTAATCGCCCGCGAACGCCGGGGCGATTATCTGGGGGCGACCATTCAGGTTATCCCCCACATTACCGACGCCATCAAGAATTTCGTGCTTTCGAACATTGATGACGAAGATTTTATCCTGTGCGAGATCGGCGGCACCGTCGGCGATATCGAAGGCCTGCCGTTTCTCGAAGCGATCCGCCAGATCAGGAATGATCTGGGCCGCGACCGGACGATGTATATACATCTGACCCTGCTGCCGTATATCCCGACGGCGGGGGAGTTGAAAACCAAGCCGACCCAGCATTCAGTAAAGGAAATGCTGAGCGTCGGGATTCAGCCGGATCTTTTGATGTGCCGGGCCGACCGCAAAATACCGGCCAGCGAAAAACGCAAGATCGCGCTGTTCTGCAATGTCGAGGAAGACTCGGTAATTTCGGCGCTTGATGTCGCCAGCATCTATCAGGTGCCGATCAGCTATCATGAACAGGGACTGGACCGGCAGGTCTGCCGGCATTTCGGAATCGATGCGCCGGCGCCCGACCTGTTACGGTGGTCGGAAATCATGGAGCGGGTGACAAGACCCGAAGGCGAAGTCTCCATCGCCGTTATTGGCAAGTATACCGGCCTGCTGGAGGCCTATAAATCGCTGTCCGAGGCGCTCTCCCACGGCGGCATCGCCAATAACGTCAAGGTTAATCTTAACTGGATCGATTCCGAAGTGTTCGAACGCGAGGACACCGTGCATCATCTCGATGGCGTCAACGGTATCCTGGTGCCGGGTGGTTTCGGCGAACGGGGCATCGAAGGTAAAATTGCGGCGGCCAAGTTCGCCCGCGAACGCGGCATACCCTATTTCGGGATATGCCTGGGGATGCAAATGGCGGTGGTTGAAACGGCGCGGAACCTGGCCCATATCGACGGCGCCGGATCGACCGAGTTCGGCCCCTGCGAAGACCCGGTGGTCGGCCTGTTGACCGAATGGGACCGTGACGGGGTAACGCAAACCAGATCCGAAGACAGCGACCTAGGCGGCTCCATGCGGCTGGGTTCGTACCAGGCCGATTTACAGGCCGACAGCCATATCCGGCGCATTTACGGCACAGATACCATAGCCGAGCGGCATCGTCACCGTTACGAGGTCAACCTGCTTTATGAACAGGCGCTGGCCGCCGCCGGCATGGTGTTTTCCGCTAAATCGCCCGATGGCGTGTTGCCGGAAATTATCGAAATTCCCGATCACCCATGGTTTATCGGCGTCCAGTTCCATCCGGAATTGAAATCGAAGCCGTTCGATCCCCATCCCCTGTTCAGCTCGTTCATTGAGGCCGCCGTCGAACGGTCGCGGCTGGTGTAGCCCGATGACTTCCGCACACCGTGTCTCGACCGGGTCCGTAACCTTCGGCAATGACCTGCCGCTGGCCCTGATAGCCGGGCCCTGCGCCATGGAAAGCCGGGGCCACGCCATGGACATGGCCGGCGCCTTGCACGAACTTTGCGCCGGGCTGGGGATCGGCCTGGTATTCAAGACATCGTTCGACAAGGCCAACCGGACCAGTGCCCGGAGCCGGCGCGGCGTCGGCCTGGATGAGGCGGTCGCCGCCTTCGGTGAAATCCGCGAGGCCTATTCCATCCCGGTACTGACCGATGTCCACAATACCGATCAATGCGCCGCGCTCGGTCGCTCGGGAGTGGTGGATATTTTACAAATTCCGGCTTTCCTGTGCCGCCAGACCGATCTGCTGCTGGCGGCGGCCAAAACCGGCCTGGCGATCAACGTCAAGAAGGGGCAGTTCCTGGCCCCCTGGGATATGGCCAACGTGGTCGCCAAGATTACCGGCGCCGGCAACGAGCGGGTCATGGTCTGCGAACGGGGCGCCAGCTTCGGCTATAACACCCTGGTTTCGGATATGCGGGCGCTGCCGGTGCTGGCGGCGACCGGCTGCCCGGTTATCTTCGATGTCACCCATTCCGTGCAGCAACCGGGCGGGCAGGGGACGACATCGGGCGGCGAACGCAAATTCGCCCCGGTTCTGGCCCGCGCCGCCGTCGCCGTCGGCGTCGCCGGGGTGTTTATCGAAACCCACGCCGATCCGGACAACGCGATCAGCGACGGCCCCAATATGATCCCCCTGGCCGAAATGCCGGGGCTTCTGGAAACCCTCATGGAATTTGACCGGATCGCCAAGCGGCGACCGGCAACTGTTTAGGAAGGCACTGAAACATGACCGCCATTAGCGATATTTACGCCCGTGAAATTCTCGACAGCCGTGGCAATCCGACGGTCGAGGTCGATGTCCTGCTGGAAACCGGCGCCTTTGGCCGCGCCGCCGTGCCTTCCGGGGCGTCGACCGGCGAACACGAGGCCGCCGAACTGCGCGACGCCGACACCGGGCGTTATGGCGGCAAGGGCGTGCTGACCGCCTGCGGTTCGGTAAACGGTGAAATTTTCGATGCCTTGTCCGGGCTCGACGCCGAAGACCAGTTGCTGATCGACAAAACCATGATCGAACTGGACGGCACGGAAAACAAGGGCCGCCTTGGCGCCAACGCCATTCTCGGAGTCAGCCTGGCGGTCGCCAAGGCGGCCGCCGAACAGGCCGCCCTGCCGCTTTATGCCTATATCGGCGGGGTCGGGGCGCACCTGTTGCCGGTGCCGATGATGAATATCATCAACGGCGGGGCGCACGCCGATAATCCCATCGATATCCAGGAATTCATGATCGTGCCGGAAGGCGCCGACACCTTCGCCGAGGCGGCGCGCATGGGGGCCGAAGTGTTCCACACCTTGCGCAAGGGACTGCGGGACGCCGGGCATAACACCAATGTCGGCGACGAAGGCGGTTTCGCGCCGGGCCTGTCGAGCGCCGATGAGGCCCTGGGCTTTATCATGAAAGCCATCGAAGGCGCCGGCTACAAGCCGGGTGAGGATATATCGCTGGCGCTGGACCCGGCATCCAGCGAATTTTACAGGGACGGCAAGTACCATCTGGCGGGCGAGGGCAAGGTCCTTGATGCCGCCGGCATGTGCGATTACTACGATGACCTTAGCACCCGCTATCCCATCGTTTCCATCGAGGACGGCCTGGATGAAAACGACTGGGACGGCTGGAAGGCCCTGACCGTGGCCATCGGGTCCAGGGTGCAACTGATCGGCGACGATTTGTTCGTGACCAACCCGGCCCGCCTGCGCGACGGCATAGCCCGCGGCGTCGCCAATTCGATCCTGGTCAAGGTCAACCAGATCGGCACCCTGTCGGAAACCCTGGAGGCAATAGAAACGGCCCATAAGGCGGGTTACACGGCGGTTATTTCCCATCGTTCCGGCGAGACCGAAGACACCACCATCGCCGATATTGCGGTCGCCACCAATGCCGGGCAAATCAAGACCGGATCCCTGAGCCGTTCCGACCGTCTGGCAAAATACAACCAGCTGATCCGCATCGAAGAGGAACTGGGACCGGTCGCCCGTTACGGGAAAGCATGACCCGGTAATACCAAGTTGCAGAAAGAATGACCCATAGAGATCGTCACAGCAGTCCTTCGGGTAGGAGAGA
>CAZZKE010000014.1:0-55318 GCA_964655005.1 uncultured Thalassospiraceae bacterium | reverse complement strand
TTATACCAAGGATCACTGATAAAGACCCATTGAGATTCTCTCAGCGCCCCGTCGGGCAGGAGCAAAGCCGCAGTCGATGCGGTGCATCGTCAAGGCTTTTCGACGCCCTCCGACGGGGCGCTGAGAGAATCTCAATGGGTCTTTATCAGTGATCCTTGGTATTACCCCGGCGGCGCAAGCCGCGCAAGCTTCCCGAAAAGTCGTTGAAATGGCCAAAGAATGCTATAGTTTCGCGGCCACTGTTCGAACCACCAGAGTACCCCGCCAGATCATGAGCCCAGACACCGATGATGCGACTGCGCCGCCCGCCGAATATTCCGGCCTGTTGGACAGGTTCGACCGGGCCACGGCGCGTTTGGGGATCATCGGCATGGGCTATGTCGGGTTGCCGCTGGCCATCGCCGCCGTGCGGGGCGGCCTCGACACCACCGGTTTCGATATCGATCCCGCCAAGGCCGAAATCCTGAATTCGGGCAAGTCCTACCTGAAGCATATCTCGACGGAAGCCATCACCGAACTGAGGTCGCGCGGCAAGTTTTCCATCACTGCCGATTTTTCCGCCCTCGCCGATATGGACGCCATCGTCATCTGCGTGCCGACGCCGCTGTCCGATGACCACGGGCCCGATCTAAGCTACGTCGTCTCCTCGACCGAGGAAATCGCCAGGCACCTGCATCCGGGGCAACTGGTAGTGCTGGAATCGACCACCTATCCCGGCACCACGGCGGATGTCATGCGGCCGATCCTGGAACGCGGCGGCCTTAAATCGGGCCGCGACTTCTTCCTCGCCTATTCGCCGGAACGGGAAGACCCCGGCAATCCGACCCACCGGACCGGGACCATACCCAAGGTGGTCGGCGGCGATGGTGCGCCGGCCCTGGCCCTAGCCCTGGCGTTATATGACAACATCGTCACACAGACCATACCCGTGTCATCGCTGGATACCGCCGAGGCGGTCAAGCTGACCGAAAACATCTTTCGTTCCGTCAACATCGCCCTGGTCAACGAGCTGAAACTTATCTACGGCAAAATGGGCATCGACGTGTGGGAAGTGATAGAGGCCGCAAAAAGCAAGCCGTTCGGCTTTATGCCGTTTTATCCGGGTCCGGGCCTGGGCGGTCACTGCATCCCCATCGATCCTTTCTACCTGACCTGGCGGGCCCGGCAGTTCGGCCAGGAAACCCGCTTCATCGAACTGGCCGGCAAGATCAACACCGCCATGCCCGGCCATGTGGTCGGTGTGCTGGCCGAACAGCTGGACCGCCGCGCCGGCAAGGGCCTGTCGGCGTCGAAAATCCTGCTGATCGGCGTCGCTTACAAGAAAAACATCGACGACGTGCGTGAAAGCCCGGCCTTCGCGATCCTGGAATTGCTCGAAGAACGGGGCGCCGAAACGGCCTTTTACGACCCCTATGTAAGCGAAATCCCCAACACCCGCGAACACATGCCGCTGGCCGGTCGCCGGTCCATCGACTGGGTGACGGAACGGTTCGCCGACTATGACGCCGCCCTGATCTGCACCGATCACGACGACATCGATTACCCGTCGCTGGTCAGGGAAAGCCGGCTGGTCGTCGATTCCCGCAACGCCACCCGCCATGTTACCGAAGGCCGCGACAAGATCGTCATGGCCTAGGGCGAGGCCTCTATGCGTTCCATATCGGCGTCGCTGAAACCCACGTGATGCCCGATTTCATGGATCAGCACATGCCGGATCAGGAGCTCAAGGTCTTCGCCGCTTTGGCGCCGGTAATCCAGAATCGGGCGGCGGTAAAGAAAGATCATGTCCACGTCCTGAACCACACTACCCAGGGATTTACGGTCGATCGACACCCCCCGGTAAAGCCCCAGCAGGTCGAACGGGCTTTCCAGCCCCATTTCACGCAAGGTCTCCCGGTCGGGGAAATCCTCGATGCGGATCGCCACGCCTTCGATATGCGGACCCATTTCGCCCGGCAGTGTCTGCAACGCCGCCCGGGCGATGGCTTCAATATCGTCGAGAGACGGCGGCGTCACTATACCGGCGCCATCCGCAAGGCCCCGTCCAGCCGCACCACTTCGCCGTTCATCATCACATTGTCGATCATATGCAGGGCCAGCGAGGCGAATTCGGCGGGTTCGCCAAGGCGCGACGGAAACGGCACCGACCGGCCCAGTGCCTGTTGCACTTCTTCCGGCAGGCCGAACAGCATGGGGGTCGCGAAAATACCCGGCGCGATAGCCAGCACCCGAATCCCGGAGCGGGAAAATTCCCGCGCCGCCGGCAGTGTCAGCGCCACCACGCCGCCTTTCGACGAGGCATAGGCGGCCTGGCCGATCTGGCCTTCGTAGGCGGCGATGGAGGCGGTGTTTATGATCACCCCGCGTTCGCCGGTGGCCAGCGGTTCCAGGCTTTTCATCTGGGCCGCGGCCAACCGCAGCATGTTGAATGTGCCGATCAGGTTGACCCCGATGACCCGGGCGTAATCATCCAGGTTCAGGGGGCCGTCACGACCGACGATCTTGCCCGCCGTGCCAACCCCGGCACAGCCGACCAGAATACGCGCCGGGCCGTGCGTCTGGCGGGCCTGGACGACGGCATCCTCGGCGCTGACGGCGCTGGCGACATCGCATTCCACGGCCAGCGCCGTACCGCCGTTTTCGATAATTTCGGCGGCCGCCGTCCGGGCGGCGTCGATGTTGCGATCCAGCAGGGCGACACTGGCCCCGGCCTTGGCCAGCGCCTGCGCCGTGGCCAGGCCAAGGCCCGAGCCGGCGCCGCTGACCAGGGCCGCCTGTCCGGTTATCTGCATTTTTTTCTCCCGCTAAATAGATGCGTTGAATTGAACAACTGTCCCGTATCCCTATACTGTATCGCCGCCTTATGTAGAAGGGGGTAACCGATCAGGAGCGCCGCCGGAAATGGATATCGCCACCCTGCTTGGCCTGATTATCGGCATGGCCGTCGTCGTCGCCGCGATTCTGGTCGGCTCCGACATGTGGGTTTTCCTCAACCTGCCGGGATTCCTGATCGTCATCGGCGGCACTTTCGCCGCGACCCTGATCAAGTTCCCGCTGAAAACCGTATCGACGGCCTTTCGGGTCGGCATTCACGCCGCCTTCGTCGGCGACAAGGACGACCCCAAGAGCCTGATCGATCTGGCCATCGAACTGGCCAGAAAATCACGCAAGGGCGGCATGTTGGCGCTTGAAGGGGCCGATATCGACAACCGCTTTTTCAAGAAAGGCATCCAGTTGTGCGTCGACGGCATGGCCCCCGAGGTCGTCCGCAAAACCCTGGTCGGCGAAATGAACCAGTCGATCCGGCGGCACGAGGAAGGCGGCAAGATATTTCGCGCCATCGGCGATTCCGCCCCGGCCTTCGGGATGATCGGCACCCTGGTCGGCCTGGTCCAGATGCTAAGCAGCCTGTCCGACCCGGCGGCTATCGGCCCGGCCATGGCCGTGGCCATGCTGACGACCCTTTATGGCGCCCTGATCGCCAATCTGATCGCCCTGCCGATGGCCGATAAACTGGAATCACGAACCGATCAGGAACGGGTCACCAAGTCCCTGATTATCGACAGCGTGCTGGAAATTCTCGGCCAGACCAATCCGAATGTCCTGGAAGAACTGTTGCAGATATATCTTCCCGAGAACCTGCGGATCAAACATCATGACGAAAAAGCGGAGGAAGCCTGAATGGCCGGGGGCAAGAAAATCCTGCCGGGTGCGCCGACCTGGATGGTCACCTTCGCCGACCTGATGGCGCTGCTGCTGACCATGTTCGTGATGTTGCTGTCGTTTGCCGACATGGACGCGAAAAAATACCAGCAACTGGCCGGCAACATGAGCCAGGCCTTCGGTATTCAGTATCTGAAGAATCTGGCCGGCATTATTGAAAGCGATGGCGGGCCGGTCGGTATAGCCCCCCGGCAGACCGTGCCGAAGGTGGTGCTGGACCTGAAAGTCGGCGACATGATAACCGACCAGCCGCCGCAAACGCCGGCGCCGCCACCTGCCGACGAATCGCTGATGGCGTCCGTCAAGCAGGCAATGGCCCGGGAAATAGCTAAGTCGATGGCCAAGGTCGAGGAACGCAAGGGCGAAGTTGTGGTGCGTTTCCCGGAAAAAGTCGCCTTTCCATCGGGGGCGGAGACCTTGACCGAGGATTTTATCGCCACCCTGAAAAATCTGGCCCCCGTGCTGGAAAAGACCAAAGGCGACATCATCATCGCCGGTCACACCGATGACCGGCCGATCAAAACGCCATTGTTCCGTTCGAACTGGGACCTGTCGACGGCGCGGGCCAATTCGGTCATTCAATTCCTGCTGCAAAATACCAGTATCGACCCCGGTCGCCTGGCCTCTATGGGTTACGGCGACAGCCGACCGCTGGTCGCCAATGACAGCGCCGCCAACCGGGCGATCAATCGCCGGGTCGAGATCATCATCAGGAAGGACGGTCGTCGTCCTTCGCCCGAATAGCCGCCGCCGCCGCGCCATCCATGCGCGGCTGGCGCAGGGCGGTGCGGGCCGGCCGCAGGTCCCGGTCGCCCCTGGCCTCGCGGTGGGCGGTATAAAGGGTGGCCGTAAAAATGATCGCGGCGCCGACCCATGTCCAGCGGTCGGGCCGTTCCGAAAAAAACAGGAAACCGAAAATAGCGGCGAAGATCAGGCGGAAAAAATCGAACGGCAGGACCGCCGAGATATCGGCCGAACTGAAGGCCCGGACCATGGCCAGTTGCCCGGTGGTCGCGAATAATCCCAGCGCGGCGAACCACAGCCAGTCCATGGGTTGCGGCGTGGTCCAGAACAACAGCGCCGGAATCAGCGACAGCGGCGTCATGATCAGCCCCATGAAGACGACGATGGCGCTGGCCTTTTCGGTCCGGCTCAACGACTTGACCGTCAGCGCCGCCATCGAAATAAAAGCCGAGGCGATCAGCGCCAGGGCGGCAGGCAGGCCCAGTTCCATCTCGCCGGGCCGCAGGATAATCAATACCCCGACGAACCCGATGGCGGTCGCCGACCAGCGCCGGGCGCGCACGGTTTCGCCCAGAAACAGCGCCGCGCCGATAGTCGCGAACAGCGGGGCGGTAAAACTCAGCGCCGTCGCCTCGGCCACCGGCATCATGGAAACCGCAGTGAACCAGCACGACATGGCGATCATCCCGACCATCGCCCTGAACCCGTGCATTCCCAGGCGCCTGGTTTTCAGGCCGCCGAGGCCGGCCCGCCACAGCCACGGCATCATGAACAGCAAGCCGAACAGGTTACGAAAAAAAGCAACCTGCAAGGGATTCATCGTGCCGGTCTGATGGCGGATCAACACCGTCATGGCGGCGAAACTGATCCCGGACACCACCATCCAGCCGACGCCGCGCCACGACCCGGCCGCAGTTTGCCCGTTCGACGGGCCGGCTGTTTGCTGATTTTGCATCGGGCGAACCTATGCCTGCCATCACGCCAATACCAGAACATATGGCGCATAGCCGGGTTGCGCACCGGTCATCGGCGGCACATAATCCACCGCAAAACAAACACCTTGATTGACGGGGAATTTTGCCGTGAACGACAAACCGCTGTGGCGACCGGATGACCGGCGTATCGCCGCCACCAACATGACCGCCTTCATCGCCGCCGTGGAAGACGACTGGAACGTCAACCTGCCCGACTATGCGGCGCTTTATGATTTTTCGATTGCCGAGATCGAAAAATTCTGGGTCTCGCTCAAGGATTACACCGGGGTCATCGCCGAAACCTGGGGCGACACGGTGTGCGAAAATCCCGGCCGGATGCCGGGCGCCCGTTTTTTCCCGAATGGCTGGCTCAGTTTCGCCGAAAACCTGCTGCGCCGCCGCGACGATGGCGAGGTCATGGTTTTTTGGGGCGAGGACAAGGTTCGCCGGCGCCTGACCCATGGCCAGCTATACGACCGGGTATCGGTGCTCAGGCAGGCGTTGCAGGAACTGGGCCTGGCCAAAGGCGACCGGGTCGGTGGCTATCTGCCCAACATGCCCGAAGCAATCGTCGCCATGCTGGCCGCCACTTCGCTGGGGGCCGTCTGGTCGTCGTGCTCGCCGGATTTCGGCGTCCAGGGCGTACTCGATCGCTTCGGTCAGATCGAACCGAAGGTGGTGTTCTGCGCCGATGGCTATCATTACAACGGCAAGACCCATGATTCCCTGGGAAAACTGGGTGAAATTCTGGCCGGCCTGCCATCCGTCGAATGCACCGTGATCGTCCCCTACACCCGCGCCTCGCCACCGCTTGATGGCTTGCCAAACGCGGTCTTGCTGCAAGACCTGACCGCCCCGTTCGACCCGGCCGGGATCGACTTCGAACGCTTCGAATTCAACCATCCGCTTTATATAATGTATTCCTCGGGCACCACCGGAGCCCCGAAATGCATCGTCCACGGGGCCGGCGGCACGCTGTTGCAACATCTGAAGGAACACCAGCTGCATTGCGATATCAAACCCGGCGACCGGTTGTTTTATTTCACCACCTGCGGCTGGATGATGTGGAACTGGCTGGTCAGCGCGCTGGCCAGTCAGGCGACGCTGATGCTTTACGATGGTTCGCCGTTTTATCCCGACGGCAACGTGCTGTTCGATTTCGCCGATGCCGAAAAGATTACCCATTTCGGGACCTCGGCCAAGTTCATCGACGCCGTCATCAAGGCCGGGCTGGAACCCCGGAAAACCCATTCGCTGGAAACCATCCGGGTTATCGCCTCGACCGGCTCGCCGTTGGCCCCGGATGCCTTTTCCTGGGTTTACCAAAATATCAAGGCCGACGTGCAACTGTCGTCGATTGCCGGCGGCACCGACCTGATGGCCTGTTTTGTGCTCGGCAATCCCAACGGGCCGGTATGGAAGGGTGAAATTCAGGCCCGCGCCCTGGCCATGGCGGTCGAGGTCTTCGACGACGACGGCAACCCGGTACGCGGCGAAAAAGGCGAACTGGTCTGCACCCGGCCGTTCCCCAGCATGCCCATCGGATTCTACAAGGATGACGACGGCTCGCGTTATCACGCCGCCTATTTCGAAAAATTCCCCAATGTCTGGTGCCATGGCGATTACATCGAACTGACCGAACACGACGGCATCATCATCTATGGCCGCTCGGACGCCACCCTGAACCCCGGCGGGGTGCGCATCGGCACCGCCGAGATTTACCGTCAGGTGGAAAAGCTCGATGAAGTGGTGGAGGCTATCGTCGTCGGCCAGCAATGGGACAACGATACCCGCGTGGTGCTGTTCGTGGTGCTGCGCGACGGCCTCAAGCTGGATCAACGGCTGACCGATAAGATAAAGACCGAAATCCGCAACCGCTGCACGCCGCGCCATGTGCCGGCCAAAATTATCCGGGTCGCCGACATTCCGCGCACCAAATCGGGCAAGATCACCGAACTGGCGGTGCGCGACATAATCCATGGCCGCCCGGTCAGGAACAGGGAAGCCCTGGCCAATCCGGACGCGCTGGAACTGTTCGCCGACATGCCGGAACTCAGGGACTGACATATAAATATGTATAAATATGGGGACAGTTTACTAATTACGAATTAAGTAAACTGTCCCCATATTTATGGTAAGACATGAACTGGCGGCGACAGGTAAACCGGCTACCGCACCGCCAGCACCGTCTTGCCAAGGGACCCGCGCCCGGTCAGCATTTTCAGCGCGGCGGCGGCCTGTTCCAGGGGGAACATGTGGGCGATATGCGGTTTCAGTTTTCCTTCGCCGGCCCATTTTAATAGCTGCTCCAGGGAATCGCGCAGGGCGTCGGGCCTGTAGGCCCGGTAGCCGCCCCAGTAGTAGCCGTGCACGGTGATGTTTTTTATCAGCAGATAGTTGGCCGGAATTTGCGGCACCGTGCCGCTGGCGAAGCCGACGATGATTATTTTAGCGCCGATGGCGGCGGATTTCAGCGCCGCCTCGAACATCGGGCCGCCGACCGGATCGTACAGCACATCGCCGCCGCGCCCGCCGGTCAATTCCTTGATGCCGGCGCGGACATCGCCGGCCCGGTAGTCGATGACATGGTCGGCGCCGTAATCCCGCACCACCCGCATTTTTTCTTCCCCGCTGGCCACCGCGATGACCCTCGCCCCCATCATCTTGCCGACTTCAACGGCGGTCAGTCCGACCCCGCCGGCGGCCCCGAACACTACCAGATTTTGCCCCGGCCGCACCCCGGCGACCGTGTCCAGGGCCAAATGCGAAGAGCCATAGGCAACGGCGAAACCGGCGGCTTCCGGATAGCCCAGATTATCGGGAATCTTATAGACATCGGCGGCATCGGCAATCGCCATTTCGGCGAAACCACCATGGGAAACAATCCCGAGCACCCGGTCGCCGACGGCCACGGTATCGACACCGTCGCCGAGCGCCGAAACAGTGCCGGCGAGTTCCAGCCCCGGACTGAACGGAAATTCCGGCCGCACCTGGTATTCGCCCCGGATCATCATGGTGTCGGCGAAATTAAGGCCACAGGCATGGACCGCGATGGCGACCTGGCCCGGCCCCGGCACGGGATCGGGCATTTCCCGCAAGGCCAGCGTATCGGCGGTTCCCCATTCGGTGCAGACGATGGCGCGCATGAGCTTTCCTTCTATCTATATTTCGATATTGGCGATGGCGCGATAAAGCGCTTGCAGGGCCGGGGCGGCGGCGGCGTCACCGTCGCGGGCGCGGCCTTCCAGCACCCGGACACAGCTTTCGGCCACCGCCTTCAATTCCGCGGTATCGAGCGCCGACAGGAATTTTTCCGGGTCGGCCTTGATGGCGATGATGAAGGGGTTGTTCATGGGCTTTCCATTCCGCGCTATCTGTTCCGGCCCGATACTTCGGCGTAACGGGACTGGGTTTCCGCGGCCTCGCCGATCAGCCAGTCGCGAAAGGCGACTACCTTGGGCCGGCTGGCCGAGGCCCGCGGGTACACCGCGTAATAGGCGAGCTTGGCGTTCAGTTCAATATCGAAGGGCCGCAGCAACAGGCCGGCGGACAGATTATCGACCACCAGAACGCTGCGTCCGAGCGCCACGCCTTCCCCGGCGGCGGCGGCCAGCAGGACGTGATTCGAATGGCTGAACGAGGCCCCCCGGCTGACATTGATACCGGTCACCCCGGCCCGTTCCATCCACGCCGCCCAGTCGTCGCGCATGTCGTCGTGCAACAGCGGGAAACGAGCCAGATCCGACGGCTTGTCCAGCGGGCCAATGCGTTCCAGCAACAGCGGACTGACCACCGGAAACAGGGTTTCCGTCATTAGCAGGACGCTTTCCGTTCCCGGATATTTGCCGTGGCCATAGCGCAGGGCCATGTCGATGCCGTCACCGGAAAAATCAACGATGTCGTCGGTCGAGGAAATTCGCACATCGATATCGGGTTGCAGCGCCCTGAATTTACCGATACGCGGCACCAGCCACGAGGCGGCGATGGAATCCAGCGTGCTCAGCGTCAACACCCCGGCCTGTTCCTGCCGGGCCAGCCGGTCGATGGCGCCGGCCAGGATATCGAGCGCCTCGCTGACCGAGGGCAGCAGCGATTGGCCTTCGTCGGTCAGCAGCAGGGTGCGGTTCAGGCGTCGGAACAAAAGCATGCCCAGGCGATCCTCAAGCCCCTTGACCTGATGGCTGATCGCCGCCTGGGTGACGTTCAGTTCGACACTGGCGCGGGTGAAGCTCAGATGCCGGGCGGCGGCCTCGAAGGCCTTCAGGGAATTTAGCGGCGGCAGGCGGCGTGACACGTTGTTTTTTCCAAAATATTTTTATGGCAAATTTTTTGTATTGTATTGATACAAAATATGAATTTGTTTTATTTCAATAAGTTAACTATTTTTTGATAACGGTTTCACATAAATATTTCTAATGAGTAAATGAGATAACATCGTTTGTCCAGTACCCCGCCCGGTTGTACATATAGCGGCAACAGAAACATCGTATCATGATCGTCCAACACAGGAGCACCCCGTCATGACCAGCATCGTATACAAGGTTTCCGGTTTCGCCTCGGATTACATTGAAACCCGCCACGGCAAGAGCCTGGCCGCCGCGCCCCACCGGCTGCTTGAGACCCTGGCCATTTGGCAGCAGCGCAGCGTCGACCGCCAGGCACTGCGGGATATGAGCCACCAAATACTGGACGATATCGGCGTCGACCGCATCGACGCCCAGCGGGAAGCGGCGAAACCGTTCTGGAAGCCCTGAAATCGGGGCCGCTTTCCGGCAAGGGACACCGACCCGGAATGAGCCCGCCCGAATGACCGTAGCGCTGCTCTATATAGGCACCGTCCTGATCTGGGGCTCGACCTGGCTGGCCATCAAATTTCAGCTTGGCGTCGTCGCCCCGGAGGTGTCGATCGCCTACAGGTTCGCCATCGCCGCCGCCGTTTTGCTTGTCTATTGCGTCACCAGGGGCCGCCCCATGCGGTTTTCCCTGGGCGACCACATGGCCATGGCGCTGCTTGGGCTGCTGTTGTTCTCGGCCAACTATTTCGTCTTCTACCTGGCTACCGGCTACATGACCACGGGCCTGGTGGCGGTTATTTTTTCCGGCATCGTCGTCACCAATATTATTTTCGGGGCGATCTTGCTGGGCAATCCGATACGCCCGCGCGTCGCCCTTGGCGCGGTCTTCGGCGTCGGCGGCCTGACGGTCGTGTTCTGGCCGGAAGTCAATTCCTTTGATTTGGCCCGCGATGGCTCGCTGGGCCTGCTGCTGTGCATCGCCGGCACGGTTCTGGCTTCGCTTGGCAACATGGTTTCGGCGAACAACCAGCGGCGCGGGCTGCCGGTGTTGCAGGCCAATGCCTATGGCATGAGCTATGGCGCCGTCTTTATAGCCGCTTTCGCGGTGGCCGGCGGTCGGGAATTCAATTTCGACCCCAACCCCGCCTATCTCGGATCGCTGCTTTATCTGGCCGTTTTCGGATCGGTTTTCGCCTTCGGATTCTACCTGACCCTGCTTGGCCGCATCGGCGCCGACCGGGCGGCTTACGCCACCGTGCTGTTCCCGATCATCGCCCTTGGCCTTTCCACCGTTTTCGAGGATTTTCAATGGTCCACCGGCGCCCTGGCGGGTATGGTGCTGGTCCTTGGCGGTAATGTCCTGGTCTTGACCGGGAACAGGAAACGGGCAACCCTCGGCCATGAGCGGTAATAATTACGGATTGCGTCTGCTCGATTTTATGCGCCGCAATACCCTGGTTCTGGTGATTTCCGGCGCTTTCGTTATTTCCATGACAATGGGGCTGCGTTCTTCCTTCGGCCTGTTCCTGGGGCCGATGACCGGGGATATGGGTATCGACCGGGAAACCTTCGGCTTCGCCATGGCCATGCAGAATTTGCTGTGGGGGCTGTTTCAGCCCTTCTGCGGCATGGTCGCCGACCGCTTCGGCAGCGGCAAGGTCCTGACCGTCGGCGCCCTGGCCTATGGCGCCGGGCTTTATGTAATGTCCGGCGCCACGACCGTGTTCGGCTTCAACCTGGGGGCCGGCTGGCTGGTCGGATTCGGGTTGTCGGCGACCAGTTTTTCGGTTGTGCTGGGGGCGCTCGGCAGGCTGGTGCCGGTTGAAAAACAAAGCATCGCATTTGGCATCGCCACCGCCGGCGGCTCGGTCGGCCAGTTCGTCATGGCCCCGATCGGCCAGAACCTGATCGAAACCCGGGGTTGGGCATCGGCGCTGGAAGTCATGGCCTGGCTGGCCCTGACCATGGCCCTGGCCGCCTTCTTCTTGCGAAGCCGGGCCGGCGACGAACGCAAAAGCGGCGCCGGCAAATCAACCGCCGTCGAACAGAATTTGCGTCAGGCCCTGGCCGAAGCGGCGCGCAACAAGGGTTACATCTATCTGACGCTGGGTTTTTTCGTCTGCGGTTTCCAGGTCTCTTTCGTCGCCATTCACCTGCCGTCATACATTTCCGATCTCGGCATGTCCGCTTCGGTCGGGGCGACATCGCTGGCCTTGATCGGCCTGTTCAATATTATCGGCACCTATGCCTGCGGCGTTCTCGGCGGCAGGTATTCCAGGAAGTATCTGCTTAGCGGGCTCTATTGCCTGCGCTCCATCGTCATCCTGGTGTTTATCGTCCTGCCGAAAACCGAATTTTCGGTATACCTGTTCACCGCCGCGCTGGGCCTGTTGTGGCTGGGCACGGTGCCCCTGACCAGCGGCCTGGTGGCGCAGGTTTTCGGGGTCCGTTTCCTGTCGACACTGTTCGGCGTGGTCTTCCTGGGCCATCAGCTGGGCGGCTTCATCGGGGTCTGGCTGGGCGGATATCTGTATGACACCACCGGTTCTTATGACGGCGTCTGGTATGCCGCCATCGGACTCGGCATAATGGCGGCGTTAATCCATTTGCCGATCACCGAACGCCCGGTCGAACGGCTGGCGGCAAAAGCAGTGAGCTGACAAATCATGCGTGGATATTTCGCTGTCGGGGTCGAGGGGATCTCGAAGGTCATGAATGTGGGATCCATATTCCGCACCGCCCATGCCTTCGGCGCCGGTTTCGTGTTTACCGTCGCCGCCACTTACGAAGCGCAAATTGGCGGCCGGGCCGATACCTCCGACGCCACCGGCCATGTCCCGTTTTATCAATTTCCCGATCAGGCGGCGATGCTGCTGCCCGCCGGGTGCGCCCTGGTCGGGGTCGAACTGATCGCCGATTCTATCGAGTTGCCGAGTTTTCGCCATCCGTCTCGGGCGGCATATATCCTGGGTCCGGAACGGGGTTCGCTGTCACCCGAAATGGTCGGGCGCTGCGATCATATTATCAAGATTCCGACGCAGTTCTGCGTCAATGTCGGGGTCGCCGCGGCCATCGTCATGTATGACCGGGTGCTTAGCCTGGGCCGCTTCCAGCGCCGCCCGGAACGCCCCGGCGGCCCGGCCGAACCGCTGCCCGATCCGGTGTTCGGCGATCCCCGGTTTCGTTCGCTGGCGAAAGAATTTGCGGCCCCGGTTCCCGCCGCCGTTCACCCGACGGAAGACGATTAATACATAGCGTAATTCCATTCGATGACGGCGCGGACCGCCCCGACCGGTTCCCCGGCGGCGTTGGCGATAACCGGTTGCAGCAGGTCGGCCAGCGGCCCGGTAACGCCGCCGCCCAGTTCGCCGAAATGTTCCAGCGCCGCCGCCATCGCCGTCTCGGCGGCCCGCGTCGCGCCGTCATCTATTTTCAGGGCGACGCCAAGCCCCCGGCGCGGCAAAATTCCGCCATAAACGCCCTCGGCCCCGGTCTTGACCACGAACGCGCCCTGGCCGGCGGCCATCATCCGGGTATCGAAGCGCCCGTCGCCGCCGACCAGTTCGGGATAGCCCGTCATCGCCGAGAATATGCGCCGGGACGCCGCCGCCCGCGGCCCGGGCATACCGTCCGGGTTGGCCATGGCGGCCAGGGCCCGGGCCATGGCGACGAGCGGCATGGCGATCACCGGAATGCCGCAGCCGTCGACGCCGTGCGGCGCCGCGGATAAATCACACCCGCCCAGATCGGACAGCAGCGCCCTCAAGCGCCGTTGCACCGGGTGATCCGGCCCGGAATACCCCCCGGTCGGCTCGCCCATGTGCAGGGCGGTGCAGAGAAACCCGGCGTGCTTGCCGGAGCAGTTGTTGTGGCTGCGGCGGGGTTCTTCGCCGGCCCGGATCATCTCGGCGATCTGGTCCGGATGGCGTGGCGGATGGGCGCCGCATTCCAGATCTTCGATACCCAGCCCCATGCGCCGGAGCCAGCCTTCGACCTTTTCCACCTGGAGCGCCTCGCCACTGTGGGAAGCGCACGCCAGCGCCAGTTCCTCGGTCGAAATGTCGAAATGATCGGCGGCGCCGCTTTCGACCAGCGCCAGGGCCTGTAACGGCTTGACCGCCGAGCGCGGAAATACCGGCCTGTCGATATCGCCCAGGCGGACAATAACCGCGCCCGCGCCATCGACGACGGCGACGGCACCCCGATGGCGGCTTTCGACGCCGTCGCCGCGAGTAACTTCCACCAGTACCGGGTTGGCCATTGCGGGTCCTTTCGTTTGCCGGTATTTCTGACAGCCGCAACATCCCTTGGCAAGGGCTCGCCGCGCCGTTATCAATAATGCGATGCGACACTTTTTTCTTATAACGTTCCTGACCCTGGCCGCCGCCCCGGCGTTCGGCCAAATCGCCCCGGACGGCCTGATCGGCGTGTTCGGCGACTGGAGCGCCTTCGCCACCAGGGAAAACGGCAAGCCCGTATGTTACGTCGGCGGCGAACCGCAAAAGGCGGTCGGCAAATACAAAAAACGCGGCGATACCTTTATCCTGGTGACCCGCCGGTCGGGCCGGAAATCACCCGGCGTGTTCAGCCTCAAGGCCGGATACAGCTACAAGCCCGGCAGCGGGGTCGAGATTGCAATCGGCCCGTTCGAGCGCCGCCTGTTTACCGACGGCGGCCGCGCCTGGGCCTATAACGACAAGGCCGACAGGGCCCTGGTCGGGGCCATGAAGGGCGGCAGCACATTGATCGCCCGGGGCGTATCGAGCCGCGGCACCGCGACCACCGACACCTATTCCCTGAAAGGCTTCACCGCCGCCTACGCCGCCGCATCGAAGGCCTGCGGCATTAAATGACGATACCGACCGGAACGGAACCCAGAACCGACCTGATCGGCCTGTCGCGCCAGGAACTGGCCGCCCTGATGGCCGGCATCGGCGAGAAGCCGTTTCGCGGCAAGCAGCTTTGGCACTGGATCTATCACCGGGGCGAGACCGACTTCGCCAGCATGACCACCATCGCCAAGCCCATGCGCGAACGGCTGGCCGAACGGTTCGTGGTCGGTCGCCCGGCCATCGCCGCCGAACAGACATCCAGCGACCACACCCGCAAATGGCTGTTCCGTTTCGATGACATGAACGAGGCCGAGACCGTGTTCATCCCGGAACAGGATCGCGGCGCGCTGTGCCTGTCTTCGCAGGTCGGCTGTACCCTGACCTGTACCTTTTGCCATACCGGCACCCAGCGGCTGGTGCGGAATTTAAGCGCGGCGGAAATCGTCGGCCAGGTAATGGTGGCGCGCGACAGCTATGGCGAATGGCCATCCATCGCCGGCGACCGGCTGTTCACCAATATAGTATTGATGGGTATGGGCGAGCCGCTGTTCAATTACGACAACGTGGCCAAGGCCCTGAAGATCATCATGGACGGCGACGGCATCGCCATTTCCAGGCGCCGCATCACCCTTTCCACATCGGGTGTGGTGCCGATGATCGAGCGCTGCGGCGCCGAACTGGGGGTCGGCCTGGCAATCAGCCTGCACGCCGTGACCGACCAACTGCGCGACCGGATCATGCCGATCAACCGGAAATACCCGTTAAAGGAATTGCTCGCCGCCTGCCGCAATTATCCCGGATCCAGCAACGCCCGGCGCATCACCTTTGAATACGTGATGCTGGACGGCGTCAACGATTCACCCGCCGACGCCCGCCGGCTGGTCCGGATAATCAAGGGCATCCCGGCCAAGTTCAACCTGATCCCGTTTAACCGGTGGGAAGGCGCCGAATTCAACTGCTCTTCGGGCAAGGCCATGAGGCGATTCGCCGCGATCCTGAACGAGGCCGGCTATTCCGCCCCCATCCGGACGCCCCGGGGCCGCGATATCCTGGCCGCCTGCGGTCAGCTCAAATCGGCCAGCCGGCGCCAAAGGTCCGGTCTCAAAGGGCCCTGATACCAAGGATCATCGATCGGGCTTTCTTGAACTATCGTTCCAGATATAGTATGGGTAACGCTGGATGATGGAGAGAAACCATGGCGCGGTGCAAGGCGTTTAACGAAGATGAGGTCGTCGCCAGGGCCATGGAGGTCTTTTGGGACAAGGGTTTCGAGGCCACCTCGATCCAGGATCTGGTCGATGCCATGGGCATCAACCGGGGCTCGATTTACGGTACTTTCGGCGACAAGCAGGGCCTGTTCAAGGCCGCCATGCGGCATTATATGGCCGGCTCGCCGACCGGCAAACTGGTCGCCGCCGCCGCCGAAACCGCCGACCCCCGCCGGGCGATCGAGGAATTTATCAGGCTACAGGTCGATAATTCCTGTGCGCCGGGGGGCCGGCGCGGCTGCCTGCTGACCAACACCCTGACTGAAATGGGTTCCTGCGACGGCGATGTCGCCCGGTTGCTGGGCGATGGATTGCAGCGGATCGAAGAGGCGCTGTACACGCTAATTCGGCGGGCCCAGGAAAGCGGCGAAATTTCGCCATGGCGGGAACCCCGGGCCCTGGCCCGAACCCTGCTGGCCACGGTGCAGGGCATCAAGGCCCTGGCCAAGGTCAACCCCGGAAGACAGGCCCTGAGCGACATCGCCGAAGTGACCCTGGGCAACCTGGACTGACATATGTCACGCTATCGTGTCCGGTTTTTACTGGAATGTTCGTTCTGCATGCGGTTAACTGGACAGTCTCGAACCCACAAACTAATTTTAATGGAACAACCATTCAATAATAACATTTATCAACCGGAGGCGGCCATGAACATATTCGACGTCCACACCCAGGAAACCGCGCCCACGCAATCCCGTGAAATCATGGCCGATGTCGAGGAAAAATTCGGATTCCTGCCGAATATTTACGCCATTTTCGCCGAATCCCCGGCGGTCATCAAGGCCTACACATCGCTGACCAACCTGTTGGGCAACACCGCGTTTTCACCGGCCGAACAACAACTGATGCTGCTTACCATCAGCGCTTCGAACCAGTGCAGTTACTGCGTCGCCGCCCATACCGCGGTCGGCAAGCGGGCCAGGCTGGACCCGCAGATCATCGACGCCATCCGCCACGGGCGACCCATCGAAGACGCCAGAATGGCCGCCCTGCATGGTTTTACCCTGGCCATCGTCGAAAGCCGCGGCAATGTATCGGCCGGCGAAATCGACGCCTTCATCGAAAGCGGCTTCAACAAGGAACAGGCCCTGGAAGTGGTGCTGGCGACGGCGCTCAAGACGATCAGCAACTACATCAACCATTTTGCCGGAACGCCCCTGGACGAGGCCTTCCTGGAAGACGCCTGGGAAGCGCCGCTGGCCAATATTGCCTGAAAACGAACGGGATATTTCCGATAACATGCCCACCATGTCGCAACCGCAACCCGGCAAACAACTGATCTTCGTCGCCGACCCCATGTGTTCGTGGTGCTGGGGGTTCGCCCCGGCGATCGGCGCGATCCGGCGGGACTTTGGCGATGTGGTGGATATTTCCCTGGTTTTGGGTGGCCTGCGGCCGGGCACCACGGACCCCATGAACGAAGCCATAAAGGGCGAAATACGCGACCATTGGGAACACGTCAAGCAAGCCAGCGGCCAGCCTTTCGACTACGATTTTTTCGGGCGGGACGCCTTTATTTACGATACCGAACCACCCTGCCGGGCGGCGGTAAGCGTCCGCGAATCGGCCCCCGGTGCGGCGCTGGATTTTCTGGAAACCCTGCACCGGTCGTTCTATGCCGAAAACAGGGACATCACCGATACCGGGGTACTGGCCGACCTGGCGGTCGATGCCGGGGTCGACCGCGCCTGGTTTCTGGAATATTTCGCTTCCGATACGGCCAGGGCGAACACCCGAAACGATTTCAACTATGCCCGTTCGCTCGGCGTCAGCGGATTCCCGACCATCATCGCCCGCGATGGCGGTGCCGACGACGACGGCCAGTACGCCTATCTGACCGTCGGCTACCGGCCCTATGAAGCGCTGGTGCCGCTACTGCGGGAATGGACAGGAAAAGCCTGACAATCCTTGCCGAACGCCCGGTTTTGCCTATACTGCCGGGCGCGTAAACAAAGCAAGGTTTTAAGAATCCCATGGATGCCCGAATCAAAAAAGTAGTGCTGGCCTATTCCGGCGGGCTCGATACCTCCGTCATTCTGCGCTGGTTGCAGGATACCTACGACTGCGAGGTCGTCACCTTCACCGCCGACCTGGGCCAGGGCGAAGAACTGGAACCGGCCCGGCGCAAGGCCGAGATGATGGGAATCAAGGATATTTACGTCGATGACCTGCGCGAGGAATTCGTCCGCGATTATGTATTCCCGATGTTCCGCGCCAACGCGCTGTACGAGGGGACTTATCTGCTGGGCACGGCCATCGCCAGGCCCCTGATCGCCAAGCGGCAGATCGAGATTGCCATCGAAACCGGCGCCGATGCGGTGGCGCACGGGGCCACCGGCAAGGGCAACGACCAGATCCGCTTCGAACTTGGCTACTATGCCCTTAAACCCGACATCAAGGTGATTGCGCCATGGCGGGAGTGGGATTTAAACAGCCGCAGCAAACTGATCGAATACGCCCAGTCGCACCAGATTCCGGTACCCAGCGACAAACGCGGCGAGGCCCCGTTTAGCCAGGACGCCAACCTGTTGCATATTTCATCGGAAGGCAAGGCGCTGGAAGACCCGTGGGTCGAGCCCGACTACGACCACGTATTAACCCGCATGGTGACGCCCTACGACGCCCCCGACAGACCGACCGAAATCACCATCGAATTCGAACATGGCGACCCGGTTTCCATCGACGGCGAGCAAATGTCGCCGGCCACCCTGCTGACCCGCCTGAACGAACTGGGCGGGGCCAATGGCGTCGGTTGCCAGGATATCGTCGAAAACCGCTTCATCGGCATGAAATCCCGCGGCGTCTATGAAACGCCGGGCGGCACGGTGCTGTTCCGCGCCCGCCGCGCCATGGAAAGCCTGACCCTGGATCGCGGCGCCATGCACACCAAGGACGAGATCATGCCGCGCTATGCCGAATTGCTGTACAACGGTTTCTGGTTCTCGCCGGAACGGGAAATGCTGCAAGCCGCCATCGACCAGGCGAGCCAGGCGGTTACCGGTACGGTGCGCCTGAAGCTGTACAAGGGCAATGTCATCGTGACCGGCCAGAAATCGCCGAATTCGCTGTACAGCAAGGAAATCGTCACGTTCGAAGAAGACAGCGTCTACGACCAGCACGACGCCGAGGGCTTCATCAAACTGAATGCCCTGCGCTTGCGTTTACGCGGAAAATAGCCGCTTATTCGTGACCCAGCCCGGCGGTTTCGCGCAGTATTTCGACCGGCAGCTTGCCCAGATGATAGACATATTCGGCGACCGGTGAATACAGCACCTTGATGCCCCTGACGGTTTTCAGCGCATATGAATTGCGGGTCTTGATGCGCAATTGATCCAGGCCGTTCCGGCGCGCGAAGCTCAGGGGGCTGCGCAACGCCTTGCGATTCTTGACCGGATCGCCGTTCCAGTTGATATCGACCACCGTCCAGATATCGCCGCTGGCCTGGTCGATGCCGACAATATTGACCAGACCGCTGCGCCAGCGGGCATAACTGATCTGGCTGGCCGCGCCGAAATGGGCGATCTGGGCGACCACGGCGGTTTCCGCCAGTTCCGCCATGGCCGTATCTTCCGCCCCGACGCCGCCGAACAGCGCCGCCCGCAGCGACGGATTGGTCAGGTATACCTTGAAGGTGGCGGCGCGCCGGAAACGGGCGGCGTCCTGATCGACCCGCTGCACCCGGTTAATCAGGAAGGCGGCTTCCAGATAGTCGAGATATTTACGCAAGGTGTTCTTGGCGATGCCAACGGTTTTCGACAGGCCTTCCAGGCCGGCCTCGTTGCCGCTGTTAAACGCCAGCACGGAAAACAGCCGATTCAGTTCCTGGGTATCGCGAATGGCGTACAGGTTCGGCAGGTCCCGCAGCAATACCTTGTCGATAATTTCGTTACCGTAAAAACGCTTCGAACCCTGTTCCGGTGCCGCCGTGAACAGGCGTTCGGGAAAACCGCCGCCGTTCAGGTAGCCGATAAATTCCTCGTTCAGGCGGTCGATATCAAGCGTCCTGGTCCACTCCTCGGCGCCGGGGTCGAACAGTTCCTCCTCGACCCGCCGGAAACGCAGGTATTCGGCGAATGTCAGGGGCGGCAAGTGGAAATCGACAAGGCTGGCGGGGCCGTCGCGGGCATCCTTCGAATTAGCCGTCGCGGCGACCGTTCCGGAAGCGATAAAACGTATGCCCGGATGTTGCCCGGCCATGGCCGCCAGTTGGCCGCCCCAGTTGCGGGCGTACTGGACGCCGTCGATAAATACATACAATTTATCTTCATTTCCGAAATGCCCCTGAATTTCGCGGAACAGCCTGAGCATGGTTTCGAGCCTCATGCCGGCAAACAACGGGTTCTCCAGGGAGACATAAAATATATTTTGCGGCGCCGTCCCGGTATCCAGCAGGTGCTTGATGGTATGTTGCAGCAACACCGTCTTGCCGACCTGACGAGAACCCAGCAAGGCCGCCGGACGAGGATCGTCGGCCAGCACCAAACGCACGAACGGCTGGAAATACATGCGCCGGGGCATGCCGGCTATGGAACGGTCGATGCCGCCGCCGACCACCCACCACGGGTTATCGAACAGGAACCGGTACTTGAATTCGTTCTCGGTAATTTGCTGCATGATACCTAGCTTGACCGGTAATATACCCCGAAACACTACGTTATAATTAATTTAAGATCAATTTATTGATCCTATAAGATTCCTGGCCCGTGGACCGCCTCCCGGTCCCGGCGCATATGATAGTCCGTGATAATCATTATTTTTCATTACAGTTTCGATATTATTTCGATATCATCCGGCTGATTCGATGCCTTAACATGGCCCCGTTCGACTGTCGCCCACCGCCGGCGGCGACCCCGTCATTAATACATTTCTATTTCGTAACAATGATGCTATTTTCGACCCCGGCGCCATTTACCGGAGATGGAGATAAAAAGATGATCCGCGTCCTGTTTGTCTGCCTTGGCAACATTTGCCGCTCGCCGACCGCCGAGGGCGTTTTTCGGCATTTGCTGGAAACCCGTTCGTTAAGCGATCGTATCGCTGCCGATTCGGCCGGCACCGCGGCCTATCATATCGGCCAGCCGCCGGACCGCCGCTCCCAGGCCGCCGCCCGGCGGCGCCATATCGACCTGAGCGGCCAGCGGGCCCGCCAGGTCGTGATGGCGGACTTCGGGCGCTTCGATTACCTGCTGGCGATGGATCGGGAAAATCTCGCCAACCTGCTGGCGATCTGCCCCCCCGACGCCGCCCACAAGGTCCGGCTGTTGCTGGATTTCGGCCCCGGCGGGGCCGGCGAAAACGTGCCCGATCCCTATTATGGCGGTGGCGACGGTTTCGAAACCGTACTCGATTTGATCGAGGCCGCGACCCGCGGCCTGCTCGCCGATATCCACGCCAAACACCTGTAGGCCGGTCCTTGCAAAAGCACCTGGAACAAACTATCGGGCGGATAACCGGCTCGCCGCCCACCCGCATGACGCCGCTGGGCGGCGGTTGCGTCGCCGATGTCTACAGGGTCGCGCTGCGAAACGGCGATGACATCGTCGCCAAGGCCGGCGCCGGGCTGAAGGTGGAAGGCGATATGCTGCGCTATTTGGCCGACCGCACCGCCCTGCCGGTACCGCGGGTACTGTATTGCGACGACACCTTGTTGCTGATGAGCCTGCTGCCCGCCGGCGGCTCGCTGGACGACGCCGGCGAGGCCGAGGCCGCCGACCTGATTGCCGCCCTGCATGACCTGACCGCCCGGCGCTTCGGTTTCAGCTACGACACCGTTATCGGCGGCCTGCGCCAGCCCAATCCGGACGGCGACGCCTGGCTGCCGTTTTTCGCCGAACACCGGTTGCGATACATGGCGCGCCAGGCCCTGGACGCCAGGCGATTGCCGGGGCCGGTGATGGCCCGGCTGGAGAAATTCAGCACCCGCCTGGATAGCTGGCTCGACGAGCCCGTTCGCCCGTCGCTGATCCACGGCGACCTGTGGGGCGGCAACGTGCTGGCCCATGACGGCCGCCCCGGCGGCTTCATCGACCCCGCGATCTATTTCGCCGACGCCGAGATCGAACTGGCCTTTACCACCCTGTTCAATACCTTTTCCAGGCGTTTCTATGACCGCTACCGGGAACATCGCCCGATAGCGCCGGGATTTTTCCGGGAGCGCCGGGATATTTACAATCTATACCCCCTGCTGGTTCATGTCCGCCTGTTCAGCGGCTCTTATCTGGCTTCGGTCGAACGCACCCTGACCAGGTTCGGCTGCTGACAAAAAAAAGCGACGGCAGCGTCACGAAGGCCGATAGCCATCGCCGGCCTCGATTGCCAGCGGATATTCCGACAGCACTTCGTAATGGGCGCCGCCCGATCCCAGATGGCTCCTGTACAACACATATGACTCGACCGTTACCGGCCCGGCGGTGAACCCGCCGCCGCCCTGTAGCCATTCGGCGACCTTCGAGGCCTGCGCCCCCCTGGTCCGGGCCAGCGTTATGTGCGGCGTGAACTTGCGCCGTTCCGGTTCCAGGCCAAGGCCGATCATCGCCTGTTCTATTTTCGCCTGCAACGCCGGTAAGGCGGCATCGGCCGCGACCCTGGCCCACAGGGTATGCACCTGATGGCCGCGTCCGAAAGTTTCGATGCCGGATATGGCGTAGCTGAATGCACTACCGCCGATCCCGGACAGGGCCAGATCAATATCGTCGGCCAGGTGTTCTTCGACCGGCCCTATAAAATACAGGGTCAGGTGCATGTTTTCCGGTGAAATCCAGCGGGCCCCGGGCAACCCGGTCGACAAGGCCGCCAGCCGCCGCCGCAAATCCGCTGGCAGGGCGATACCTACAAACAGCCGGATCATCGGGGCCGCTCCCTGCCGTGATTATAAGAAAAGAACAAGGACCCCGGTATAACCGTATAACCGGGAATTGGATATCTCGCCGTTGCCGTAGAAGCCGACCAGGGGCAGGTCGCCCAGCAGTTCGGTGATGATGGCGATTTCATGGGCTTCTTCTTCAAACAGCGACGGGCCGCGGCCCAGGCAACTGAAATAAAGGCCGCAGCGGGGCGGCGAGGTCAAACGCCGTTTCAGGCGATGCAGGTTTTGCCGCAGGTCCATCTCGGCGGTTTCCTGATCGCGGCGCACGAACATCACCCGTTCGCCCGTCGCCACTTCTTCGCTGATTGCCAGCCAGCCCCGTTCCGGGTCGATGCCAACCAGGCTGCGCACCATGTAATCGCCGGTGTCCGACCCTTCAATCGGCAACGCCGCATGGACCAGACCGGCGACCCGGCCCAGATCGGCGGATAGTTCGGCCCCGATATCGGCCCTGAAAACATCCATCGCCCGCTCCCCATCCAGCCCGATCAACACATTATCGACGCAGTCCGATATGGTGTGATGGCCCGAAATCGGCGCACAGCCCTGGCTAAGGCAGGTCGCGACGCCGACATCGGGCGCGAACATAATGCCCGAAACGCCGCCGCCGGTAATCCCGTCGGCAACCTGTAAGACCGCCCCCGTCGATGACGTCACGGCGCCGACCAGGAAGCCGTCGGCGCACTGCGACAGCTCACCAATCAGCCCCGGCAGGATCGGATTGGTCGGGTCGCCATGGACCACCCCGAAATGAATTTGGCCATCGTCTATCCAGTCGGTCAGATCCCCGGGCAGTTCGGTCGCGTCGTCTTTTATGGTCGGCAGGATCCGGAAGTTTTCCTCGGCCACGGTCATGGCCATCACGGCGACCGCCGGGTGGTGGAAATATTCACCGGCGTCGGCCGCCCCGCCACCGTCGCCCCGGTTGGCCAAAATGCCGATAGCGACGCTGCCGACCCAGTGCCCGATGCCGGTTTTTTGCCGCAGATAGGTCAATATGCTCGACAGGTCGTCGACCAGCGTGTCGGTCACATACAAGAAACCAAGGTTATAGCCGCCATCGGGCGGGTCATCCAGCAGCCTGTCGGCGCAGACCTTGGCCGCATGGGCCCAGTCTTCTCCCTCGGTATGGACGACTTTGACAGGCATTCCGGTTATGGCTCTGTTTTTTTACGATCCAGCATATTCTTGATATAGGGCAGGATGCGCCCGATTACGACATCTACCCCACGGGAATTAGGATGAATGGCATCCGCCTGATTAAGGCCGGGCCGGGCGGCGACGCCGTCCAGGAAAAACGGATACAGCATGATATCGTATTTTGCGGCCAGGCGGGGATAAATGGCGGCGAATTCGGCGCCGTATTCCGGCCCCAGGTTTGGCGGCGCCCGCATGCCGGTAAGCAGGATCGCCGGACCCCTGTCGCGCAGCCTGCCGATCAGGGTATCCAGATTGGCCAGCGTTTGCGAGGGCTCCAGCCCCCTGAGGCCGTCGTTGGCGCCAAGCTCGATGATTACCGCATCCATCGCCGCATCGCCGGCCATGGCCATGGCCCAGTCGAGCCGGGCCAGGCCGCCGGCCGAGGTATCACCCGAAACGCCGCCGTTGTAGACTATGGCGGGGATACCGTCGGCGATCAGCGCGGCCTGCAATCTGGCCGGAAATGCCTGCCCCCGCGGCAGGCCGTAGCCCGCCGTCAGGCTGTCGCCCAACGCCAGAATGCGGACCGGTTCGGCGGCCCCGGAGCGGCCCGGCGGTAACGCGATTGTCATTACCCAGGCCAGCGCCAGTCCGGCCATAACATTGACAAGGCGGCGCATCGCGCCATATGGCAATGAAGGCAAACTGTTCAACAGGGGCGTCATGTCAGTTCATTCCAGTGCGGCCATCAGTCTCGACGATGTCAGGCTTACCCTGACCAGCAATGCCGGCGAGGTCAATATCCTGCGCGGCATCGACCTGACTGTCGAACCCGGCGAAAGCGTCGGCATGGTCGGCCCCAGCGGTTCCGGCAAGACTTCGATGCTGATGGTGATCGCCGGTCTGGAACGGCCGACCGGCGGCCGGGTCGGCGTCGCCGGACAGGCCATCGAGGCGATGAGCGAAGACGCCCTGGCGCTGTTCCGCCGCGATCATGTGGGCATCGTGTTTCAGGATTTCCACCTGCTGCCGACCATGACGGCGCTGGAAAATGCCGCCATACCGCTGGAATTCGCCGGCCGGGACGACGCCTTCGAGCGCGCCCGCGCGGAATTGCAAGCGGTCGGACTGGGCCATCGCCTGGACCATTATCCGGGGCAGCTTTCAGGCGGCGAACAACAGCGCGTGGCGCTGGCCCGGGCGGTGGTCGCGGAACCGTCCATTCTGCTGGCCGACGAACCGACCGGCAACCTGGACGGCGAGACCGGGCGCATGGTCATGGACCTGCTGTTCGACCTGAAGGAACGCCGCCGGACGACGCTGTTGCTGATTACCCACGAACCGGAACTGGCGCACCGCTGTTCGCGCATCATCCACATGCAGGACGGCAAAATAATCGAGGACAACGCGCAGAGACGCTCGGCGTGAACGGCCTGGGTCTCGCATGGCGGCTGGCCCGGCGCGAGTTGCGCGGCGGTTTCGCCGGCTTCCGGATATTCCTGGCCTGCCTGGCCCTGGGCGTCGCCGCCATCGCCGCAGTCGGCTGGATCAGCGCCTCGATGACCGGCGGCCTGAATGCCGACGCCCGGGAATTGCTCGGCGGCGACATCAGCCTGCGTTTCAATAATCGGGTTTTCAGCGCCGAACAAAATGCCTGGCTTGGCCGCAACACCGCGCGGCTGTCGTCGTCTCTGGAAATGCGCGCCATGGCGGCGCCGGAAAATCCGGACGCCGCCAAAGGGCGAAACGGACGCCGGCGGTCGCTGGTCGAATTGAAAGCCGTCGACAGCGCCTATCCGCTATACGGCCAGGTCGTCCTGGATCCGCCGATGGCCCTGCCCGACGCCCTGGACCGCCGGAGCGATGGTTCGTGGGGGGCGGCGGTCGATCGGAATTTACTGCTGCGTCTGGGCCTTGGCATCGGCGACAAGGTGCGGGTCGGGGTCGCCACCTTTACCATCGCCGCCGTCGTCGTTCGCGAACCCGACCGGGTCGCCTCCGTACTAAGCCTGGGGCCGCGCCTGATGATTTCGGATAACGCCCTGGCGGATACCGGACTGGTCCAGCCGGGCAGCCAGATCCATTATCACACCAGGGCAATCCTGGCCGCCGGCGCCGACCCGGCCGGCTGGCGGACCGCCCTGGACGAAACTTTCCCGAACGCCGGCTGGCGGGTGTTGACACCGGATCAGGCGGCACCGGGGGTGCGCCGCTTCATCGAACGAATGGCGATGTTTCTGGGCTTCGTCGGGCTGACCGCCCTGCTGGTCGGCGGAATCGGCGTCGCCAACGCCATCGCCAGCTATCTCGAAGGCCGCACCGCGGCCATCGCCACCTTCAAATGCCTGGGGGCGCCAAGCCGGCTGATATTCCGGATTTACCTGCTGCAAGTGCTGGTCATCGGCCTGGCCGGGATCGCCCTGGGCCTGCTGGCCGGGGTCGCGCTGCCGATGATCGCGCTCAAACTGCTGGCCGGGTTCCTGCCCGTGGCGCCGGCCCAGGGGTTCTATTTCGCGCCCCTGGCGGTGGCCGCCGCTTTTGGTTTGCTGACGGCGCTGACCTTCGCGCTGTGGCCGCTGGGCCGGGCCGGGGAAATTCCGGCGGCGACGCTGTTCCGCGACAACATTGCGCCATCGGGGCTGCGGCCGGGCAAACCGGTAATCATCGCCGCCGCGATCGGCATCGCCCTGCTGGGCGGGCTGACGGTGCTGACTTCGAGCGAAAAAAATTTCGCCTACTGGTTCGTCGGCGGCGCCCTGCTGACCCTGGCCCTGCTGCGGCTGGGCGCGACCGCGCTGGTGGCCGCCGCCGCGCATCTGCCAAAACCCCGCGGGGCCAGTCTGCGCCTGGCGATTGCCAATATTCACCGGCCCGGCGGCAACGCCGGCAGCGTCATCGTCTCGCTGGGATTGGGCCTGTCGGTGCTGATCGCCGTCGCCTTGATCGAAGGCAACCTGTCGTACCAGATCAATGAACGCCTGCCCCGCCGGGCGCCGGCCTTTTTCTTCATCGATATCCAGCCGGACCAGACCGCCGAATTCGACGCCACCGTCACCGGTTTCGCCGGAACCAGCGGCTTCAAGCAAATGCCCAGTCTGCGCGGCCGGATCGTCCGGATCGACGGCGTACCGGTCGAGAAGGCCGAGGTCGCGCCGGAATCGCAATGGGCCATAAACGGCGACCGGGCGCTGACTTCATCGGCCACCCTGACCGAAGGCTCGGTTATCGTCGCCGGCAAATGGTGGCCGGAAAATTATTCCGGGCCGCCGCTGATATCACTGGACCGGGGCCTGGCCAGGGGTTTCGGCGTCGGCCTTGGCGACACCCTGACCCTGAACGTGCTGGGCCGCCGGATTACCGGCACCATCGCCTCGCTGCGCGAGATCGACTGGCGCTCGCTGCGCTTCGATTTCGCCATTATTTTCTCCCCCGGGCCGCTGCAAGGCGCCCCCTATACCAATATCGCCGCCGTCGAGGCCCCGGTGGCGATAGAAGACGCCCTGGAAGAGGCGGTCGCCAGCCGGTTCAGCAACATCACTGCGATCCGGGTCCGCGAGGCCCTGCAGGCGGCTTCGGGAATCCTCACCGGCATCGGCCAGGCGGTGCGCGGCGCGGCGTTGATTACCATTCTGGCCGGCGCCCTGGTGCTGGCCGGGACCATCGCGGCCGGTCAGCGGCGGCGGATATATACCTCGGTCGTATTCAAGGTGCTGGGCGCCACCCGGGCCGCCCTGGTCAAGGCCTACGTTATCGAATTTACCATCCTGGGGCTGGCCACCGGCGTAATCGCGGCGCTGATCGGCGCCCTGACATCATGGGCGGTAATGGTATTTTTGATGCAGACCGACTGGATTTTCCTGCCCGCCGTGGTCGGCTGGACCATCGCCACCTGTCTGGCCGTTACCGTCGGGGCCGGATTTTTCGGCACCTGGCGGGCCCTGGGGGAAAAGGCATCGACCCATCTGCGCAACGAGTAGAACTTGATTTCCGCCTTTTTCCTGACATATTAGGGTGAGATTCTACCGGCTTAACAGTTTCAACGTGAGGATAAGACATGGTACAGGGATCCGATAACAAATTTACGCTCAATACCGGGCGGATGTCCGCTGGCCAGGCCGCCGCCGCCGAAATCGATGTCGGCCTGCGTGAATACATGCTCAAGGTTTACAACCTGATGGCGTCCGGGCTGGCCCTGACCGGCATCGTCGCCTATTTCAGCGCCAATACCCCGGCCATTATCAGCATGCTGTATGTGACGGGCGAAGGCGGCGTCATGCAGCCGACCGGGCTGGCCTATCTGGTGATGTTCTCGCCGCTGGCCTTCGTGCTGGCGCTGTCGTTCGGCATCAATAAAATGAAAGCCTCGACCGCACAGGCCGTGTTCTGGGCCTTCGCCGGTATCATGGGCCTGTCGCTGGCCAATATCTTTTTGCTGTACACCGGGGCCTCGATCGCCCGCGTGTTCTTTATCACGGCGGGCACTTTCGCCGGCATGAGCCTGTATGGCTACACCACCAGGCGCGACCTGACCCGCATGGGATCGTTCCTGATGATGGGCCTGATCGGCATTATCATCGCCAGCGTCGTCAATATGTTCATGCAAAGCTCGGCCATGCAGTTCGTGATTTCGGTTCTTGGGGTGCTGATCTTCGTCGGCCTGACCGCCTACGACACCCAGAAGATCAAGAACATGTACATGCAGGCCGATGGCGCCGAGGTGATGTCGAAAAAGGCCATCATGGGCGCCCTGACGCTGTACCTGGACTTCATCAACCTGTTCATCATGCTGCTGAGATTGTTCGGCGACCGGCGATAGATCAAAGAATCTAGCAACTTATCTGCGTTTGCTTGAACGCCGGTTGCTCTGGTCAGGCGATCCTGTTCGGCGGTTCCCTGCCGGCGAAGAAACTGTCGAGATTGTCCAGCGCCCGGAAGCCCATGGCGTTGCGGGTTTCCACCGTGGCGCTGCCCAGGTGCGGCAACAGAAAGGCGTTTGGGCATTCCAGATAACCGGGCGCGATGTCGGGTTCACCTTCGAACACGTCGAGCCCGGCGGCGGCGACCCGGCCCGATTGCAGGGCCGCGATCAGCGCCCGGTCATCGACCACCGGGCCGCGCGCCGTGTTGACCACCACCGGACGCGGCGGCAGCATGGCGATTCGCGCCTCGTTGAGCAGGTGTTTGGTGGCCGCCGTCAGCGGGCAATGCAGGGATAAAAAATCACTGACCGGCAGCAAGCTTTCCAGGGTTTCGTGAAATATCGCGCCGCCTTCCCGGGCGGCGGTCAGGCGGTGGCGATTGTGATAATGGATGGTCATGTCGAAGGCGGCGGCGCGGGCCGCCACGGCGCGACCGATTTCGCCCATGCCGACGATTCCCAGCCGCTTGCCCGAGACCTCGATGCCCAGCAGTTGGGTCGGTGTCCAGCCGGTCCAGCCACGGGCCATCATCTTCGCCCCCTCGCCCGCCCGCCTGGCCGCGCCAAGCATCAGCAACATGGTCATGTCGGCGGTCGCCGCGGTCAGCACGCCCGGCGTGTTGGTGACGACGATGCCGCGTTCCCCGGCGGCGTCCAGATCGATATGTTCGAAACCGACGGAAAAAGTGGCGATGATGCGCACGCTTTCGGGCAACCCCATAATCACCGGGCGGCTCATATCATTGCTTATGGTGCACAGCAGACCGTCCATGCCCCTGGCGCGGGCCAGCATTTGATCGGCGCCATAGGGATTATCGGCGCTGTTGATGGCGGCCCGATAGGATTGACAGGCCCGTTCGATAACGGCTTCGGGGAGACGCCGGGTAATAAGGATTTTTTTCTGTTCTGACATGACGACCGGACCTTTATACATATACCCCGCCGTGCCTTATACACGGCATAAGGAGCCAGTACAAAATTGAACCTTGACCCGACCCTGCCGCCGGTCCTGCTCGCCATAACCTCGGCCTTCCTGTTCGCCCTGTCCATCCAGATTCAGAATCTGGCCTTGCGGAGCGCCGAACAGCGCCCCGGCGTGATTATCAACATCGGGGCGACGGTGCTGGCGTTCTGGATACTGTCGCCTTTTTATGTGCAGACATCCTACTGGCTGACACCGGCAACGGGGCTTTTTATAGTGGTCGGGCTGTTCCGCCCGGCGCTGTCGATCAGCCTGGCGATCGCCGGGGTCAAGCACATGGGGCCGGCCCTGGCCAGCGGCCTGGCCGCCACCAGCCCCCTGTTCGCCGCCGGCTTCGCCGTTATGTTGCTGGGTGAGGAAATGACCTGGGCCATCGGCCTGGGCACCCTGGCCGTGGTCGGCGGCGTCGCGATATCGGCATTCAGGACCGGTGGATTAACCCGTGGCTGGCCGCTTTGGGCCATCGCCCTGCCGCTTGCGGCGGCGTTCTTTCGCGCCCTTGGCCATCCCATGACGATGATCGGCCTGGACCGGATTCCGAGCCCGCTGTACGCCGGACTGGTCAGTTATACGGTGTCGTTCATTGTGGTTTACGCGATTTTCCGGGGCCAGGGGCGGCGCTTGCCGACGTTAACCACGGACTACCTTTGGTTCGCCCTGTCCGGGCTGCTTAACGGCGTCGCCATTTATTCCCTGAATTCGGCGCTGGCCATGGGCACGCTGCTTACCGTGGCCCCCATTGTCGCCTGTTCGCCGGTATTCACCATCCTGCTTGGCCATTTCATGTTCAAAAAGGAAACCATTACCCGGCAGACTCTGGCCACCGTGGCCATGGTCGTCGCCGGGGTGATCCTGGTTATCGTCAGCCGCTGATTCGGCGCAGATGGTCCATAGCCTCGTTAAGCTGGCTCATGCGGTGATGATTGCCATGTTCGCCATCCGGGTGATGGATCGTCGCCAGCGTGCGAAACCGCGCTTTCAGGGTTTTCCGGTCGGGGTGACTGCCCGGCGCGAAACCAAGGATATGCAGCGCCTCGTCGCGCGACCTGATACCGTCCTTCAACGGGTCGAACGACAGCGCCGAAACGATGGTGCGCAGACGCTCCACCTCGTCACGACCGGATTTCACCTGTTTTTCGGCCCGTTCCGTTTCCGGGTCGGGCGGCTGCGTCCGTTCCAGCCCGGCGCCGGTAAACCGCATGCCGACCCGACCGGTATCCAGGGCCAGGGCCAGCCCCAGGGCGCGGCGCAGGGTGACAATATCGTGACCAGGGCTCAGCCGTACCTGTAGCCGGGGCTTGCGCCGCTGCGACCGGCCCCTGGCCTTGCCGGTTTTCAGGACCACCGTTTCCCGGTCATCGGCGGCGGGGCCGCCCGGGTCGGCGAAGGCGGCGATGATTTCCGGCGGCGTCAGCAGCACCACGGAACGGGCCAGATCGGCCACATTGCCGCCGCGCCGCGCCGCCAGTTCGCCAACCGCGGCGCGGAAGGAACTGGCGCACGGGATGGTATAGGAGCGCTTGCGACCGGTCTCTGCCTTTTCGGCGGTCACGTAGCCACCTGCAGTGGAGGGTGAATTATGGTTAATAATACATTGATTTTCCGCATAAAACCTCCAAACATAATTTTTGACCTCACTTTTTCGGCTATTTCCTCGCCGGGCCTTCCAAAGACGCCCCGTTTCGGGCCCGATTAACCATGCCGGGCCGTGCTCCGGGGCGTCAAACCGACCGTCGGAAAGCGGCTCCGAAACCGTCGCCGACGCCCGGCGAAATAATATAACTGCATACGTTGTTTTTTTCGAAAATATCGTAAAATTTCTTAATCTTTCGTTTATTTTCCATGACGTTACCTTGACAAGTTGCTCTATCCTATTGTTATCATTGAATTTTCTAATAGTCTGGCGGCATCATACATGGCCGCCCAGAGGCTACGGGAACAAAATGACATCGCTTGCGGCGGCACCAGAACGGGCTTTCTACCCGATAACCGGCCAATTTAGGGTGGCGGTCGCCGGCCCATGATGCGACGGATGGCGGCCCGTACGGAATTGTTGAAAATATGATACGATCCGGCCCGGTATAATATTTTCGGATGCCGGAGGCGACCCCGGGTGGACCATTTTATTGTCCGATTGATATGATTCTGCCGGGGTGCTTCGCCGCCACCCACGACCGCCCGGCGGCCCCGGAAATATTTGTTCCCCAATCGGACCGATCCATCGCCGGACGGTGGACGTCGGCCTCTGGCGGGCTGCCGACAGTCGCCGCCGTGCGCCGTTTTGGGACTATTCCACAGCCCCCGTATCGGGCCCGGCACAGATAATTCAATGGCTGGATCAGCGTGTTATAATATTTATTATAACTGATTTTTTCTGTTTATTTTCAATGCTGTCCGCTATCGTAACGATTGTTTCCATCATAACCTTGCGCTTGCCGTCGGGGCCGGATTGCGGTTTCCTGTCCGGTCCGCATCGGGTCCGCCGCCCGGCGCCGTTTCGAAGCGATAACGGGAAGCCCCGCGAATCGCCCCCGGCGACGCCACGCGGCATTTGGCCGACCGGCAAAGACATCGCCGGGAATGGCGGGCCCGAAATTACGACTCGCTAATATAATGAAACCGGGGCGACGGGGACGGGGCGATATTTAACTTGTCAAGCCCGCCCGACCGCACCACCTTATAATTAGCACAATAAAAAATATTCTGGAACAACCCATGGGCAAGGCAACATTTGGCGCCGGCTGTTTCTGGGGCGTCGAGGCGGCTTTTCGCAATACCAAAGGCGTGACCGACACCGCTGTCGGCTATATCGGCGGCATCCTCGAAAGTCCCAGCTACGAAGACGTCTGCACCGGGCGCTCCGGTCACGCGGAGGTGGTCGAGGTGACATTCGACCCCGCCCTGACCGACTACGGCGCCCTGCTGGAAATATTCTGGCAATGCCATGACCCGACGACGCCGGACCGGCAAGGCCCGGATATCGGCAGCCAGTATCGTTCGGCAATTTTTTTCCATACCGAGGAACAGCGCCTTCAGGCCGAGGAATCGAAGGAACGGCAGAAACAGGCCGGCCGGTTTCCGGACCCGATCGTTACCGAGATCAGGCCGGCGACAATTTTTTTTATAGCCGAGGACGAACACCAGCAATACCTGGAAAAACGCGAAATCGCCCAGGGAAAACCACCGCCTTCCGGCGACCGGGAGTGAGCGCAGGTCCCGCCGGGCCGATATGGTCCTATCTCAGGATAGCGGCTATATTACCGCCATCGACGGTTGTCACGTCGGCGGTTGTCTTGAGCGACAGGGCGTGGTGCAGGAAGGCCTGGGCGACATCTTCGGCGGTCACTTCCAGGCCCAGCAGGTTGCCCGACATATATTCCTTTTCGCTAAGACCGCGCGCCCTGGACCGCGATGCGATCATCTGATCGGACAGTATTCCGCTGCGAATGCGGTCCGCGTTGACGGCATTGGCGCGAATCCCCAGGGCCCCGTATTCCAGGGCATACTGGCGGGTCAGAAACAGGGTCGCCGCCTTGGGCAGGCCGTAGGCGCCGAAATCGGGGCCGGGATTGATCGCCTGCTTCGAGGTATTGAACAGCAACGCGCCGCCGGTCCCCTGGGCGGCCATGATGCGCACGGCGTTTTGCGCTATTGTCTGATGGGCGAAGAAGTTCAAATCGAAACTGCCGCGCAAGGTATCGTCATCGAGCTCGCCAATTTTCCCCTGCCACGCCGCGCCGGCGTTGGAGACGACGATATCGACGCCGCCAAAGGTTTCGCAGACGGTATCGAACGACGCCCGGACCGCAGCCGCGTCGGTAACGTCGCAGGGCAACCCGATGGCCCGCCCGCCAAGCCCGGCGGCGGCCTTCCGGACCGCTTCGCCGTCGCGGTCCAGCAGCGCGACTTCGGCCCCGTTTTCCATAAACATCCTGGCCGTCGCCAGGCCAATGGCGCCGGCCCCGCCGGTGATCACCGCGACCTGCCGGGCCAGTGGTTTCTCTGCCGCCCGGCCCAGCTTGGCCTGTTCCAGCGACCAGTATTCCATATCGAACAGATCGCCGGGCGGCAGCGCCTGAAACGAACCCACGGCTTCGGCATCGGTAATGCATTCGACCCCGGCTTCGGCCAGATCGGCGGCGATGGCCGCTTCCTTTTTTGATTTACCCAGCCCGAACAGGCCCAGACCGGGGACCATGACCAGGCGCGGCATGGGATCCAGTTCGGTCCTGGAATTATCCAGGCGGGCGTTGTTTTCGTTGAAATAGGCATGATAGTCGGCGACGAAGGCGGCGGCGGCGGCCCCGACGCTTTCGGCAAAACCCCGCAGATCGCCGGCATCCGCCGCCGCCGTCACCAGCGGCATGTTTTTGGTGCGAATGGTGTGGTCCGGGGTAATCACGCCGCGCCGCCCATAGTCCGATACTTCCGCACCGTTGACGAAGTTCAGGATCGCCTTGCCGGTGCGGAACTGGCAAATCAGGCGGCCGTAACGGCCATTACCCAGGCCCTGCGCGCAGGCCCCGCGAATGATCGGCGCCACATCGGCAAGCCGGGCCACTGTTCCGGGCAAGGCCCGGGCAGTGAAAATTTTCGGCCCGGCCCGGGCAATCCGGTCTTCCGCCAGGCTGACTTTGGCGATCATCCGCTCGTAGGCCTGCCGCGCCGTATCGGCGAAGGTAAAAATACCATGCTTATGCAGGATCATGCCTTCGATATCCGGGTTTTCGGCGTAAATTTCCGCCGCCTTTCGGGCCAGCGAAAAGCCCGGCATGATGAACGGCACGACCGCCATTTCAGGACCGAAAATTTCGCCGCAAATGGCTTCCCCGTCGGCTTGATCCGAAACCGCCAGCACCGCCGATGAATGGGTATGGTCGATAAACTTGTGGGGCAGGAAGGCGTGCAGCAAGGTTTCCACCGACGGGTTGGGCGAGGCCGCATCGAGCAAATTGGCGCGTTGGAAGCCGACCATGTCCTGGTCGCTCAGGCGGTCCAGGGCCCGTAACCGGCGCAGCGGCTCCAGGCGCACGGCGGGCAGCCCGGCGGGTTCGATCGTGGCCATGTCCCAGCCGCTACCCTTGACGCACAGCACCTGGTGCTCGTCGCCCAGAAAGTCCCGCATCACCGTCTTGACCGAGGTATTGCCGCCGCCATGGAGGACCAGGCGGCGGTCGCCGCCGAGCAGACGGGTAGTGTAAACCCGCAACGCGACATCTTCATTTACGCCCAACGCCGCGTAATGTTGGCGGCATTCGGCGGCTTCGGAATCCAGCCACAGCGATTTCATCGGCGGATATTTCCCTTCTTTTTTATTCGATAATCCCGGCCCTTTTTACGAACGGACGGGTATTTTTGAAATCGACGATTTCTGGCCGGGGATTGCGCAGGGCGCAAGGCGCACAGTGACATTTATCGCCATGCCCTGTCAAAAGCCACATGGTGGATAATCATAGCTGTAGCTCGGGGCGTCCATCTGCAATCCCATACCGCAGCCCGCCCTCGAACAGGGATATTCGAGGGCGGGCGGATCGTGTATTTAATTGACGCTCCCGGCCGTCACATCTCGGCGAATTGCTTCTCGACCGCCTTGTGATCGGAACACCAGGATTCGTATACGGATGCCGACATCGGGTCCGGGAAGATATCTTCATCGCCGGCCCCGACGCCTTTGATGATCGCCGCGGCAACATCCCGTGGATTTGTTTTATCCATTTCAACGCCGGCCAGCATGTCGGTGTCAACGGCGCCCGGAAACACATTGTGCACGGCGATGTTTTGCCCCGCCAAACTGGCCCGCAACGACAGGGCCATCGACCAGGCGGCGGCCTTCGAGGCGCTGTAGACGGCCAGGCCCGGCATGCTGACCAGCGAAACCAGCGTCAGCATATTGACGATTGCGCCGCCGCCGTTATCGGAAATTACCGGCACGAAAGCCCGCGCCATGGCCAGTTTTCCATAAAAATTGGTGGCCATATTTCGCTCGATATCGGCTATCGGCGCGGTAATAATATCGCCGAAATCAAGGACCCCGGCATTATTAATCAGCAAATTGACATCCGAACCCCGCGCCGCCGCCGCCGTCACCTGGCCGGCGTTGGTAACGTCGAGCTGGACCGCAACGACCCGCTGGTCGGTATATTGTGCGCCGCTTGCGGAAGGCTGCCGCGTGGCGGCGTACACCTTGGCAACCCCGGCATCCAGCAGTTCCGATACGATGGCGCGCCCGATTCCGCGATTGGTGCCGGTTACGAATGCGACGGTATTTTGATCGATCATGGCTTGTCTCCTGTTGTGAAAGGCGGAGTATGGATGCGGTAAAAAATTCATTAAATAGCTTTGTTGTAATGATTATCATGCATAATATGCACGAATGGATAGTCGTGTTCTCAGGACATTTATCGAAGTCGCCCACCACGGCAGCTTTGCCGCCGCCGCCAGATCGATCGATATGGATCCGTCGCTGGTGTCGCGCGCGATCGCCGGGCTGGAAGGCGAACTCGGCCTGCGTCTTTTCCAGCGCACCACCCGGCAAATGACGCTGACCGAAGCCGGCGCGCTGTATATGAGACGAATCGAAGCGGTGCTTGACGAACTGGACCACGCCCGCGACGAGGCGCTGGCGGTCAGTTCCGGGCCACGGGGAACGCTCCGCATCACCGCTTCGGTGGCCTTCGGCATGACCTGTCTGACGCCGCTGATCGGTGATTTTCGGGCCGCCTTTCCGGAAGTGCGGCTGGATCTGGCGTTAAGCGACGAGAACCTGGATCTAGTCGCCGAGGGCATCGATCTGGCCATCCGCCTAGCGCCGAGCATCGAATCCGATGTCATTTGCGCCAAACTGTTCGATACCCGCTACCGGGTTTGCGCCAGCCCGGACTATATTTCGCGGGCCGCGCCGTTCCGCACGCCCGGCGACATCAGCCATCATGACACCCTGCTGTTTTCCCTGCCGGGGTTTCGCAGCCGCTGGCTGTTTCGCGGCCCGGACGGCGACACCATCCAGGCCCCCGTAAGCGGCGGCATAATGATGTCGAACGCGCTGGCCATCCGCACCTGCATGCTGGCCGGGCTGGGGCCGGCGCTGTTACCCGACTGGCTGATCTGCGAGGCCATCGCCGCCGGGCGGTGTGTGGATGTCTATCCGGGCCATGAGGTAACCGCCACGTCGTTTGCGACCGCCGCCTGGCTGATCTATCCCAGCCGCCGTTTCCTGCCCGACAAGGTCCGGGTAGCCGTGGATTTCCTGAGGTCGCGGCTGCCGCCGCGCCCGGATCGATTGCGGCCTCAACGCCATCGCACCAGCGGCAGCCGCAACAGTTTGACCGGCCCGGCGTAAAGTTCGCGTTGCTGCACCGTCAGCGCCAGATTCAATATCGACCGGGCGCCGTTTGGCGGTCGATGGGCGAACACGCCAAGCAGCATTTTCGCGCTCACCGCCTGCCCCGCCCCGATCACTCCGGCCCGCGACAGGGCGTCAATGGTTTCAAAAAAACCCTGAATTCTGGCGGTAAAGGCGCCGATTGGCTGTAAATCGCGATCCAGCGCCAGGGTGCCGTCGGCGCGCAGGGCAAGCGGGCCGTAGCGCAGGGATAGCCGGTCTACTTCGACCGTGCCGCCGCCATCCCGCCAGATTTCCAGCGCCTCGACCGGCGGCGCCCCGGCCCCGCGAGGAAACTGGCCGAGCAGCCGGGCGGCCACCCGCAAACTTGCCATACGGCCACCCAGCGGCGCGCCAATCAGCGCCGGCAGCTCGATCCCCGAAGCCTTTATATCCAGCGCCATACTGGCCGCGTCCGGCGGCGAACCCGGAATAAATTCCAGCCGCCGCAGCGTCAGATCGGCGGCGGCTATGGCGATTTTTCCGACCGCCCCCCGTTGCGCCGCCAGATCCAGGCCGGACACATTGACCCCGATCGATTGCGGAACGCCTTTAGCGAAGGTCAACACGATGGCGGCGGCGGTCAGCGTTCCGGCGTAGGTCAGGCGTCGGGCGCCATCCTGATAGGATATCATTTGCTCGCCGCCGGTCGCCAGCCGCACCCGCCCCGGCGCCCACGGGCGGGCGGTTATGAGCAGATTACCGGCCTGCCAGGCCCATGGAGTTTCGGCTTTCGGCGCCGCAATTCCCGGATCGGCCAGGTCGATCCTGATCCACAGCGGATAGCCGGTGGCGCGCAGGTCCCGATAGCGAATGCGGTAACCTTCCGCCCGGCGCTCGCCGATCCATTGTTCGACCGCCCTGACCGTTTGCGTCGCCCCGTAGACCCAGCCCCCGGTATAAAGCAGCGCCAGCAGCAATATGGCCACGGCCGGGACCACCCAGTTACGGATTCTTAATCCGGTGATAAAATTGAATATCTTCTGCATTTTCCAGTGGACCTGCGGCGAAAGTAGCGGCCCGCTTGCCGGGGCGCAACATCCCTTTCGACCGGCAGCGCCCGGCCCCGCCCGGCTACCGGAGACACTTGCCATGCCGCCGCCCGGAAACGCTTGCAATTGAATGGCCGGAGGGATATAAACCGCGCTTCGCGAGCGGTCCGGCAGGGCATGCCCAGCCGCTTTGAAACACAGTTCGACAGACCTAAGGAAATGTGAAATGCCCAAGTTGAAGACCAAGTCCAGCGCCAAGAAGCGCTTTCGCCTTACCGGTTCGGGCAAGGTTCGCGCCAATGTCGCGCTAAAACAGCACGGCATGAGCAAGCGTCCCCAGAAGATGAAGCGGAAAGCCCGCGGCACCATGATCCTGTGTGCCGCCGACGCCCGCATTGTCAAATCCTATCTGCCCAACGCTTAAGATTTAAGGAACCGGAACCATGGCACGAGTCAAAGGCGGCCCCGCCGCGCACGCCCGTCACAAAAAAATCCTGGGCATGGCCAGCGGCTATCGCGACCGCAGCAAGTCCAGCTTCCGCATCGCCATCGAACGGGTCGAGAAAGGCCTGCAATACGCCTACCGCGACCGTCGCACCAGGAAACGGCAATTCCGTCGGCTGTGGATTCAGCGGATCAATGCCGGCGCCCGGCAGTATGGCCTGACCTATTCCCGCTTTATGAACGGGCTCGCCAGGGCCGAGATCGAACTGGACCGCAAGGTCTTGTCCGAACTGGCGATCAGCGAGCCCGAGGCCTTCAAGGTCCTGGTTGAAGAGGCCGAGGCGGCTCTCGCCAAATCCTGATCCGTTCCCGGTAAAGGTTCGTCCATCGGGAAAATCGAATTCGGGGAGCCGTCCTTTGTTTTAAAGGCCGCTCCCCTTTTTCTTGTGATATCGACGGGACAAATTTCTTATGGACACCACCGAACAACTGCGTAGCGACCTGACAGCCGCCGTCGCCGCAGCCGAAACAACCGCGACGCTTGATGCCGTCCGGGTTGCGGCCCTGGGGAAAAAGGGCTCGATCACCATGGCCATGAAGTCGCTCGGCGGCCTTGATCCGGACGCCCGGCGCCAGGCCGGGCAGGCCGTTAACGCGCTGAAAGCCGACATAGCGAGCGCCATCGAGACCCGCAAGGCGGACCTGCAAAGGGCCGAACTGGATAGCCGCCTGATGGCCGAGAAGATCGACCTGACCCTGCCGGTCCGGCCCCGTAACGATGGCCGCATCCACCCGATCAGCCAGGTTATCGAAGAGATGACGGCGATTTTTTGCGAAATGGGCTTCACCGTCGCCGAAGGCCCGGATATCGAGGAAGACTGGTATAATTTCACCGCCCTCAACATCCCGCCCGAACATCCGGCCCGCCAGGAACATGATACCTTTTATCTGCCGGGCGAACACGATGGCCAGCGCAAGCTGCTGCGTACCCATACCTCGCCGGTGCAGGTTCACACCATGCAGGAAACCGCGCCGCCGATCCGCATCATCGTGCCGGGGCGCACCTACCGCTGCGATTACGACGCCACCCACTCGCCGATGTTTCACCAGATCGAAGGCCTGGTCGTCGACGAGACCACCCATATGGGCCATCTGAAAGGCTGCCTGATCGACTTTTGCCGGGCCATTTTCGAACTCGAAGACCTGCCGGCGCGGTTCCGGCCAAGCTATTTTCCGTTCACCGAGCCCTCGGCGGAAGTGGATATCGGCTGCACCCGCGACGGCGGCGATTTCCGCATCGGCCACGGCGACGACTGGCTGGAAATACTGGGCTGCGGCATGGTCAATCCCAGGGTACTGGAAAACTGCGGCATCGATTCGACGAAATACCAGGGCTTCGCCTTCGGCATCGGGGTCGAACGCATCGCCATGCTGAAGTACGGCATCCCGGACTTGCGGACCTTTTTCGAATCCGACCTGCGCTGGCTGCGGCACTATGGTTTTCAGGCCCTGGACGTACCCGGCGTGGTCGGGGGGCTAAGCCGATGAAAATTACCCTGGGATGGCTGAAGGAATACCTGGATACCGATGTGTCACTCGGCGATTTAACCGACCGCCTGACCATGCTGGGCCTGGAAATCGAAAGCGTCGATGAACGCTCGCAAGGGCTGGAAGACTTCGTGGTCGGCCTGGTGGTCGAGGCGAAAAAACACCCGAACGCCGACAAGTTACAGGTCTGCACCGTCGATAACGGTAGCGAAACGGTACAGGTGGTGTGCGGCGCCCCGAATGCCCGAACCGGGCTCAAGGGCGTTTTCGCGGCCACCGGCAGTTATATTCCGGGTATCGGCGTGACCCTGAAGAAGGCCGAAATCCGGGGTGTCGAAAGTAACGGCATGTTGCTTTCGGAACGGGAAATGGGCCTGAGCGACGAACACGATGGCATTGTCGAACTGGCCGCCGACGCCCCGGTCGGCGCCCCGGCCATCCGGGTCTTGGGCCTGGACGATCCGGTAATCGATATCGCCATTACCCCGAACCGCGGCGATTGCCTGGGCGTGCGCGGCATCGCGCGCGACCTGGCGGCATCCGGCATAGGGACCCTGAAACCCCTGAACGCGACGCCGGTCAAGGGAACTTTCGAAAGCCCGATCAAGGTGAATATCGATCTTGACGCCGATCATGCCGATGCCTGCCGCCACTTCGTCGGCCGTTATATTCGCGGCCTGAGCAACGGCGAAAGCCCGCAATGGCTGCAAGACAAGTTGCTTGCCGTGGGTCTGCGGCCGATATCGGCGCTGGTCGATATCACCAACATCATGACCATCGAACATTGCCGACCGCTGCACGTTTTCGACGCCGACAAGGTCGCCGGCGGCATCCATGTCCGCATGGCCCGGCCCGGCGAGAAACTGCTGGCCCTGAACGACAAGGAATACCAACTGGACGGCGACATGACGGTTATCGCCGACGATCATCAGGCCGCCGCGCTGGGCGGCGTCATGGGGGGGTCAAGCACCGGCTGCACCGGACAAACGGTCAATGTGTTTATCGAATCGGCGCTTTTCGATCCGGTCCGCACCGCCGTCACCGGGCGGAAACTGAACCTGCAATCCGACGCCCGTTTTCGTTTCGAACGTGGAATCGATTCCGCATTCCTGAAACCCGGCATGGAAATCGCGACCCGGCTGATCCTGGACATCTGCGGCGGCGAGGCTTCGCACATTATTGCCGCCGGGGCCGAACCGGACCGGCGGCTGGTCATTCCGTTCCGGCCCGCCCGGGTGGCGCAGTTGGCCGGGGTTGAAGTCGCCCCGGATGAAATGAAGCGGATTCTGGGCGCCCTGGGGTTCACCGTGACCGGCGACGGCGAAACCCTGGATGTGGCCGTACCGACCTGGCGCGGCGATATCGTCGGCGAGGCCTGTCTGGTCGAGGAAATCGTCCGCGTCCACGGTTACGACAAACTGCCCATGGTGTCGATGCCGCGAACCGGGGCAGTGCCGCGACCGGCCTGGAACGCCGCCCAGCGCAAGCGCGCCGATGTCCGCCGGGCGCTGGCGGCGCATGGCCTGGTCGAGGCGGTAACCCAGTCTTTCATGGCGGCCGGCCAGGCCCGGTTGTTCGGCGGCGGCGGCGATGATCTGGTGCTGGTCAATCCGATCAGTTCCGACCTGGGGGTCATGCGCCCGTCAATTCTGCCCAACCTGATAGCGGCGGCCGGCCGCAACGCCGACATGGGCATCAACGACTGCCAACTGTTCGAAGTCGGCCCGCAATTCCGCAGCGACGCCGCCGACGGCCAGGATATGGTGGCCAGCGGCATCCGGGCCGGGCGCAGCGGCAGACGCAACTGGGCCCAGCCTCCCAGGCCCGTCGATGCCTTCGACGCCAAGGCCGATGCGCTGGCCGCCCTGGCCGCCGCCGGGGCGCCCACGGACAAGCTGCAAATAATCACCGGCGAGGCCCCCGGTTGGTATCATCCCGGCCGATACGGCACCTTCAATCTTGGCCCCAAAACGGTGCTGGCGGCGTTTGGCGAAATACATCCGGGCGTGCTGGCCCAAATGGGCGTAAAAGGCCCGGTAGTCGGTTTCGAGGTCTATCTGGGCAACCTGCCGAAGCCGAAAAAGGCCAGGGGAACGACCAGGCCCCCGCTGCGGTTGTCGCCGCTGCATCCGGTCACCCGGGACTTCGCCTTCGTGGTCGATGCAGGGGTCAGGGCCGACGCCGTGGTGCGGGCCGCCCGGTCCGCCGACAGGACGCTGATCGGCGATGTTTCGGTGTTCGACGTGTTCGCCGGCGGGGCTTTGGGTGAAGGCCTCAAGTCTCTGGCCATCAGCGTCACCCTGCAACCCACCGACAAGACCCTGACCGACGCGGAAATCGACGCCGTTTCGGATCGCATCATCGCCGCCGTCGAGAAAGCCTGCGGCGGTTCACTAAGGGCTTGACAGGGACCGGTCGGCTCACCACCTGAAACTTATTCGGATAACGCAGTGTCCGGATAAATGGTCGGTATTTGGCGTAAAATTCAACGAAAAGCTGCAATTATCTTGTCTTTTTGCTATAAATGGATGGATCGACGCCTTCATTTTTTAGTTTTTTCACAATTAAACAGGTGTGAACGATGGCTGAAGACGCAAGTTTAACCGGTGTCGAAAGATTTTTTGAAGATGACGAAATCATCGTCAGCAAGACCGACCTGAAGGGTCGGCTGACCTACGTCAACGATGTCTTCTTAAGATTGGCCGATTACACCGAACAGGATTGCCTTGGCCAGCCGCACAACATGATTCGCCATCCGGAAATGCCGCGCTGCATCTTCAAGTTGCTGTGGGATACCATTCAGGACGGTCGCGAGCTTTTCGCCTACGTGGTCAACCGTTCGGCCAATGGCGACCATTACTGGGTGGTCGCCCATGTCACGCCCAGCAAGGACGTTAACGGCAATATTATCGGCTACCATTCGAACCGCCGCACGCCGGACCGGGCAATTCTCGAAAACACGATCATTCCGCTTTACAAACAATTACTTGCCGAAGAGCGAAAACACGCTAACAGCAAGGATGGCCTGGCGGCCTCGATGGCCATGGTGACCAGCCTGCTGGCCGAAAGCGGCAAGGAATACGACGAATACATAGCCGGCCTGATATAGGGCGACAGCACGACACATTGGCGATTACAAGGAGCAATACCTATGTTTGGCAGTGAACAGAAGGCGGCTATTACAAAGGCGCTGCAAGTATGCAAGGCCGTCGCCGGTGGTGATTTCGAAGCCAGGGTTATCGGTATCACCGAAAAAGGCGAAACCGGCGAATTGTTACGGACCATCAACCTGCTGATCGACCGCTGCGATGCTTACGTGCGTGAATCCCAGGCCTGCCTGGAATATGTCAGCGACAATAAATACTACCGGCGGATTCTCGAAAAGGGCATGACCGGCAGCTTTCTTACCGCCAGCCGGACCATCAACAACGCCACCCAGATAATGGCCGACAAGATAACCAACTTTACCTCCATCGCCGATGATTTCGAAAAGAATATGAAAAACGTCGTGCAGACGGTGGCCTCGGCGGCGACCGAATTGCAATCGACGGCGCAAACGATGGAAAACACCGCCGGCCAGACATCCGAACAGGCGACCGCAGTCGCCGCCGCCGCCGAAGAGGCTTCGACCAACGTCCAGACAGTCGCCGCCGCCGCCGAAGAACTTTCCAGTTCGATCGGCGAGATCAGCCGGCAGGTGACGCAATCCAACGACATCGCCGGCAATGCCGCCAAGGAAGCCGACCGCAGTAACGAGCAGGTCCAGGGCCTGGCCGAAGCGGCCAACAAGATCGGCGAAGTGGTCGAATTGATTTCCGACATTGCCGAACAGACCAACCTGCTGGCCCTGAACGCGACCATCGAGGCGGCCCGTGCCGGCGATGCCGGCAAGGGGTTCGCGGTGGTCGCATCGGAGGTCAAAAATCTGGCCAATCAAACCGCCAAGGCGACGGAGGAAATCAGCAGCCAGATCGGCGGCATCCAGACCGCCACCCGGGATGCCGTTACCGCCATTCAGGGGATTACCGGCACCATATCGGAAATCAACCAGATTTCGTCGACCATCGCCGCCGCCGTCGAGGAACAAGGCGCCGCCACCCAGGAAATCGCCCGCAATGTCGAACAGGCGTCGGCCGGCACGACCGAGGTAACCACCAACATCGTCCAGGTTACCCAGGCCGCCGGCGAAACCGGCCAGTCCGCTTCGGAAGTGCTTTCGGCGGCCGCCGAACTGTCGAAACAGGGCGAAACGCTGGGCCAGGAAATGGATAGTTTCATCGTCGAATTGCGCAAGGTCATCTAGGCCCGGCAAAAATCCTCTCGTTCGGCGTTTAATAAATAATTAATTAGGTATTAATGAAGCCCCGGATAACATAAATTCCGAGCTGTTATCGTAGCGGTGGATCACGCCGCTATCGGTCGGTGCCACCGGTGTGGCGAAAGGGGTCGAATGCAGGACCAACCACAAAACAAGGGCATGGAACGCCGTATGGGGCATCGCTTCCTGATGCACTGGCGAGAGGCCCAGAAAGGCGACGGCATTCCGGATTTCCGGGATGTGCTGAGCAGGGACCTGGGCGATATCCATCCCTGCGTTTACATGCTGGAAATCGACGATGAATTGCCCGACCCGTTCTTCGAGCGCATCGGCGTGGCCTTTTCGGACGAAGGAACCGACGCCCTGGTCGGCCAGGCCGTGTCGCAAGCGCCGGACAACACCCTGCTTGGACAGGCCGTTAAATATTTCAGCCGGGTCCAGGTCAAGCAAATTCCCATTACCCTTGGCGGCGAATTCGAACACGCCAGCGGCGATACCATTCTTTACCGGTCCATCATCATGCCGGCCAGGGACCGGCAAGGCATCGACCGCTACCTGATCGGCGCCGCCAACTGCAAAGTCAAGGGCGCATGACGGGCAGTTCAAAATGACGATCACCGTTTCCTTCGAGATATACACGTTCAAAAATGGCGACTGGATGCTGGATTCCGTCCACGACGACAAAAACATGGCGATCCATCAGGGCCGCATGTTGATCGCCAGCCCCCATCACATGGCGATCCGGGTAATTGAAGAAACTTATGACGACGACGCCGACCGGTCGTTTTCGAAAATTATCTACAAGGATCAAAAAGGCCAGGAAGAACAGGCGCCGAAAAAACAGCCGCCCAAAAAGAAAAAGGGCGGCGGCACGGCAACCAGGAAGAAGAAAAAGAAGAAAAAGAAAAACGATTTTTCCAAGAGCTTGCTGATTCTGGTTGTCAGCGTCGGCGGCATCGGTCTCGGCCTGCTGGCGCTGGTCGCCGTGCTGATCGCCAAGTTCGGCTGATCGTCAAATATTTTCAGGGCAGATTTTCGATGAAATCGACCGTCAAGTCGGCGATATCCTCGGCATAAAGATCGCGGAAGAAGTGCCCGGCGCCGTCGATCACCTCCAGGCGAACCCCCGGTGGCGGCGACTTCGTCATTTTTTCAACCAGGTCCGGGACCACGGTGTCTTCCGAACCGCCGATCACCATGACCGGCCTGGTCACCCGCGTCAGCGTGCGCGGGGTGTCCTTCAGGGGATTGTCTTCATAGTAGCTTACGAAGGTTTTGGCGGTCAGGGTCGCCTTTGGACAGTACAGCAAGGCGACGTCCCGGATCATGTCGTCGCCATTGCCCGCCGCAATGCGCTTTTTCATGTCTTCAAGCAGGGCCGGCAACCGTTTCTTGTTGGTTTTCAGGTAGCTTTCGGCGGCTTTGCCGAAATCCCAGGTGGCCGGCGCCACCAGAACGCCGCCGCGAACCCGGTTATCGTCGTATTCGGCCATGTACCAGGCCGTTTGATTGCCGCCCCGGGAATGGCCGAGCAGCAGAATATTGTCGCCGCCCCGGTTGCCGAGCCAGTCGACCCAGGCGGCTATTTCGGTGATGGCGCCGGCATGGCGGCTATCGATCGGCGTCACACAGTCATAGGCGCCATGGCGATTATCGAAACCCAGGCTTAGATTGATCGCCAGGGTATTCAACGAACGCTCCCTGAACAGCGCCTGCAAAGTAGCGACGATTTCCGTTTTGTTATCGGTAAACGTGCCGTGGGTAATCAGGATAATACCGTCACCGATGGTCTTGCCGGCGGCCAGTTCCAGATTGCCATTCAGGGTCAACCCGTTCAGGGTCAGCGTTACCTCTTCGGTTCTGGCCGTTTGCGGGGAAAATAAAATACCGGCGGCGATGGCGGCAATCAGGGCCAAACGTCGCCCGGTGGTGCGCCTGAAGGAATGGGCCGTCATCATTTTACTCCTCGGCAAAAACCTACCGTCCCCGGTTGTGACCGTATATAGTCGGATCAGTGGGGGAGGGACAGATGATACACAAATTGCGTCGCAGACGGCAATCCCGTATCGAGCCTTATCTTCGACGGCTGTACGGATATGCCTACGGGCTGGCGGGAAATTCGCATGACGCCAAGGACCTGGTTCAGGAATGCGCCCTGAAGTCGCTTGTCGCAAAACGCGAACCCAGCGATGACGCCGCCTACCGGGCGTGGCTTTTCAGAATCCTCAAAAATGCCTTTATCGACAGCCTGCGGCGGCGAAGCCGCGAACCGCTGCAACTGGACGAGGAAATAATCAACTCCCAGGGGGAATTTTTCGGGGTCGATGAACGTCTTATTGATGTGGTCACCGTTAAATTGGCCATGGCCAAGTTATCGACCATGCATCGCCGAATAATTTCGATGGTCGATGTCGCCGGATTGAGTTATACGGAAGCCGCCATTGAACTGGGGATACCAACAGGAACGGTGATGAGCCGGGTCAGCCGGGCCCGCCGGGCGCTGGCCGCCCTGATCGAGGCCGACAACATCAGGCCGTTCGCGACACGTCTGGCGGAGCGCCGTAACAGAGCACGAAGATGAACGAAGAAATCAGCTTTGAAATTTTAAACGCCTATGTTGATGGCGAGCTGGACGCCGCCCGGGCTGCGGATGTGGCGTTGGCGGTCGCCGGCGATGCCGCGCTGGCCCGTCAGGTCGCCGTGCTTAGCCGCCTGCATTCGGTTATGATCGAAGCCGCCGAAATCCCCGACATAATTTTCAACCCGCCACCCGAAAGGCGCTCCCTGCGACCGCTTTTCGCGGCCTGTGTCGCTTTTCTTGTTTTTACCGCAGGGGCCCTGGCGGTTGCCGGAATCTATCAGCAACCACCCCTGCCGCAATGGTATGTAGCGGTATCGGACGCCCATTCGGACTGGCCGCGGGAAAATTCCACCGCCGCGATCCGGCCGGCCGGATTTTCCGGCTCGGGAGTTTTTCGGGGCGCATTCATACCCCGGCTGGACGCCGCCAAGCTTACCATAAGCAGTATCGACGAATCCGCCGGTCCGACCGGGGCCGAACAAATCACCGTCAGGTACCGGGGCACACGGGGGTGCCGCATCACCCTGTTTATTTCGGCGGAGGCCCTGGCCTTCCCGTTGGAAAAAAAGCTTTTCAAGCAAGGCCGGCGGCGGGCCTATGCCTGGCGTAATGGCAAATACGGCTATGGCGTTATCGCCGAAGGCATGGATGTTTCCCGTTACCGGTTGATAGTCGAGACCATGTATGGCGCCATCAGGCGCTACCAGCCGATTGGTTCCGAAGCCCAGATCGCCCTTGGCGAAAGCCGTCGGCGCAGCGCCCCCTGCCAGGCATAAAGTTTCCCGCAAAACCACCCGGGATTAAAATATTTCACAATACGGGGAATAAATCGGGCGTATCGTGCGTTTAATCATCGGATGCCGCAGTTTTCTCTGCACGGGAGTGCTGTGGCTTGGGGTTTGCAACAGACGGGAGGAAAATCACGCACGGTATTTCGATGGTGGCCTGTCCGGTTAAGTCCGGTCCCGACGGGGATATGGCTTAGGCGGGCTGGGATTGCGCGTTAAGGGCGTACAGTCAGCCGTATTTCGGCGGTCACCGGTAAAAGGATAAAATCCGAAACCAATAGGGGAACAATAATATGGTTTATACCAAGAAGCATCCGGCCCTGCTGATTATGGGCGTAGTTTTCATCGCCATCGCCTACTTGGCCGATTCCGGCATGATGAACGGTTTGATCGACATGTTGAGCAACAAGAAATATGTCGGCGAAATGGTCGGCATCGGGTATGCCGCCGGTATCATCGGCATCGTCATCGGCGCCTGGCACCTGTTTGGCTCGCACGAGGAAGGCAGCGCCGACTATTACCTGTCGTCGGTAGCCGGGGCCGTTTTTATTCTGCTGGTGGCGATGTTGGTGCGCTGGTACGGCGCGCCCTGGGTCGCGGTGATGAGCAAATCCATGGGCCCGGTAATGGGCGCCAAGTATCTGCATCAGGTGCTGGGGCTTAACTACGTGGTGATCGGCATCATCGCCGGTATCGTCATCGTCAACGTGTTCGGCATCCCGGCATGGGCCGAAAACGGCGTCCGGCTATCCCGTCTTGGCCTGAAAACCGGCGTTATCCTGCTCGGCACGCTATACAGCCTGGCCGAACTGCAATCGCTCGGCAAGCTGTCGGTGGTAATGGTCGGATTCTTCGTCCTGGGCTCGGTCGGCATGACCCTGATGATGGGCCGTATGCGCAAGATACCAAACTCTATGGGCGGCGTGTTATCCGCCGGCATGGGGGTTTGCGGCGTCTCGGCGACGGTCGCTGCGGCGCCGGTGGTACAGGCCAAATCGGTCGAAATCGCCTACACTATCGGCACCATCCTGTTGTGGGGCGTCGGCAGCATGTTCATCTTCCCGGTCGTTGGCAATCTGCTCGATCTCGGACATGTCCAGTTCGGCGCCTGGGCCGGCACCGGCATCCTGAATTCGGCCCAGGTCGCGGGCGCCGCCCTGGCCTATCAGCCGGACGGCATCGAGACCCTGAAGGTCGGTGAAATTTTCAACATCACCCGGGTCCTGTTCCTGCCGATCATCGTGTTGTGGCTGGCCATATGGTACGTCAAGCATGAAGGTGAAGGCGAAGGTGGCAAAGTCAAGGTCGGCGCCGTGATCTTCGAGAAATTCCCGGTGTTCGTGCTTGGCTTTATCTTGATGTTCGCCCTGTCTTCGACCGGTGTGTTCGCGCCGGCGCAGCATTACAAGGGTAAATATTTCAATAGTGACATCAAGGAATCGAAGCTGTTGAAACCGGAGCAGATCGCCGAACTGTCGGCCGAAGCCAACAAGGTGGTCAAGGCCGACCGCAAGGCGGCCCTGGCCAGCCTGATCAAGAACCGCAAGATTCCCACGGTCGAGGAATGGGAAGTCATCCGGGGCCTGCACAACGCCAAGATTTTCTCGAAGGGGGCCAACAAGGTGCTTAAGAAAGCAACCAAGGCGGTCCGTCATACGGCGAAGAAAATCAAAAAGTTTAGGCAATGGATCACACTACTGTTCGCCTTCGGCCTGACCGGTCTGGGGATGCAGATCACCTTCGCATCGATCAAGCAGGCGGGCGGGCAACCGCTAATTATCGGCGGCATCGTCGGCACGGCGAAAGCGGTGCTGTCGCTGATCGTCATCCTGCTGTTCGTCAGCGAAACCATATAGGGGAGTACGGAAAAATGAGTGATCATAACTCTCAGGATATCGACTTGCAGGAAGAAGCGGGCGCCAAATTCCACCGTGGTTCGGCGCTGTCGATCTTCGCCAGTGACCGCCGCGAGGACTTTATCGCCCTGCTGTGTTCGTTGGCGATTGCGCTGGGTGTGTACCTGACCCAGTAACGTGATGGCCCAAGCCTAAGGGAAAACCCGGCGTTCCCATGGACGCCGGGTTTTCCTTGCCTGATTTTTGATATAAAATAAAACCATGAAGATAGAAAATATTATTGTCGCCAGCCACGCCACCCCTGGCGCTATCGCCGCGGAAACCGCGGCGCTGGATCTGGCCCGTGAAAACACCGCCTCGTTACATCAATTACTGGTGGTGCCGGACTTCTGGAAAGGCATGATGGGCGACGACTGGCTCAACAACGCGGTTACCCAAATTCGCTTCGGCAGTTATGTAGAAAACCAGCTGGCCCGGGAAACGGCCCAGGAAATTGACCGCATGACCGAGGCCGCCGAAAGCAACGGCACCGCGTTTTCATACGATATAGTGCTCGGCAAGCCCGCCGATTGCCTGATTGACTGCTGCGCGGCCGGACGGTTCGACCTGGCCATTATCGGCTCGCCCCGGCCCAAGGGAGCGGTCGGGTATCGTTCCCGCATGGTTCTCGATGCCCTGGCCCGGTCCCTGACTACCCGCCTGATGATTATTCCCTATCCAGAACGATGACGGAAACCCCCGCATCCGACGCCCCGGAACAGGATCAGGATTTTGCCCAGGTAACGGTGCAAACGCCGTTTTCCGCCGAAGCCCTGCGGCCGTTTCTAAACGATGCCGGTCGTTTGCTGCGGATCAACGCGCTGATGGAATTTGCGCATTGGCGGCAAACCGGCGAGCACGAATATGAATTCAAGGGCACCAACCTGAGCATCGACAAGCCGCTTGAAACGACGCTAAGAAGCGAGCAGACCGCCGATGGTCTGGTCATTCACTATGGCCAGGGGCTCAAGACATCGACCACGTTCCGCATCGAAAACCGGCCCGATGGCAAGGCGGACCTGGTTATCATCGACGATTATTCCGGAACCACGCGCGACCAACGCCAGGCCCGCATGGACGAGGTAGACAAAAGCCTGGTGCAGTGGGGGCGCGATATCCATCGCTATCTGCATCTTTGGCAAAAGTGGTCGTGGCTGCCGGGCTGGAAATGGTATATGCGGCGGGTCTGGCATGGCATGAAACCGTCGGCACGGCGAATTTCCAATTTTATCATGCTGATTGCGCTCGCCGAATTCGTCATGTTCCTGATGGTCTTCATCGTCTTCTCGCTGGAACTGGACAAGTATTTCGATTGAAGAATACAGGAATGGGCTGGAATTATCGGCAATCCATGGAAACATTGACTATCAGCAAGACCGCCCGGCAGGCCGGAGTAGGAGTGGAAACAATACGCTTCTACGAACGCAAGGGGCTGATACGTCAACCGCTCAAACCCCGTAATGGCGGATACCGGACCTACCCCGACGAAACCGTGCGACGAATTCGTTTCATTCGCCAGGCTCAGCGACTGGGCTTTTCCCTGCGCGAGATCGAAGAACTTTTGACGCTGCGGGCGGCCCCCGGCGCCGATTGCGCCGATATCCAGAAACAGGCGAAAGCGAAACTGGAAGAGGTCAAAAACAAGATCGGCGAACTGGAAAAAATAGGTTCCGCCCTGCGGGCCGTCATCGCCTCCTGCCCGTCCCGCGGCGGACTGGATGGCTGTTCGATCATCGGGGCGCTGGAGAACCCGGCGCCGACTCAATGATCGCACTTGCAATTTCAGCTTGACTCCGGACCGTGGTACGGATGCTAAGTCCGTAAGATCGGAATTCGATAAACGGAGCATCCCATATGTCATACCAAGGAGCACTGAAACGGTTTTTCCTGACCCTTGCGCTAACGGTCGTGCTGGCGGCGCCGGGCCTCGCCGATTCCCATTCCTACGATCTTTATGTCGATGGGCTGGCCTGCCCGTTTTGCGCCTACGGGGTTGAAAAACAGCTCAGTGGACTGGAAAACGTCAAATCCGTAGACATTCAGATCGACCAGGGAATCGTCGCCGTAACCATGGCCCCGGGCACGACGCTCGACGAAGCCAGGGCCAGGCAGGCGGTCAGCGACGCCGGCTTCACGTTGCGCAAATTCAAGGGGCTGAAAAAACCATGACACCCGCTGACCGCCGCAACAGGGCGCGTCCGCCGGTGCTGGCCATAGCCATCGCCCTTGCCATGGTTAAAACGGCCGGCGCCCATGAACCGATTTTCACCCCCGGCGCCCATGTTCATTCCAAGGATGGCCAGGAACTGACCCTGGCATACAATCGCGACCGCAAAAGCGGCGGCGGAGACAGGGAACGCGAACAGGAACTGGCGCTGGAATACGAATACGGGGTCACCGCCAGCTGGACCGTCAAGGCGGAAATCCCCCTGGTCGACAAGGTCGGCAACGGCAAAAGATCATCCGGCATTGGCGATGCGGTTCTGGGCACGAAGTACCGGTTTCTCCGGATCGACAAACCCGGTCGGCAATATTCGACGACGGCCCTGTTTCAAATCAAGCTGCCGACCGGCAGCGATGGCCGGACCCCCCGGCTGGGCAGCGGTTCGACGGATTTTGTCGGCGGCCTGCTGCATGGCCTGGAATCGCGGCGCTGGTATTACAATACGGCGATCAGGTACCGGTTGAACACCGAAGGCGGCGGCGGGCTGGAGAAGGGCGACAGGTTTCTTCTGGACCTGGTCGGCGGCATCCGTCCGGTCCTCAGCGGATACAAGGAGCCCGACACGGTGTTGTTCCTGGAACTGAATTTTGAAAATTCCGAACGCGATACCCTGCGCGGCGGCGACGTCGCCGATACCGGCGGCTGGGAACTGTTCGCGTCACCGGGAATATTCTGGACATACGGCGTTTACGCCGTAACGGCGGGAATCCAGATTCCGCTCGCCGAAAACCTTTTGGGATCGCAGCCGACATCCGATTACCGGTTCAGATTGACAACCAAATACGAATTCTAGAACCGTTTGGGAATATAAGATGAAACGCCTTTTCCTGAGAGTAATCGCCGGATTTCTGATTTTCGCCGTCTTCGTCATTGTCGCCGGCTGGCTGGCCTTCGTGCCGTCACCGCAGGGGCCGGGCTACGAGTTCGTTATGGCCTGGGGCGGCAAGGGAAGCGAGCCGGGCCGGTTTCGGGATCCGACCGGCCTGGCCGTCGCCGGGCAAGAGGTATTTGTCGCCGATTCCCGCAATGGCCGCATTCAGGTCTTTGATTTCAACGGCGTTTTCAAGCGCCAGTTCGGACAGCCCGGAATAAAACCCGGCGATCTGAAGCGGCCGATGAATCTGCGGATCGCCGGCGACGAAATTTACGTCGCCGAATACTGGAACGACCGTATCCAGGTTTTCGGCCTGGATGGAACCCCGCACCGGATCATCGGCGGCAGCGGCTCGGGGCCGGGCCGGTTCAAGGCGCCCGGCGGCATCGCCATCGCCGCCAATGGCGATATTTACGTCGCCGATTTCTACAACCAGCGAATTCAGCGGCTTAAGGCCGATGGAACCTTTGTCCGGCAGTGGGGAACGACCGGCAAGGTCGGCCTGGCCGCCGGAGAATTCAACTATCCAACCGACGTGGCGATCGGCAAGGACGGGGTGCTTTATTTTGGCGACGGATATAACGACAGGGTCCAGGCGTTCCGGGCGGACGGTACATACTGGACCAAATGGGGCGGCCCCTTCGCGATCAATATTTTCGGCCCGTTCCGGGGCTGGTTCGCCACCGTGACCAGCATCGACATCGACGCCGGGGGGAATGTTTTTGTCGCCGATTTCTACAACAATCGAATCCAGAAATTCACCCCGGACGGAACATTTCTGTCTTCCTTCGGAGAAAAAGGCGGCGGGCCGGGACAATTTTCCTACGTGACGGCGGTCGCCGTGGCCGCGGACGGCACGGTTTTCGCCGCCGACTTCGCCAATAACCGTATCCAGAAATGGGTCGCGACGGGAGGATAATTGCGGCTTGAATCTGCCGCTAAACGACTATTACAGTAAATCGTCGACGTAATTCGCCCGTAATTTCATAATTTGTAGAGTATATTCACCCATAGCCTCGGGGGACCGGGATTCAATCGTCAGGGAGGATACAATGGCTGTCGTTAAAGCGTCGGTGGTGCAAGCCGCACCGGTTCCATTCGATCGGGAAAAAACACTCGAAAAGGTCAGGGCCCTGGGCGCCGACGCCGCCAGACAGGGAAGCCAATTGGTCGTTTTTCCGGAAGCCTTCGTCTCCGCATACCCCAAGGGCCTGGATTTCGGCGCCCGGATCGGCATGCGCAAGCCCGAAGGGCGGGAAGACTTCCGGCGCTATTTCGACAGCGCCGTGGACATCCCCGGCCCCGCCGTGGATTTCCTCGCTGGCGTGGCGAAGGAAAACGCTTTTCATCTGGTCATCGGGGTGATCGAACGGGATGGCGGAACGCTTTATTGCACCACTCTGACTTTCGGCCCCGACGGCGCCTTCCTGGGCAAGCACCGCAAACTTATGCCGACGGCGCTCGAACGCCTGGTCTGGGGCTTCGGCGATGGCTCCACCCTGCCCGTTTTCCATACCGAAATCGGCATCATCGGTTCGGTTATATGCTGGGAAAACTACATGCCGGCCCTTCGCCTGGCCATGTACAACAAGGGCATCCAGCTCTACTGCGCGCCAACGGCGGACGACCGCCCCACCTGGCCGGCGACCATGCAGCATGTCGCCATGGAAGGGCGCTGCTTCGTTTTGTCGTGCAACCAGTATACCACGCGCGGCGACTTCCCCGAAGACTACGACGCCATCCAGGGCGACGACCCGGCGACCGTTATTTCCCGTGGCGGCAGTTGCATTGTCAGCCCCCTGGGGCAATTCCTGGCCGATCCCAATTTCGACGGAGAGGCCATCCTGACCGCCGAACTGGACATGGACGACATCACCCGCGGCAAGTACGATTTTGACGTAACCGGCCACTACGCCCGTCCGGATATTTTCAAACTATTGGTCAACGAGGCCCCGACCCGGGCCGTGGAAACGGTCAACAGGCCCCTTGAAGAATAGCCGCCTTGATCACCGGTCCTGTCTGCTGGAAACCAATTGATAATTTTCAGTTGCTGTGCCCCTATTCAAGGTGGTCGGTCATGAGGAGTTTAGTATACTGTCGCCGTAATTCGCCGTAATTGTTGTCTCTCCTCTGGTTGGTCGTACAAACAAAGGAATCATAAGCGACTGATATTACTCAACTCTTTTCCAAACAGGCTCTAATAATTTTAAGGATAATCAGAATGGCTCTCTCTACGAACAAACATGCCCTTACGGTCAAAAAGACAATTAATGTTTCAAAGGACAACAATACCAAAATAATAATCGAAGTGACTACGGACCTCGAGTTAGACGTGCATAATAGGAGTTTTGATAGTAGCGCCTTGGATGATCTTGCTGATGATCTTGTTGAAACAATAAAAAATGATCCAAGCATTGACAGTGGCGTAATCAAGCCCATCTAACGCGCCAGCCTCGGGGTTACGGTGGGGTTACGGTGGGTTACGGTGACAGCTTACTTTACTCTGCCGTCCGGTAGTGTCCGGTCTTCCGT
>CAZZKE010000013.1:42940-55438 GCA_964655005.1 uncultured Thalassospiraceae bacterium | reverse complement strand
GCTTGGCTGGAACCCCTACCAGAACGACCACGAAGACGGCAACGGCCAGTTTGAAATGAACTGGGATTATGACGACGCGCTGAAGACCGCCGACAAGCATACCTTCTTTAAGTTCATGACCCGGACAATCGCCGAAAATCACGGCCTGCGCGCTACTTTCATGCCCAAGCCCTTCGCCAACCTGACCGGCAACGGCTGCCACAGCCATGTTTCGGTGTGGGACCGGTCGGGCAAGAAAAACCTGTTCCTGGACACCGGCGATGAAAACGGCCTGTCGAAGCTGTCGTACAATTTTCTGGGCGGCATCATCCACAGCGCCGCCGAACTGTGTTCGATCTTCAACCCGACGGTCAACAGCTTCAAGCGCATCAACGCGCCGCGCACCACTTCGGGGGCGACCTGGGCGCCGAATACGGTAACCTGGACCGGCAATAACCGCACCCACATGATCCGGGTGCCGGAAGCCGGTCGCTTCGAACTGCGCCTGCTCGACGGCGCCACCAACCCCTATCTTAGCCAGGCGGCGATTCTGGCCGCCGGCATGGATGGCGTCGCCAACAAGCGCGATCCGGGCAAGCGCATGGATCTGGACATGTACGCCGATGGCGACAAGGTGAAGGGCGCTCCGAAACTGCCCCTGAACCTGCTCGACGCGCTGCGCCTGACGGAAAAAAGCAAGGTCCTGAAGGACGCCTTCGGGGCCGAGGCGATCGACAGCTACGTCAAGCTCAAGATGAAGGAATGGCAATCCTACTGCCATCATCTGTCGCAGTGGGAACGCGAACACACGCTTGATTGCTAAATGAGCCAGATTTTTTCCCGTAGTCCCGGTTCAGCCCTGCCCATCGCGGTCAATGGCGATGGCATCTTCATCGAAGATGCTTCGGGCAAGCGCTATATGGATGCTTCCGGCGGTGCGGCGGTGTCGTGTCTGGGCCATTCGGATCCGGATGTCATCGCCGCCATCAAGGATCAGGTGGACCGGATCGCCTTCGCCCATACCAGCTTTTTTTCATCGCCGCCGGCCGAACAACTGGCCGATTTGCTGATCGATGCCGCGCCGCCGGGCCTGGAAATGGTTTATTTCGTTTCCGGCGGGTCGGAAGCGGTCGAAGCGGCGGTTTTGATGGCCCGGCAGTACTATGTCGAACGCGGTGAAACCGAAAGAAGCCACTATATCGCACGAAACCTGAGCTACCACGGCAATACCCTGGCGGCGCTTTCAATTGGCGCCAGCCGCAATCGCCGCGCCGCCGTCGAACCGTTGCTTATGCCGGCTTCCCACATCGCGCCATGTTACCCCTACCGCGACAGGCAAACCGGCGAAAGCGACCGGGAATACGGCCTGAGAGTGGCCGACGAACTGGAAGCGGAAATTCTCAGGGTCGGTCCGGAAAGGGTCTGCGCCTTCGTCGCCGAAACCGTCGGCGGCGCTACCTCGGGCGTACTGGTCCCGACGCCGGGCTATTTCGTCCGCATCCGTGAAATCTGCGACAAATACGACGTGTTGCTGATTCTCGACGAAGTAATGTGCGGCATGGGCCGCACCGGCACCACCTTCGCCTTCGAACAGGAAGGCATCGCACCCGATATGGTGACCGTCGCCAAAGGTCTGGGCGGCGGCTATCAGCCGATCGGGGCGGCCCTGGTTTCGGATAAAATCTTCACGGCCATCCGCGACGGCTCCGGCGCGTTTCACCACAGCCATACCTATATGGGCCATCCGACGGCCTGCGCCGCGGCGCTGGCGGTGCAGCGGGCGATCCGGGATCGTAACCTGCTTGATAACGTCAGGGTCCAGGGCGAAGCCTTGTTTCGGGCCTTGACCGAACGGCTCGGCAACCAGCCTTACCTTGGTGATATCAGGGGCAGGGGGCTGTTCTGGGGGATCGAACTGGTCGCCGACCGGGTAAGCCGGGAGCCCTTCGATGCGGCGCTCAGGCTGGACAAGGCGATAATGGCGGAAGCCATGGCGCGCGGCCTGATATGTTACCCCGGGCAGGGCACGGCGGACGGCGTCGGCGGTAATCACGTTATGCTGGCCCCGCCATTTATCGTTACCGGCGATCAGGTTGTGGAAATCGCCAGCCGGGTCGGTGACGCCATCGAGGCGGCAATCGAAAAAGTTTAAATACAACGACTGTAAGCCTGTGTAACCTGTGGAAAAAATCGGCTACAGTGCGGCGGCGTGGGCCGATGTGGAAGCGAAACAGGAATATCCGAACGACAGGCTTGAAATTTCAGGGCGATATAAAATTCCCATCACAATACTTAAAAAACTGACCTGGCTATCGGTGGCCATCGTTATGGCGGCATCGTTCGCCGCCGCCGAAACGCCCGCCGCGAAGCAGCGGTTCGTCTCGATCGGCACCGGCGGTGTAAGCGGCGTTTATTATCCGACCGGCAACGCCATTTGCCGTCTGGTCAACAAAATACGGAAAGAAACCGGCATCCGTTGTTCCGCCGAATCCACCGGCGGGTCGATTTACAATATTAACGCCATTCGCGCCGGCGAGATGGATTTCGGCGTCGTCCAGTCCGACTGGCAGTACCATGCCTACAACGGCACCTCGAAGTTCAAGGTTCAGGGTGGGTTTTCCGACTTGCGGGCCGTGTTTTCGGTTTATCCGGAACCGGTAACCATCATCGCCAGCGATGCCTCCGGGATCGTGAATTTGGCCGATGTCAAAGGCAAGCGCCTGAATATAGGCAACATCGGTTCGGGCACGCGCGGCACCTGGGAAATCCTGGAACAGGCCATGGGCTGGAAGCGCAGCGATTTGAAATACGCCGCCGAAATGAAGTCGGCGGAAACCGGCGCCGCCGTTTGTGACGGCAGGATCGACGCCTATTTCTGGCTGGTCGGCCATCCTTCGGCACTGACCCGGGAAACACTCTCTTCCTGCGACGCCCATTTGGTCAATGTGACCGGCCCCGCCATCGACAAGCTTGTCGCGGACAATCCGTACTATCGCAAGGCGGTTATTCCGGCCGGTATGTACAACAACAAAAAGGACATCATGACCTTCGGCGTCGGCGCGACGCTGGTGACCAGCGCCAGGGTTCCCGACGATGTTGTCTATGCCGTCGTCAAGGCCGTGTTTGATAATTTCGACAGCTTCAGGAAGCTGCATCCGGCGCTTGCCAATCTTTCCGAAAAGGAAATGATTACCGATTACCTGTCCGCGCCGCTGCACCCGGGCGCCGTCAGGTACTACAGGGAACGCGGCTGGATGTAATACCGGTGCGGGGAATTCAGTGATCCTTGGTATTATTGCTGCTAAAACGATTCTCGGGGTTTGGGATGGAATCTATATTCAGGCGAATTCAGGACAAGGAAGACGATGTCGTCGCCCTGACCCGTGATCTGATCCGCATCCCGACGGTGAACCCGCCCGGCGACGCCTATACCCCGTGCGCCAGGCTGCTGGGCGAACGCCTGGGCAGGCGGGGGTTCGATGTGGAATATATCCGGGGTGAGGGGACGGCGGGCGATTCCGACACATACCCCCGCACCAATGTAATCGCCCGCATCGAAGGCAATCGCCCCGGCCCGTGCGTCCATTTCAACGGTCATATCGACGTCGTCGAACCCGGTCGCGGCTGGACCGTCGATCCCTACCAGGGCGTCGTCAGGGATGGCAAGGTCTACGGGCGCGGCAGTTGCGATATGAAGGGCGGCCTGGCCGCCGCCGTCGTCGCCGTCGAGGCGTTGCTGGAGGAACATGGCCGCAATTTTCCCGGCGCGATAGAAATTTCCGGTACCGTCGATGAAGAAAGCGGCGGTTTCGGCGGCGTCGCCTACATGGCCGAAAAAGGTTATTTTTCGAAGCCCCGTGTCGATCATGTGATTATCCCCGAACCCTTGAATGTGGACCGGGTGTGCATCGGCCATCGCGGCGTGTGGTGGGCGGAAGTCGAAACCAGGGGGAAGATTGCGCACGGGTCGATGCCGTTCCTGGGGGATAGCGCGATCCGCCATATGGGGGCTTTTCTGAACAGGATCGAACAGGAACTCTATCCGGCCCTGGCCCGAAAAAAAACGACGATGCCGGTGGTTCCGGAAGGGGCTAAACAATCGACCCTGAACATTAATTCCTTTCATGGCGGATTGAACGAGGGCTTTTCAGGGTTGCCCGCCTCCCTGGTCGCCGACAGTTGCCGGATGGTCCTGGATCGCCGTTTTTTGATCGAAGAAGACCTGGATCAGGTCAAGGCGGAAGTGACGGATATTCTGGAGCGACTGAAAGCCGGCAGGGATAATTTTTGCTATTCCATTCGCGATATAATGACGGTGCCGCCGACCATGACCGATGAAAACGCGCCGGTGGTCATGGCCATCGCCGCTGAAATCGAACGGGTCCTTGGCAAAAAAGCCGAGACCGTGGTATCGCCCGGAACCTACGATCAAAAGCATATTTCCCGGATCGGCCACCTGCACGATTGCATCGCCTATGGCCCCGGTATTCTGGACCTGGCCCATCAGCCCGATGAATATATCGGCATCGCGGACATGGTCAATTCCATGCACGTCATGGCCGGCGCGACCATGGCGCTGCTTAATGGCGGAGAGGCATTATGAAACCCGGACCGCGCAACCTGATAACCGACGTTGCCGGTATTCGCATCGGCAATGCCGAAGATCACCATATTCGAACCGGAGTTACCGTCATCTTGCCGGACCGGCCGGTCACGGCGGCGGTAGACGTCAGGGGCGGCGGACCGGGGACGCGGGAAACCGATGCCCTTGATCCGAACTGCCTGGTCGATGCCATCCACGCTATTGTCCTGAGCGGCGGTTCGGCCTTCGGCCTGGAGGCGGCGTCCGCCGCCGTCGATTGGCTGGGCAAACGCGGTCGGGGCTTCAGGGTCGGCGAGGCGGTCATCCCCATAGTCCCGTCGGCGATTTTGTTCGATATGCTGAACGGCGGCGACAAGGACTGGGGCGACAGCCAGCCCTATCGCCGCCTCGCCGGACAGGCCATGGATACGGTCGGGGAAGATTTTCACCTGGGCAATTCGGGGGCCGGACTGGGTGCCGCGGCCGGCCCGCTGAAGGGCGGCCTGGGCAGCGCATCGGTGGTCGATGGGGGCGGTGTGACGGTCGGCGCGGTGGTCGCGGTAAATTCGTTTGGATCGGTCACCATGCCCGGCAGTCCGGTGTTCTGGGCCTGGCCACTGGAACAGGACGGCGAATTCGGCGGGCGCGGTTGCAAGGGGGCGCCGGCACGAATCGATTTCGACTATTCCTTTGGCATTCCGCCGGGAACCAACACTACCCTGGCCGTCGTCGCCACCGATCTGGCGCTCGACAAGGCCCAGGCCGGGCGGGTGGCGATAATGGCCCACGACGGTTTGGCGCGCGCCATAAGGCCGGTTCATACACCGCTTGACGGAGACACCGTATTCGTTGTTTCGACCGGTGCGAGACCCCTGCAAAACCCGGTTGCGGATGTAGCAATGGTGGGGATGATGGCCGCCGATGTGGTCGCCCGGGCCATCGCCCGCGGCGTTTTCGAGGCGGATTCAACAGGCGACATAGGCGGTTATCGTAGTCTATATTGAAGATCCAACATACAATATTAGGGGACGCGTAAAATGAGAAAGCTTTTGACGGCGGTGGTTTTTGGCATCGTCTTGGCCGGCACATTTGTGATTTCCGGCGCTATGGCGGCCAAAGATTCATTGAACATGGGCATGGTGCTGGAACCGCCGCACCTTGATCCTACCGCCGGCGCGGCGGCGGCCATAGATGAAATCGTCTACGCCAATGTCATGGAAGGCCTGACCCGAATCGACCGCAACGGCGCCGTCAAACCGGCCCTGGCCGAAAGCTGGAGCATTTCAGACGATGGCCTGACCTATACTTTCAAGCTGCATACGGGTGTTAAATTTCACGATGGCACGACATTTGATTCAGCCGACGTCAAGTTTTCGCTGGATCGCGCCAGGGGTGAAAAATCGGTCAACGCGCAAAAGCCGTTATTTAAGGCGATCACCAACGTCGCCACGCCGTCGGCCGATACGGTGGTCGTTACGCTAAGCCAGCCGACCGGCAGTTTCCTGTTCAATATGGGTTGGGGCGACGCGGTTATCGTGGCGCCCGAAAGCGCCGATAACAACAAGTCCAATCCGGTCGGCACCGGCCCGTTTAAATTCAAGAAATGGAGCAAGGGCAACAAGATCGAACTGGTGCGCTTCGATGGCTACTGGGGCCAGGCGGCCAGGCTCAAGTCGGTGACGTTTAAATTCATCCCCGATCCGATGGCGGCGATGGCGGCGTTGATGGCTGGCGATGTCGATGCCTTCGCTAATTTCCCGGCGCCGGAAAGCATTGGCCAGTTTCGGGCCGATCCACGGTTCGATGTGGTTGCCGGTTCCACCGAAGGCGAGACCATCTTGGCCATGAACAACGGCAAGGGGGCGCTGAAGGATATCCGCGTCCGCCGCGCCATTTCCAGCGCCATTGACCGCAAGGCCATTATCGATGGCGCGATGTTCGGCAATGGCACTCCGATCGGGACGCACTTCGCGCCGCACCACCCGGCCTATGTCGATTTAACCGGGCGTTATCCATACGATTTGGCGAAGGCCAAAAAATTATTGGCGGAAGCCGGCTACGCCAATGGGCTTAAGTTGAAAATGAAACTGCCGCCGCCGTCTTATGCCCGTCGTGGCGGTGAAATTATCGCCTCGCAACTGAAAAAAATTGGCATCGAGGTGGAAATCATCCCGGTCGAATGGGCGCAATGGCTGAAGCAGGTGTTCAAGGGGCGCGACTACGACCTGACCATTGTTTCCCATACCGAACCCATGGATATCGGCATTTACGCTCGCGATGACTACTATTTCGATTATCATAGCGCCGCCATGAAGAAAGTTATGGCCGAACTGAATGCGACGGCCGGTGAAAAGAAACGTTACGCGCTGATGGCCAAGGCGCAAAAAATCATCACCGAAGACGCGGTCAATGTATTCCTGTTCCAGCTCGCCAAGACCGGGGTCTGGAGAAAAGGCATCAAGGGCCTGTGGCATAATTCTCCGGTTCAGGCCAACGACCTGACCGGCGTCTATTGGGAATAGCGTTACCTGTAATAAGAAGGGGCGGGCCGTCCGACGGCGGCTCGCCCCCATATAGTACTTTATGACGATTTTCCTCCTCCGGCGCGTCCTGACCCTGCTCGCCACGCTGATCGTCGCCTCCGTCGTGGTTTTTGTGGTCCTGGAAATAATCCCCGGCGATCCGGCGGCGGTAATGCTGGGAATCAACGCCCAGGCCGATACCCTGGCCGCGTTGCGGGCCGAAATGGGCCTGGATCTGCCGGCGGCAACGCGATATTTCAACTGGATTACGGGCTTGTTGCAAGGCGACCTGGGCAACAGCTACACCTATGGCGTTCCGGTCAGTGAACTGGTTAACGAACGGGTCGTGGTCAGTCTGCCGCTGGCCCTGCTGGCCATTTTGCTGTCGACGGCAATCGCTATTCCAACCGGCGTATGGGCCGCCTCGCGGCACAACAAGCCGACCGATATCGGGGTCATGGGGGTCAGCCAGATCGCCGTCGCCATTCCCAATTTCTGGTTCGCAATCCTGTTGATTCTGCTGTTTGCGGTGAAACTGCAATGGTTCTCGGCGGGCGGTTTCGCCGGCTGGGAAAACGGTTTCTGGGGGGGCATGAAATCACTGCTGTTGCCGGCCCTGGCCCTGGCCCTGCCGCAGGCCGCGATTCTGGCGCGGGTGACCCGGTCTTCGGTGCTGGAGGTTCTGGGCGAGGATTTTATCCGCACGGCGCGGGCCAAGGGCCTCGGCAAGACCTCGGCCCTTTGGCGGCACGGCGTGCGCAACGCCCTGATTCCGGTCGTCACCATCATGGGGTTGCAGTTTTCCTTCCTGCTGGCCGGCACCATTATAATCGAAAACGTCTTCTATCTGCCGGGTCTGGGCCGGTTGATTTTTCAGGCTATCGCGCAGCGGGACCTGATCGTGGTCAAGGACCTGATCGTGCTGCTGGCCGGTACGGTGGTGGTGGTCAACTTTATTGTCGATATGCTTTACGCCATCCTTGATCCGCGCCTGCGAGGCGGCGGCCATGGCTGAAATACTGCGAAAGGCCCTGACCAACCGCTCGTTCGTCATCGGCGCCGTGGTGACCGTGATGTTTATTCTGATCGCCGCCGTTTCACTGCTGTGGACGCCGTTTCCCTTCGATGAAGTGGTGATCGCGGCGAAGCTTCAAACGCCGTCGGCGGAACACTGGCTGGGCACCGATCATTTCGGTCGCGATGTTTTTTCGATGATGATGGTGGGGGCGCGCAATTCCATCGTGGTGTCTTTGGTCGCGGTCGGTATCGGCGCCGGTTTCGGCATCCCCCTGGGCGCCCTGGCGGCGGCCCGGGGCGGCTGGGTCGACGAGGCGGTGATGCGCTTCAACGATTTTACTTTCGCCTTTCCCGCCCTGCTGTCCGCCGTGATGATTACCGCGCTGGCCGGTCCCGGCGCGGTCAATTCGATCGTCGCCATCGGGATATTCAATGTCCCGGTATTCGCCCGGCTGACGCGCGGCGCGGCGCTGCCGGTATGGCGGCGGGAATACATCCTGGCGGCGCGGGTCAGCGGCAAGGGCGCGGTGCAGATAACCTTCGAACATGTGATTCCCAATATCGCCAGCATCCTGATAGTTCAGGCGACTATCCAGTTCGCGCTGGCGATTATCGCCGAGGCCGGCCTGAGCTATCTGGGGCTAGGCACCCAGCCGCCCAATCCCAGTTGGGGAAAGATGCTGAGCGAGGCCCAGACTTTCATGTTTCTGGCCCCCCATCTGGCGATATTTCCGGGCCTGGCCATCGCCCTGATGGTGCTTGGTCTCAACCTGTTGGGCGACGGTCTGCGCGACGTGCTCGACCCGCGCCTTCGCAGGCGACGCTGATGGCCCTGCTTACCGTCGAAAACCTGTCGGTTAATATAGGCCGGGCGTACATACTCAGGGATGTGAATTTTTCCATGGAACGGGGCGAGACGCTGGGTTTTGTGGGTGAATCCGGATGCGGGAAATCTATCACGGCGATGGCCGTCATGGGCCTGCTTCCGGAACAGGCGCGGGTTTCCGGGCGCATTCTGTTCGACGGCCAGGACCTGGTTACGCTTGATGACCGGGCAATGTGCAAGGTTCGCGGTCGGCGCATCGCGATGATTTTTCAGGAACCGATGACGGCGCTGAACCCGGTCAAGACCATCGGTTTCCAGATTGCCGAGGGGATGCGGCTGCATTTGGGGCTGGGCCGGGCGGAAGCGGAGAGCCGCGCCGTCGCCCTGCTCGACCGGGTCGGCCTGCCGGGGCCGAGATTTTCACCGGGTCTTTATCCGCACCAGTTGTCGGGCGGTCAACGGCAGCGGGTGGTGATCGCCATGAGCATGGCCTGCAAGCCCGATATCCTGATCGCCGATGAACCGACCACGGCGCTGGATGTGACCATCCAGGCCCGCATTCTGGATCTTGTCGCCGAACTGGTGGAACAGGCGGGCATGGGGCTTATCATGATTACCCATGACCTGGGCGTGGTCGCCGAAACCACGGAGAACCTGGCCGTCATGTACGCCGGATCGATGGTCGAAAGCGGCGCTACGGCGAAGGTTTTCGAGGCGTTGGCGCACCCATACTCACGGGGGCTGTTCGCCGCCATGCCGCACCTGGAAAACGATCAGGGACTTGCCCCCGGGGCGCTTCTGCCGACCATTCCGGGCACCGTCCCGCCGCCTACGGAACGGCTTGCGGGCTGCGCTTTCGCCGGGCGCTGCGAGCGTATTCAGGATCGATGCACGGCATCCATCCCGGCCTTGCGGCGCGACCGGGGCGATCACCTTGTCGCCTGCTTCAATCCATGGGGGACGGCGGCATGAGCGACCCGCTTCTGGTTTTGCACGATTTGCACCGCGAATACCTGTTGCCGAGGCGAAAATTGTTTCGACCGGCGCCGCGCCTGCAGGCCGTGCGCGGCGTTTCGATCACCATCAACCGGGGCGAAAGCCTGGCTATCGTCGGCGAGTCCGGATGCGGAAAATCGACCCTGGCGCGTTCCGTCGTGGCCCTGGAAGCGCCCTCGCGCGGCACCGTTACCTTGCGCGGCAAAAATCTGTTCGCGCTGGCCCCCGCCGACTTGCGAAATATGCGGCGGCATGTCCAGATGGTCTTTCAGGACCCGTATGGTTCGCTTGATCCAAGGCATAAGGTCGGTCGCATCGTCGCCGAACCATACGCCGCGCTGATCGCCAAAACCGGTCGCCGGGAAATAACCGAAATCGTCGCCTCGGTGCTGCTCGACGTCGGCCTCAATCGCCAGGACGCCGATAAATATCCACATGAATTTTCCGGCGGTCAACGGCAGCGTATCGCCATCGCCAGGGCGTTGATAACCAAACCGGACCTGATCGTCGCCGACGAGGCGGTTTCCGCCCTGGATGTTTCGGTGCAGGCGCAGGTGCTTAATCTGATGACCACGCTGCGCCGGGAACACGGCCTGGCATACCTGTTTATCAGTCACGATCTAAGCGTCGTTCGCCATGTTACGGATCGCGTCGCGGTCATGTATAATGGCCGCATCGTCGAGATCGGCGCGACCGGGAAGGTCTTTGCCGCGCCCCGGCATCCCTATACGAAAATGCTGCTGGAGGCCGTGCCGCGACCCGATCCGGGGTTTAAAAGGAAACGCGCGATTATCGAGGATATGGGCGATATGCCGAAGGTGGGATGCCCGTTTGCGCCCCGTTGCGCAAGGGCCGAAAAGGGCTGCCGGGATGCGGAACCGGCATTAAGACCCCTGGAAGACGGCTCGTCCGTGGCCTGTCATCTGGTTTGAACAAAGGGATATGAAAGCCATGTCGGACGGCAAAATATTGGTCGGTGGAAAGTGGCGGGAAGTTGCATCGGGTCAGACTATTCCGGTCGTCAACCCCAGTACCGGAGAGGTCTTCGGCCGGATCGGCCGCGGCGCGGGGGCCGATATCGATCTTGCCGTCGCCGCCGCGCAATCGGCCCTCGACGGCGGCTGGGGCCACATGCCGGCCTTCGAACGGGGGCGGCTGATGACCCGCCTGGGCCAGGCCATTCTGGATAATATCGACGTTTTGACGGATATGGAAACCGCCGATGTGGGCAAGCCGGTGCGGCAATCGCGCAACGACGTGACGGCGTGCGCCCGCTATTTCGAATTTTATGGCGGCGCGGCGGACAAGATTCACGGCGAAACCATCCCCTATCTGGATGGCTATACCGTGATGACCCTGCGCGAGGCGCACGGGGTGACCGGCCACATAATTCCCTGGAATTACCCCATGCAGATAATCGGCCGCAGCGTCGGCGCCGCGCTGACCATGGGCAATGCGTGTGTCCTGAAGCCAGGCGAAGACGCCTCGCTGACTTCGCTGAAAATTGGCGAGTTGGCGTGTGAAGCGGGATTTCCCGCCGGGGCCCTGAATATCGTTACCGGGCTGGGCGGCGAAGCCGGCGCCGCCTTGTCATCTCATCCGGGAATTCGCCATATTTCCTTTACCGGGTCGACCGGGGTCGGCACCCTTATCCAGCAGGCGGCGGCGGAAAATACCGTTCCGGTTACGCTGGAACTGGGCGGCAAGTCGCCGCAGATCGTTTTCGGCGATGCCGACCTGGATGCGGCGGTGCCGTTCCTGACTAACGCCATCGTGCAAAACAGCGGCCAGACCTGTTCGGCCGGCAGCCGGTTGCTGGTGCAGGAACCCATCCATGACGAACTGCTCGAAAAAGTCGCCCAAGGGTTCAGGGAAATGGTCGTCGGCCCGGCCGAACGCGACCTCGACTGTGGCCCCATGGTTAACAAGGAACAGCTCGATAAAGTAAACTGCTATCTGGCCATGGCCGATGGCAACGGCCCCCGTATCGTCGCCCGGTCCGGCCTGGCGGATGGACTGCCAGAAGGCGGCTATTACGTGCGCCCGACCCTGATTGCCGATGTCCCGCGCGATCACCCGCTGGCCCAGGAAGAAATTTTCGGCCCGGTGCTAAGCGTTATTTCATTTACCGATGAAGCCGACGCGCTGGCCATCGCCAACGGCACCAAATACGGCCTGGTCGCCGGCCTGTGGACCCGCGACGGGGCCCGCCAGATGCGTCTGGCCCGCGCTCTTCATGCAGGTCAGGTGTTCATCAACAATTACGGCGCCGGCGGCGGCGTCGAACTGCCCTTCGGCGGGGTCCGGGGCAGCGGCTTCGGCCGCGAGAAAGGATTCGAGGCGCTATACGGGTTCTCGGCGACCAAAACGGTGGCGATCAGGCACGGTTAAATTACCGAAGCGGTGCCCGCGCCGGTCGCCGCGGCCAGGATGTGGCGGTCGGCATCGGCGATAATTCGGGCGATTTTGCGGCTGCGGCAGTGCCTGAGCATGACCAAAATGCTGATTGAAGCGCTGGGCGGGCGGGACGGAATCGATGGTTACGGCAAGGCGGCGCTGTGCGGCGAGGGCGGCGA
>CAZZKE010000013.1:0-42840 GCA_964655005.1 uncultured Thalassospiraceae bacterium | reverse complement strand
GGCGATGTCGAAAGGCCCGCGCATCCACAGCCGCATGGGTGGTCTGGAAGCCGAAGACGTGGAAGGCAACGACGGGCTGCGGTAAGGTTTTCCGCCGGTTATATTTTATATATATATATTTCATGCTTGAAATATAATTCAATCGCCAATAATATTGCTCCCGCCTAAACAACACAGGTTAAGGGGCGATCCATGAAAGTCGTGTGTCTGGGCGGCGGCCCGGCGGGTCTGTATTTCGCCATCAGCATGAAACTCAGGGATGCCGCCCATCAGGTCGTGGTAATCGAAAGAAACAAGGCCGACGACACCTTCGGCTGGGGCGTCGTGCTGTCCGATGAGGCGCTTGAAAAGATGGTCGGAAACGACCCGGCAAGCGCCGAGTCGATCCGTGAAAACTTTGCCTACTGGGATGACATCGCGGTTCACCACAAAGGCCGGAAAACGGTCTCGGGCGGCCATGGCTTCGCCGGAATAGGCCGCCGCAGGATGTTGATGATCCTGACCGCGCGGGCCAGGGAATTGGGCGTCGATCTGCGCTTCGAAACGGAATTCGGCGCCATCGAAGATTATCAACGTGACTACGACCTGGTGGTCGCCTGCGACGGTATCAATTCGGCGGTGCGGACGCAGTATCAGGATTTTTTCAGGCCCGATATCGATATCCGGGATTGCAAGTTTATCTGGCTCGGGACGCATCAGAAATTCGATGACGCCTTCACTTTTATTTTTACCGAGACCGAACACGGCTGGATCTGGGCTCACGCCTATCAGTTCGACGACGATACCGCGACGGTGATTGTCGAATGCAGCGGCGAAACCTGGCGCCGGTTCGGTTTCGCCGAGATGTCCAAGGAACGGATTATCGCCGCCTGCGAAGACACCTTCGCCGCCTATCTTGACGGCCACGCGCTTATGTCCAACGCCGATCATTTGCGCGGGTCCGCCGTGTGGATGAACTTCCCGCGGGTTATTTGCCAGAATTGGCATCATCAAAATGTCGTGCTGATGGGCGATGCGGCGGCGACCGGGCATTTTTCCATAGGTTCCGGGTCCCGGCTGGCCTTCGACAGCGCCATTTCGCTGGCCGGTTACCTGCACGGCGAAGCGACAATGGAACGGGCCTTCGAGCGCTATCAGGACGAGCGGCGGCTGGAAGTACTGCGGTTGCAGTCGGCCGCCCGCAATTCGCTGGAATGGTTCGAACACGCCGAACGCTATGTCGATTACGATCCTGTTCAGTTCACTTATGCCCTGTTGACCCGCTCGCAGCGGATCAGTCACGAAAACCTGCGTCTGCGCGACAAGGCCTGGCTGGAAAGCGCCGAAGACTGGTTTCAGGTTCAGGCCGGGCAACCGGCGGGTTCGGGAAAGGCCCCCATGTTCACGCCGTTCAGGCTGCGCGGCATGGAAGTCGCGAATCGTGTCGTGGTGTCGCCCATGGCGCAATACAAGGCCGTCGATGGCCGCCCCGGCGATTGGCATTTGATCCATTACGGCGAACGCGCCAAGGGCGGCGCCGGGCTGGTCTGTGTGGAAATGACCTGTGTCAGCCCGGAAGGCCGGATCACGCCGGGTTGTCCGGGGCTGTATGCGCCCGAACACGAGGCCGAATGGCGCCGCCTGAATAATTTCGTACACCGCGAAACCGACGCCAAAATCTGCTGCCAGATCGGCCATTCCGGGCGTAAGGGCTCGACCCAGCTGGGCTGGATGGAAATGGATTCGCCGTTGCCGGACGGCAACTGGCCGCTGCTTTCGGCTTCGGCGATTCCCTGGTCGGCCGATAACGCCACACCGAAGGCCATGGACCGGGCCGACATGGACATGGTCCGCGATCAATTCGTCGGGGCCACCGGGATGGCCGACCGGGCCGGTTTCGATATGATCGAATTGCACGCGGCGCACGGCTATCTGATCTCGTCGTTTATTTCGCCCCTGTCCAATATTCGGGACGATGATTATGGCGGCTCCCTTGAAAACCGTATGCGTTATCCCCTGGAAATATTCACGGCGATGCGCGCCGCCTGGCCCGACCACAAGCCCATGTCGGTGCGTATTTCCGCCCATGACTGGGTCGAACGGCGCGGCCTTGCGCCGGATGACGCCGTTGCCGTGGCCCGCATGTTCAGCGAGGCCGGGGTGGATATTATCGATGTTTCCACGGGCCAGACATCGACCGGGGCCGAGCCGGTTTACGGCCGCATGTACCAGACCCCGTTCGCCGACAAAATTCGCAACGAACTGGGTGTCGCGGTGATGGCCGTCGGCAACATCTACGAGCCCGATCACGTTAATTCCATTTTGATGGCCGGCCGCGCCGATCTGGTCTGTCTGGCCCGCCCGCATCTGGCCGATCCTTACTGGACCCTGCACGCGGCGGCGAGCCTGGGCGAACAAGGCCAGAAATGGCCCGACCCTTACCAGCCCGGCCGCGATCAGTTGTATCGCCTGGCCGAACGGGCCGAGGCGATGGTGGTGCGGGCGTGACCGATCTGACCGGCAGGAAGGCCCTGATAACCGGCGGCGGCGGCGGAGTCGGGGCGGCCATGGCGCTGGCCTTCGCCGAGGCCGGGGCCGGGGTCTGGATTTCCGGACGCTCCGAAGACCGCCTGTGCCGCGTCGCCGCCCGGCACGACAGGATTTCCAGCGTCGCCGCCGACGTCACCGACGAGCGGTCCGTGGAAACCATGTTCGCCGCCTGCGGGCCGGTCGATATTGTCGTCGCCAATGCCGGGGCGGCGGAAAGCGCACCTTTCCTGAAGACCGATCTGACCGCCTGGCAGCGCATGATCGCGGTCAACCTGACCGGAGTTTTCCTGACCCTGCGCGAAGGACTGCGGCAACTGCCGGACCGGGGCGGGCGGTTGATCGCCATCGCCTCGACGGCCGGCCTCAAGGGTTATGCCTACGTCGCGCCCTATGCGGCGGCCAAGCATGGCGTGGTCGGCATGGTCAGGTCGCTGGCCCGGGAAATCGGCAAAACCGGAACCACCGTCAACGCCATCTGCCCCGGTTTTCTGGACACCGGCATGACGGACCGGTCGATCGCCAATATCATGGCCAGCACCGGCATGGATCAGGCTGCCGCCCGCGCCCGGTTGACCGGTCACAATCCGCAGGGCCGCCTGATCGACCCCGGCGAAGTCGCCGCCACCGCCCTTTGGCTGTGTGGCGGCGGCGCGGCTTCCGTCAACGGCCAGGCGATTTCGCTGTCCGGAGGCGAAGTATGAACCGGTTGCCGGGACGACGCGATACGGGCATCGAAAAGCGCCGCCTGCGGATGTGGATCAGGATGCTGCGGACCACCCGCGCCGTCGAATCCCGGTTGCGGGAATACCTGCGCGAAGAATATCATACCACCCTGCCCCGGTTCGATGTTCTGGCCGCCCTGTACCGGGCCGAAGAAGGCCTGAAAATGAGCGCCCTTTCGAAACGGCTGCTGGTGTCGAACGGTAATGTTACCGGAATCATCGACCGGCTGACCGCCGACGGACTGGTCCGGCGAAGGCCGGTCGAAAATGACCGGCGGGCCATGGTGGTCTGCCTGACGCCATCGGGGCGCAGGCTGTTCGCCCGCATGGCCGATGGCCACGAGCGACTGGTAAACAGCCTGTTTGGCGATGTGGACGACAAGGATCTCGACGCGCTGGCCGATATTTTCGGTCGCCTGAAACGGATGGATGGTGACGATGACCCAGATGACTGAGCTGAACCCGAAGCACTTCAAATGGGCCATGCAGGGAACCGTCGCGGTGATCCGGCTGGACCGGCCGGAACGCAAAAATCCGCTGACCTTCGACAGTTACGCCGAACTGCGCGACACCTTTCGCGATCTGGCCTACGCCGAAGATGTGGACGCGGTGGTGTTCGCCTCCAATGGCGGGAATTTCTCCTCCGGCGGCGATGTCCACGACATCATCGGGCCGCTGGTCGGGATGGACATGAAGCAACTGCTGGCCTTTACCCGGATGACCGGCGATCTGGTCAAGGCCATGCTGGGCTGCGGCAAGCCGGTTATTTCGGCGGTCGATGGCGTCTGCGTCGGGGCCGGGGCGATTATCGCCATGGCTTCGGACCTGCGGCTGGCTAGCCCGCAGGCGAAAACCGGCTTCCTGTTCACCCGAGTCGGCCTGGCCGGCTGCGACATGGGGGCGTGCGCCATTCTGCCCCGCATCATCGGCCAGGGCCGGGCCGCCGAATTGCTCTATACCGGGCGCACCATGAGCGCCGCCGAAGGCCTGGAGTGGGGTTACTTCAACGCCATCCATGCGGCGGATATTCTCGATGCCGAGGCCCTGAAGCTGGCCGGCCGCATCGCCGCCGGGCCGACCTTCGCCAATGGCATGACCAAAACGCAGTTGGTTCACGAATGGAACATGTCGCCCGATCAGGCGATCGAGGCCGAGGCGCAGGCACAGGCGATATGTATGCAAACGAAGGATTTCGAACGGGCCTACCGGGCCTTCGTGGCCAGGGAAAAACCGCTGTTCGAGGGCGACTGATGGGCGACAGGAGCTTCCTGAACTGGCCGTTTTTCGAGGACCGGCACCGGCAATTGGCGGACCGGCTGGAGAATTGGTGCGAAGCCAATCTGCCGGTCGATCACGGCGAGGTGGATAACGCCTGCCGGGGTTTGGTGGCCGATCTGGGGGCGAGCGGTTTCCTGGAATATACCGCCGCCGATAAAGATGAAACCCTGGATGTCCGCTCGTTGTGTCTGATTCGCGAAACCCTGGCCCGGCATGACGGGCTGGCCGATTTCGCCTTCGCCATGCAGGGCCTGGGCATGGGCGCGGTATCCCTGTTCGGGTCGGGCGGGCAGCGCCGGTGGCTGCAAAAAACCCGTACCGGACAGGCGATACCGGCTTTTGCGCTGACCGAACCCGAATCCGGCTCGGACGTCGCCAACATCGCCATGAGCGCGGTTCGGGATGGTTCCGATTATATCCTTAACGGCGAAAAAACATGGATTTCGAACGGCGGCATCGCCGATCTTTATGTGGTGTTCGCCAGAAGCGGCGAGGCGCCGGGGGCGAAGGGATTGTCGGCCTATCTGGTGCCGGCGGCGACGCCCGGCCTGGAAATCGCCGAGCGGCTCCACGTGATCGCCCCGCATCCGCTGGCCCGTTTGACGTTCAACAATGTTCGAATACCCGAAAGTGCGCGGATCGGCAATCCGGGCGACGGCTTCAGGATCGCCATGGCGGTGCTCGACGTGTTCCGCTCGACCGTCGGCGCGGCGGCCCTGGGTTTCGCCCGGCGGGCGCTGGACGAAACGCTGAAGCGCGGCGCCAGCCGGCGGCTGTTCGGGGCGCCCCTGCACGACCTGCAAATGGTTCAGGGGCACATAGCCGATATGGCGTTGCAGGTGGATGCCGCCGCCCTGCTGGTGTACCGCGCCGCCTGGAGCAAGGACATGGGCGCCCGCCGGATTACCCGCGAGGCCGCCATGGCCAAGCTTTACGCCACCGAAAGCGCCCAGCGGGTGATCGACGCGGCGGTCCAGATACACGGCGGCGACGGCGTCCGCAAGGGCTCGGTGGTGGAACGGCTGTACCGGGAAATTCGCGCCCTGCGCATTTACGAAGGGGCGTCCGATGTCCAAAAAATTGTTATCGCGCGCACACAAATCGGGAGCACATAGCCATGTTGGGACCCTCCGCACACGACGATACATTCAGCCGGGACAACCTGCCCGCACACGGACAGTTGCCTGACTTCCTGCTTGAAAAATATCCCTATCCGGAATATCTGAACGCCGCCGTGGCGCTGACCGATGACATGGTCGAGCGGGGTTTCGGCGATCACACCGCGCTGATCGGCAACGGTCGCCGGCGCACCTATAAGGAACTGTCGGACTGGACCAACCGTCTGGCCCATGTGCTGGTCGACGACCTTGGTATCGTGCCGGGTAACCGGGTGCTGATCCGCGCCGCCAACAATCCGGCGATGGTCGCGTGCTGGCTGGCGGCGACCAAGGCCGGGGCCGTGGTGGTTAACACCATGCCCATGCTGCGCGCCTTCGAACTGGGCAAGATTATCGACAAGGCGGAAATCGCCCTGGCCCTGTGCGATACCCGGCTGATGGATGAACTGGTCAATTGCGCCAAGCGAAGCGGGTTTCTGAAAAAGGTGGTCGGCTTCGACGGCACGGCCAATCACGATGCCGAACTGGACCGCATGGCGCTTGGCAAACCGGTCAGGTTCGACGCCGTCCGCACCGGCCGCGACGATGTCGCGCTGCTTGGCTTTACCTCGGGCACCACCGGCGAGCCCAAGGCGACCATGCATTTTCATCGTGATCTGCTGATTATCGCCGATGGCTACGCCGGGGAGGTCCTGCGGGTGACGCCCGAAGACGTATTTGTCGGCTCGCCGCCGCTGGCCTTTACCTTCGGCCTTGGCGGGCTGGCGGTGTTTCCGCTGCGGTTCGGGGCGACGGCGACCTTGCTGGAAGACGCCTCGCCGCCGGAAATGGTCAAGATAATCGAGACCTATGGTGCGACCATCTGCTTTACCGCGCCGACCGCCTATCGGGTCATGTTGCAGGCCATGGATGAAGGCGCCGACCTGTCGACCCTGCGCTGCGCGGTGTCGGCCGGGGAAACCCTGCCCGGCGCCATTTTCGATGAATGGATCGGCAAGACGGGAAAACCCATACTCGACGGTATCGGCGCCACCGAAATGCTGCACATCTTTATTTCCAACCGGTTCGACGACGCCAGGGCGGGCAGCACCGGCCGCGTGGTCGATGGCTATCAGGCGAAGATCGTCGATGACCATATGCACGAGGTTCCCCGTGGCGAAATCGGTCGGCTGGCGGTGCGTGGGCCGACCGGCTGCCGCTATCTGGCCGACGATCGCCAGGCCGGATATGTCCGGGACGGCTGGAACCTGACGGGCGACATTTTCACCCAGGATGAAGACGACTGTTTCCATTTCGTCGCCAGATCCGATGACATGATCGTCTCGTCGGGTTACAACATCGCCGGCCCGGAAGTGGAACAGGCGTTGCTGCTGCATGAAAGCGTGCTGGAATGCGCCGTGGTCGGCGTTCCCGACGAACAACGGGGAATGATCGTCGCGGCCCATGCGGTCCTGCGTCAGGGCGTGCCGGCCAGCGAAGAACTGGCCGGGGAATTACAGGACCACGTAAAGGCGACCATCGCGCCCTACAAATATCCGCGCCTGGTCAGATTTGTCGAACAACTGCCGAAAACACAAACCGGTAAAATCCAGAGATTCAAACTGAAGGAAAACCAATGAGCGAAAATAATTTTCAATTCCTGCAACCTCCCGGCTGGCCCCGCGCCAAGGGCTACAGCAACGGCGTCGTCGCCAGCGGCCGGACCGTCTATGTCGGCGGCATGGTCGGATGGAACGAGAAAGAGCTGTTCGAGACCGACGATTTCGCCGGCCAGTTTCGCCAGGTGCTGAAGAATATCGTCGCCGTCCTGAACGAGGCCAACGCCAGGCCCGAACATATTGTCCGCATGACCTGGTTCATCGGCGACAAGCGGGAATACCTGTCGTCCCTGAAAGAACTGGGCCAGGCCTATCGCGAGATCATCGGTCGCCACTATCCGGCGATGGCGGTAATCGAGGTCCGCGGCTTTATAGAAGACGGCGCCAAGCTTGAAATCGAAGCGACCGCGGTTATTCCCGATGGGCGCTAATTTATAACCCCCAGGAAGGCATTGGCGAAGTCCTTTAGCTTGGCCGCGCCGACGCCATGGGTGGCGGCGAAGGCGGCTTCGTCGCGGGGTTGCCGGCGGGCCATGTCCTCCAGCGAGCGGTCGGAAAAAATAATGTAGGCCGGCACATTGCGCACTTTCGCCAGTTCCGTGCGTTTTTCCTTCAGGCGGATCAGCAGGGTCGCCTGGTCCGGGCTTAGTTCCGGCGACGCGGCGGCGGCGGCGCGGGCCGGCTTTTTGCCGCCGGGGCGCTTGATTGTGTCCTTGCGGTAGTGGAATTCGGTCCCGCCTTCAAGCAGGCTTTGGCCCTTACCGGTCAGGCTCAGGCCGCCGTACCCGGCGACATCGATGCGCAAAAAACCCGCCGCCACCAGTTGCCGGACGATGGACCGCCAGGTGTTTTTATCCAGTTCCGCGCCGCCGCCGTAGGCGGCCAGCCGATGGTGTCCCGCGGACCGTATTTTTTCGGTATCGGCGCCGCGTACGATGTCGGTCAAATGGGCCTGGCCATATACCTGGCCGGTGTGAAGGGCGGTCGACAGCAGGATTTTCGCTACTTCCGTACCATCGGTCATTTCCGGCGGGTCCAGGCAAACATCGCAATTGCCGCAGCCTTCGCCGGACGGTCGGCTTTGTCCGAAATAGGCGAGCAGGGCGTGCCTGCGGCATTCGGGGGATTCGCAATATGATATCAGCGCATCCAGGCGTTTATGTTCGCGCCGCTTGTGGCCGCTGTCGCCATCTTGCCGTTCGATGAACAGGCGGCGCATACGCAGGTCGTCCAGGCCGTAGATCATCTGTGCCAGCGCCGGTTTGCCGTCGCGTCCGGCGCGGCCGATCTCCTGATAATAGGCCTCGACGCTGCCCGGCATGTCGGTGTGGCAGACGAAGCGCACGTCGGGCTTGTCGATGCCCATGCCGAAGGCGATGGTGGCGACGATGACGACGCCACCGGATTCGGTCATGAAGGCGCGCTGGTTGCGGTTGCGGTCCTCGGCGCTCATGCCGGCGTGATAGGGCAGGGCGTGGATGGCGTTGTCATTCAGGAATTTGGCCACCTTTTCGGTCTTGGCGCGGGACAGGCAATAGACGATGCCGCTGTCGCCCCGATGGGCGCGGACGACATCCAGCAACTGCGCCTTGGCGTCGCCGCGCATAACCACGCCAAGGCGGATATTGGGGCGGTCAAAACCGGACACGAAACAGCGCCCGCCGCCGCCGAACAGCTTGGCGGTGATATCATCCCGGGTGGTTTCGTCCGCCGTCGCGGTCAGTGCCGCGATGGGGACGCCGGGGAATACGGTCCGAAGCCGCGCCAGGGCTTCGTAATCGGGCCGGAATGACGGCCCCCAGCGGGACAGGCAGTGGGCCTCGTCGATGGCGATCAGGCCGACCGGCAGGCGCCCCAGCGCATTCAGCATGGGCTCGGTCATCAGCCGTTCCGGGGCCAGATACAGCAACCGCAGGTGACCCGCCGCGGCGCGTTTCCAGGTCGCCACATTAATTTGGCGGTGGCGCGAGGAATTGATGGTGTCGGCGGCCACGCCGGCCAGTTTCAGGGCCGCGACCTGATCTTCCATCAGCGCCACCAACGGCGAAACGACAATCGTCAGGCCGCCCTTCAGCAACGCCGGAATCTGGAAACACAGCGATTTGCCCGACCCCGTGGGCATAACCGCCAGGGTATGATCGCCGGCCAGCAAGGCTTCGACGACCTCGGCCTGGCCGGGGCGAAAGCGGTCATATCCGAATACGTCTTTGAGAATCTGCGTGGGCATGGGGCCACTATATCCAGCGCCGCGCCGTATTCGAGAAAAAACCCTGTTTGTGGCTGGACCGTCGAACACATTGACATTAACGTACGGGCCGACGAGGGATCGGCGGCGGTTTGGAAAGCCGCCGAAAAGGGAAATAGAATGCCGGATGCAATAAAAGCCTACGTTCGTTATGTCGATAAAGTGAATCTGGTGATCGGCCGGATGGCCATGTACATGATCTTCGGGATGATCGGCCTGCTTTTCTATTCATCCATATCGAAGACATTTTTCATGCCGTCGCTGTGGACCCTGGAAATGGCGCAATTCTCGATGGCCGCCTATTACATGCTGGGCGGCGGTTATTCCATGCAGCTTAACAGCCATGTCCGGATGGACCTGATCTATGGCCGCTGGTCGACCAGAAAAAAGGCCTTCGCCGATTCAATTACCGCATTTTTCATGGTCTTTTATCTGATCTTCCTGCTGTGGGGCAGTCTTTCGAGTACGCGATACGCCCTGCAATATGGCGAGGAAAGCTATTCTTCGTGGGCGCCTTACATGGCGCCGATCAAGATCATCATGATGATCGGAATTTTCATGATGCTGTTGCAGGCGATTTCCATATTCTTCAAGGATATAGCCAAGGTCAGGGGCGTATCTATCACATGAGTTATGAACTCATCGCCCTGCTGATGTTTTCATCGATGATGTTGCTGCTGCTGACCGGGCAGCGGGTGTTCGCCGCCATCGGTTTCGTTGCGGTCGCCGCCGCCCTGGCCTTGTGGGGTGACGGCGGTTCCGAAATGGGCTTCAGCGCGGCCATGAAGTTGATGAAGTGGTATCCGCTGCTGACCCTGCCGCTGTTTATCTACATGGGCTACATGCTTTCGGAATCGGGCATCGCCGAGGACCTTTATCGAATGTTCCATGTCTGGTCCGGTCCGGTCCCCGGCGGTCTGGCCATCGGCACGATCGGCCTGATGGTGGTGATCTCGGCGATGAACGGCCTTAGCGTCGCCGGCATGGCTATCGGCGCCAGCATAGCATTACCGGAACTGCTGCGGCGCGGTTACGACAAGGTTATGGTGACCGGCGTGGTCCAGGCCGGCAGTTCCCTGGGTATCCTGGTGCCGCCCAGCGTGGTGCTTGTGCTGTACGGCATGATTGCCCGTCAACCGGTCGGAAAATTGTGGCTGGCCGGTGTTTTTCCGGGCCTGATGCTGGCCGGCCTGTTCATCGTGTATATCCTGATCCGCTGCAAGATAAATCCGGCCCTGGGTCCGGCCCTGCCAAAGGAAGAACGCGATATTCCCTGGGGCCAGAAGCTGGCGCTGCTCCGTGCTGGTATAATACCGCTTTTGATTTTCTTCTCCATGACCGGACTGTTCCTGATGGGCTACACCAGCCTGACCGAAAGTGCGGCCGTCGGCGCCGTGGCGGCGACCCTGGCGGCCCTGGCCAAGGGCCGGCTGAACGCGCAGGTGATAGAAAACACCATCCGCAAGACATTAAGTATCAGCAGCATGTTCATGTGGATCATCCTGGCGGCGCTGGCTTTCGGCGCCGTTTTTGACGGCCTTGGCGCGGTCAAGGCGATCGAGTCGCTGTTTGTCGGCAGGCTGGGGCTGACGCCGTGGGAAATCCTGATTATGATGCAGCTTTCCTACATCGTCATGGGCATGTTTCTCGACGATACCGCGATGCTGGTCATCGTCGCGCCGCTTTATGTGCCCCTGGTCGGCGCGCTGGGGTTCGATCTGGTCTGGTACGGCGTTCTTTATACCATCACCTGTCAGATCGCCTACATGACGCCGCCGTTCGGCTACAACCTGTTCCTGATGCGCGCCATGGCCCCGCCGGAAATAACCCTGCCGGATATTTATCGTTCGATCGTGCCGTTCGTGCTGGTGATGGTTTTCGGGCTGATGCTGGTGATAATCTTCCCCGAAATCGCCATGTGGCTGCCAAACAAATTCTATGGCAACTAGGGCCGTTTATGTTCGGGGAATAACGCCTTTATTAGGTGGAAACCGGCCAGGCGATGTGATTATATACGGACCTTAACAAACGCGTTGGTATTACCTGTAATAACATTCGGGGAGGATACAGAAATGTCTAAAAGACGGGAATTTTTGAAAACAGCGGCGACGGCGACGGTCGGCGCCGTCGCGGCGACGACGCTTAGCGCCCCGCATGTCCGTGCGGCGACGCCCATAAAGTGGCGCTTACAGACTTATGCCGGCGCTACCCTGGCCAAGCATGTTATCCAGCCGTCGGTCGATGCCTTTAACAAGGTCGCCAACGGCGAGATGGTGATCGAACTTTATACCGCCGACCAGCTGGTGCCGACCGGTGAGTTGTTCCGGGCCATGCAGAGAGGCACCATCGATGCCGTGCAAAGCGACGAGGATTCCATGGCGGCCCCCGTCGATGTGTCGGTATTCGGCGGCTATTTCCCTTTTTCCACCCGCTATAGCCTGGACGTTCCGGTGCTGTTCAATGAATACGGCCTGAAGGAAATCTGGGAAGAAGCCTACAGCGAAATCGACAATGTCAAATGGATCAGCGCCGGTTCCTGGGATCCGTGCCACTTCAACACCGTCAAGCCGATCCGCAGCCTCGACGATCTCAAGGGGCTGCGCGTCTACACCTTCCCGACCGCCGGCAAGCTGATGTCGCGTTTCGGCGTGATTCCGGTCAATATCCCCTATGAAGACGCCGAAGTGGCGGTGCAGACGGGCGAACTGGACGGCATGGCCTGGTCGGGCATTACCGAAGACTACACAGTCGGCTGGGCCGATGTGACCAAATATTTCCTGACCAATAATATCACCGGCGCCTGGATCGGTTCGTTCTTCGTCAACCAGACCCGCTGGGACGAATTGCCGCCGCATCTTCAGGAATTATTCCGTATCGCCACGGATAGTTCGCATTACCGTCGTCAGCACTGGTATTGGGCCGGTGAAGCGAAGTTGCGCACCCAGGGGACCAAACTGGAACTGACTTCCATTCCCGATGAAGAATGGGCGAAGGTAGAGGCCGAGGCGCTCAAGTTCTGGGACGAAGTCGCCCAAAAGAGCCCCAGATCGGCTAAAGTGGTTCAAATTTTCAAGGATTATGCGGAGGTCATGGAAAAAGCCGGTCGTCCGTATCGCTATAGCTGATCCGCTGATTCAAAACGGTTAAGCCGGCGGCGCCTTTTCCGGGGACATTCCCGGGCCCGGCGCCGCCGTTTTTTTCAGGCGTCGCCAGGATTTTTCGCCTCGACGGCGCGACGCAGCGCTTTTTTCCGATCCGTCGGAAAAGTTTCCATAAAATTGCCCGGTGGCAAGTCGTCCGCCGGATACAGCGCCACCTTGTGGTTTGCGGGAATGGTTTTATGCGGCGAGATGCCGCGCCGGTTGGTTCCCCTGGGTTTGACGATCCGGCCCGCGACGATCTCGTGATCGAGCCACCATTTTTGTTCGGCGACCAATCCGCCGTAACCCAGCCAGTCGTCCATGCGGATGGCCAGCGGGTTCAGCAACGGTCGTGTGAACGGCAGGTTTAGGGCCAGCCAGTTGGCCGCCCGGTGAATCAGCGTGCCGTCTTTCGAGACCACCTTGTTCAAGGGGCAGGTCTTCATGCAGCGCCCGCAGGCCGCGCCTTTTTGATTAGTGATGCGGTATTTGGCGCAGTTTTCGACATCCGGCTTCCAGGTTTCATAACCGTTGAAGATAATTTTGTCGCCGAACGGAATGGCCCCGCAAGGGCACTCGCGGGCGCACTTGCGGCAGCGCCGGCAAAAATCCTGAAGGCCGAAGTCTATCGGCTTGTCGCAGGTCATGGCTAAATCGGTAGTTACCACCACGGTTTTCGATCGTGGCCCGATGAACGGGTTCAGCACCAGCTCGCCAATCCGCGACAACTCGCCCAGGCCGGCCCACAGCATCAGCGGAATTTGCAGAACATGACCATCGGCGGCGGACTGGCAGCGCGCGCCGTAGCCCAGTTTGCGGATATAGCCGGCGATGACGCTGCCGACTTCGGCGCCGCGCAAATAGGCGCGGTAACTTTGCGTGCCTGAAATCCAGTCATCGCCCGAGGCCCCCTCCATGGTTTCAAACCCCTGATCGATCAGCATGACGATGGCGTATTTGTGGTAGGGTTCGATCACGTTGCCGTCGGCGTCATGGGAATACCAGGCATAGTCGGGAATTTTGCAGATGCCGACCAGATCGATATCCAGGAAGTAGGCCAGCGACTTGAGATGCCGGGCCATGGCCTCGGGATCATCGGTTTCCGGCGCTTTTTCCGCTGCCGTTTCGCCGTCCTGCAAGGGTATTATGGCCCGCATGATTTCGCCCATGGCCTCGGACAAGGGGTATTTGGCGACGAAGCGGGGCCGTTCGCGTTTCGCCCGCTGGCCCAGGTCGCCGAAAAATGGCCGGTTGAAGAACGAGCCGCGAAAAGGCACCCGGGGCACCCTTTCGGCGTCGATACGGGTGGTCGGATGATCGACCCGTTTTAGCTTCTCCATGGGGTAGCAACCCAGGTGTGGCGGTCGGTTCTTCTTGAAAAACAAAGCCATGATGAACTCCCGGTTGACAGTCAGCCTGTCTTATTTATAGCAAATTCTGTCGACTGGGGGCTTGTATGATTCCCGTATCCGCTGCACAATAGGGTCTAAATAGGCTACCCGGTACCGAATTACGATTTCTTGGCAATTCGGGCGTTAAGGGCGGGTCGCCGGGAGGAGCAGGCCGTCGTTGGCCCGTTGGCTTTGTCGCCGATCAACACGTAACAGGGAGGATAAAATGTTCAGGAAATTTACTCTAGGCGCGGTTACCGCTACGGCTTTCGCCGTGGCGTCATTTGGTGGCGCCGCGCAGGCGGCCACCACGCTGACGTTGTCGTCATGGTTGCCGCCGAAGCATCCCATAGTCGCCGATATGATCGTGCCGTGGATCAAGGAAGTGGAAGCCGCCACCAACGGCAATGTCAAGATCAAGATTTTGGCCAAAGCGCTGGGCAAGCCGCCGGCCAGTTTCGATCTGGCCAAGGATGGTATCGCCGATATTACCTACGGCGTGCATGGTTATCAGCCGGGTCGCTTCCAGCTGACCAAGGCGGTGGAAATGCCGTTCCTGGGCGATAGCGCCGAGGCCATGTCGGTCGCGTACTGGCGTATCTATAAAAAGGATCTGGAAAAATACAACGAGCACAAGGGCGTTAAGGTGCTTGGCATGTTCACCCATGGCCCCGGCCAGATTTACAACGCCAAGCGGCCGATCAACAAGCTGTCCGATCTGGCCGGCCTGAAAATTCGGGTCGGCGGCGGCGTGGTTAACGATGTCGCCAAGGCCATCGGCGTCACGGCGCTGCTGAAACCGGCCTCGAAATCATACGAATTGATGTCCAACGGGGTCGCCGACGGCGTGTTTTTCCCCAAGGAATCGATCAAGTCCTTCCGGCTGACCAAGTTGATCCGTTATGCCACCTTTATTCCGGGCGGCCTGTACAACACCAGCTTCTTTTTGGTCATGAACCCGAAGAAATTCGCCAGCCTGTCGAAGGCCGATCAGGCCGCTATCGAAAAGGTGTCGGGTGAAAACTTTTCTCGCATTGCCGGTCGTGGCTGGGATAATGCCGACAAGGCCGGCGTCGCGGCGATGAAGGCCGCCGGCGTCCAGATCACTACCGCTTCGCCCGCCCTGATCAAGGAGATCAAGGACAAGACCAGCGCCATCGAGGGCAAATGGGTTGCCTCGCTCAAGGCGAAAGGAATAGACGGGGCCAAGATCATGACCGATCTGCGCGCCGCAATCGCCGCTGCCGGTAAGTGAACGAAGCTAGCGAAACCGTTAAAAATACAGGTATCCGGGCCGTCACATTGGCGGCCCGAATGCTTGGCGCTATCGGTGCGGTACTGCTGTTTTTGATGATGACGCTGACCTTCGTCGATGTCTGGGGCCGCTATATCTTCAATTCACCCGTACCCGGCGGTTTCGAAATAACCGAACTTATGATGGCGGCCCTGATTTTTGCCGGACTGCCGTTGGTGACGCTGCATGACGAACAAATCAGCGTCGATTTAATCGACCAGTTTATGCCGAAATCGCTGCTGCGCTGGCGCGACGCCCTGGTCGGTATCCTTAGTTCGGTGATGGTCGCGGTGCTTAGTCACCGCATGTGGATAAAAGCGCAGGAGCAGGTCAATTATGGTGACGAGACGGCGGCCCTGAATATTCCGGTCGCCCCGGTAACCTATTTCATGTCGGTCGCCACGGCGCTGACCTGTGTGCTGATGATCTACCTGACGTGGGCCAGGTTTACCAATCGTCATCGCCACCTGGTAACCGGGGACGGGAATATTTAGTGCAAGAATCTCTGATCGGTTTCGCCGTACTGCTCACGCTGATTATCGTGCGGGTGCCCATTGCCTTCGCCATGGGGTTGGTCGGCATGGTTGGTTTTGGCCTGATGACCAGTTGGTCGGGCGCCCTGGCGATGGTCGCTACCGTTACTTACGAAACCGGCCTGGCATATGGCCTGTCGGTGGTGCCGCTGTTTATCCTGATGGGCAATTTCGTCACCCGCGCCGGGCTTTCCGATGAACTGTACGGCGCCGCCAACGCCTTTTTGGGGCACCGGCGCGGTGGCCTGGCGATGGCTACCGTGGTTGCCTGCGGCGGCTTCGGGGCGGTCTGCGGGTCCAGCCTGGCGACGGCGGCGACGATGGCCCGGGTGGCGATGCCATCGATGCGCCGGTATGGCTATTCCGACAGTCTGGCCGCCGGCTCCATTGCCGCCGGGGGGACGCTGGGAATTTTAATTCCGCCCAGCGTGATTCTGGTTATCTATGGCATCATGACCGAGTCCGATATCGGCAAGCTGTTCATGGCCGGCATCTTGCCGGGCCTTCTGGGCGTCGTTCTGTATATGGTCGCCGTGCAGGTGACGATCTGGCTGAAGCCCGAAAGCGGCCCGCCCGGCGAGCGCACCGGATGGCCCGAACGGATGCGGGCGCTTGGCGGCGTATGGGGTGTGCTGCTGTTGTTTATATTGGTCATGGGCGGTATTTACGGCGGTATTTTCACGCCGACGGAAGCCGCCGGCATCGGCGCCGCCGGGGCTTTTTTGTTTGCCCTGGCGCGGCGCAGACTGACCTTTAGAATTGTTTACGAGGTGCTTCTGCAAAGCGTCAAGACGACCTCGATGATCTTTTCGGTGCTGATCGGGGCGCTGATGTTTTCCAACTTCATCAACATCGCCGATCTGCCGGGGGCCCTGACCGGCTGGGTTCACGCGGCGAAATTATCGCCCTACATGGTGATAATGTTCATTATTCTGGTCTATGTGGTGCTTGGCTGCGTGCTGGAAAGCCTGTCGATGATTTTGCTTACCGTGCCGGTATTTTATCCGCTGATCCTGGAATTGAATTTCGGACCGTCCATGACGCCGGATATGGTGCTGATATGGTTCGGCATCATCGTTGTCGTGGTCACCGAAATCAGCCTGATAACGCCACCGGTGGGCCTTAACGTGTTTGTCCTGCGCGGCGTCCTGCCCGATGTCAGCACCGGCACTATTTTCAAGGGTGTGACGCCGTTCTGGCTGGTCGATATCGTGCGGCTGCTGATTCTGATTTTCCTGCCGGGGGTATCGCTGTTTATACCCGGATTAATGGGATGGTGAGGGGAACCGGCCAAGGATTATGGCGCCCAGGCCGCCAATAGCCGAAAATACCGCCATCACGTAAAAGGCGTCGTTGCCGCCGGTTTCATAGACCATGCCCGCCAGCATCATGGCGATCCCGAACATCAGGCCCATGGCCATGCCGTCATAAAGATTCTGTGCCGTTGCCGAACGGTCGCTGGCGACGTTTCTGGCGATGAACATGACGGCGGCCAGGTGGGCGCCGGCGAAGGTAAGGGCGTGCAGGCCCTGCACGGCTATCAGCCAGTGAAGTTCCGCCGTTGTTCCCAGCACGACCCAGCGGACGACCCCGGCGATGGCCGCCAGCAACAGCACCTGCCAGACCCGGAAGCGGGCCATAAGGTGGCGGGCGAAAGTGAACAGCAGGACTTCCAGCACTACCCCTTCGGCCCAAAGCAAGCCGATCACCCCTTCCGTCAGGCCGGCCGATTTCCATGAAATAGAGGCGAACCCGTATAGTGCCGCATGGCTTGCCTGAAGGGTCGCGACGGTTATAAGAAACACCAGAAAGCGACGATCGGCCAGAAGATCAAGAAGCGCCGGCCGCCGGGTTTTACGCGGCTCGACCCGGATCCCCGGAACCACCAGCGCGCCCAGCACGATGGCCGCCGAGCCAACGATCAGCAGGCTCAGGATCGCCTCGTTATTCCGGCCCTGCAAATACATGCCGCCAAGCACGGAAGCGCCGATAAAGCTGATCGATCCCCATAGCCGGATGCGGCCGTAATCGGCCTTGCGCTCGCCGATTGAGATAATGGTCAGGTTGTCGGTCAGCGGCAGGGTGCTGGTTAACAGGGTGCCGACGATCAGCCAGCCAAGCAGCAACGCCCAGTAGCCATCGATAAACCGGAAGGAAAGGAAACCCAGAAAAATGATTAACGAGATGACGATAAGTACCGGTTTGCGCCGGCCGCTGCCGTCGATAATAAAGGCCAGCGCCAGCCCGACGGGAATGCGCGCCCACAGGGCGACGGCAAAGATCGTGCCGACCTGTTGCGCCGTCAGTCCGCGCCCCTGCAACCAGGTCGGTAAAAATGGCAAGTAAATGCCGATCACCAGGAATATGGAGAAAATACAGGCCGACAGTCGCAAGCTCGTCATGGGCATGGCGTACTCGGTGATTCGAACATTGACTTTTATCATGAACGGATACAATCTGAAAAAAAAGTCACCATGTGAAAAAAATTACAAACCGACCCTGGCAGGGGGACGAATATAAATGAGCGACAACTCCCTCGCGGCGCGGGCGGCATGGCTTTCCTACATCGGCGGTTACACCCAAAGCGAAATTGCCAGGCGGCTCGACGTTTCCTCGGCCAAGGCCCATCGCCTGATCTCGCAGGCCCAGAAGGCCGGGCTGGTGCGGGTGTTTATTGAGGGTGTGCCCGCCGAATGTGTCGAACTGGAAGAATTTATCATCGATCGCTTCGGGCTGGAATCCTGCACCGTCGCCCCGGCCCTGGGCGAACCGGAAGAGGGCCGCGACCCGCTTTCGTCATTTGATGCCGTCGGCGTGGCGGCGGCGCGGCGACTCCATAATTTGCTAAAGGCCGACGAGCCGCTGACTATCGGCGTCGGCAAGGGCCGGTCACTGGCGGCGATGGTGCGGAACCTGCCCCATACCCGGCGGCCCGATCTGAAGTTCGTCGCGGTGTCCGGCAGCCTGACCCGCAATTTGTCGGCCAATCCTTACGACGTGGTGCACAATCTGGTCGAACGGACGGAAGGCGAGGGATACTTCCTGCCGGTGCCCTACATCGCCTCCAGCATCCGGGAGAAGGAATTGCTGCAAGCCCAGCAAAGCGTTCAGGAAATGCTGCAACTGGCGCGCAAGGCCGATGTTTATATCATTGGCGTCGGCGCCATTGGCGACGAGGCATTGATCCACGCCCATATTCGCGAGGTCCGCATGGTCAACGAAGCGGAATGGCGCGAACTTCGGCAAAAAGGGGCGGTCTGCGATATCATGGGCAGTTTTATCGACCAGCACGGCGTGCCGGTCAAAACGGACCTGAACAAGCAGGCGCTTGGCCTGGGCCCGGACGATTTGCGCGGTCGCAAGGTCATCGCCGTGGTTGGCGGCGGCGGCAAGGGGGCGGCGGTGCTGGCGGCGCTGCGGAGCAACGTCATCACCGATCTGGTGATCTGCGAAGACACCGCCCAGCGGCTCAGGCTATTGCTGTCGGAGCAGGCCGCATGAATGCTAAATTGAAGCGCAATCCGGGAATCCGGCTGGACCTTGAACTGATTGATTCGATCGCCGTCAACCGCAGCGCCGTCGAACGGCGGGCGGGTTCCCTGCCGGCCCGGCGGTCGGTGAAGAAGCAATGGCAGGCCGCCTGGCTGCTCAAGGCGTTAAGTTGTATCGACCTGACGACGCTGGCCGGTGACGACACTCCGGAACGGGTGCGCCGCCTGTGCGGCAAGGCGCTGAACCCGATCGGTCGGGATATCCTGACGGCGCTCGGCCTGGAAAATCAGGGCCTGACCACCGGCGCCGTCTGCGTCTATCATAACATGATCGGCCCGGCGCTGGATGCCCTGGGCGGCGCGTTGCCGGTCGCCGCCGTTTCCACCGGTTTCCCCGCCGGCCAGATTCCGATGGAATTGAAGCTGCTGGAAATTAAAAAGTCGGTGGCCGCCGGGGCCTCGGAAATAGACATCGTGATTTCCCGCCAACATGCCCTGACCGGCGATTGGCGGGCCGTTTATGACGAAGTCAGGGCCTTCCGCGAGGCCTGTGGCCCGGCCCATATGAAGACCATTCTGGCGACCGGCGAGCTTAAAACCCTGCGTAACGTGGCCAGGGCGTCTGCCGTATGCATGATGGCCGGGGCCGATTTTATCAAGACCTCGACCGGCAAGGAACCGGTCAACGCGACCCTGGCGGTGTCGCTGGTGATGGTCCGGATGATCCGCGAATATTTTCAGGCCACCGGCCATTATGTCGGGTTTAAACCGGCCGGCGGTATTTCCTCGGCCAAGGACGCGCTCGGTTATTTGTTCCTGATAAAAGAAGAACTGGGCCGCCGCTGGCTGCAACCCGATCTGTTGCGTTTTGGCGCTTCCGGCCTGCTCGGCGATATCGAACGGCAATTAAGCCACCACGCCACCGGCTGTTACGCCGCCGGCCATCGGCAGGCCATGGGATAATGGACGTGATCGAATTGATGAACAGTATGGAATATGGCCCGGCGCCGGAAAGCCCCAAACAGGCCGACGCCTGGCTGGACGGCCACGACCGCCGGTTCGGCCACTATATCAATGGCGGCTGGAAAAAATCCAAAGGTACGAAAACTTTCAAGACCCGCAACCCGGCTACCGGCCGGGTGCTGGCCGATATTGCCCAGGGCGGGCGCAATGATGTTAACGCGGCGGTCAAGGCGGCGCGGGCGGCGCAGGCCGGCTGGGTCGGGCTGGGCGGTCACGGTCGGGCCCGTCACCTGTACGCCCTGGCCCGCAGCATTCAGAAACATTCCCGTCTTCTGGCGGTCCTGGAAACCCTGGACAACGGCAAGCCGGTTCGCGAAAGCCGCGATATAGATGTGCCGCTGGCGGCCCGTCACTTCTATCATCACGCCGGTTGGGCGCAACTGATGGAAGCGGAATTTCCCGATTACCTGCCACTGGGGGTGATCGGCCAGATCGTGCCGTGGAATTTTCCGCTGCTGATGCTGTCCTGGAAGATCGCCCCGGCGCTGGCCGCCGGTAATACGGTGGTCCTGAAACCGGCCGAATATACATCCCTGACGGCGCTTCGTTTCGCCGAATTGTGCGACGAAACGGGCCTGCCGCCGGGGGTCGTCAATATCGTCACCGGCGATGGCCGGACCGGCGAGATGATCGTAAATCATGCGAATGTCGATAAAATCGCCTTTACCGGCTCGACCGAGGTCGGCGGCCTGATCCGCAAACAGACCGCCGGCAGCGGCAAGAAACTGTCATTGGAACTGGGCGGCAAGTCGCCGTTCATAGTTTTCCCCGACGCCGATCTGGACAGCGCCGTCGAAGGCGTCGTGGACGCCATCTGGTTCAATCAGGGCCAGGTCTGCTGCGCCGGTTCCCGGCTGCTGGTGCAGGAGGGCATCGCCAAAACCTTCACCGGCAAGATCAAGGCGCGGATGCAGACGCTAAGAATCGGCGACCCGCTGGATAAATGTATCGATATGGGGGCGATCATCGACCCCAGGCAGCTGAAGCGGATCGAAAAACTGGTCGAAACCGGTGTTTCCGAGGGCGCCGAACTGTGGCAGGCCGATAATCCCCTGCCGAAAAACGGCTGCTTTTATCCGCCTACCCTGCTTGAAAAGGTGACCCCGTCTTCGACCGTCGCGCAGCAGGAAATTTTTGGGCCGGTGCTTACCGTTACCACTTTCCGGACTCCCGACGAAGCCGTCGAACTGGCCAATAACAGCCGCTATGGCCTGGCTGCCAGCATTTGGAGCGAGAACATAAACCTGGCCCTTGGCGTCGCCCCGGCGCTGAAGGCCGGCGTGGTCTGGATCAACACCACCAACCAGTTGGACGCCGCCGCCGGCTTCGGCGGCTACCGGGAATCAGGCTTCGGCCGCGAGGGCGGGCGGGAAGGCATGTATGAATACATGAAGCCGTCTTTCGAGAATTCCCTGCGGCCCGCGCCGAAGGCCGAACCCAGGGCGGCTAAGGCAAAGAGGGCCGCCGCGCCGGCGCTGGACCGTACCGCCAAGCTTTATATCGGCGGCAGGCAAGTTCGCCCCGATGGCGGCTATAGCGCGCCGGTCCATAGCGCCGATGGCGCACTTATAGGAGAGGTCGCCGCCGGCAACCGCAAAGACATTCGCAACGCCGTCGAGGCGGCGCATAAAGCCGCCGCGTGGGCCACCGCCGATGGCCACAACCGGGCTCAAATTCTCTATTACATTGCCGAAAATCTGTCGGCGCGGGCCGATGAATTTGCCGCTCGGCTGGTCGCCATGACCGGCGCATCGGCGGGCCCGGCGGGGCGCGAGGTCGAGGCCGCCATTGCCCGCCTGTTCACCTATGGCGCCTGGGCCGACAAATACGACGGCGCCGTGCATTCGCCGCCGTTGCGCGGCGTCACCATGGCGATCAACGAGCCGGTGGGAATTATCGGCCTCGCCTGTCCCGACGGCAACCCGTTGCTGGGGCTGGTTTCGTTGCTGGCCCCGGCGATCGCCATGGGCAACCGGGTGGTGGTCATCCCGTCCCGGCGCCACGCGCTGTCGGCGACCGATTTTTATCAGGTGCTGGATACCTCGGACCTGCCGGGCGGGGTGGTCAACATTGTCACCGGTGAACGCGATGAACTGGCGTTCTGCCTGGCCAGCCACGATCAGGTCGATGGCGTGTGGTATTTCGGGTCGCGCCGGGGCAGCGCCGAAATCGAGACGCTGGCGGCGCGAACGATTAAACGGACCTGGGTCAACCACGGCCTGGAAAGAGACTTTCTTGACGGTGTCCAGGGCGAGGGCCGGGAATTCCTGCGCCACGCCACCGAGATCAAGAATATCTGGATTCCCTATGGGGAATGACGACGATGTGAAAACGCGAAACCGAGAAATATAAGGAGAAGGAGAAAGCTATGAGACCTTTACTTAAAATGGCGGTCGTGGGGACCGTGCTGATGGCTTCTTTCGGCGCCAACGCCGCCGAGATCAAGCCCGCCGTCGTATTCGACATGGGCGGCAAATTCGACAAGTCCTTTAATCAGTCGGTACTGGCCGGGGTCGAGCGCTTCCGCAAGGAAACCGGGATCAAATACCGCGAGTTCGAGGTTACCAACGAAACCCAGCGGGAACAGGCGCTGAGGAAAATGGCCCAGCGTGGCCGGACCCCGATTATCGGCGTCGGTTTCGCCCAGGGCCCGGCGATCGAAAAAATCGCCAAGGAATATCCCAACCTGAAATTCGCCATTATCGACAGCGTCGTCGACCTGCCTAATGTGCAATCCTATATTTTCAAGGAACAGGAAGGCTCGTACCTGGTCGGCATCCTGGCCGCCATGGCTTCCAAGACGGGCAAGGTCGGTTATATCGGCGGCATGGATATTCCGATGATCCGGGCGTTCGGTTGCGGCTACGTACAGGGGGCCAAGATGGCCAACCCCAAAATCGAGGTAATCCAGAACATGACCGGCTCGACGCCTTCGGCGTGGAACGATCCCGGCCGCGGTTCGGAATTGGCCAGGGGTCAGTTTGACCGGGGCGTCGATGTCATCTACGCCGCCGCCGGCGGTACCGGGGTCGGCGTATATCAGGCCGCCAAGGATGCCGGCAAACTGGCGATCGGCGTCGATTCCAACCAGAACTACCTGCATCCGGGCACCATGCTGACGTCGATGCTGAAGCGGGTCGATGTCGCCGCCTACAATACCTTCAAGGAAGCGCTGGACGGCACCTGGAAGGGCGGCATTCACAATCTGGGCCTCAAGGAAGACGGCGTCGGATGGGCTCTTGATGAAAACAATGCGGCCCTGATTACCCCGGCCATGAAAGCCAAGGTCGAACAGGCCAGGGCCGATATTATCTCCGGCAAGGTCACGGTCCATGACTACCGGGAAGATAACAAGTGCCCCAAATAGGGGAAGATGGCGGGGCCGGAACATCCGGTCCCGCTGCCGACAAGCCGGACCTTCCGCCGGCAATCGAACTGAAGAATATAAATAAATCATTTGGCCCGGTGCGGGCCAACGATAATGTCGACCTGTTCGTAAGGCAAGGCGTCGTGCACGGTATTGTCGGTGAGAACGGGGCCGGAAAATCGACCCTGATGAGCATCCTGTACGGTTTTTACGAGGCCGACAGGGGCGAAATTCTTGTCGCCGGGGAAAAGGTTAAAATCGATTCTTCCGAAGCCGCCATCAAGGCCGGCATCGGCATGGTGCATCAGCATTTCATGCTGGTCGATACCTTTACGGTTCTTGAAAACGTCATGCTGGGCGCCGAATCCGGGCCGCTGATCGCCGAAAGCGCATTACAGGCCGCTTCCAGGCTGAAGCATCTGGCCGATAACTATGGTCTGCATGTGGATATGAACGCGATCACCGGCGAATTGCCGGTCGGCGAACAGCAACGGGTGGAAATCCTGAAGGCGCTCTATCGGGGCGCCCGGGTGCTGATTCTGGATGAACCTACCGGGGTGTTGACGCCGCAGGAAACGGACCAGCTTTTCGAAATACTGAATGCGTTGAAAGGCGAAGGGGTGACCATCTTGCTGATTACCCACAAGCTGCGCGAGATCATGGCGGTCACCGATTATGTTTCGGTCATGCGGCATGGCAAAATGGTCGCCCACCGCACCACATCGGAAACCAGCAAGGAAGAACTTGCCGAATTGATGGTTGGCCGCAGGATCTTCGATAATGTCGGCAAGGCGGCGGAAAAACCCGGGCAGGTGTCGCTTGTTGTCGAACACCTGAGCATAATCAGCGACCAGGGCGTGCCGCTGGTCGACGATGTCAGCTTTCAGGTTCGGGCCGGAGAAATTGTCGGTATCGCCGGGGTGTCGGGCAACGGCCAGAGCGAACTGCTAAACGCGCTTAGCGGTATTCGCGCCATCGACCGGGGGCGCATCGTCCTTAATGGCCGTGAGATCACCCCCGATCACGAATGCGATCCGGCCGAGGTTCGCAAACTGAAAGTCGCCCATGTTCCGGAAGACCGGCACCGCATGGGTCTGCTGACCGATTTTCAGGCCCGTGAATCGATTATTTTGGGATACCATCGGTTGCCCCGCTACAATCGCGGGCTGTTGCTTGACCAGAAGGTCATAGACGAAGAATGCATGCGCCTGATGGAAGCCTTCGATGTCCGTCCCCGCCATCCTGAAATCAAGTCGGCCAACATGTCGGGCGGCAATCAGCAGAAACTGATCCTGGCCCGGGAAATCGACAAGGCGCCGGAAGTCCTGTTTGTCGGCCAGCCGACCCGCGGCGTCGATATCGGGGCCATCGAATTTATTCACCAGCAACTGCTTGATCTGCGCGACGGCGGCTGCGCCATACTGATGGTTTCGGTCGAGATTGAGGAAATTATGAAACTGAGCGACCGCATAATGGTGATGTTCGATGGTCGCATCGTCAGCGACATTGAGCGCAGTGAAGCCGATGTAAAAAGCCTGGGGCTGATGATGACCAATGCCCATGAAGGCGCCGATGCCGCTGTCGCAGGGGCCGGAACATGAGCGACGGAGTCAAACCGCTGCCCCGGTGGATCGATATCGGCCTGATCCCGGTGATAAATGTCTCGATCGCGCTGCTGGTCTCCGGACTGGTCATCATGGCTGTCGGCGAAGACCCCCTGGAAGCGGTCGAGGTGATGATCAACGGGGCGCTGGGTTATGAAGAAGGCATCGGCTATACGCTTTACTATGCGACCAATTTCGTCTTCACCGGCCTGGCCGTGGCGGTCGCTTTCCATGCCGGGCTGTTCAATATCGGCGGCGAAGGGCAGGCCTATATCGGTGGCCTTGGCGTCGGCCTGGCGATGCTGCTGCTGGATGCCTCGTTGCCGGCCTATCTGCTGATCCCCATCGCCATTCTGGCGGCGGCGCTGTTCGGGGGCCTGTGGGCGGTTATTCCGGCCTATCTACAGGCCTACCGGGGCAGCCATGTAGTGATTACCACGATCATGTTCAATTTCATCGCCTCGGCGATTATGGTCTACCTGATGGTCAATGTGCTGATCGAACCGGGCCAGCAGTCGCCGGCCAGCCGCGAATTTTCCGAGGCCGCGCAAATACCCTTCATGCACGAGGTTTTCGCCTGGTTCGGCATATCCATTTCCCGCTCGCCGCTTAACCTTAGCGTGGTCTGGGCGGTTATTAGTTGTATCCTGGTATGGTTTTTTATCTGGCGCACCAAATGGGGCTACGAAATACGCGCCGTCGGTTTTAATGAAACGGCGTCGACCTATGCCGGCATCAGGCCGGCCCGAATAATCATGCTGTCGATGGTTATATCGGGGGCCTTGGCCGGTTTCGTCGGCCTCAATGAAATCACCGGCGTTCAGCACCGGCTGCTGCTGAATTTCACCGCCGGCTACGGTTTCACCGGCATTGCCGTGTCGCTGATGGGCCGCAACCATCCGTTCGGCATCGTGCTCGCCAGTTTGCTGTTTGGCGGCCTTTATCAGGGCGGCGCCGAGCTGGCTTTCGATGTACCGGCCATAACCCGCGAGATGGTGGTGGCGATCCAGGGCTTCGTGATCCTGTTTTCCGGCGCCCTGGCCTACATGATTACGCCGTGGATGACCCGGCTTTATAACCGCCTGTGGGGCTCCGGCGCCGCCCCGGCGGAAGCGGAGGCATAAATGGAAGAGGCCTTCATGCTGGTGATCCTGACTTTCGACGCCATGCTGCGCGTTTCGACGCCGCTGATTCTGTGCGCCATGGCCGGCCTGTTCTCGGAACGGTCGGGCATTGTCGATATCAGTCTCGAAGGCAAAATGTTAATGGCGGCGTTTACCTCCGGCTCCGTCGCGGCGTTGACCGGTTCGGCATGGCTGGCGCTGCTGGCCGGGGTCGGTGCGGCCTCGTTGATGGCGCTGCTGCATGGTTTCGCCTGTATTACCAACAAGGGCAATCATGTAGTCAGCGGCGTCGCCATAAACATCATCGCCTCCGGGCTGACGGCGGTGCTGGGCAACGCCTGGTTCAAGCAGGGCGGCCAGACGCCGAGTCTGCCCCCGGACGCCCGGTTTATGCCGATCGAACTGCCGTTCGCCGAAGCGGCCGGTTCGCTGCCCGTCGTCGGCACGATCTACAAGGAACTGATCAGCGGCCATAACGGCCTGGTCTATGTGGCGCTGGCGGTGGTGCCGCTGACCTGGTGGGTAGTTTACCGCACCCGGTTCGGGCTGCGTCTGCGGGCGGTCGGCGAAAATCCGCTGGCGGTCGATACCGCCGGACTTTCGGTGTCCTGGCTGCGCTACCGGGCGGTGTTGATCTGTGGTGCGCTGACCGGTGTCGCCGGCACCTATCTGGCGGTCGCGCAGAATGCCTCGTTCGTGCGCGAGATGACCGCCGGCCAGGGCTATATCGCGCTGGCCGCCCTGATTTTCGGCAAATGGCGGCCATGGCAGGCTTTGGGGGCCAGTTTGATGTTCGGCCTGCTCGATGCCGTCGCCATTCGTTTGCAAGGGGTCAGCGTACCGGTTATCGGCGAAGTGCCGGTGCAGTTAATTCAGGCCCTGCCCTATATTCTGACGGTGATTTTGCTGGCCGGATTTATCGGCAAGGCGGTGGCCCCCAAGGCCATCGGCGTGCCCTATGTGAAGGAACGCTGAAAAGATGGACAACGAACTGTTCGCCTGCGCCCGCGCGGCCATGGCCAGGGCCTATGCGCCCTATTCCGGTTTCGCCGTCGGCGCCGCGCTGCGCGGCGGTGGCGGCGGCTTGTATGGCGGTTGCAACGTGGAAAACGCCGCCTATCCGCAAGGCTGTTGCGCCGAGGCTTCGGCCATATCGGCGATGGTCATGGACGGCGAGCGGAACATAGCCGAAGTGTGCGTGATCGGAAACGGCGACGCCCTGGTGACGCCCTGCGGCGGTTGCCGCCAGCGGATCCGGGAATTCGCCGTCGATGGCACGCCGGTGCATATCTGCGGCCCGGAAGGGCTGCGCCGGACCGTCACCCTGGGGCAATTGCTGCCGCTTTCATTCGGCCCGGAAAACCTGTCGGTGAAAGGGGTAGAGTCGTGACAACGGATAGCCAAAAAGCCGTCGCGGCGGTAACGGCGCGAATAGGCGAACTGGAACCAAGGACCGGCATTATTCTCGGCTCCGGTCTTGGCGCGTTCGTCGATGCTGTCGAGGACGCCATTACCATTTCCTATGCCGATTTACCCGGCTTTCCGGAACCGGGGGTCGGCGGCCATGCCGGCCGGCTGGTGCTGGGCCGGGTCGCCGGGGCGGCGGTGGCGGTGATGCAGGGCCGGGCGCATTACTACGAAAGCGGTCGGGCCGACGCCATGAAAACACCGGTGCGAACCATGGCCGGCCTTGGTTGCGACACCCTGATCGTAACCAATGCGGCGGGCAGTCTGAACCGGGAAGCCGGTCCCGGCAGCGTCATGGTGCTGACCGACCACATCGGCTTCACCGGCGTTTCGCCGCTGTTCGGCGAGCCCGGCGATGACCGTTTCGTCGACCTTAGCGCCGCTTATGACGCCGATATCCGGGCCGAATTTCACGGCCTGGCCGAGGCCCGGGGCATGGCCCTGCATGACGGCGTTTACATGTGGTTCTGCGGCCCGCATTTCGAAACCCCGGCGGAAATTCGCGCCGCCGGAATTCTGGGGGCCGACGCGGTCGGCATGTCTACCGTGCCCGAGGTTATTCTGGCCCGTCATGCCGGGCTCAGGGTCGGGGCGCTGTCGATTATCACCAATCTGGCCGCCGGCATGGGCGAAGGCGAACTAAGCCACATCCAGACCATGGCCAACGCCGCCGTCGCGGCCGAATCGGTGCAGGCGCTGTTAACCGGGTTTCTGGCAAACCGGGGGGGGTAGGGCGATGTTTCTGGCCCAGGAAGTAATCCGCAAAAAACGCGACGGGGCGGTTTTGAGCGATGAGGAAATCGCCTTCATGGTCAGGGGACTGACCGACGAGAGCATCAGCGAGGGGCAGATCGCGGCGTTCGCCATGGCGGTATTTTTCCAGGGCATGACCATGCCCGAACGGATCGCCCTGACCCGGGAAATGGTGCATTCCGGCGAGGTCCTGAAATGGGACGATCTGGATCTTGGTGGCCCGGTTCTGGACAAGCATTCGACCGGCGGCGTCGGCGACAAGGTCAGCCTGATGCTGGCCCCGATAGTCGCCGCCTGCGGCGGCTATGTGCCGATGATATCCGGTCGCGGCCTGGGCCATACCGGCGGCACGCTCGACAAGCTTGATTCCATCCCCGGTTACACCACGGTTCCCGGCAGCGAGCTGTTTCGCCTGACGGTGAAGAAAGTCGGCTGCGCCATCATCGGCCAGACCGCCAGCCTGGCCCCCGCCGACAAGCGGTTCTACGGTATTCGCGACGTCACCGCGACGGTCGAATCGATACCGCTTATCACCGCTTCAATTTTATCAAAGAAACTGGCCGCCGGCCTGGATGGCCTGGTGATGGATGTCAAGACCGGTTCCGGGGCCTTCGCCGACACCCTGGAAATGGCCGATGAACTGGCCCGCAGTATCGTTCAGGTCGCCAACGGGGCGGGCCTCAGGACTTCGGCGTTGATTACCGATATGAATCAGGTGCTGGGCAGTCATGTCGGCAATGCCCTGGAAGTGCTTGAAACCGTGCAATTCCTGACCGGTAATGCGGAACCCCGTCTGCGACAGTGCGTTACCGCCCTGGCCGCCGAAATGTTACACTTGGGCGGCCTGGCGGGCGATGTTGACGAAGGCCGGAGCCAGGCCCTGGCGGTATTGGAAAGTGGCGCGGCGGCGGAAAAATTCGCGGCCATGGTGACGGCGCTGGGCGGTCCCGCCGATTTTCTGGCGAACTCCGCATCCTATCTGCCGCAGGCGGCGGTCATAAAGCCGTGTCTGCCGGAAACCGCCGGTCCGGTTTCGGCGGTCGATACCCGCGCCGTCGGGCTGGTCGTGGTCGGCCTTGGCGGCGGGCGGCGGCGGGCGGCGGATGCTATCGATTACAGTGTCGGCCTGACCGATGTTGCCGCCATCGGCCAGACGGTCGGCCCGGACCGACCGCTGGCCATGGTCCACGCCGCTAGTAATGAAGCCGCCGACCGGGCGATTGCCGAACTGCGCGCGGCGATGACGATTTCCAATGACAACGTAAAAATCGGCGAGATGGTATTAAAGACGATCCGCGAGGAACCGGCGCGGTGAACCGGGCCTTCATTATAGTTATCGATTCCCTGGGTATCGGCGCCGCCGCCGATGCCGACAAGTTCGGCGATTCGGGGGCCGATACGCTAGGCCATATCGCCGAGGCATGTGCGCGGGGCGAAGCCGATCTGAATGGCCGCCGCTCGGGGCCGCTCGATCTGCCGAACCTGACGCGGCTGGGGCTGGGCCGGGCGGCGGCGGCAAGCCGGGGTACCATGCCGCCGGGATTGCAGGACCGGGGCGATATCGAGGCCGCATACGGTTTCGCCGGCGAACTGAGCTGCGGCAAGGACACGCCCAGCGGCCATTGGGAAATAGCCGGACTGCCGGTGCTGTTCGAATGGGGCTATTTTCCGGATACCGAACCGTGTTTCCCGGCCGAAGTAACGGAAGCCCTGATCGAGCGTTGCGGGCTGCCGGGAATCATCGGGAATCGCCATGCCTCGGGAACCCGGATCATCGAGGAGTTGGGCGAACAACATATTCGCACCGGCAAGTTAATTTGTTACACCTCGGCGGATTCGGTATTTCAGATCGCCGCCCATGAAAAATATTTCGGCCTGGAGCGCCTGTATGAAGTATGCCGGCAGGCGGAAATAATCCTTAAACCCTTGGGTATCGGTCGGGTTATCGCCAGGCCTTTCCTCGGCGAGGATGCGAAATCATTCAAACGCACCGCCAATCGCCGCGACCTGACGGTTCCGCCACACCGGCCGACCCTGCTCGACCGGGTAATCGAAGCCGGCGGCGAGGTCGTCTCGGTCGGCAAGGTTTCGGATATTTTCGCCCATCGCGGCATCAGCCGCGGGGTCAAGGCAAAGGATACCGACGGCCTGTTCGATCTGCTTGTCGACGAACTGGGCGGGACCGGCGAGGGGGCGCTGGTGTTCGTCAATCTGGTGGATTTCGACTCGCTCTATGGCCACCGCCGGGACATTGCCGGTTATGCCGCGGCGCTGGAGGCGCTGGACAAACGGATACCCGAACTGGAAGCCGGGCTGCGGCCCGGCGATCTGGCGGTAATCACCGCCGATCATGGCTGCGACCCCGGCTGGCCGGGCAGCGATCACACCCGCGAGAACGTGCCGGTGCTGATATTCGGGCCGGCGGTTACGCCGCAAAATTTGGGCGCCAGGGAAACCTTCGCCGATATCGGCCAGACCGTGGCCACCCATTTGGGACTGGCGCCGCTGGAATACGGGACCGATTGCCTGGCCGGTCGATGACCGCGAACTATCCCAAGATAGACCTGCACTGCCATCTGGAAGGGACGGCGCCGCCGGGGCTTGTGCGCCGCCTTGCCCGGCGCAACGGCATCGACCTGCCGCCCGGTCTGTTTGATGGCGATGGCGGCTTCGCCTGGTCGGATTTCTCCGGTTTCCTGAAGGCCTATGATCTGGCCAGTTCGGCCATTCGCACATCGCTGGATTACCGCGATGTAACATATCAATACCTGAAATCATGCGCCGCCGAGGGGGGCATTTATGCGGAGGTCTTTTCTTCTCCGGATCATGCCGCCGGCGGCGGCCTAAGTTACGCCGGGCATCTGGAAGGGATGATCCAGGGCATTGATGACGCCGAACGGGATTTCGCCATAACGGGCCGCATTATCGTTACCTGTGTGCGCCATCTTGGGCCGGGGCGGGCGGTCGCCGTGGCCGATGCGGTAGTCGCCGAACCGCATCCCTATGTGGTCGGTTTCGGCATGGGCGGCGACGAAAATTGCGGCCATATCGGGGAATTTGCCCCGGCCTTCGATAAAGTGAACCGGGCCGGTTTACCGTGTACGGTTCACGCCGGTGAAGTTTGCGGTCCCGACAGCGTGGCCCAGGCGCTTGATGCCCTGCCGGTCGTCCGGATCGGTCACGGGGTGCGCTCCGTCGAGGATCCGGGTGTGCTGGACCGCATCGTCGGGGCCGGCGTGACACTGGAAATATGCAGTGGCAGCAATCTGGCGCTGGGGCTTTACGACGGCGTCCACAGCCATCCCTTGCCGGATCTGCTGGCGGCCGGCTGCAAGGTCGTGCTCGGCGCCGATGATCCGCCTTATTTTGCGACCTCGATCGGCGTCGAATACGGTCGCGCCGAAACCGAATTCGGGCTAAACCGGCAGGACATCGCCCGCATAAACCAGAATGCACTGGCCGCCGCCTTCTGTGATGCGGCGACGCTGGAAAAATTGAAAGCACGGCTATGAGAAACCTGGAAGTCATCGCCTTCGACGCCGACGACACACTGTGGCGCACCGAACACCTGTTTCAGGAAATTCAGCGACGGCTATCCGAAATCCTGGATCGATACGCCCCCCACGATCAGGTTCAGGACCGTTTCCACAAGATGGAAATGGACAACATCAAACTGTTCGGATACGGCGCCAAGGGGTTCACCCTGTCGATGATCGAAACGGCGATAGAAATATCCCGTGGCCGGATCGGCGCCACCGATATCCATGAAATTATCATGATGGGCAAGGGCCTGCTGGATGCGCCGCTGGACCTGATTGATGGCTGCGCCCAGGTGCTGGAACACCTAAGGGGTGATTACCGCCTGTTCCTGATTACCAAGGGCGACGTTCTGGATCAGCGCAACAAGATCGAAAAATCGGGCCTTGAGGATCTGTTCGAACGCACCGTAGTGGTTCAGGAAAAAGACCCGGACAGCTACAGGGCGGTGTTTCTGGAACACCGGATCGATCCGCAATTGATGGCCATGGTTGGTAATTCCATGCGTTCGGATGTCTTACCGGTCCTGGAGCTGGGCGGGGCCGCTATCTATATCCCCTACCACATCACCGCCCATTTCGAAATTGTCGAACAGGAAATACAACATCCCCGGTTCCATCAGCTTCAGAGCATTTCCCAGCTACCGGATTTATTGAAGTTGGGTTAGCTTCCTATAACAAAAAAGTGTAGGCTTTTTTGAATACGGCCATATATCTGATTGATGGATCAAATCATGACATTAAAAAAATTGCGCCGGATTCAATGGCAGTCCCGCCTTGAAACCGGAAACATAATGGTCGACAGGCAGCACCGCGGGCTCATTGATCTGGTTAACCTGTTACTGGCGGCGGACGGCAACGACGAAGGCGATGCCGCCCTGGGCGAGGCGTTTGATGCCTTGCGCCGTTATGTTGAAAGGCATTTTTCCGATGAAGAACGGCTCCTTGAAGCGGTCGACAGCCGCCACCTGCAAAACCAACGCAGGGATCACCAGATGCTGGGCCGTGAACTGGATACCCTGTGGGCCGAAACGCGCGACGTGTCGGGCAAAATGTTGATCCATGAATTGGCCCAATGGGCCGAATACCGTCTTCTTAAGCATTTTATGACCGCCGATTCCAAAGCCTTCAGGGATACCCCCTTCGCCGAATAGCGGTGCTCCTTGGTATAATACAGTCCAGGTCATCTGCCTGGGGGGGATGGATTTTCAGCCATCCGCGGCGGTCTCCCGTGAAGGCCGGGAGACGGCGAGCAGCCCAATTTTTTCCTGGCGGCCCCGCAGCGACACGGCACCCATCGATTTCGCCACCCAGTCAGTTGATTTGGGCAATTTGTCGTACAGTACATCGGAAACCAGCAGGTCCCGTTCGACGGTCTTGCAATATTGTTCGATGCGCGCCGTGGTGTTGATGGTGTCGCCGAAAAAAACAATTTCCTGTTTTATTTCACCGCATTGGGCGGCGACTACCGGGCCGCCATGCAGGCCGATGCGAAATTCCGGCACGGCGCCGTAAACTCGCTGATAAAAGGCGGCCCTGGCCTTTATATAGTCCTGGATGGCCAGACAGCAGCGCAGGCAACTGGCGTTCTTTATACCACGGTTCAGGGGCCACATGATGACCACCTCGTCGCCGATATAGCGATGAACCTCGCCGCCCCATTCCAGGATGGGTTCGGTAATATCCGAAAAAAATCTGGCGATCAGTTTCTGTACGCCCAGGTCGCCCAGTTGTTCGGCCAGCAGGGTCGAGCCCTTCAGGTCGAGAAATAGGAACACCCGGTGTTCCCGCCGCGGGCGGCGGTAGCGTCCAAAGATGATGTTGAGCATCACCCGCGGCCCGACGATTCGCACGATATGGCTGATCGTATGCAACACGAAAGTAACGCCAAGAACATAAAGGTAGATAGCCGGCCCGATCCTGAAACTGGCGAACGGGTCAAACACGCCATAGACCAACAGGCCGCCCAGCGGCCCGGTAATTGTGACGATCACGGCGACTGCGGCAATACGAACCAGAAAGGCCCAGACGAACGGCAGGCGACGAATGAACGCGCCCCGTTTGCCGGGCACCCACAGAATTTCAAACCCCCAGAAAAGGCTGCCGCCGATAAGGCTTCTGGCTATGACTCCGGAAAAGCCAAAATATTGATCCGGTGGTTCGAACAGCGCCACAAATACCTGGCCGCCCATGGAGGTCGCGGCGACCAGTACAAAAAAAATCTTGAGCCGCCACTGAACCCGTTTCGAAAGCCTCACCCGGTGCGCTCCTTGGGTCGATCCGCTGGCCGGCGAGGGCGGACGCCTCGCCACTATATTTTTCAGGAATCGGTCAACTTATTCCGATTGGCAACAGTTTGATATGGCGCCGGGATGAACTCAATTGTTCATTTTGATTTGCGCGGCGCTTTCTTTCCCTTGGCGTCCTTGGCGTCCTTGGCGGCGGTTTTTTCGGCGGCTTCCTTGGCCAGCCGCAGGGCGCGTAATCTGGATACCTGATTGGCGCTTTCCTGTCGCGCCGCTTCCTTTTCCTTCACGGCCTGCCGGTCTCTTTTCTGGATTGCGGCGAATTGTTCCTCGGCCCTTGATTTGGCTGATTTCACCATCTTCGGGAATCCTATCGGTTCGAGGGGGCACGGGTGAACTTATCGTCCCGTTTACGGGTAGCTGTAGTTTTGGTTAGTCCGGCGATCGTAGCACGTTGGATCACCGCCGGTGCCGGAAAACCGCCCTCGACGTCGGGTCGAGGGCGGTGGCTCGGTCGATTAATCGGCGATCGACAGGTTTTCGGCGGAAGACTTGCCGTTCTGTCCGGGCTGAAGTTCATAATTGACCTTCTGCCCTTCGTTAAGGGTGCTCATCCCGGCCCGCTCAACGGCGGAAATGTGGACGAAAGCGTCCTTCGAGCCATCTTCGGGCTCGATAAAGCCATAGCCCTTGGTCGGGTTGAAAAATTTTACGGTACCAATTGTCATAATTTAGTCCTCTAACAGGAGTGTTGATTGTGCGCCTCGCACCATGCGATAGCGCGGCTTTTGAAAAACGCTCACATTGTCAGGGGATAAATAAGCTAGTCGGCTAGATCAAGTAACACGAAACAAATGCAACACGTATGGGGGTTATCTAGATGAAATACCAGGGAAGTCAATGAAAAGCTGCTTTCGCGGCTAATTATTACTCGCCAGGCGGATAAGGTAACGGTAGGATTCCGGGGAATTCAGATGCCTGTTGGGGGCGCCGGCCAGATGTGGCAATCCATGCGATCCGTCGCCTCGTTGCTGTTCAGCTTCGGGTTGTTGCTGCTGGCCAATGGCATGTTCGCCACCCTGCTTGGCCTGCGCGGCAGGCTCGAAGGATTTTCCACGGAAACCATCGGCTTTGTGATGGCCGGCTTCTTCATCGGTCTGCTGCTCGGTGCGACCTATGCCGTGCGGGTGATCGCGGCGGTCGGGCATATCCGGGGCTTCGCCGCCTTCGCCTCGATCATGTCGGTCGCCGTTTTATCGCACGTCTTGTGGATCGACCCGGTCATGTGGTTTGTCCTGCGTATTTTCGCCGGCTTTTGCATGGCCGGCATGGTCATGGTGGTCGAAAGCTGGCTTAACGAACGGGCGACCAATGAAAACCGGGGTCGAATTCTTTCCATCTACATGATGATTAACTATCTGGGTTCCGGTATCGGCCAGTTCATGGTCGCCATCGAAGATCCGGCCAGATTTCATTTGTTCGCCATCGCCTCGATTATCTTTTCCCTGGCGCTGGTGCCGATCCTGCTGACCCGGGCCGGCGCACCGAAGCCAAGTTCGCCGCAGCGCATGAATTTCCGCGACCTGTACGGAATTTCGCCGCTTGGCATCATCGGCACGGTTTGCGCCGGCATGATCAATTCATCGATCAACGGTATGGGACCGGTTTTCGCCAGGGAGAGCGGGCTCTCGATTTTCGGCGTCTCGATATTTATGGCCGCCGTGATTCTGAGCGGCATGGTGCTGCAATTCCCGATCGGTCGGCTTTCGGATCATTTTAACCGGCGGACGATCCTGATGATCGTCGCGACATTAACCGCCCTGGCGTCCCTGGGTGTGGTTTGGGCGGGCGGGCTGCCGCCGATCTGGCTGTATATATCCGGGGCCTTGTTCGGCGCTTTTTGCTACACTATTTACCCCCTGTGCGCGGCCCAGATAAATGACCTGGCCGATCCCGGCAGGATGGTGCAGGTATCGGCGGGCCTGTTGTTGGCTTACGGTGTCGGGGCCAGTATCGGCCCTATCGTTGCGGCGCAAATGATGGGGCGGTTCGGGCCGCCGGGAATGTTTGCCGCCAACGCCGCGCTGGCCGGGTTGCTGGCCCTGTTCACGGTTTACCGGATGCTGGCGCGGGACCGTTCGGACAAATCGAAAACTACCTTCATGCCGCTGGGCGGCGCCGGTATATCGAGCCGGCAGCTTTATACGGCGACCCTGAAATCACTTTTGAAGCGGCGGCAAAATTCTAACCGGCGAGCCGGTTAAGCAGGGCGTCGAGCATCCGGTCGCAGTTATCCATCTCCGCCCTGGCGATGAACTCGTCGGGTTTGTGGCCCTGGGCCATGCTGCCCGGTCCGCAGACAACGGTGGCCACGCCGAGCTTCCGGTCGAACAGGCCGCCTTCGGTGCCGAAGGACAGCTTGCTTGTCGAATTGGCCCCGGTCAGCGACTTGACGAAGCCGACGACTTCGCTGTCAGGCGGGGTATCGAGGCCAGGATAGCGGTGGATGGGTTCGAACTCGATACTGGCGCCGTCGTTGCCGGCGGCGATGCGTCCGGCCCGCTCGACGATACGTTCCATCAGCGCTTCCGGATCGTCGGCGGCCAAATTCCTGATTTCGAAATCCAGCGTGCACAGATTGGGCACTATGTTAAGCGCCGCGCCGCCGTGGATGATACCGGCGTGCAGGGTAGTGTAGGGAACATCGTAATCGCCGTCCCGGGCCCCCGTTTTTTCGATATCGGCCTGTATGGCGCGGATTTCGGTAAGCAGGTCGACCGCCAGATGGATCGCGTTGAGCCCCATCGGGGCCATCGCGGAATGGCATTCCACACCCCGGCAGATGGCGCGGGCGGCAATCTTGCCCTTGTGCGCGGTCGCCACCTGCAACAGGGTCGGTTCGCCGATCAGGCAGAATTTTGGCCTGACCGGGGCTTCCAGTAAAACCTCGATCAGGCGGCGGACGCCGACGCAGCCGATTTCCTCGTCATGGGAAAATGCCAGATGCAGCGGTGTCTTCAGGTTCATGCCGCCGGCGCGGACCGCCGCCGCCAGCGCACATGCAATGAACCCTTTCATATCGGCCGTGCCCCGACCGTACAGGCGGCCTTCCGTTTCCGACATTTTGAAGGGGTCACGGCTCCAGGACTGGCCTTCGACGGGGACCACATCGGTATGGCCGGACAGCATCACGCCCGGCCGGTCGGTGGGGCCGATAGTGGCGTACAGGTTGGCCTTGTGCCCGGTGTCGTCCCGGATAATCCGGCATGCCACCCCGCAGGAATCCAGGGTATCGGCTATAAAATCGATCATCGCTATATTGGGCCGATGGCTGACGGTCGGAAAAGCGATCAGGCGGTCAAGGATGGCGATGCTGTCGGACATGCCCTACCGCGGCTTTCCCGATCCGGGCCGGTCCATGGTAAAGACGTTATCCACGGGGGCGTAATCCATATAGCCGAGACGCGAAATCAGCCGCAGCTTGGCGTTGTCGATCATACCGTCGGTAAGCACGGCGTCGTCGATGTGAATTCCCACTACATGGCCGATAACCATGGTATTGGGTTGCCGCGCATCGTCGCTTGAAAGTTCGATAATTTTGCTCAGCCGACATTCCATGTTGATCGGAGACTCGCCGACCAGCGGCGCTTTGACCAGCCGCGCCGGCCGCCGGCTCAGGCCGGCCAGGGCGAATTCGTCGTCTTCCGGCGGGCACGCCCGGCTGGTCATGTTCATTGCTTCGCGCAGGTCCCAGGTGGCGACATTAACGACAAATTCGCCGGTTTCGCGGATGTTGCCAAGCGTGTCTTTGGGGCCGTGCGGCTGGGTTCCGCTGGAACAGTACATGACCTGTGGCGGGTTGGAGGCGACGCCATTGAAAAAACTGTATGGGGCCAGATTGGCGATGCCGTCGGCGCTTTGCGTCGATATCCAGCCGATAGGCCGGGGCGCTATACAGGCCTTGAACGGGTCGTGCGGCAGGTTATGGCCGTTGTCGTCGGTATTATAGAACACGGATGCTCCTTAAAAAGGCGCGGACACCGTTTGATACGGGTCGTCAGGGAGAACTTACAGGGCTGTCGGAACGACCTGCCGGTGATTCTTTTTTCGGTTTGGTGGATGATTTGGTTTCGACCAGTAAAACCTTGCCGAAATGATAATTATGACAGGTTATACACGCGCCGAGCGAGGTTCTGTCGATATGGCAGGCGGTACATGATTGCTTCTTCAGGGGGATGAAATTAGACGTAAATGTAGCCGCGTTCATATCTTTGAACGAGTCCAGGTATTTGGCGTCTTTGGCCAGTTTGTGACACGACTTGCAGCCGTTTTTTTGCAGAATGGCGTTGTGCTTATCGTGGGAAAACATCGTTTTCTTACGGGTTTTGCCGATCGGCCTTTTCGCGGTCCAGTTGACGGTAAGGGTGTTGTCCGGGGCCGCGTCGACGCTGTGGCATTTGGCGCACTTGCCGGTCGATTTTTTATCGGTCAGGAAATCAAATAGCGGTCGCGCCAGGTCGCCGAACGGTCCGGACGAAGCGGTCGCCGTGGTCGAAATCCAGACCTTCATGAAGCGGTCCCTGTGTTTGGTCGGCCGGTACAGCAGGTCGAAGTCCTGGCCCTGCCAGCCGCCGAATCGCATCCACGATTTAAGATCGGCCAGGGGTTCCTCTTCCTCTTCGGATGCGATCACGGTCGGCAGGACCTCGCCCGCCCGGCGCCGTTCGAGTTCATCGGTCAAGTTGGGAAACCATTTCGTACTGGCCGATTTAACGACGTCAAAGGGCAGGGCGGATACCAGGTCGGTCGTTTCCTCATCGGACATCTGCTTGCCCATGGTGACGTTCTTGATGATCGTCATCGGGCCGTTCACCGTCAGGTCATACATCAGTTCCTTGATTCCCCAGGCCACCCGTTCGACGGATTCCAGGACCTGATCGTCGGCGTCTTCCAGGTCCATCAGATCGATATCTTCCAGGCGCGCGATATCATCGGCCAGCTTGCCATCCGCCGCCAGCATCAATTTCATGAACGGGGTCAGCGGTTGTTCGGCATATTCCGGCCAGGCGCCGATGTTGATGTCGGCGTCCTGAAGGATTTCCAGATCGAATCCGGGAAGGCTGAAAAAGGCGACGGTGCGCGGGCCGGAACCGGACCGGCCGGTGATCTGATCCAGATGGCAGGACGCACAGACCTGCCTGAACGGCTTGACCTTCATGACCAGACCACGGTCACCGCTGGTGTGGCAGTCCTGGCATTGACCCGGTGTTGCCGGCAGCTTGGATTCCGGGAAATAGCGTTTGAAGTGGGTGGCATGGCTAAAGTTTATGCGGGTCCGGCGGTCGTAGGGATAGTCGGTAAATTCCGGATGGTCGCGACGGAAACTCTTGAACATCAGGGTGTGGCAGGATTGACACTGATTGTTTGACATCTCCTTGATATGCGCATTCGGCCCATCGTGTTCCTGGTGACAGGTAGCGCAGGCGATTTCCTGACCGGCCCCGAATGGTCCGCCCATGAGTTTCTTGGAGACGTTCAAAAATAGTGGATTGGCGGCGATCTCCGCCTCGCTGGCGATCTTGGGTTCGGCCCGTTTTGTACTGTGGGCCTGGAGCGGCGCCGAGCCCATGGTGTGGCAGTTGATGCATCCAGCGCTACCCGATTTCGGGTCCGTCGGCAAAAATATTTTCCCGGCCCATTCGGTCAGCGAATAATGGCTGTCACCGTGGCAGGCCGTGCACTTGGTCAGTTCGGCGTGATTCAAATTCAGGGGACCCGGCGAGAATATCTTGGTTCCGTATGACGCGGTCAGGATTACCGTTAAAATACCGATTGTCAGGACCGCCATCCACTTGGTCAGGGCGCCCCGTGCCGAACGGATACTGCGCCGGGGTGTGCAGGGAATGATCGGACGGCAACAGGAGCCATCGGCCAGGGGGCCGTCCGCGCACGCGCCGCCTTCGCTTTGCGCCCGATTGCAAAGCCAGCGGTCGCCGTCCTTGCGCGGGGTGCATTCGGCTTTGGCGATGCAACACCCATCCGGCCCGGGGCCTTGCTGACAGGCCTTTCCCTTATGGGCATGGCCGCAAACCCACCGTTGCGACGGCCGTTCATAGGCACTGTCGCGATAGCCGAATTTCTGTAGGGGCCGGATGTTCCAGATACTCATGGCGATCCCATTCCGTGTCCATAAACCAACAAAAGATGCACGATGGCGACCAAAATCATGGCGTATGTGGCGGGAACATGGATGAACAGCCAGCCCCTGAGCAGGATCAGAAAGGTGTACTGATAATCCAGATTATCCTTTTGCAGGACCCGTTGCCTTATCTCGGCCAGCGCCGCCTTGCCCGGTTCATCAAGATAGCGTTCGGCCAGTTCGATCTCGCGCAGCAGGCTGTTCAGGTGGCGACCGGAACCGATCAGGTGACGAAAGAAGTTCCTGGGCGCGGCGAAATAATGGCGCAGATGGGCGGAATAGAATTTCGCCAGGGTGCGGGTCCGGGTTTCCTTCATGGTGTCGATAATCAGGTCCCGGACCTCTGCCGCCAGTCGCGCCCGAAACTGGGGGATCCGCCCCAGGAACAGGGCCTCGCCGTGCTGTTGCCGCAATTCCGGGACGGTGCGGGTGATCAGGACGCCGAAAACACCACTGAGCGCGACCAGCACGAACAGCCCCCACAGCAACGTTTCCAGGTACCCTGTCGGCATTCGCCAGTCGATGTGCACCATGAATACGACGGCTGTAAACAGGCCCAGATAAATATGAAATTGCAGCCACCGGCTGACCGTCATTAACGGCAGGAAGGAAAACCGCTTGCGAAGATTCAGCAGCGCCAGGACCAGGACGGCGGCGATCAGCAGCCACCCCGTCAAGTATTGTACCGAATGAAGGGTAACGCCATAGGCCGCAAACAGGACAAGGGCCACCGCCGATGTCGCGATCAGTATCGACAGGTTGCGCAGGCGTCTGGCGGCGAAGGTCATCATGGTCATCGGTCGAGCCAATCCAGCAATGCCGCGCGGTCGTTCATGTCGATCCTGACCAGGGCGTCATGGGGACAGGCCTGCTGGCAGGCCGGGCTGACCAGCAGGTCCTGGCAAAAATCACATTTCGTCGCCTTGACGATGCGGGTCTGGGTATCGGTATCGTAAATGAAGGCGCCACGGATGTCGCGTATTTCAACCAGACGGATGTTGTCGTAAGGGCACGAACCGGCGCAGACGCCGCAACCGATACAGGTGGTGTCGTTGATTACGATGTTGCCGGTGTTCTGATCCCGCTGGATGGCCCCGGTCGGACAGCCGATCAGGCACACCGGATCGACACAATGCATGCAGGCATTGGCGATCATGATGTTGTCTTCGGTCGGACCATGCCGGATGAACCTGGGGTTATTGTTGTGGGCGACGGCGCAGGCCCTGACGCAATCGTCGCAACTGACACAGCGCGATGTGTTGATAAGCATGGTCTTGGAGCCATTGATGGTCCGGTTGTTAATGAAAAAATCAACCAGCGATTGCTGCAAGCGGTCGGGCGCCGCGCTGTTTTCCCAGGGCGGGGTGTCTTCCCCGATTCCTTTCGGCAAGGCGTCCTTGGGTAAATTAGGCAGGATGTACTCTTCGACCAGCGCCGTCGGAATTCGCAGAATATCAAGATAGCCAATCGCCCGCAGGCTCTTTTTCAGCGGCACTTCCTGGCCGGAAAGCCAGGCCTCGGCTAGTTCCTCCAGGCCGAACATGCCGTTGCGGCTCAGGTAATTCAGGGTCCTCTCGCCGCGGTCCATATTGTCGCTGACCCGCCCGAAGCCGGCGCAGACAACCAGCAGGCCATCGGCGTAGTGGCCGACCTCGGCGACAATCGGTTCTTTTTCGATAACCGCGTCCCAGTCGCGCTGATCGGCTTTTTGATAGGACCTGTTCCATTCGAAATCGCCATAGCTTTCGAAACTGGTGTGCTTGATGATTTCTTTCAGTATTTTGCGATCAAGGTGTTGCAGCAACGGCAGTTCCTGCAATTGCCGCAACATTGCCCGGTCACGGTAACGCTCGTCGATAAAGGCACGAAAATTTTTGTCCTGCTTACGAATGTCGCGCAGACCCTGCCAGCGCAGTTCAAGCAAGGTGGAATCGGTCTCGGCGAATATGGAAGCGGTGCGGATGGACCGGGTAAGGGCGGCGATTTCGCCGACTATGTCATTGTCGGTGGCGGCGATATCGACCGTTTCGCAGGTCTTCAGTACCCTGTCGACATCGCCGATAAAGGGTCGTGACGCCTGTTCCTCGCCATCGCCGACCCGGCGCAGGTAATCGGACATGCCGCCCTGTTTATGATATTTCCTGACTTCCGGAATCATTGGATTATACCAGGCGCGTTTGAT
>CAZZKE010000012.1:19680-55646 GCA_964655005.1 uncultured Thalassospiraceae bacterium | reverse complement strand
CTAGAGCCTGTCCCGGGGTTGAAAAAAAATAAATTCCGACTCGTCAGGAACCTGTCATGTTTCTCTGATATTGATGCGCGTGTGGAGTTTTAATCAGAATCAAATCAGAACAAGACAATGGAGGGGTATCTACTATGACAAACAGGTATTTATGGGTAATCGCCGCCGCCGCCGTGACGGTGGCCGCGTCCACCGCACACGCCACCACCACCTTCGACGATAACGTCACGCCGGGGATTATTATGGGCACCGGCATCGGTAATGGCGCCTTCACCGTGGACCGGGCCAGCGGTATCGAAATAGGCCTGCGCGGCAAGCTGCGCTTTAATTCAAGCAACCTGCCCGAAGGCACCTACAACTCCAACGGTGACGGCAGCTATTCGTTCCAGGGCGGCACCCCTCCCACTGGATTTAGCTGGGATCCCGGCTCGCCGACCACCCCGGTGTGGAGCTTCGAATGGTCGATCAACACCAATTGGAACGGCACCAGCAACTACAATCTGGCCGATCTCGACTATACGATAGAAATTGACGGCGATCCGGGGGCCGGCACCGACTTCGGCACGATTTTCGACCCGATCAACGTGCCTTTTGCCGACCACTCGATCGGGACTAATGCGACGGGTGCCGGCGCCGGTGTTGAGGCCGGCAGCAACCCCGAATATGCGAACCTGATCGCCACTAACAATGTCGCCCAGAATTCCTGGAACTACGAATTTTTCAATGAGAGTACTGATGGCTTTTTCTTGGCCCAGCTTGCATCCTTTAATCCGAATGTCGCCGGCATCTATACGATCCGTCTGAACGCTTTTAACGGCGACACCTCCGGTCCTGTCGTTTCCACCAGCATCGATATCAACGTATCGGCGGTGCCGATCCCGCCGGCCCTGCCCTTGTTCCTGTCCGGTTTAATCGGCCTTGGCGCGGTGGCGCGGCGCAAACGGAAACAGGCCGCCGCCTGAACGGCGACCGGCGGTAATTTCAAACGAACGGCGGCTCGCAAGGGCCGCCGTTTCCGTTTCGAACCGAGGCCGGATTATACCAACGAGCACCGATAAATATCCATACGGATGGTATGAAGCCATTTTACGGACTTGATACCGGTCAAGGCGGTGAATCTGAATTCATTCAGTATAAACGGCACTGGGGGAACAAACATCCATGGCGTCTCGGCGTGACAAATCAGCGGAAGGAACGCTGCCGCGACCGGCAAGGCATCGGCCGCCGAGGCTGGCCTCGTGGATCGTCGTCACCACGCTGTTTCTTAACATACTTTCGGCCATTGCCTTTCCCAGCATGGCTTCCGGGGCCGTCAGTAACGCCTTCCCGCGAACGGAAAACGGGGATGTGCTGGTTATCTGCACCCCGAACGGGCTCAAGTTCATTCGTCTTGGCGCAAATGGCGAACCGGCGCCGACCAAAAATATTGATGACGGTTACTGCGCATTTTGCCAGCCGTTCAGTCACCCCATACTTTCAACCCCCGCGACCGCAACCGTAACCTCGGCGTACGATTACACAGTTATCCAACTGCCGGTATCCTGCGAAGCCGACCAAAGCGTCGCCACTTTCTCGCATAGCCCCCTGGGGTCGCGAGCGCCTCCCGTTTCGTCCATTTAATTCCTGAAAAGACCGCAGAACTTCCACTTATTGCCCCGCCATCATCGAATGGGGGGCATCGGCGGTCGGTTTGCGGTGCGTGAATAAAATGGGGAAAACGATTTTTCCCGAATCAAAAATAATTGGCGAAGGACTCCCGGGCAAAAGCCCCGGAAGGTCCATCGCATCAATTGGAGATCGGAACAATGAAGGCGAAGACAATTATCATTTGGGGGGTCGCGCTGGCGGCTTCCCTGTTTGGCGGTTACGCCAGGGCGGAAATCAGGGTGACGGATGTTCTTGGACGCGAAAGGGTGCTTGCGGCGCCGGCCCAGCGGGTATTGCTGGGTTTCTATTTCGAAGACTTTCTGGCCATCGTCGGGCCCGGCGCCTATGACCGGGTGATCGGCATCAGCAAACCGGCCTGGCACGACTGGCGTAATTCGCAATGGAAAGCCTATTCGGCGGTGATTCCCAGAATCGAAACCCTGGCCGACGTGGGCGGCACCGACAGCGCCGCGCTAAACCTGGAACTGGCGGTTTCTCTCCGCCCCGATGTGGCGCTGATCGCCGCCTGGCAATTCCGGGCCCTGGGTGAAACCGTGGATCGTCTGGAAGCCGCCGGCATTCCGGTGGTAGTGGTCGATTATAACGCCCAAACCATCGCCACCCATGTCAAAAGTACCATGGTTATCGGCAAAATCATGGGAACCGGACAGCGAGCCAGAAAACTGGCCGATGAATACAAGGCCGCCGTCGAAGATGTGATCGCCCGTGTCGCCAGGGCGGACGACACAGCCAAACGGGTCTACGTCGAAATCGGCAACAAGGGGGCCGGGGAATACGGCAATTCCTACGGCAAGGGCTATATGTGGGGCGGCGTCATCGATTTGGCGGGTGGCCGGAATATCGCCGACGGCAAGGTCGAACGGTGGGGCCCCCTGAACCCTGAATATGTGATTTCCGAAAACCCGGAGCTGATCCTGATTCCGGGCTCCTTCTGGGTGAAGAACGACAAGGCGGTGCTGATGGGCTTCGGCGTCGACCCCAAGGAAACCAGGGCTCGCCTCGCCAGCTATTTAAAACGACCGGGATGGGCCGGTCTGGATGCGGTCAAGTCGCGCCGGGTGCTGGCCCTTTACCACGGCGGCGCGCGCACCCTGTATGACTACGCATTCCTGCAATATCTGGCCAAGGCGCTGCATCCGGAGGTTTTCAAGGATGTCGACCCAGAAGCCAATCATCGCAGGTTTTATGAGCGTTACCTGCCGATCAAGGCCCAGGGCTCGTTCATGACCCGTATTGATTGAGGGAGAACGGAACGATGGCCGGAGAAGGCCGTTACATTCCTTCTCCCCTTCTCCGGCCCCTTTCCGGATAACAACGCATGGCCTCATCAAGTATTACCGTAGAAAGCTATCGGCGGGCCCAATGGCGGCGCGTAATGGCGCTTTGCGGCGGCCTGATCATGGTGTTTTTCATCATCCTCGCCGACATCGCCACCGGCCCATCGTTCCTGCCTATTGCGGATGTATGGTCCGTACTAAGCCGCCCCGGCGCTTTCCAGGGCAGCACGATGTTGGTGATTATCTGGGACATCCGGCTGCCGATGACCCTGACGGCGGTCGTCGTCGGCGCCTCGCTGGCCATAGCCGGAGTCGAGATGCAGACAATTCTGGGCAATCCCCTGGCCAGTCCTTATACACTGGGCATATCCGCCGCCGCCGGGTTCGGCGCCGCCGTGACCATCCTTTTCGGCATCAGTATACCGTTTCTGGGCTGGGCGAGCGTTCCGTTGGCGGCCTTCGTCAGCGCCCTGTCGGCCAGTCTTGGGGTGTTGGCCATAGGCAAGGCCCGTGGAGTTTCGCCCAACGTGCTGGTACTGGCGGGAATCGCCATGCTGTTCCTGTTCCAGTCCCTGCAATCCCTTATTCAATACATGGCGTCGCCGGAAGTCCTTCAGGAAATTGTTTTCTGGTTGTTCGGCAGCCTGCTTAAGGCCAACTGGACTTCGTTCATGGTTAGCGGCGGCATTCTGGCGGCGGTTCTGCCCTTGCTGATTCGCGACGCCTGGAAACTGACGGCGCTTGGCATGGGAGACGAAAACGCCCGCAGCCTGGGATTGCCGGTAGAACGGCTGCGTTTACGCATGCTGGTGTTGATTTCGGTGCTGACGGCCGGCGCCGTGTCCTTTGTCGGCACTATCGGTTTTATCGGCCTGGTGGCGCCGCATATAGCCCGGGGCATGGTCGGTGACGATCAACGTTTCCTCATCCCGCTTTCGGCTCTCTGCGGAATTTTCATCATGGTCGGCGCCTCGATCCTGTCCAAAATGCTTTCGCCGGGCGCGATGATACCGATTGGCATCGTCACCGCCGTGATCGGCGTTCCCTTCCTTTTCCTGTTGATCCTGCGTAACAAAAGGAGCCTGACATGAAGCTTGATGTGTGTAACCTGTCGGTGCGCTATGGCGCCGCGTCAGTCCTGCAAAATATCAATTTTACCCTTGAACCGGGCGAGACGGCCGCCGTTCTGGGGCCGAACGGTGCCGGAAAATCAACCCTGTTGAAGGCCGTCGCCGGCCTTGTTGGCGGCTCGGGCCGGGTAATCATAAAGAGCGCGGGCAAGCGGGATCAATATGATCCCCGGGCCAGGGTAGCGTATCTGCCCCAGGATGGGCTGGCAAGAACCGGCTTGACCGTTCTTGAAGCCGTGTTGCTGGGACGCCACGAACAACTCGGCTGGCGAATATCCGATGAAGATCTGCACAAAGCCACGGACAAACTGGTGCGTCTCAGAATAGAACATCTGGGACAACGAACACTCGATACCCTGAGTGGTGGGCAGCGCCAGTTGGCGGGTCTGGCCCAGGCATTGTACCGGGCGCCCCGGATTTTGCTGCTTGATGAACCGACCAGCGCACTGGACCTGTTTCGGCAAATGCTGGTCCTCGACGATCTGGGCGAATTGGCGCGCGAAGAGAAAATGACGGTGCTTTTGGTTATGCACGATGTTTCCCTGGCGGCCCGGTTCGCCGAGCGCATCCTGTTCCTGAAAAGCGGCCGCCTGATCGCCGATGACCGGAGTTCGGCGGTGCTGACCAGCGAGATGGTCGGTCGGGTTTACAACATAGAGGCGGAAGTGCTGCGCGGCAGCAATGGATCTTTGCACGTCGCCCCCGTGCGGCCCCTTGATGCCGCTTTCGGAGAAAGTGTAGCGTGAGCGGGGCGGTGGCGTTGATATCGAAATATGGCCACCGCTTCCGTTGTTGACCTTGCGCCCGGAAACGATAATATGGCGGCGTAGAAACGCAGGTTTAACTCAGTTGACCACTGCGGGAGAGACCGGATGGTCCGGGCGGCGACAATCGCCGGCGGGACGGGTCCGGCGCCGAAGGAGCAACCGCCCCGGAAACTCTCAGGCACCCGAACCGTCGTGGGATGGGACTCTGGAAAGCAGGCGCCAAGGGTCTAGCGGCCTTGAGGCGCTTCACCGAAGATGTAATCCGGCAACCGTAATCGCCGAGACGCGATGGCCGGGGAATCTTTCAGGTTCATAGACAGAGGGGGCGCAATAGTGGCCAAATGTGCTGGCCGGACGCGCTGGAAACGACTGTTGGAGAACCACATGACCGATCCCTCGATTACCAGAGAAGACCTTAAACGGACGCCGCTGAACGCCCTGCACCGGGAACTGGGCGGCAAGATGGTGCCGTTTGCGGGATACGAAATGCCGGTGCAGTACAAGGGCGTCCTGGCCGAACACCAGCACACCCGCGAACAGGCCGGATTGTTCGATGTCTCGCATATGGGCCAGGCCGCCGTGCGCGGCGACGACCCGGTGGCGGCTATGGAAGCCATCGTGCCGGGCGACCTGCAAGTGCTGGAAGACGGCCAGATTCGCTACACAATGCTGACCAACGAACAAGGCGGCATCATCGATGACCTGATGGTGACCCGTCGCGGCGATCATTTGTTTCTGATCGTCAACGCCGCTTGTAAAGAGCAGGATTTCGCCCACATCGAAGCCAATCTGGGCGACGGCGACAGCCTTGAAATAATGCCCGACCGGGGCCTTCTGGCGGTGCAGGGACCGGCCGCGGCGGAAGCCCTGTCGCGCCTGGCGCCGGCGGCCCGGCACTTGCAGTTCATGACATCGGGCACCCTGCAAGTCGGCGATATCCCGGCCATCGTTTCGCGGTCTGGCTACAGCGGCGAAGACGGCTTTGAAATTTCCGTCGCCGCCGATCAAGCCGAACCGCTGGCCCGCATGTTGCTCGATCAGCCGGAAATAGAGGCGGTCGGTTTGGGGGCGCGGGATTCTCTGCGCCTGGAGGCCGGGCTGTGCCTGTACGGCAGCGATATAGACCAAACCACCAGCCCCGTCGAGGCCGGGCTGCTGTGGTCCATTTCCAAGCGTCGCCGGGTCGGCGGCGGGTTTCCCGGCGCCGCCGTTATTCAGGCCCAGATCGAAAACGGCACCCGGCGCAAGCGCGTCGGCATCCGGCCCATTGGCAAGGCCCCGGCCCGTGCCCACACCGAAATCATGGACAAGAACGGCGCCATTATCGGCGAAGTCACCAGCGGCGGCTTCGGGCCGACCGTCGGCGGCCCGATCGCCATGGGCTATGTGGCCAGCGAATTCGCCGGGATCGATACCGAAATTGACCTGTCGGTGCGGGGCAAACCGTTGCCGGCCAGAATTGTAAAAATGCCGTTCACGCCGCACCGCTATTTCAAAGGCTGAACCAACCCAAGATAAAGGAATTATAGAATGTCGGTAAAATACACCAAGGATCATGAATGGATCGCCCTTGATGGTGAAGTCGCCACGGTCGGAATTTCCAGCTACGCCCAGGAGCAACTGGGTGACGTGGTCTTCGTCGAAACCCCCGATGCCGGCAAGAATATGGCCAAAGGCGACGAGGCGGCGGTTGTCGAATCGGTCAAGGCGGCGAGTGAGATATATGCCCCGCTAAGCGGTCGGGTGACCGAGGGAAATCCGATTTTGGAAGACCAACCAGCGACCATTAACGGCGATGCCGAAGGGGCCGGCTGGATATTCAAGATGACGGTCGATGACGCCTCCGAACTGAATGACATGATGGACGCCGCCGCCTACAAGGATTATCTGGCCGGTCTGGAATAGGGTTTGACAACCATGCGCTACTTGCCGCTTACCGACGCCGACCGCAGCCGGATGCTGGCCGCCATCGGCGTCGAGGGAATAAACGACCTGTACCGGGACGTACCGCCGGAAGCCCTGCTTTCCGGCCCTGTGGACCTGCCGTCCCATCAAGGTGAAATGGAGGTCGAGCGAGCCATTTCGGCGCTGGCGGCGAACAACCTGAACACGGCGGAAGCGCCGTCATTCCTTGGCGCCGGGGCCTATCGCCATCATCTTCCGGCGACCGTAGATGCGATGATTCAGCGCGGCGAATTCCTTACCGCCTACACCCCCTATCAGCCGGAAATTTCACAGGGAACATTGCAGTATCTGTTCGAATTCCAGACCCAGGTAGCGCTGATTACCGGCATGGAAGTGGCTAACGCCTCGATGTACGACGGGGCCACCGCGTGCGCCGAGGCGGTAAACATGGCCGGGCGCATTACCAAACGCAGGAAAGCCATCCTGTCGGGCGGACTGCATCCCCATTACCGGGACACCACCATAACCATCGCCGGTTTCCACGGCATGACGCCGGAGCCGTCGGCGCCGGACTGGCGGGGCGACGAGAACCTGATCGCCGCCATCGATGACGAAACGGCCTGTGTGGTGGTTCAGAATCCCGGATTTTTCGGCCATGTGCGCGACCTGACCCCACTGGCCGAGGCCTGCCACGCATCGGGGGCGCTGCTGGTGGTGGTGGTTACCGAGGCGCTGTCATTGGGCGCCATCACCGCGCCCGGCGACATGGGCGCCGATATCGTCGCCGCCGAAGGCCAATCCCTGGGCAACGCCCTGAACTACGGCGGCCCGACGGTCGGGCTGTTCGCCGTCCGCCACAAACACCTGCGCCAGATGCCGGGCCGGGTTTGCGGCGAGACCACGGATTTGGACGGCAAGCGCGGCTATGTGCTGACCCTGTCGACCCGTGAACAGCATATTCGGCGGCAGAAGGCGACCAGCAATATCTGCACCAATTCCGGATTATGTGCGCTGGCTTTCTCCATCCACATGACCCTGCTCGGCGAGAGCGGCTTCAAGCGGCTGGCCGCCATCAACCACGCGAAAGCGTGCGCCCTGGCCGACCGGCTTGACGCGGTGGACGGCGTTGAAGTGCTCAACGACACCTTCTTCAATGAATTCACCGTCCGCCTGGCGAAACCGGCGGCAACGGTAGTCGATGAACTGGCGGCGAAAGGGGTGCTTGGCGGCGTCCCGGTTTCAAGGCTCTACGGCGACCGGGACGATATGGATGATCTGGCCCTGGTGGCGGCGACCGAATGCGTCACCGACGACGATATGGATACCCTGGTAAATTCCCTGCGCGAGGTAATGTAATGGCCGACCCGATCAAGACCATAAGCGGAAACCGGGGCCTGCAACTGGAAGAACCGTTGATATTCGAACAGGGCCGGCCGGGGCGCCTGGGCGTCGATCTTGCCGAACCGGCAAATACCGGGAGCCGCCTGGGCGGCATTGACCGCCGCGGGCCGATTGGCCTGCCGGATTTGTCGGAACCGCAGGTGGTGCGTCACTACACCCGGATCAGCCAGAAAAACTACGGTATCGATTCGGGCTTCTACCCGCTGGGTTCCTGCACCATGAAGCATAATCCCCGGATTAATGAAAAACTGGCCCGGCTGCCGGGCTTCGCCAACCTGCACCCGATGCAGCCGATATCGACCGTGCAGGGGGCGCTGGAACTGATCGATACTTGCGCCCATTGGCTGAAAACAATTACCGGAATGCCCGCCATCGCCATGTCACCCGCCGCCGGCGCCCAGGGTGAATTATGCGGCATGATGGCCATTCGCACCGCCCTGGCCGACCGGGGCGATGTCCGCAAGCGGGTGCTGGTGCCGGAATCGGCGCACGGCACCAATCCGGCTACGGCGGCGGCCTGCGGCTACGCCGTCGATTCCATCCCGGCCAATGATCGCGGCCGGGTTGATTTCGAGACCCTGATGGAAAAACTTGACGACGACGTCGCGGCAATCATGCTGACCAATCCCAACACCTGCGGCCTTTTCGAAAACGATATTATCCGCATCGCCGCCGCGGTTCACGAAGCCGGCGCTTTTTTCTACTGCGACGGGGCCAACCTGAACGCCATCATGGGCAATGTCAGGCCCGGCGATCTGGGCGTGGACTGTATGCACATTAACCTGCACAAGACCTTTTCCACGCCGCACGGCGGCGGCGGGCCGGGGGCCGGGCCGGTGGTCCTGAGCGAACCGCTGGCACCCTATGCGCCGGTTCCCTTCGTCGTGCATGGCGATGACGGCTTCGATCTGGTCGAACACCGGCACGGCGCAGCGGAAAAATCGTTCGGGCGGCTGAAGGGTTTTCACGGCCAGATGGGGATGTTCATCCGGGCGCTGGCCTATATGATGAGCCATGGTTCGGACGGTCTGGCCCAGGCCAGCGCCGACGCCGTCGTTAACGCCAACTACCTGCTGGCCGAACTGAAAGACACCCTGAGCCCTTCGTTCGACGGCCCGTGCATGCACGAGTGCCTGTTCGACGACAGTTTCCTGAAAGACACCGGAGTTTCGACCCTGGATTTCGCCAAGGCGATGATCGACGAGGGATTCCATCCGATGACCATGTACTTCCCGCTGGTGGTGCACGGGGCGTTGCTTATGGAACCGACGGAATCGGAAAGCAAGGAGACGCTGGATCAGTATATAGCGACCCTGAAAGGTCTGACGAAAAAGGCCAAATCAGGCAATGCCGAGCACTTCCTTCAGGCCCCCCGCCTGACCCCGTGGCGGCGACTGGACGAAGCCACGGCAGCCAGAAATCCGGTCCTGCGCTGGACGGCGCCGGAGGACCGGGCGCAGGCGGCGGAATGATCGCCGGCGGAATCCGTACTTACTAAAGAAATCCTTCGCCATCGTCGATGTAATCGCCCGAGTACTCTTCGTCTTCAGCCGAAAAAAGGGTTTCCATATAGGCGAATTCCTTGCGCAGGCCGCGTCTGGACAGCAGCTTCCTCTGCGCCGCTTCGGGTAGATCGGTGAAGCGAAAGGTGCCTTTCTCGATCAGCAAATCGATCAGGTCTTCGAGTACCCGGGCCAGGCCCAGGTCGGATTCCAGCATGCCCTTCTTGTTCGTTGCATCCTGGCTGCCATCGTACATGAAATCGATCAACTGCGGGTCGGAGCTGTCGACCAGTTCCATGCCGGGCTTTCCAGCCACCGCATAGGCGGCGATGATATGTCCGTCGGCGTCGCGTTTTACAAAAGGCATGGTCGTTTATCTAGCTCCATGGTCAGTCTAAACGGAAACCGGCGGCACTGTCACTAATACCAAGTTGCAGAAAGAATGACTCATAGAGATCGTCACAGTTCAACGCCCTTCCAGCCACCAGGCGGCGCCCAGGCCGGCCAATACCAGCATCAGCATCGCCAGGCCCGGCAGCAGCGGTTTTTCGGTCGCCCCGATGATCGCGCTGGCGTTGTTTTCAATCAGGCCAAGCCAGTTTTCGCCGGCACCCTGGCGGCCTGGCCGGATAAAACGGACATCGGGCAAGCCGTCTTCCAGCCGGAACAGGCCGCCGCCGGTGGCGTCGACCAAAGGCCGCAACGGGGCGGCGCTGGATCGCAAGTCCCGGACTTCTTTCGGATTGGCCGGACCGGACGCGGCGAAGGCTATTTTGGCGCCGTCATCGATGCGATACAAACCCGTTTCGCGGACATCCAGCCTCGCCGTCGCGGTACCGTTATTCGCCTTGCCGGATTTCAGAAGGACATTCCAGGCCGCCCCCGACGGGGCGCTGACGGTGACTTCAACCGGGGTCGCATCCAGGCTACGCCGTTCGATTCGTAAAATTGCATCCTCGACCCTGGCCGACAGGCGTTCTTCTTCCAGTTCCGGTTCCTTCATCAGCCAGTGGGCCAGACGGCGGACCAGTTCACCGTAGGGTCCGCCACCTTCGAAACCGCGCGCCCACAGCCAGATATGGTCGCTCGATATCTGGGCGACACGGCCTTCGCCGACACGGTCGAGCGCCAGCAACGGAATCTCGCCGGCACCGGTCATCAGGACCTGGCCGGAACGCGCCCGCACCGAAACCTGACGGAACCAGCGCCCCCAGCGGTCGCCGGCCAGTCCGCTGGTCACCGGGTGGCGGCGGCCGATATCGGTAACCCGTGGCCGGAAACCCCGTTCGATAACGCCGCCGAGAGGCTCCAGCGGCATGACGTCGCCGAGCGATGAGCTGAACATGCTTAACACGGTCGAATATTCCGGCCCGTCGACGAACAGGATAGCGCCACCGCCACGCAGGTAGGCCTCGATATTGCGATAGTAAACCGTTGGCAGAATCCCCCGGTCGACATAGCGGTCGAATACTATCAGGTCGAAATCATCGAGTTTTTCCTCGAACAGTTCCTGGGTCGGGAACATTATCAGGGCCAGTTCGTTGATCGGCGTCGGGTCATTAATTTCCGGCGGACGCAAGATGGTGAAGTGGACAAGATCGACCGACGGATCGGATTTAAGCAGGTTACGCCAGGTCCGCTCGCCGGCATGGGGCATACCGGAAATCAACAATACCTTCAAACGGTCACGAACGCCGTTGACGGTAGTGACGACAATATTATTTCGCGTCGACAACTCGCCGTCCAGGGCCTCGACTTCAAGTTCGATGACGTTGGGCCCGGCATGATCCAGGGTAATCTTGAAAGTGTGTTCCGGGCCTACGGCGGCGTCGAATGTTTCCTTGAGTTCGCCGTCAACGCGCAGCCGCACCCGCGCCGGCCCGCCGGCCCCGACCCGGCCTTTGTCCTCGATCCGGTAGGTCAGGCTTATGTCCTTGCCGACCAGGCCGTATCCGGGGGCCTGCACGGAAATCAGGCGGCGGTCGAGTTCCTGCCGCCGGCCGCTCAGCAGGACATGCACCGGGGCCCCGGAACGGGACCGGAACTTCCCGACATCGTGAACCTGTCCGTCCGTTATCAATATGGAACCGGCGAGACGGCCCGCTGGAACATCGGCCAGGGTCTTTTCCAGCGCCGTTATCAGCCGGGTGCCGTCTTTGCCGCCGCCGACCCGGACGACCCGGACCTCAAGGTTATCCCGCCCCGCCAGTATTTCCTTCAGCCCGGCCAGGGCTTCTTCGGTCTGGCGGGGACGCGGCGCCAGGTTCTGGCTGGCCGATTCATCGACCATGATGACGGCGATATCATCAAGCCGTTCAAGGCTTTGCTCGACCACTCGCGGGTTGAACAAGGCCACCATCAACAGGCTGGCTACGGCGGCGCGCCAGGCGGCGCCCGCCCACGATCCGCCATAAACGGACAGCGCCAGCAGGGCGACGAAGATTATTCCCAGCGCCGCCAGCAGCGGCCAGGCGAAAAGCGGCGCGAAGGCGACGGTGCCGGTCATCGCCTGAGCCTTTCGATGATCGACGGCAAATGCACCTGATCGGATTTATAATTTCCGGTCAGCACGTACATCACCAGATTAACGCCGAAACGAAAGCTCAACTCGCGTTGCCGCCGACCGCCGGGAACCAGCGCGTAAAGCGGGCGACCGGCATTATCCATGGCCCAGGCGGCGGCCCAGTCATTGCCGCCGACGATCACCGACGAAACCCCGTCATTGACCGTTTCGGCGGTGCTTTCGACCCACAGCCGACCGCCGGCCCAGCGTCCGGGGAAGGATTTCATCAAATAAAATGCCCGCCCCAGCACATGGTCGGCGGCAGCCGGGATCAAGGGCGGAATGTCCAGGCGGCGAGCCATCGGACCTAAACCGAAGCCGCCCCGGTCGCCTTGCAGGGTATCGAACAGGATCGTGCCGCCATTCTTCAGGTAGCGGTTTATGCGGTCGGCGGCCTCGTCCGAAACGGCCCTGGACGGCGTCCCCAGGGGCCAGTAGATCAGCGGATAAAATGCCAACTCGTCGGTTTCCGGGTCGATTCCCGTGGGTTCCGTCAACACCGCCGCCGTGCGGCGATTTACGATAACGCTCAAACCTTCCAGTCCGGCCCTCGATTTGGCGTCCTGCACGGCGTCGCCGGTAATGTAATAGGCCAGACTGGTTTGCAGGGCGGCGGCCGGAACGTCGGTTCCGGCCAACGCATAGGGGCTAAAAAACACCATGAACAGGGCGGCGGCGGCGGTTCCGCGCCTGAACAGGCCCTTAAGCCAGATCACCGCGGCCAGATCGACCATCGCCAGCACCAACGCCGCCAGCAGCAGCCACGGTCGAAATTCCATTTCCCGGCTATCGCCATAATAGGCGTTGCCAAATTCGCTATCGGGAAAAGCCTTTATATCGGGCAATCCGGAAGACAGGTTGAGCGCCCGGCGGTACCCCCCCTGGCTTCCTTCACCGCCGGCAGCTTTGCCATAAAATCCGGGTGGATGGGTCGGTCCGACGGTGGTTTCATCAATTTTTCCGGCCATGATGGCGGTGGCTTGCGGCGGCGGCGGGCCGGACCCGGCGAAGCCGTCCAGGGTCTGCAACGGCGACAACATCATACCGCCTTCGCCCGCCGGGTCGTCATCGATTCCCTGGGAAAGCCCGACCAGACGTTCGAGCAGGGACACCAGCAATCCCGACAGCGCCAGATTGGACCACCGGGGATCGGCCGTGGTGGCGACCAGGACCAGCCAGCCCCGGCCCTTGCGGACAGCGCTAATCAGCGGCGTGCCATCGGCCAGTCTGGCCCATACCTTTTGCCGGCCGGCGGTCTCCGGGCGGGCCAGCAATTGCCGCTTGACGGTAACCTCGGCGGGCGCCGGAATGCCGTAAAACGGGCTGTCTTCGTCGAACGGAGCCAGCCGCACCGGTTTGCTCCATGACAGCACCCCGCCCAGGGTGCGGGCGCCGCCCCGGACCGGCGCCGGCAGCAACAGGCCCTGGCCATCGCCGCCCGAGCCAGCCCGGTCGACGGCATTCGCCATGGTCGGTCCGGCAAAGCGCAGCAACACCCCGCCATTAGTCATCCATGACGTCAACAATTGCCGGTCATCCCGGCGCAATCGCCCGTAATCGGCCAGCACCAACATCGCCAGGGGCCGTCGCATAAGATCCCTGAGGGAGCCCGAGCGGACATCGCCAACCGGCTGCAAGGCGCGTTGCAAATAATACAGCGGGCTTAGCAGCGGTTGCGCGAAGGCGGCGGCATCGGTCGTCGGCTGACCGGGCGGCAGGACCAGGCCGACCGGGCGGCGAGCCCAGCGTTCATCCATCAGCAGGACCGATCCGACCGTGTTCTGGCCTTCTATTTCCAGCCGCGTCAGACGGTTCCTGAGTTCATTCGGCAATTCCAGTATCGCCTGGGTCCGTGTTTCGCCGTCCTTGAACGAAATATCGACACCGTCCAGCGGCACGCCATCGGCGTCGCGAGCCAGCAGCCGGTATTCGCCACGGCCTCGATTCCCTATGCGGGAAACCGGGAATTCCATCCTGGCGCCCCGGTCAACCGGCGGGTAAAGCACCACCGGCAGGGCTTGCGCCCGGTCGGCATAAATATTCAACGCACCGAAACCGGCAATGGAACGAACCTGATTTTCGGAAACGTCATCGCCCAGCCCATCGCTTAGCCAGACTATCTGTCCCGGCGGCAGGGCGGCCAATCGCCGCTTCAAATCCTGCAACACCGGGCCACGGTCCGTCGGCCACGGTTTCGGCAGCAGGGCGGCGGCAACCGCCGCCGCCGCCGGGGCGCTGTTCATGACCACTTGCCGCCTGACTGCGGCCTTGGCGGTGGGCGCCAGAATCACCGGCCTGCCCTCCCGCCCGGCCTGTTCAATTAATCTGGTCATGGTTTTACGGCGCTGTTTCCAGGCCTTGGCGGCGGCCCAGCCATTATCGACAATCAGGGTCAACGGCCCGGTTCCGGCCAGCTTTCCGGCGGGATTGATGACCGGATCGGCGGCGGCAAAAATAATCGCCAGCAACAGCGCCAGCCGCAACAGCACCAGCCACGGCGGCGAGTGGGTGGAAATCTCCCGGCCCGGCAGCAGCCGCAGCAGGATCATCATCGGCGGGAAGCTTAGCGTCCTGGGGGCCGGCGGCGTCAACCGCAGCAGCCACCACAGCAACGGCAGCACGGCCAGCCCGGTCAGCGCCAGGGGGTTAAGGAAGGAGAGAGCACCGATCGCCCACATGGCGGCTACCCGACCGCCCCGGCCGGGGTGTCGGCAAGCGCCAGATACAGCGCCAGCAGGGCGGTTTCTGGTGAACGGTCGGTATGGTGCAGGCCGAACGTCCAGCCGACGGCGGCAACCGCATCACGCAACCCCTGGCGGTGCGCCAAAACCGCCTTTTGGTATTCTTCGCGGATGCTTTCGACCCTGCCGAACAGCGCCTGGCCCTCTTGTTCCAGGCCCTTGAACAGCACCCGTCCGCTAAATGGCAGAGACTCTTCCGCCGGGTCCAGCACCTGCAACAGATGTCCCCGCACCCCGACTGCGGCATAACCGCCAATGATCCGCGTTAAATCTTCCAGGGGAGTCAGGAAATCGCCGATCAATACCACCTGGCCATGGCGCGGCAATGATTGACCGCCCAGGGTTGGCCCGTCGGCGCGGTCCAGTTCGGCGGCCATGCGGATCAGGGCGGCGCGGCCGCTGGACGGCGGCTGGCCCTGGCCGAGCACCGCCACCCGTTCGTGACCGCGAACCAGCAGCGCCGCCAGGGCCAGCAGCAGCAACGCCGCCCGGTCGGATTTTGCGGGGATTCCGGAAGACGAGCGATAATTCATGGAGGGCGAGCCATCGCGCCACAGCCAGACGCTTTCGGCGGCTTCCCATTCCGTTTCCCGGACATAAAGACTATCCGAGCGAGCCGAGCGCCGCCAGTCGATATCGCCGGACCGGTCACCCCATTGATAGGGCCGGAACTGCCAGAATGATTCGCCCTGGCCGGTGCGCCGCCGGCCATGGATCCCCTGGGCGACCGTGGCCGCCACCCGTTCGGCGTTGACCAGCAACGCCGGCAGCGCCGAGGCCAGGTCTTCGGCCCGGTGATGCAGCACGGCTTCGGGGCGGGCGGTCAGGCGATCATCTCCCGTAAACGCTCGATTACATCGCCGATTGCCGACCCTTCGGCGCGGGCGGCGAAGGTCAGGGCCATGCGATGGCGCAGGACCGGATGGGCCAGCGCCAGCACGTCGTCAACCGATGGCGAAAGCCTACCATCGATCACGGCGCGGGCGCGGACGGCGCGCATCAACGCCTGTGACGCCCGTGGCCCCGGCCCCCAGGCGACGTCGCGGCGGATATCTTCCAGATCGGAGCTTTCCGGGCGGCCCTGCCGCACCAGTTCAAGAATGGCGTCGGTCACATTGTGGCCAACCGGAACATGGCGGATCAACTGCTGGGCCGCGAGCAACTGTTCGGCGCTCATTACCGCCTCGGCGGTCGCTTCTTCCGGCCCGGTGGTGGTAATCAGGATTTGCCGTTCGGCATCAAGTTCCGGATAGCCGACATTGACCTGCATCAGGAAACGGTCGAGCTGGGCTTCCGGCAGCGGATAGGTGCCTTCCTGTTCTATCGGGTTCTGGGTCGCCAGAACATGAAACGGCGCCGGCAGCCGATGGTAGTGACCGGCCACCGATACCCGGTGTTCCTGCATCGCCTGCAACAGGGCGGACTGGGTGCGCGGGCTGGCGCGGTTGATTTCATCGGCCATCAGCAACTGGCTGAATACCGGGCCTTCGATAAACCGGAAACTGCGGCGGCCGCTGTTATCTTCATCCAGCACTTCCGAACCCAGAATATCGGCCGGCATCAGGTCGGGCGTGAACTGGACCCGCCGTTCGGCCAGGCCGAACACTTGGCCCAGGGTTTCGACCAGCCGGGTTTTGCCCAGGCCGGGGACACCGACCAGCAGCAGGTGTCCGCCCGACAGCAGGGTTATAAGGGTCTCTTCTATGACCTCCTGCTGGCCGAAGATAACCTTGCCGATGCCGGCCCGGGCGGCGGCGAAAAGCCCGCCCAATTCTTCGATGGCCGCTATGTCGGTCGCCGCAACGCTGTTATTGACGTCGTCTTTCACGTAAAATTCCTCGATCCGTGGGTTTCCGCCAGACTCCGGTATGACTATATCATAGTGCAGAACCTGTGGACGTTACATGACAGAGCAAGATAACAATATTGTGAATTCGACCCCGGAACTGGGCGCCGTGTGCGGCGAGATCGATATCCACATCGATTCCGCCGGCCTGTGGCATTATCACGGCTCGCCAATCGGCCGGAAAGAACTCGTAAAATTGTTCTCGACGGTTCTTGAGCGTGACGACAAGGGCGATTACTGGCTGGTAACACCCGCCGAAAAGGGCCGCATCCGGGTCGATGACGTTCCCTTCATGGCCGTAATCATGACGGTGGAAGGCGACGCGGAAAATCAGCAACTGCATTTTGAAACCAACGTCGGCGATACCATATGCGCCGGTCCCGAACATCCGATTCGCGTCGTCACCAACCCGGAAACCGGCGAGCCCTCGCCCTATGTCACGGTCCGGGGCGACGGCGACACGGCGCTTGACGCCAAAATCAGTCGACCGGTTTTTTACGACCTGGTGAACCTGGCGGTAGAACGGGATGGCCCGAATGGATATTGCCTGGGGGTCTGGAGCGGCGGTGTTTTTTTCACCATCGGCGCGATTGATCCGGGGGCATGATATAGTGGACACGATGACACCGGCAATAAACCGCGAACACATTATCGCGCGCCTGGGCGCTACCGGCGCACGGGGCGATTACGAACTCAATCCCGGAATGCGGGTGCCCGAATCGCTGACTCCGGCGGCGGTGCTGGTCGGGCTGGTCGAACGCCCCGGCGGGACTACCGTGTTGCTGACCCGGCGCACCGACCATCTGGATGCCCATCCGGGGCAGATCAGCTTTCCCGGCGGCCACAGCGAACCCCATGACCCGTCGCCGGAAGCCACGGCTGTTCGCGAAACCGAGGAAGAAACCGGACTGCATCGCCGCCATATAGATGTTGTCGGACGGCTTGATGACTATGAAACCAGCACCGGCTTCCGGATCACCCCCATCGTCGCCATGATAGCGCCGCCGTTCGAACTGTCGCCCGATCCGTTCGAGGTCGCCGAGGTTTTCGAAGCGCCACTGGATTTTCTTCTCGACCCGGCCAATCATCAGCGCCACTACCGGTGGTTCGAGGGCACCAAACGGCAATTTTACGCCATGCCCTACGGCGACTACTACATCTGGGGCGCCACCGCCGGCATGCTGGTCAATCTGTATCAGGCCCTGAAATGAGAATTCTTCTGCAATTTGTCTTGCCGGTTGTCCTGCCGGGATTGCTGTTCCTGTTATGGACCCTGCTGACGCGGGCCCGCCCCGGGCGAAGCGGCCGCGCCCTGATCGCCGAAGGGCCATGGTTCCTGCTGATCCTGGCCGGCTTCGCGTTAATGGCCGTCGGCCTGGTTGCCGCCACCGTCGTCGGCGGCACCAGCCCGGACGGCGAATACCGGGCGCCATATCTGAAAAATGGCGAGGTCATGCCGGGCGGCATGGTGAAAAAACCTTGAATGACGGCACGACCCGTCCCACCGGGAAGCTTCCTCCCACCGACTGGATAAGCTGGCCGGAAACCGGGGCCGTCATGGCGGCTTTGAATGCGGGTGGCAATCAGGCCCGGTTTATCGGCGGCTGTGTGCGCGACGGTATTCTGAAAATACCGGTTACGGATATCGATATCGCCACCCCGGACCGGCCCGGGCGAGTCATGGAATTGCTTGCCGACGCCGCCATCAAGGCCTACCCCACCGGCATCGATCACGGCACTATTACCGCCGTCATCGGCGAGCGCCACTTCGAAGTGACGACCCTGCGCGTTGATCTGGAAAACTACGGCCGCCACGCCAGGGTCGCCTTCACCGACGACTGGATGGCCGACGCCCTGCGCCGCGATTTCACCATCAACACCCTGTCGTGCACGCTTGCCGGCGATATCTACGACCCATTGGGCGGGCTGGAAGATCTGGGCAACCGCCGCGTCAGATTTGTCGGCGTGGCGAAAGACCGCATCGAGGAAGATGTGCTGCGGCTGTTGCGGTTTTTCCGGATGCAGGCGACCTATGGCGTGCCGCCGCTGGACATCGACGCGCTGGCCGCCTGCCGGTTGCTGGCGCCGCGCCTTAAGGAACTGTCGGTCGAGCGGGTCGCGAGCGAGTTGTTCCGCATCCTGCTGGCCCCCAATCCGGCCGAAACCATGTTGCTGATGAACGGTGTCCGGGTGCTTGACCATGTCCTGCCCGAAGCGGTCGATTTCGGAAAACTGCGAATGCTGAGCTGGCTGGAAACCACGGCAATCAGGGTGGATAGCGTCAAACCGGACGGTCTACGCCGGCTGGCGGCGGTGCTGGGTTCGCCCGAAGGTAGCCCGAAGCCCAATCCGGCGGCGCGGCTTAAGCTGTCGAACCACCAGACGAGCCGGCTGGCGATGATGATCGAACCGCCTTTCGCCCCGTCATGGGACATGGACCCGGCGGCCATGCGGCGCGCCCTGCACGGCCTGGGCGGTGACGGGTTCCGCGACCTGACGCTGCTCGCCTGGGCCGCCGAAATGGCCACCGAGCCACGCCACCCGCCGGAACGCACGGAAGCCTGGCTGGCGCTGATAGAGGCCGCCGACCGGTGGACGCCGCGGCGCTTCCCCCTGACCGGCCGGGACGCGCTTGATCTGGGTATGCGCCCCGGCCCGGCGGTCGGTCGGTCCCTGAAACTCGTCGAAAGCTGGTGGCAGGCCGGAGATTTCAGGGCCGGACGCGAACAATGCCTGGCCAGGCTGGAATCCGTGGCCGGTTTAACTGCGTCAACGCCCGGTCTGGCGCAACGCCTCGCTGACGACCATGGCGGCGGCGATGGCGACATTTAACGACCGGGCGCCCGCCACCATCGGGATCATGACCGTTAAATCGGCAACGGCGTGTACTTCATCGGGCACGCCGGCGCTTTCCCGTCCGACCATCAGGATGTCGGACGGCGCATAGGTGATTTCCGTATAGGGTGTGCCGGCCCGTGTCGACAGCAGCACCAGGCGATCCTGCCGGGCAATCCGGGAATCGCCGAACGCCCGCCACGATGAATGCCTGACCAGATCGACCCGATCAAGATAATCCATGCCCGAGCGCCTGAGTCGTTTATCGGAAAGAACGAAACCGCAGGGCTCTATGATATCCACGGCCAGGCCCAGACAGGCCGCCATCCTTAGCATCGTGCCGGTATTTTGCGGGATATCCGGCTGAAACAGGGCGAGACGCATGGTCTTTTTTCCATCTGCCGAAAATCAACAAAACAAGGCATATCAGAAAAAGCCGATCTTTGCCCTTTGCAATGACGGCAGATTGCACTATATCCTTGCCCCTGTTTGCCGCTGGAGGGCAAAATTCCCCGATGGGCCGCCGGATTCGCGCGATTGCCCGCACCGATAAAATTATCATGAGAGGTTCTTTCATGACCGACGCACCGAACTCTGTTTCCGATGATGATGAATCCGGCGAAAATCGCCGTGATTTCCTTGCTATCGCCACCTCGACGGTAGGCATTGCCGGGGTCGCCCTGGCCGCCTGGCCGCTTGTCGATTCGATGAACCCGGCCGCCGACGTGCTGGCGCTTTCATCGATCGAAGCCGATCTTACGCCGATTGAGGTCGGCCAGAGCGTTGTCTTTGTCTGGCGCGGCAAGCCGATTTTCGTGCGTCATCGCACCGTCGCCGATATTACCGCCGCGGTTAACGATGACACCGCCGACCTGGTCGACCCGCAAAAAGACGCCGACCGCGTCCAGAAGACGGAATGGCTGATTATGATCGGCATCTGCACCCATCTGGGCTGCATCCCGCTGGGCAACAAACCGGGCGAGCCCAAGGGTGACTACAACGGCTGGTTCTGCCCCTGTCACGGATCGCACTACGATACGTCCGGACGTATTCGCAAGGGTCCGGCGCCGAAAAATCTGGTGATTCCACCCTATGCGTTCATCGAAGACACATTAATAAAAATCGGGTAGGAGACAGTCCCATGAGCACTCCCGGCAAACAGCGAGAATGGAAAAACCCGGTTGTCCGGTGGATCGAATACCGTCTGCCGATATTTTCGTTTATCGATAATTCCGTCGGCTCCAATTACCCGACGCCACGCAACCTGAACTATTGGTGGAACTTCGGATCCCTGGCCGGCATCATGATGGTTATCATGATCGCCACCGGCATCGTCCTGGCCATGCAGTACACGCCGCATGTGGATTACGCCTTTGTTTCGGTCGAGCGGATCATGCGCGACGTAAACTACGGCTGGCTGCTGCGCTATCTTCATATGAACGGCGGGTCGATGTTTTTCATCCTCGTCTATACTCATATGTTCCGCGGCATGTACTTCGGATCGTACAAATCGCCCAGGGAACTGGTCTGGATTCTTGGCGTCATGCTGGTCCTGGCGATGATGGCGACGGCCTTCATGGGGTATGTCCTGCCATGGGGCCAGATGAGCTACTGGGGCGCCACCGTTATCACCAACCTGTTTTCAGCCATACCGTTGATCGGCAAGTCTATCGTGACCTGGCTGTGGGGCGGTTTCTCCATCGGCAACCCGACCCTGAACCGCTTCTTCTCGCTGCATTACCTGCTGCCGTTCATTATTTTCGCGCTGGTCTTCATACACATGTGGGCGCTGCATATTCACCGTTCAAGCAACCCCACCGGGGTCGATGTGAAAAGCGATGAAGACACCATTCCGTTCCATCCCTACTATACCATCAAGGATGCCTTCGGATTGGGCGTGTTCATGATCTTCTATCTGGGGTTTGTGTTCTTCGCTCCGGATTTCTTCGGCGAGCCGGACAACTATATCGAAGCCAACTCGCTGGTGACGCCGCCACACATCGTGCCGGAATGGTATTTCCTGCCGTTCTACGCGATCTTGCGGGCCATCACCTTTGATATTCTGTTCATCCCGGCCAAGCTGGGCGGCGTGATCGCCATGTTCTCTTCGGTGCTGATCCTGGCCGTATTGCCGTGGCTGGACCGCGGCAAGGTCCGCAGCGCCCGCTTCCGGCCTGTCTACAAGCAGTTTTTCTGGATATTCCTGGCCGACACCATCCTGCTTGGCGTCGTTGGCGGCAAACCGCCGGAAGGCTACTGGATACCTATCGGACAAGCCGCCACCGCGTATTACTTCCTGCATTTCCTGGTCATCGTGCCGCTAATCGGCAAGTTCGAACGAACCCTGCAACCGCCGGAAAGTATCAGCGCATCGGTGCTACAAGCCAATGCCGGCAAGGGAGGAACGTCATAATGGACAGCTCACGATATATACCGTTGTCACGGACCCTGGCGGCGCTGGCGCTGGCCGTTGGCTTGCTTGCGGGACCGCTTGCCGGAACGGCGAAAGCCGAGGTCGATGTGCCCACTCAGGCATGGTCGTTTAACGGCATCTTCGGATCGTTTGACCGGGCGGCGCTAAAGCGCGGTTATCAGATTTACGCCGAAGTCTGTTCGAGTTGCCATAGCCTGAACCTGATCGCCTATCGGAATCTGACCGAGATCGGCCTTTCGAAAGACGAGGTAAAGGCGATTGCCGCCGAGTTCGAGGTTGAAGGCGGCCCCAACGACGAAGGCGATATGGTTATGCGGAAGGCCTTGCCGTCCGACCATCTCGTGCCACCTTTCCCCAATGACCAGGCGGCCCGGGCCAGCAATAACGGCGCCCTGCCGCCCGATCTGTCGCTGATGGCCAAGGCGCGGGCGGGCGGGGCCGATTATATTTACGCCCTGCTCACCGGATACCAGGAAGAAGCGCCGGACGGGATAGAACTGGCCGACGGCATGAACTACAACGAATACTTTCCCGGCAACAAAATCGCCATGGCCCCGCCACTGGCCGACGATACCGTCGAATATACCGACGGCACGCCGGCGACCCTGGCCCAGCACGCCAGCGATATCGCCTCGTTCCTGGCCTGGACGGCCAGCCCGGAACTGGAACAGCGCAAATCGATGGGCGTAAAGGTAATTTTGTTCCTGATTGTGTTCACCGGAATGCTGTACGCCTGGAAAGTCAAGATCTGGAAAAAACTGCATTAGGGAATGCCGGTAGCCTACTTTCAGACGCTGTTTTTAGCGTCCGAAGAGGGCCGGGAGTTTTTTCGGAAATTTCGCCAAGAGGCAATTCCGAGATTGCTCGGGCGGTCGGAAATAAGCCGGATAAGCGTTTATACGCCGGGCCAAACGACGGATCCCTATATAGATGACGGGGCGCCGCCGGCTGTTGTCATCGAACTGGATGTACCGGATACGGCGGCCTTGAGCGAACTGTTCGAAGCCGCCGAAGTCGGCCTCGCCCTGGCCCCGCCGGCCGGCGCGACGGCGAATTACGACGTGTTCGAAACCATGTCTTTTGGAACCCGGCGGACGGCCCCGGTATCCTATGCCGTGCGCTATTTTCCGCCGGTCGAGGATGCCGGTTATTTCGTCGATCATTATCTGCGGAGTCATGTGCCGATTCTGCAAGAACTGCCGGGCGTCAGGAATATCCTGTGCTATCTGCCGGTCCCCTGGCGGCACCCGTCGGGGATGCGGAATTCGGGCTGTATTCTGGGAAATGAAGTTGTTTTTGATACTTTCGAAAGCCTTGATACCGCGTTGAGTTCTGATGTTCGCCACCGGTTGCGCAAGGATTTCCACGCCTTTCCGATGACGCCGGGTGACGCCACCCATTACGCCATGCGACGCGAGGATTTTTATTAATAGCCATATCGGCATCGGCGTTCCGGATCATTCGTTTGGCCCCGCGCCGATGGCATGATTATCCGGTGGCGTCCGGTAGCCGATATCTGTTACGGTCCGCGCCTCTGCCTAGATTAATATGCTTCTTATGCGGACCCCAGAATGCCTTTAAAACGTGAACACAGGAACGTCGCCGTGCTGTTCGGCAGCCAGGCCCTGTTCATGACCAATCAGATCACCCTGATTAGCCTAAGCGGCCTGGTCGGGCAAACGCTGGCGGTCGACAAGTCCCTGGCCACCCTGCCGGTTTCGACCGTTGTCCTGGCCACCGCCATGACCACCATCCCGGCGTCGCTGCTGATGCGGCGGATGGGGCGGCGGGTCGGTTTCATGCTGGGCGCGATAATCGGCCTGATGGGGGCGGCGCTGTCTGTCTACGCCATCTGGACCGAGGCTTTCTGGTTATTTGTCGCGGCCACCTTCGTGATGGGAATCAACGGCGGTTTCGCCCAGTACTACCGTTTCGCCGCCGCCGACGTGGCTTCGCCGGAATTCCGCTCCAAGGCGATTTCACTGGTAATATCCGGCGGCATCGCCGCCGCCGTGCTCGGGCCGTTGCTGGTGCGCCGGACCAACGATTTGATGGCCGTTCCCTTCATCGGCTCCTATATAGCGCTGTTCGCCGTCGGCTTGCTGGCGTTGACCATACTGTCGTTTCTTTCGATCCCCAGGCCCACGGACGACGACATTCGTTCGTCCGGGCGACCACTGCCGCAGATTACCAGGGCGCCGGTATTTATTGTCGCCGCCATGACCGGCACCGTCGGCTATGCGGTGATGAGCCTGATTATGACGGCGACGCCGCTGGCCATGCAGGACAGCGGTTTCGGCATTGCCGATTCGGCTTCGGTTATTCAGTGGCATGTCATGGCGATGTTTGTGCCGTCGCTGTTCACCGGCAGCCTGATCCACCGCTTCGGGGCCCTGAAGGTAATGTTTACCGGCCTTGTCCTGTTGTTCGTTTGTGTCACGCTGGCCATCAACGGGGTCGATATATTCAGCTTTTCGGCGGCCCTGTTCGCCTTGGGACTGGGCTGGAATTTCACCTTCGTCGGCGCCTCGACCCTGCTGACTGAAACCTATCAACCGAGCGAACGGGCCAAGGTGCAGGCGACTAACGACTTTTTGGTATTCGGCACGGTGGCCGCCGCCTCGCTGTCATCCGGCGCCCTGCTCAACGCCTACGACTGGAACACCGTCAACCTGTTCTCCTTGCCATTCATTGCGGTAACCGCGCTGGTCGTGCTGTGGTACGCCGTCACCCGGTCCCGGCAACCAGCATAAGCGAAACGCCGCAGGCCTCGTCCGGGGCGATGGCCAGGCTGTCCTTGAATCTGCTGAAGGCCACCCCGGATCCTTCCAGAACGGCGGCTGCGGCATCCAGGCCGGCGACCCGGACGGCTAATTCGATCAGTCCTTCATCGCCATCCGATTGAACGAACCTGAGGCCGTTTTCGCCGAATACACGGTCATAGGCCCGAACCGCCGCCGCCACGTCGGCGACGGCTATGGTCGCGTCGGCGATTCCGGCGGCGCCGTTGGCGTGAACCAGCCATTCCGGGCGGCGCATCAGTTCCGGGGTCAGGTGCTGGCAGAAAAACCCCGACAGGCCCGGCAGGGTACCGGGCGGCGGGTGGAGCAGCCGGAAGCGCGGTTCGACCGCGCCTTCGGGCAGCTCCAGCAGGCGTTTAAGATCGCTTGGTTCGGTCCCGAATTTTTTCCCCAGGGCGTCGATATCGTCGCTCGCGAAACACATGCCGAGCAGTCCCTCGCCATGTTCGGCCAGAAAGTTGTCCAGGTTGTTGGTGAATTGTGAGGCATCGACGATGCCCAGCAGTTCCAGATAGTCGTCCGGAAACATGATGCAATAATTGGCCGTGCCCCAGCCGATGTGACGACCGCGCGGGCAGGTCGTGAAACCGAGACGCTCGTAAGCGCCCCGCGCCGTTTCCAGATTGGCGACGCCGATCAGGGCATGGTCGAAAATTTCAGGCGAGCGCCGCCGCCTTGCGCCGCTTGCGCCAGCCGACCAAACCCATAACCGCCAGACCGGTGCCATACAGGGGCAATGCGGCAGGCAGGGGAATGGCTGTTAAATCGTCACCGGAAAAAGATGTGATGGTCATTTCACCCCTAGAATTGCGTAATTTAAATGACGAAATCAAATCGTCGCTCAACAAGGCCTGACCAAATACGTCCAGACGGGAAATAAGATCGCCGAAGGCCAGCGTCCCCTTCCGGCGTGACCCTGGCGCATACGAAAATTCCGCCGCGATATCTTCGGGATCGAAAACCAGATAATCATTCAGCCGATCTACGAACAGGTACAGGTACGGGGCATCCGCACGTCCGGCGCCATGCCTGGAACCATGTCCGCCGTGATGAGTGGAACTCATGGTCCCATTCGTGTACCGGCCCAGCCCAAGCACCGCCGAGGAAGCCCAAATCGACAACCCAAAATCAAAAATCACTTCTTCGTTTTCTTCGTGACCCCGGCCGGAAATACCGGTCGATCCGCTATGCCCGTTAGGTTCCTGGACACCCATACCGCCCCTGGACAGCACGATCGTGTTCTGATTGGAATTCGACTGCAAGCCGGCGGCAACGGGATTTAGATCATCCGCTGGGTCGATATTGCCGCGCGCCGTGATAGTGACGTTGGGATCCGGACTATAGGTCCTGCCCTTGTTTATCCTGAACGCCGATGTGAAATCCAGATCCACCGAAGCCGCGTCAACCGGTCCGGCCAGACTAATCCCCGAGATAACTATTATTGAAGCTATGGCTTTCCGGAAGATCATCCCTAATCCTTTATATATTTTCCATATATTCCCCGAATCGGGGCGTTCCTGTACCAATCTGGAGAGGATCATACCTGACCAACCTGACAACGACCTTACGGGATGCCGGAAAACAAGCAACTTGGTATTAATCGTCATCATCGCCGTTCAGCATTGCCATAAGCTGGGCTTCCATACGCGCCCGTTCGCCGGCGGGATCATCGCCCGCCTGTTCCTTGCCGTCATTATTATTGTTGCCCATCATCGCCCGCAGCTTGTCTTCCAGGACCGAACCATTGTCTTCCAGGGTTTCGAACTCGACGGCAAAACCCCGTTCCAATTCGCGCACTACTTCGCCGGTCAACTCGCCAATTTTTTCCAGATGCAGCCTGACGAACTGTTCCGTGGTCAATTTGACCAATGAATTGACCGCAATGCCGCCGAGTGAAATATCGCCGGTTTCGCCGTGCACGACTTCACCATCGATCTCGATCCGCACATTTTTGTTGACCGTGTAGCGCGGGTGCCCGCGTTTTTCGATGAATTTCTTTTCCGGGTGGTCTTCGTCGGTCATCCGGCGCGTTCCGGATAAAGCCCGGCCAAACCGGCCTCACTGGCTTCCGCCACGCCGCGTTCGGTGATCAGCCCGGTGACCAGGCGGGCCGGGGTAACATCGAAGGCGTAATTGGCCACGGCGCTGTTATCCGGGCAAATGACGATGGTTTCCAGGCGACCGTCGGATGTTCGCCCGGTCAGATGGGTAACTTCGCTGGGGTCCCGCTGTTCGATGGGTACGTCGGCGACGCCGTCACTGATAGTCCAGTCAATGGTCGGTCCCGGCAGGGCGACATAGAACGGTACGCCGTTATCATGAGCCGCCAGGGCTTTCAGGTACGTGCCGATCTTGTTGCAGACATCGCCCGCCGCCGTGGTCCGGTCGGTGCCGGTAATACACAAATCGACCAGCCCATGCTGCATCAGGTGGCCGCCGACGTTATCGACGATCAGCGTATGGGGCACCCCGTGCCGGCCCAGTTCCCACGCCGTCAACGAAGCGCCCTGGTTGCGCGGTCGGGTTTCATCGACCCATACATGAACCGGGATGCCGGCGTTATGGGCCTTGTAGACGGGGGCCAGGGCGGTGCCCCAGTCGACCGTGGCGAGCCAGCCGGCGTTGCAGTGAGTAAGCACGTTCAATCGTTCCGGACGGCCCTTTTCGATCCACATGCGTTCGATGATTTCCTTGCCGTGTTCACCCAGCGACGAGCAAATTTCGACGTCCTGATCGGCGATTTCCCCGGCCCGGGCGTAGGCGGCAGCCTGGCGTTCGCCCTCGGGCAACGGTTCCAGCAGGGCCCTAAGGTGGTCCAGGGCCCAGCGCAGATTAACCGCCGTCGGGCGGGTCGCATACAGCACATCGTAGGCGTTTTCCAGGCCCGCGTCGGTACCGTCGCCGCGAACGCCCAAGGCCATGCCATAGGCCGCCGTGGCGCCAATCAGCGGCGCCCCGCGCACCTGCATGTCGGCGATAGCGCGGGCCGCGTCATCCAGCGACTTCAATTCGACTATGGTAAATTCGTGGGGCAAGCGGGTCTGGTCGATGATTTCGACCGTATGGCCATCGCTGCCGACCCAAATGGTGCGGAAAGGTGTACCGTCGATTTGCATCAGTTCAACCTTTCAGTACCCGTCCGGCAACGGCGTCGAGTTTTTCGACCAGCGCCCGGTCGCGGGCTTCGGGCGCGGTGATGATTGCCGTTTCCAGCGCCGTGTGGCAGCCGCAAGGGCATACCCCGTCGCGCCCGGCCAGGGCCGGGGCGACCTTTTTAACCAGCGCCCGGCCCTTGTCGGCATTGTCCAGCAGCACCTTGACAATGGCCTCGACGGTGACGTCATCGTGGTCCGGATGCCAGCAGTCAAAATCGGTGACCATGGCGATGCTGGCGTAACACATTTCGGCTTCGCGGGCCAATTTGGCTTCCGGCATGTTGGTCATGCCGATAACGTCGCAGCCCCAGGACCGGTAAAGTTCGGATTCCGCAAGAGTCGAAAACTGCGGGCCTTCCATGACCAGGTATGTTCCGCCACGCTGATAGGGGATGGCGAGTTCCCTGACGGCGTTTTCAACGGCATCACCCAAACGCCGGCAAACCGGGTCTCCCAGGCTTACATGGGCCACCAGGCCGGTCCCGAAGAAGCTTTTCTGGCGGGCGAAGGTGCGGTCGATGAACTGATCGACGATAACGAAATGACCCGGCGGCAGTTTCGCTTTCAGGGAGCCGCAGGCGCTGATCGACAGGATTTCCGTGACCCCGGCGCGTTTCAGGGCGTCGATGTTGGCGCGGAAATTCAGTTCCGATGGCGGTATCCGGTGGCCACGCCCGTGCCGCGGCAGAAACACCAGCGGCTGGCCGGCCAGTTCGCCGAACAACAACTCGTCGGATGGTTCGCCGAAGGGTGATGAAACACGTTCCCAGCGGGTATTCTGCAAGCCGGCGATATCGTATACACCGCTGCCGCCGATGACCCCGACAACCGGGGTTATTTCCATATCTGCCATTCGCTGTCATTCCCTCTGGACTGGTGGGCTTTCGGGCCGATCGCCGGCTAAATAAATTCCACCGGCAAATCATTCCGATCCTCTGATTTTTTTCCGGTTATATCAAAGTTCATGCCGATATGGCGATAAAATAGGACACCGCCGCCGATAATGGCTTATATAGTCCGCGCTTCCTGAACCTAGCCTGAAAAACACCACCCCATGCCCGACGACACCCAATTGGCGCGACTGGCCGCCGCCTTCGAAAGTATTCCCCATTGCCGGGAAATGGGTCTGAAAATTATTTCGCTGGCGCCCCGACGGGCCGTGATGCGGCTTGATTACAGTGACCGTCTGGTCGGCAACCCGCAGACCGGGGTCCTGCATGGCGGCGTCATTTCAACGGTGATCGATACCGCTGCGGGGCTGGCGGCGGCGGCTTCCGTGCCGGCCGAATCAGCGGTAGCGACGCTGGACCTGCGCATCGATTATTTACAACCGGCCCGGCCCGGCAAGGCGATAACCGGCGAGGCCGAATGCTACCGGCTGACCAGAAGCGTAGCCTTCGTGCGCGCCCTGGCCCACCAGGGCGACCGAAACGATCCGGTAGCCCACTGCGCCGCGGCATTCATGCTTAATTCCACCGGGTTCGCCGTCGCCGAGACGACCGCGTGACAATGCTGGACGATATCAGGAAATTACGGAAACAAGGCGACTTCAGCGCCGTCAACGGGTTGATTCCCTATGCCGAAACGATCGGCCTGGCGGTGCTGGTCGAAGATGATACGATCACCACGGTGTTGCGTAAACGGGATCAAAATATCGGCAATTACATGATCGACGCAATCCATGGCGGCGTCGTCGCCGCACTGCTGGAACACGCCGCCATCCTGCACCTTTTATACACGGTGGATGTCGCCGCCCTGCCCCGCATTATAAATCTGTCGGTGGACTATTTACGGCCCTGCCTGAACCGCGATACATTCGCCCGCGGGTCGCTTGTCAAGCAGGGCCGGCGCATCGCCAATGTTCGCATCGAAGCCTGGCAGGATTCACCCGCCAAGCCCTGCGCCGCCGCCCATGCTCATTTTCTGATAACCTAGTGGATCGAATTTATGAAACAGCCTTTTAAACTGATCGTATATGTAATTTTCACGCTCGGGCTTTTTGGCCTGCGTCCCGCCGCCGCCATACATAATGGCCCAAAACCGGAAATCCTGGACCTGAAGGTGGGCCAGGGCGCGGTGGCCGGCCCGTTCGCCAAGGTTACGGTCCATTACACCGGATGGCTGATGGACGGCACCAAATTCGATTCTTCCGTCGACCGGAACCGGCCCTTCGAATTCACCCTGGGCGGGCGCCGGGTTATCGCCGGCTGGGAAATGGGCGTTATGGGCATGAAGGTCGGCGGTCGGCGGCAACTGATTATCCCGCCCGAACTGGCTTATGGCAGAAGGGGCGCCGGCAGGGTTATCCCGCCGAATTCGACGCTCAAGTTCGAGATCGAACTGCTGGCCGTCAAGGAACCGGCATTCAACAATATCTCCAACGATCAATTGCAGGAACTACTGGCCAGGAATGTCAAGATTGTCGACGTCAGGACCGCGCCGGAATGGCGGAAAACCGGCATTATCAAAGGCAGCGAGACCATAGTTTCGTTTCGCCGCGACGGCACCCTGAACCCGGATTTCCTGGACGATTTCAAGAAAACCGTAAGCAAGGACGAACCGGTCATCCTGATCTGCCAGACCGGCAGTCGTTCGGCGATGATGTCCAACGCGCTGGCCACATCGGAAGGCTACACCAACGTCTATAACGTGACCCGGGGCATAGAAAGCTGGATCGAGGAAGGCAACCCGGTGGTCAAACCCTAAAATCAGTCCTTCGGCGGCGGCATACTGTCAAAATGGGCGGTGCCGTCGGCGACCTGATCCCACGGCGGCGCTTTTGGCGTAAACAGCGAGACCTTGGCCTGAAACTGTCCGGGGTTGTCGAACCCGCCGGCCCGAAGGACCACCACGGTCGGGTTGCCGCTGCCGGTTCCGTAAACAGGGCTGCCACACTTGGGGCAAAAATAGCGGGTCATGTCGTTGCCGCTTTCGGCCTTGTAGTCGAAGCTGGAAAGCTCGCCGCTGACCGTGAAACCCTCCGCCGGCACAATCATATTCGAGGCGTGTCCGGCGCCGGTGAATTTCTTGCAGTTGTCGCAATGGCAATGGGCGCCGACTATCGGCTCGCCGGTAAATTCATAACGTACGGCGCCGCATTGGCAGCCGCCGGTAATGGTCTCGGTCATCCGAAATATTCTCCCCGTCCTGACATTCTAAACCCGTGAAGCACTATTTCCGAGAGTCACCCATAAGGCAAGGAATCAAGCTACACTAATCCGTGACCGGCGGCCCTATTGCATGCTACGAATAATATTGGCAATGCTACCAAAGAGGGAGAAATAGCCATGCAGCATATTCGGGCCGTATTTGTCGTAATTGCCGTCGTCGGGGCAATCTTGCCGGCGGCGGTCCGGGCCGGCGAAAACGAGCGACAGAAGATCATCATCGAGATGTTCGAGGTTATGCAGTACGAGAAAATTATCGAACAGATAGCCGCCGTAGTCGGCCGGCAAATAACGGCTGGAGTCAGGAAAAAAACGCCCGACATTCCCTCGAATATATTATCTGACATCGACACGATAGCGCAGGAAGAATTTTCAAAGCTCGCCCCGGAAATGATGAAGTTTACCGGTGATTTCATGGCCGAGAATTTTACCGAAACGGAATTAGCCGAATTGCTAAAGTTCTATAAGAGCCCCACCGGTCGAAAATCCACGTTGGTCATGCCGCAAATGATGCAGCAGATGATGGCATGGGTGCCAAAGGTATCCCAGAAGTTCGCCCAACAAACCATGACCAGGGTGGCGGAGATGCTGCGAAGCAAGGGATACGAATTATAGGGTAGGCGGGATCACACGTTAAAGCGGAACAGCATGATGTCGCCGTCTTTGGTGACGTAGGTTTTGCCTTCCTGACGCATCTTGCCCGAATCCCTGGCGCCCTGTTCCCCGTTACAGGTAATAAAATCGTCGTAGGCGATGGTTTCGGCGCGGATGAAGCCCTTTTCGAAATCGCTGTGGATAACGCCGGCGGCTTGCGGCGCGGTAGAACCATTGCGCACGGTCCAGGCGCGGGCTTCCTTGGGGCCGACGGTGAAAAAAGTAATCAGGTTCAGCAATTCGTAACCGGCGCGGATGACCCGGGCCAGGCCGGTTTCCTGCAATCCCAGGGTTTCCAGAAACTCCCGTTTGTCGTCTTCGTTATCGAGGCCCGAAATTTCCTCTTCGATGCGGGCCGAAATAATCACGCTGACGGCGCCCTGGGTGGCGGCCATGTCGGAGATCCGGGCCGATATGGCATTGCCATCGGCGGCGGCGTCTTCTTCGACGTTGCATACATACAGCACCGGCTTGCCGCTGAGCATTTGCAGCATGTCGAAGGCCTTGCGATCATCATCGGAGATTTCCATGGCCCTGGCCGGGCGACCGTCGCGCAGGAATTCCAGGACACGTTCGACCATGGCTAACTGGGCGACGGCGTCCTTGTCGTTGCCCTTGGCCTTTTTTGCCAGCGCCGTAACCCTTTTCTCCAGGCTTTCCAGGTCCGCCAGCATCAGTTCGGTTTCCACCGTTTCGGCGTCGCGCACCGGGTCGATACCGCCTTCGACATGGCTGATGTTGTCGTCTTCGAAGCAGCGCAGCACATGAATGATGGCGTCAACCTCGCGGATATTAGCCAGAAACTGGTTGCCCAGGCCCTCGCCTTTCGAGGCACCGCGCACCAGACCGGCGATATCTACAAATTCCAGCTGGGTCGGCACAATTTTTGCCGACTTGCCGATTTCGGCAATTTTATCGAGCCTGGAATCGGGCACGGCGACCCGTCCGGTGTTGGGCTCGATGGTACAGAACGGAAAATTCGCCGCTTCCGCCGCCGCCGTCGCGGTCAGGGCGTTGAACAGGGTCGATTTGCCGACGTTGGGCAATCCGACAATGCCGCAGTTAAATCCCATCAGGGCTGTCCTTCCGAGCGAGTATCCAGGGTGACCTTGTTCATAAACTCGGGCTCATTTTCATCGATCATTATCCCGATATGGTCGGCGATGGCGGCCAGCAGCGGTTCCAGCCATGCCTGATCGGCCTTGGCGAAATTCTGCAATACGTGGGATGTCACCCGGTCCCGACCGCCGGGGTGGCCGATGCCCAGGCGCAGCCGGCGGTAGCCGTCGCCGCAATGGGCGTGAATGGAACGCAAACCGTTATGACCGGCGTGGCCGCCACCGGTCTTGCAGCGCAGACGCCCGGCTTCCAGGTCCAGTTCGTCATGGATAACCAGAATATCTTCCGGCGGAATCCTGTAAAAAGCCGCCGCCGCGCCGACGCTGCGCCCCGAATCGTTCATATAGGTCGCCGGTTTCAGGGCCAGCACCTTGCGATTGCCGATGCGGCCTTCGGCGATACGACCGTTGAATTTGCTCTTGAAGGGCGCAAAGGAATGGCGGCGGACGATCTCGTCCACCGCCATGAATCCGATGTTGTGACGGTTTCGGGCGTAATCCCCGCCGGGATTCCCCAGTCCAACAAGCAGCAGCATGTTATTCCTTGGCGTCGCCTTCGTCGCCGTCTTCTTCGCCTTCGTCTGCGGCGGCAACCAACGGCTCGCCGTCTTCGCCCAATTCGACCTCGTCTTCCTCGATTTCTTCGACAATCGTCGGGGCGGCGATGGTGGCGATGGTGAAATCGCGATCGGTAATCGTCAGTTCGACATCCTCGGGCAGCTTGATGGCGCTGATGTGGACGCTGTCGCCAACTTCAAGGCCGGCCAGATCGACGTTCAGGCTTTCCGGGATATTGTCGGGCGAACACAGCAGTTCGATGCTGTGACGCACGATATTTAGCACGCCGCCACTTTTGATACCCGGCGATTCTTCTTCGTTCTCGAAAACCACGGCAACATCGATGTTAAGCCGCGTTTTGGCGCTGAAGCGCATGAAATCAACATGCAGCGGCACGTCGGTGACCGGGTGAAGCTGCATGTCACGGGGCAATACGCGGTGCTTGTCGCCGCCTACTTCCAGTTCGAAAACACGGGAAAAAAAGCCCGGTCCCTTAAGTTCCCGGGAAAGTTCCAGGGGGTCCAGGGTAATTATCACCGGGGCCTGTTTGTTGCCGTAGATAACGGCGGGAATTCTGCCGGCGCGGCGTAATGCACGGGCCGCCCCCTTGCCTGCCCGTTCACGCAGCTCGGCATTCAACGTCGAAGCTTGAGCCATTGCTATTCTCCATAAAATCAATTCACAGAATCCGGCCTCCAGGGGTGCCGGATATTTAGAAACGCCGTTGCCATAAGCCCGGACGTCGCAAGGAGTGGCGTGTCTTTTAATAGGATGCGGGCGAACAGTCAAACACTACCTCGCGCCGGGGTACGCCACCGCCTGCCATCGCCCCGAAGCCACTTCTTCATTTACGATGGCCAAAACCAGATTCCGCATTTCGGTATTCAGGTTGGTGGCCGCCTTGGCGGCGGGTTCGGCGATGTACAGGCGGCGCATAGAGGGAGCGTCGGCGATGCGCCGGGCATGCAGCTTTCCATCGGCCAACGCCCCGCGCACGGATACTTTCGGCAAAATCGTACAGCCGAGGCCGGCGACCAGCGCCTTGGTCATGGCATTCAGGGAATCAATTTCGAATTGCGCCTTGTTCTTGATGGCCGCCCGCATGGCGTGACTGTTCATCAGGGCGCGAGAGGCGTATCCCTGATGCACCGTCAGCAACGGTAACTTGCCGATTTCGGCGAAGGTGATCGGTTCGTCGCAATCGCCGATCAGATCGGACCTGCCGACACACAAAACATGTTCTTCAAGGACCGGGTCGGTATGTATGCGGGCATCGACGGGAGGATTGTACAGCAACCCGAGATCAATGCTCGATGACAGCAGGCCTTCGAATATGACCCCCGAAATACCCTCCACCACCGACAGGTGAATTTGCGGATAATCGTCCCTTACCCGCCGCAAAAGCGGCAACGATATGGCCTCGACGGCGGTATAGGTCAAACCGATGACGATTCGACCGGACGCATCTTCCGACAACAGGCTTAAATCACGTTCGGCGGCATCGATATTTTTCAGGATTTGCCTGGCGTGCTCATACAACCTGCCCCCCGCTCTGGTCGGTTCCACACCGCGCGGACGGCGGTGGAACAGTTTGACGCCAAGATCGCCCTCCAGTCGTTTGACATGATGGCTGAGGGCCGATTGAGCGACATTGAGTTCACTCGCCGCATGAGACAGATTCCGCCGTTCGTAAATGGCCACAAAATATTTCAGTTGCAGAAGGTTCATGGCACCACCATACGAGTTCTGTTATTTAGATCGTTAATATCAAAACAATATATTTGTTAGATTTCAAGGATCGTGAACTAAATCATGCTCGCCGGACCGTCGGGTTTCCTGGCGAACGGTCATACATCGGGGTGTAAAAGAATTCCCACCGGGATAGCATCGGTCTATCGCATTTGATTAAACGGCGCGGGTCCATGAAAAAATATTTGGTTTGTATTCCGATTATCCTGGTTGTTCTACTGGCGTTCCGGTCGGCGCAAGCGGCGGAATTGAAATTCGATTTCAAGTGGGTGGGATGGAAAGACGAGTGCGCCACGAAATCACCGGAATTCAAAATTTCAAGCGTGCCCGCGGGGACCGGAAAGATAAGCTTCAAAATGGTCGATCTGGGTTATCCTTCGTATCCCCATGGCGGTGGCAAGGTGAAATATTCGGGCGAGGATATTCCACGGGGAGCATTTCAATACAAAGGCCCCTGCCCGCCACGCGGATCGCATGATTATGAGTGGACCGCCATCGCCTATGACGGAAACGGCAAGGAACTCGGTCGCGCGAAGCTCACCAAACCATTCCCTCCGAAAGAATAAACCCGCCGCGGCGGGCGGCTCAAGGGCGAAAACGCAGAAAGGAAACCGTATGCGCGTTACCACCAGGTTCAAAAACCTTGTCGAACAGCCGGATATTCTGTTGATGCCCGGTGCACACGATGTTATGTC
>CAZZKE010000012.1:0-19580 GCA_964655005.1 uncultured Thalassospiraceae bacterium | reverse complement strand
ACCTTGTCGAACAGCCGGATATTCTGTTGATGCCCGGTGCACACGATGTTATGTCGGCCAGGATCGCCGAACAGGCCGGTTTTCAGGCGCTTACCATGGGCGGATATTCGATCTCGGCGACGCTGCTTGGGCAACCGGATACCTCGCAGCTTTCGATGACCGAAATGGCCAACCACTACGCCCGGCTTTGCGACGCCGTATCGGTCCCGGTGTTCGGCGATGGCGATACCGGTTTTGGCAACGAAACCAATGTCGCGCGCACCGTCCGCCAATACGAACGCGCCGGCCTGGCCGGCATGTTCCTGGAAGATCAGGTGTTCCCGAAACGGTGCGGTCACATGGCCGGCAAGGATGTCATACCGGCCCGCGAAATGGCGGCCAAACTGAAGGCCGCCCTGGACGCCCGCCAAGATCCGGACTTTGTTATCATGGCGCGCACTGACGCCATTGCCGTGCATGGCCTGGACGACGCCATCGACCGGATGTCGCTATACCGCGAAATCGGCGCCGACCTGCTGTTCGTCGAGGCGCCGCAAAGCATCGAAGACATGACCCGCATTTGCCGCCAGCTCGACGGCCCCTGTTTCGCCAATATGATCGAGGGCGGCAAGACACCGCTGCTTTCGCTGGAACGCCTGGCCGAAATCGGCTTTGCCGTCGTCGCCTATCCGGTAGCCGCGACTTATAGTGTCGCCAAGACAATGCAAGACTTCATGACCCACCTGAAATCACAGGGAACGACGCAGGGCTTCGATGCCGGCATGTTGAATTTCGATGAATTCAACCGAATCGTCGGGCTTGAAGAATTGCGGGCGAAAGAACAGGCCTACAAGGAGGCCGCAGAGACCGCCAGCGCGGCGGAATAAGCAACCGAAACCACCAACCACAACCAACATGACAGGGAGAAATATTATGAAGAAAAAACTGGCTATTCTGACCGGCGCGATGCTCGTTTCGAGTGTCGGCATGATGGCGTTGTCGGGCGCCGCGTACGCGGCCAAGCAAACCATGCGCTGTAGCCATCAACTGCCCCCCAAGCACCACATCGCCAAGGTCATCGACAGATGGGCGGCGGAGGTCGAGGCGCAGTCCGGCGGCACCATCGACGTTCAGGTGTTCGGCGCCAACAGCCTGCGTGGCGCCAAACAGAACATCGCGGCAGTCGCCAAGGGTGACATCGAATGCGCCTTTTCGGTCAACTTCCAGTGGGGCAAGACAGTACCGCTGATGAGCGTCACCCTTAGGCCCTACACCCTTACCAAACTGGATGTTCTGTCGAAATGGGACGGTTCGGAAGCGGCCAAATTCCTGGAAGGCAAGCTGCTGGAAAAAGGCGTTCGCAACATAAACTGGCTGTTCACCACGCGGATGTCCGCCTTCACATCGAAAGGCAGGGCGTTAATTGCACCGGCGGACTTCAAGGGCGTGAAAATACGCGGCATCAATTCGCTTAACGACGCCGGCCTTATCGCCCTAGGCGCGGCCCCTTCGGCGATGTCCGGCAGCAAGGTCTATCAGGCCTTAAGCACCGGCGTTATCGATGCCGGACTGACCGATATTTCGGCTACCGTTTCACGGAAGTATTACGAGGTCCAGGATCACATTACGGTTTCGCCGCTGTTCAGCGTGTTCTTCCACGGCTATGTCAACCCGGCCTGGTATGACGGCCTTACCCAGGCCCAGAAACAGGCCCTGGAAACCGCCGGCAAGAAATCCGCCCAGTGGGCGCTGGAGGCCACCGAGGCGACGGCCAAGAACGCCCCGGCCAAACTGCGGGAAAAGGGCGTAAAGGTTCACATTCATACCGATGCCGAAATCGCCGCCATGAAAGCGGTCATGGCGCCGGCCTTCGACAAGGCCTTCGCCAAGGCGACCGGCGCCGATGGCGTCAAGCTTCTGAACATGATTTCGAAAATGTAATCGGCTTGATTTAAGTGAAAAATTCCAAGCCCCACGCGAATGAAGATGGGGGGGCGCATCGCGTCTCCTCATTTTTATTTTCCGCAATCGGCGGCCTGTCGCTGCTGGCCGCCCGGATTGGCGCGGTTTTGCTGATCGTCATGCTGGCGGTTATCGGTTACAGCGTGGTGCAACGGTATTTCTTCAACACCCCGCTGACCTGGACGGACGAACTGACCGGCTATCTGGTAGTCGCGATTGTCATGTTCGGGGCCGCCGAAACGCTGCGCCGGGACGAACATATCGCGATCGACCTGCTGACCGCGACGCGCCGTGGCGTGGTGAAAAAAATTATCGGAATATGGGGTAATCTGGCGATTATCGCCGTCGCCCTGACGTTGCTGGCCGGGGCCCGCTCGACGCTCGATTATTCATACAATTTCGACATCGTCTCGAACGGCTATCTGGAAGTACCGATGTGGATTCCGGAATCAAGCATGGTGGTCGGCGGCGTTTTACTATTGCTGGTGGCCATCGTGCGCATTGTCCGTCAGATATCCGGAAAATAAATTGCTTCTAACCGCCGTCATCCTGCTTGGTCTGGTCTTGCTGCTGCTTAGCGGTATGCCTATTTTTGCCGGTTTGGGGCTGGCCTCCATTGTCCTGATGCTGGTGACCGAAGGCAGCATCGGCAGCGTCGGCGAAACCGTCTTCGGCAAGCTTGATAACGAACTGCTGTCGGCCATTCCGTTGTTCGCGTTCATGGCCCATGTGATGATCCGGACCCGGGTGGTCGATGACCTGTACGAGGCGGCGAATTCCCTGGTCGGCCATCTGTCGGGTGGGCTGGGGGTCGCCACGGTTCTGTCGTGCACCATTTTCGCGGCGATTTCGGGCTCGTCCGTGGCCACCGCGCTGACCATCGGCAGCACCGCAATTCCGCAGATGAAACGCTTCGGCTACCGGGGCAGCACCGCCTATGGCGTGGTCGCCGCCGGCGGTACGCTGGGCATCCTGATTCCGCCATCGGGTCCGTTGATCCTCTATGCCATCGTCACCGAAACATCGATCGGGGCGCTGTTTCTGGCCGGCCTGATTCCGGGCCTGATCGTCGCCTTTATCTTCGCCGCCTACTGCATGGCGGAGGCTTCCTACCAGGGTGATGTCAAACGCCAACCGTGGATTGGCGGCGCCGCCTGCGTGGCGGCAATCAGGAAATCGATCTGGGCCCTGCTGATGCCGCCGCTGGTCCTGGGCGGCATTTACATGGGCCTGTTCACGGCCACGGAAGCCGCCGCCATCGGCTGCATATACGCCCTGCTGGTAGGCGCCCTGGTGTACCGTAATTTCGGCCTGAAAGACCTTTACGACACGGCCTTCGAAACCGTGCGCACGACGGCCATGCTGTTCATGATTCTGGCCACGGCGGCGATGTTCGGACACGCCGTAACCATCATCCGGCTGCCGTTTGAACTCATGGAATCGGTGGTCGCGCTGGGGGCCAGTCCGATGATGTTCGTGCTCATCGTGATGGCCGTGGTGTTCGTCCTGGGGATGTTTCTCGAAACCATCTCGATCATTCTGATCACTACGCCGATTATTTTCCCGGTCATGCTTGAACTTGGCATCAATCCCATCTGGTACGGCATCCTGCTGATGATAAATCTTGAACTGGCCTTGATCACGCCGCCGGTCGGCATGAACCTTTTCGTCATCAAGGGTATCGCCAAAGCGCCAATCGGCGAGATTATCCGCGGCGTGATCCCATATGTTGGGTTGATGCTGGCGGGGCTGGCGCTGGTGCTGTTTTTTCCACAATTGGCGCTGTGGCTGCCGGCCGTCGCCGGATTCGGGCGTTAATCAAATGCCCTTTGAAATCAATCAAACAGGCTGGAAACCGAGCTTTCGTCGCTGATCCGGCGGATCGCCTCGGCGATCAACGGGGCGATGGTCAACTGCCGGATGTTGTGGGAAACCCGCATCGCCTCTGTCGCCTGGATGCTGTCGGTGACCACCAGACTATCCATCGGCGACGATGACACCCGCGCCACGGCGCCGCCCGACAGCACGCCATGGGTAACATAGGCCGACACCGAAGAAGCGCCTTTTTCCTTCAGCGCCACGGCGGCGTTGCACAGGGTTCCAGAGGAATCGACGATATCATCGACCAGGATGCAGTGCCGTTCATCGACCGTTCCGATAATGTTCATTACTTCCGAAACGCCCGCTTTTTCGCGGCGTTTGTCGATGATCGCCAGATCGGCGCTCAGCCGCTTGGCCAGCGCCCGGGCGCGAACCACGCCGCCGACATCGGGCGAGACAACGACCAGTCCTTCGCCGTTCCTGGTTTCCTCGATATCCTTGGTCAGGACCGGCGCGGCATAAAGGTTATCGACCGGAATGTCGAAAAACCCCTGGATTTGCCCGGCGTGCAAATCCATGGTCAGGACCCGGTCGGCCCCCGCCGTGGTGATCAGGTTGGCCACCATCTTGGCCGATATGGGTGTCCGCGGGCCGGATTTGCGGTCCTGCCTGGCGTATCCGAAATATGGAATGACGGCGGTGATGCGGCGGGCCGAACCGCGCTTCAGGGCGTCCATGGCGACCAGCAATTCCATCAGGTTGTCATTGGCCGGATAGGAAGTCGACTGGATCACAAAGACGTCCTCGCCACGGACGTTTTCCTGAATTTCGACAAATATTTCCATATCCGAAAAACGGCGGATACTGGCCTTGGTCAGCGGCAGGTTCAGATAGGCGGATATAGCTTCGGCAAGCGGCTTGTTGCTATTGCCGGAAACGACTTTCATAGTCTCTGTCCCCCTTCGGACACTGAATCTTCGCGAATAAGCGGGAACTTATCAGCGCCCATATCTTCTGTAAACCTTCCGTAACAATGAATACCCCGTTATTCCGGTGGCGGCGGCGCACGGCCCGGCAGTTGTCTGATATTTGAGGGCGCCGGCGGTCCGCCACCGCTTCGTGACCCCGCCCCGGTTCCGGAATTACCGGTTCTGAGAATACGTTCGACGCCACCCATCGCCGCCCTGGCGATTTTCGGGGCTTCGGCGGCCCACGATTCGTCCAGACTGTTCGCCGCCACGGTATTTTCCTGGATCGCCCGGCCAACCTCGAAGCCGCCCAGGGTGCTGATGGTCCAGGTTATTGTCACCCGGTCGCGGCCGTCTCCCAAAGACCGGATATCGACCGCGCCATCGAGCACGACGCTGGCCTGCCGGCGGTCTTCGGTAATCAGCACATCCGCCGCCCGCAGCGCCGACCTGATGGCGCCGGTCAGTACGCCGTTGCCGTCGCCGGGGGCGCCGGTTACCGGCCTGACCAGAATGCCGGCGCCGATCAGCAGCAACGGCAGCGGCGACTTCCGTCTGCCCAGGATCATCGAAGACACCGGCCTGGCGGCGCCACTGCCGACCGCCCGGATTATTTTGGGGTCGCCGTACTGCCACTTCCAGCGGGCGCCCCGGACACCTTGCGTATAGGCCCCGACCCGATTGCCGGACCGATCGCTAAGGGTCCAGTAGATCAGCATGACGAAGGGCACCCGGCTGTCGTCCCAGTTGGCCTCGGCGCGGCCTTTCAGCACATATGCGGCGGTGGCGTCTTCATCCACGGTGGCGGCCACGCCCTGATCGACCAGACCGTCGGCGACGGATTTCGACAGCAGCCGGGCCATCGGCAGGGCCGGCCCCTGAACCAGATCGACCCGCACCTGGATCGTCCGGCTGATTTCCGTTTTCGGGACCGGCGGCGGCAGGGTGAAGACATCTTCGCCGGGGGCGCAGGCAGCCACCAGCTGCAACGCGGCGGCCAGGATGAAAAAAAAGTACGGCATGGGATTATTTTATTATCAGATCAAGTGATGAACGGGACAGCCGTTCCGGCACGGTATCCGTCACCCGCACCGTTTCGCCAAGGGTCATGGCCAGCCCGGCATCGCTATCGAAAATAATCATATGCAGGAAAAACACCATGTCGGGGGCCGCCGTCACCGGATTACCGTGATACAGCATGGGCCAATCCATCCAGTTCGGCGCAAACGTCGTACCCAGGCTGTAGCCACAGGCGTTGAGGCGATGGCCGGACAGGCCATGGGCGTCGAGCACCCCGGCGTGGGCGTCAAATGCTTCGCCGACCGGTCGGCCCGGGCGCAGCGCCCGGCGCACCGCGTCCAGCGCCTCAAGGGCGGCGTCATACAAGGCCAGTTGCCGCCCCGGCGGCCGGCCGATGCGGATGGTGCGCATCATGCAGGCATGATAGTGGCGATACACGCCGGCCCATTCCAGGGTTAGCTGGTCGTCGGCGTCGAGATGCCGCCGGCCGCTGAAATAGCGGCACAGCAAGGCGCCTGGGCCGGAGCCGATTATCGTTTCGTTGGCCGGATCATCGCCGCCGCCCCGGAACACCGCCGACTGCATGGCGGCCAGTATATCGCCTTCGAAGGCCCCCGGTTCGGCCAGCCGTACCGCTTCGTCATAGGCATCATCGGCCAATTCGGCGGCGCGGCGCACGAAAACCATTTCCGCCGGGCTTTTGACCAGCCGCAGGCGGCTGATCAGGTCGGAGGCGTTATCGGTCGCACAGAAGCCGTCCAGCGCCGCCGACAGTCGCCGCCCATCCCACGCCGTCAGGCCGTAAGCCTGCCATTCGACCCCCAAACGCCGGCCTCGGCAGCCATGGCCTTGCAGAATATCGGCAAGTTGCCGCGCCGGATCGGCGTCCGTCCCGTCGATCCAGATACGGATATCGTCGATTACCGAGGTATAGCGAGCCTGACGCAGGTCCGGCGCCCGGGTCAGCAGGGTCATGGCGCCGTCGGCGCCCAGATACAGGCACTGGAAATAGACGTAACCGAAGGTGTCGTAGCCGGTCAGGTAGAACATGCTTTCCTGACGGAAGATCAGCAGGCCGTCCAGGCCGCGCGCGGCCATGGCGCTACAGGCGCGAGAGCGCCGCCGGGCCAGCTCTTCGATGCCGAAATGCAGGGGCACGTTCAACCCTCCATAAAGACTATGGCCGACAGCAACCGGCCATAGTCGGGAGCACCGGCCAGGACGCCGCGACGGTAGCTGTAGAAGCCTTCCGCATCGGCGCAGGTATCGTGACCCAGTATTTCATGAGAGGCCAGCCCGATCGCCGCCAACCGCCCCATGACATAGCCACCAAGATCGAACAGGGCGCCGCCCGGTTCCGGCGCTGGCATGAAGAACCGCTCGTTATCCCGGTTATCTTCGACAAAACGCGCCAGAAATTCCGGCCCCACCCGATATGACGCCTGGCCGATGCAGGGGCCGACGGCGGCGCGTATACGGTTGGCCTCGGCCCCCGCTTTCAGCATCGTTTCGACGCATTTTTCAAGCACCCCGGAACGCGCCCCGCGCCAGCCGGCATGGGCGGCGCCGATAACGCCGGCATGTTTGTCGGCGAACAGCACCGGCGCGCAGTCGGCGGTCAGAATTCCCAGCACCAGGCCGGGCCGCGAAGTCACCATGGCGTCGGCCTGCGGCGCCGATGACGGCGGCCACGGATCATCCACGCAAACGACGTCATTGGAATGAGTCTGCCAGACGGTTACCAACTGCCCGTTCCCGGCGCCCAGGCGGGCCAGGGCCAGACGGCGGTTTTCGGTGACGCTGTGGCGGTCGTCATCGGAACCGTAACCACAATTCAGGCCTTCGAACGGGCCGCCGCTGACACCGCCCCGGCGGCTGAAAAATCCATGCCGCAGCCCGGCCACCCCGGCTAGGTTGGTGGCGGTGTACATCGGCTTACCCGAACCCGGGCGGCGGCGGCGCGTCGATGCCGGTAATCGCCATGACCTTGAACAGTTCGCCCATTTCGGCGGCCCCGGTCAAACGCCCCACGGCAGCGGTTATATCTTCGGCCTGTTCGGCGGAGGCGTTGGCCATCAGGGCTTCGGCCCGTTCATGGATGCCCAGCCGTTCCAGAAAGGCGCCCTGGCCGACCACGCCATGGGCCCGGGCGCCGCTGGCGAACGCCCGCTGGCCCAGCGCCCCAAAATCGACATGAGCCGTCAGGTCGGCCTCTCCGGGGTCGGTCAGCGGATGGTGGCGGTCGTGGTTCTTGACCGCTTGCAGGGTATCGCCGACGCCGCTTTCGCCGTGGCCGTAATCGATAATCAGCGCGGCCCCGCCCTGGCCGCTAATGCGCCGTGAAATTTTTTCGACCATATCAAGGCCGGCGGGGCATACCTCGACCACCGTATCCGGCGGCGAATCGAGCAAACCCGGCGGCAATTCCAGCGCATCGAACGGCGGCAGCAGGACGAAACACAGGCCGTCGCCGTCGGGCTTGATATCGACCACCCGCGGGCACCAGTAATCCCCGGCGTGGAAGTACTGTTCGATCGGCAGGGCATCGAAAAATTCATTGGCGATAACGATTGCCGGGCCATCCGGAAGGCTGTCGAAGGTATTATGCCATTGCGCCGGACGGGCCAGATCGATGCCTTCGAGAGCCTGTTGCTGCAGGATTTTCAGGGCCGGACTGGTTTCCACCATGTGGACCCGAACGGCCTCGTGAAAACCCGTCGCGGCAAATCCGGCGCGCAGCATATCGGCCATCAGGGTTCCCCGTCCGGGACCCAGTTCGACCAGATTTATGTTTTCCGGCGCGGCCATACCCTGCCATACCACGGCGGCCCACAGGCCTAGCAATTCGCCGAACATCTGGCTGATTTCCGGGGCCGTGACAAAATCGCCATTCTCGCCGAATGGATCGCCGGTCATGTAGTAGCCGTGTTCGGCATGGCCCAGCGCCAGGCCCATGTATTCGGCGACGCTCAGCGGCTGGCTGCTGCGGATGCGCTCGATGATCAATTGTTCCAGTTGGTTCATTCAGGCCTTGTCCCTGCGGGCCCGGAAGATCAGGAACAGGCCGATCAGAACCATCGGCACCGACAGCCACTGCCCCATGGTCGCGCCGCCGGCCAGGAATCCCAATTGGCTGTCGGGCTGGCGGAAAAATTCGACGAAAGAACGGGCCAGGCCATATCCGCCGATGAAAACACCGGTCAAGGTACCGGGACGCCGCCATATTTTTTCGCTGCGCGACAGCACATACAGCACCGCGAATAACAGCAGACCTTCCAGCGCCGCCTCGTAAAGCTGGCTGGGATGGCGCGGTTCCGGCCCACCGCGGGGAAACACCATGGCCCACGGAACATCCGAAACCCGGCCGATCAATTCGCCATTGATAAAATTCGCCAAACGCCCCAGGAAAACCCCGATGGGGGCGGCACAGGCGACAATATCGGCGAATCGCAACAGATCAATCTTGCGTAACCTGACGAAAATCAGTCCCGCCGCCACTACCCCCAGAAGGCCGCCATGAAACGACATGCCGCCCTTCCAAACCTGCAACGCGGCCAGCGGATTGGCCGAATAAAAGGCGAAATTATAAAACAGGACATAACCGATACGCCCACCCAGCACCACGCCAAGGGTCATCCAGACCAGGAAATCATCGATCTGTTCCCGGCTGGCCACCTGCGGCGGCCTGGCCGCCAGCCGGATCATGTAACGCCAGCCCAGCAGCAGGCCGCCAATGTAGGCCAGCGCATACCAGCGGATAGCCAACGGCCCGATTTGCACGATCACCGGGTCGATGATCGGGTAGGGAATTGTCAACAAGCTCATGAATTTTCCTCGAATAATTAACGGTACGGATCCGCCGCCGCCAGGAAATCGCCAACATATGCGGCGACGCCATGTTCCAGCGAAGTAAATGGCTTGCCGTAACCGGCAGCGGCCAGCTTGGCCATCCGGGCCTCGGTGAAATACTGATATTTGTCACGGATTTCAACGGGTGTCGGCACGAAATTTATTTCCGGTTCGCGGCCCATGGCGGCATAGACGGCGGTAACCAGATCATGGAACGACCGGGCCTGGCCGGTGCCGCAATTGAACAGGCCGCTGACTTCGGGATGCTCAAGCAGCCACAGCACTACATCGACGCAGTCATCGACGAATATAAAATCACGTGACTGGCCGCCGTCGGGATAGTCGGGATTATGGGATTGAAACAACGTCGCCGCCTTGCCGGCGCTGGCATCGCGAAAGACTTTCGCGGCGACGCTTTGCATCGAGCCCTTGTGATATTCGTTCGGCCCGTAGACGTTGAAGAATTTAAGCCCGGCCCACTGCGGCGGCGTCGGTTCTTCGTTTTCCAGCATCCGGGCGACCCGGCGGTCGAACAGGTGCTTGCTCCAGCCATAGGGATTAAGCGGGCGAAGTTCGGCCAGCGCCGCCGGCGACGCGTCATCGGAAAAGCCCTGGCCGCCGTCGCCGTAGGTAGCCGCCGAAGACGCATAGATATATGAAACGTGATGCGACGTGCACCAATCCCAAAGCCGCAAAGACAGCTTGAAGTTGTTAGCGAAAATCAGGTCGGCGTCGGTCTCCGTGGTCGACGAGATGGCGCCCATATGAATAATTCCCCGGATGCCGAATTCGTTGCCTCCCAGATACTCGAACAGGTCTTCCGGCGGCACCAGATTGGTCAACCCCCTTTTGGCCACATTGCGCCACTGCTCGCCCGTGCCGAGCCGGTCGCAGACGACAATTTTACCCATGCCGCGATCCTCCAGGGCCGCGACGATGTTCGAGCCGATAAACCCGGCCCCGCCGGTCACCACATACATGGCCTGATATCCCAAACTATTGACATGTCCTGATTCGTTTATAAGGCGGCCCGCCGCGCCGGGCAAGCGAGGTCCCTTATTGTGCCGGTTCGCGCGGCGGGCCATAATAGGGGGGTAAATCCTGAAACCAGTCCCCGGAGCTATCGCCATGCCGACATCCAACCGAATTCTCGATGACCTGGCCAAGGTGGCCGGCGGGGCTGCGTCGTCATTCAGCGGCCTGAAGAACGAAATAGAATCGGTAATTAGGCAGCAACTGCAACGCCTGCTGGCCGATGCCGACGTGGTGCCGCGCGACGAATTCGACGCCATTCGGGCGGTCGCCGTGAAGGCCCGCAGCGAGCAGGAAAAGCTGGAAAAAAGGGTCAGCGCCCTGGAAGCCCGGCTGAAAACCGGAGGAGCGACTGGCGCAAAGGGAAAAACGGCAACCAAATCAAGGGCAAAGCCGAAGTCCACCAGAACCGTAAAAAAACCTTAAAAAAAACCGGTTATTCATTTATCCACAATAAATATGATCCGGCGCGGCATTACGTCCTTGCCAGGGAGTCTGTGCATTGTATAGGCTACACCTAGTGGCTAATCAGGACCTTATCCACAAGATATCGGGCCGTAGGCTATATCTGGTGGATTTCAGGTTTGCCTTTACATGAGGAGAAACGGTCATGACCGGTGTAGATGTTTCTCATGATGATATTTCCCACCACCCGCTGGATGTTATAGAACGACTGGTCGATGATAACGACTGGATTTTCGAGCGCCGCAGCGATCAGGAAATGGCCGTTCAGGTGCCGGGCCGGTGGTGCGATTACAGCCTGTTTTTCGCCTGGAACGACACTGCCGACGCGGTTCACTTCACCTGCGCCTTCGAGATGCGGGTGCCCGATAACAAGCGTGGCCTGGTCCATGAACTGCTGGCCACCATCAACGAACGGATGTGGCTGGGGCATTTCGGCATCTGGGATGACGAGGGCCTGCCGATGTACCGTCACGCCATTCCCCTGCGCGGCACCCTGGGGCCGAGCCTGGGCCAGATCGAGGATATGGTCGATACCGCAATCATCGAATGCGAACGGTTCTATCCGGCCTTCCAGTATGTCATCTGGGGCGGAAAATCGGTCGAAGACGCGGTCGCGGCGGCGATGATCGACACCGTCGGCGAAGCCTGACCGGAACCATGGTGAAACTATTACTCGCCGGCTGTGGCAAGATGGGTGGCGCCCTGCTGACCGGCTGGCTGGATGCCGACTACCGGAATTCCGAAATTATCGTTATCGAACCGAACGCCGCGATTGCCGCCGACATCGCCCGGCGTTTCGGGGTGGCGACGGCGCCCGACGCGGGCGACCTGAATGCCGGTCTTTCGCCCCAGGTTATCGTGTTCGCGGTCAAGCCCCAGGTCATGGACCAGGCCGTGCCCGGCTATGCCCGGTTCGCCGAAACCGGCTGCGTTTACCTGTCCATCGCGGCGGGCAAGACCATTGGCTATTTCGAACGCCTGCTGGGTCCGGCGGCGGCCATCGTCCGGGCCATGCCCAACACCCCCGCCGCCGTCGGCCGCGGCATTACCGTGGCCTGCGCCAACGGCCTGGTTTCACAATCCCAGACCGGGCTTTGCGATGGCCTGCTGAAGGCCGTCGGCGAGGTCGTCTGGAGCGACGATGAAAATCAGCTGGATGCCGTTACCGCGCTTTCCGGCGGCGGTCCGGCCTATGTGTTTTTGTTGACTGAATGCCTGGCCCGGGCGGGAATCGAAGCCGGTTTACCGGCCGAAATGGCGAATCGTCTGGCCCGGGCCACCGTTGCCGGATCGGGTGAATTGCTGCATCAGGCCAGCGAAGAACCCGCCGTCCTGCGCCAGAATGTCACCAGCCCCGGCGGCACCACCGCCGAAGCCCTGAAAGTGCTGATGGGCGAAGATGGCTGGCAACCCCTGATTACCAGGGCCATTGCCGCGGCCAGCGCGCGTTCGCGGCAACTAGCCGGATAGATCCAGCCATTCCTGTTCAGCAAGCACGGTAACGCCCAGTTCCGCCGCCTTCCTGGCCTTCGACCCGGCATCGGCGCCGACGATCACGTAATCGGTCTTTTTCGAAACCGATCCGGCGACTTTGGCCCCCATGGCTTCGGCGCGCGCCTTAGCCTCGCCCCGGCTCATGGTTGCCAGCGAACCGGTGAACACCACGGTCTTGCCGGCGACCGGCGATGAAACCGTATCGGAAACGGCGAATGCTTCGATTGTCAGTATCTTGTCCAACCCGGTAACGACATCCAGATTATGTTTTTCGTTAAAAAATTCGATCAGCTCTTCCGCCATGGCCGGGCCGATGCCGTCGATATTCAGCAATTCGCCATAGGCTTCCGAATCATGGTCTTTCGCCGCCACCATCGCCGTGCGCCAGCTTTCCAGTGAACCGTACTGCCGGGCCAACAGCTTTGCCGTGGCCTGGCCGACCTGGGGGATGCCAAGCGCATAGATGAAACGGTCCAGGGTAATTTTTCTTTTGTCATCGATGGCCCGAAGAAGATTTTCCAGAGACTTCTCGCCCCAGCCTTCGCCGCCGGATATTTCGGCGGCATGGTCTTTCAGGTGGAAGATATCGACCGGCGAGGTTATCAGCCGACCGTAAAAAGACTTAACGTGCCTGGCGCCCAGCCCTTCTATATCGAAGGCGTCGCGCGATACGAAATGTTTCAGCCTTTGCACCGCCTGGGCCGGGCAGATCAGGCCGCCGGTGCAGCGCCGCCGGGCCTCGCCCTGTTCGCGCACCGCGTGGCTTTTACATATCGGGCAGATATCGGGAAAAACGAAGGGTTCGCTACCTGACGGGCGTTTTTCCCGCACCACTTCGACCACCTGTGGAATAACGTCCCCGGCCCGCTGGATGATGACCGTATCGCCGATGCGGATGTCCTTGTCGGCAATGTAATCTTCGTTGTGCAGGGTGGCGCGACCGACCACAACGCCGCCGACCGTCACCGGCAATAATTCCGCCACCGGCGTCAGGCTGCCGGTCCGCCCGACCTGAATATTGATCTTCCGCAGTTCTGTCATCGCCTGTTCGGCGGGAAACTTGTGGGCGATGGCCCAGCGCGGGGCGCGGGCGACAAAGCCCAGGCGATCCTGCCAGTCCAGCCGGTTGACCTTGTAGACGACCCCGTCGATATCGTAGGGCAGGCCGGAACGGGCGGCGGCCAGGACCCGGTATTGTTCCAGCACGGCGTCCAGATCGGGACACAGCCTGGCCAGCGGATTAACCGGAAAACCCCACGCCCTGAATTTTTCCAGAATGCGCCAGTGGCTGTCGGCGACCGGCGCGCTGACGTGTCCCAGGGCATAAACAAAAAACGACAACGGGCGGGTCGCCGTGACATCGCTGTCCAGCTGGCGCAGGCTGCCGGCGGCGGCGTTGCGCGGATTGGCGAATAACTTGCCGCCGCTTTCCATCTGCGCCGCGTTGAGGGCCAGAAAATTATCCTTGCCCATATAGACCTCGCCGCGAACTTCCAGCACATCGGGAACATCGTCCGGCAGGGTCGTGGGAAGCTCCCTGAGGGTCCGCACATTGGCCGTAACGTCCTCGCCGGTGGTGCCGTCGCCGCGCGTCACGGCCTGAACGAATCGCCCCCGTTCGTAGCGTAACGAGATCGACAGGCCGTCAATTTTCGGTTCCGCCACCATTTCCAGGGGAACCGAAGGATCATCGCCCAGTTCCTTAAGGAAGCGGCGGATGCCCTTGAAGAACTCGCCGACATCCCGATCATCGAAGGCGTTGCCCAAAGACAGCATGGGCTGGATATGGCGGACTCTGGCGAACCCCGGGGCGGTGGCCGCGCCGATCCTGTTCGACGGGCTGTCATCGCGTACATGATCGGGGAACAGGGCTTCGATGGCTTCGTTACGCCGTTTCAGGGCGTCGTAGTCGGCGTCGCTGATAACCGGCGCGTCCCGCTGATGGTAGGCCAGGTCATGTCCGGCGATTTCCGCCGCCAGCGCCGCCAGTTCGGCATCGACCTGCTGCGGGGTCAGGTTTTCAGGAGCGATCCGGCGCGGCATTATCCGGCGCCCCGCAGCAGGCTGTCGGCGGCGGCGCGGGCCTCGTCGGTAATCTCGGCCCCGGCCAGCATCCGGGCTATTTCTTCCTGTCGCTGGTCGTCGGACAGGACCTCGACGGTCGTCGAAACGACTCCGTCCCGGTCATCCTTGCTGATGCGCAGATGGCGGGCGCCGCGCGCCGCCACCTGCGGCGAATGAGTGACCACCAGAACCTGGACCGCTTCGGCCAGACCGGCCAGGCGATCGCCGACGGCGGCGGCCACGGCGCCGCCGATACCGCTGTCCACCTCATCGAAGATCAGGCTCGGCACCGGGTCGGCATGGGCCAGAACGGCTTTCAGGGCAAGCATCAGGCGGGACAATTCACCGCCCGACGCGATCTTGTTCAACGGCCCCGGCGGCGTTCCCGGATTGGTCGCCACCTCGAACGTCACGTTATCGCAACCATCCGGTCCCCAGGCCGATTCGTCGAGCGGTTCGACGCGGGTCAGGAATCTGGCTTTTTCCATTTTCAGCGGCGGCAGTTCGGCTTCGACCGCCCGGTCGAGCCTTTTCGCCGCCCCGGTCCGCCGGGAACTCAGTTTTGCCGCCGATCCGGTATAGCCGGCACGGGCGGCGGCGGCGGCGGCGGTCAGTTCCAGCAGCCGGGCCTCGCCGTTTTCAAGCCCGGCCAACTGGTCTTTCAGGGTAATGCGCAGCGCCGGCAGGCCGTCGACTTCCACACCATGCTTGCGGGCCAGGGCGCGCAGGGCAAACAGCCGTTCCTCGACGGCTTCCAGCCGGGCCGGATCAAGATCCAGATCGGTGCTGGCCTTTTCCAGCAGGGCCTGCCCGTCAGCGGCTTCCATGGCGGCCCGTTGCAGGGCGTCGATGGCCTGATCCAGGCGGCCATCGGCCTTGTCCGCGACCGGCTGCAACAGACGCACGGCGGCGCGAAGCGCCGCTTCGGCGCCATTGTCAACCGCCAGGCCATCGAGCGCCAAGGCGATCGCTTCGATCAGTTTTTCACCATGCATCATCATCGTCCGGGTCGCCGCCAATTCGGCATCTTCACCGGATTGCGGGTCCAGTTTTTCCAGTTCCGTTACCGCATGGCGGAGGAATTCCTCGTCCCGGCGGGCGCTCGCCAATTTCTCCTGTTCGGCTTCCAGGGCCTGGGCGGCGGCCCGCCACTCCCGCCAAAGACCGGCCGTTCGCCGGCAATCGCCGGCCAGGCCGCCGTAGGCGTCGAGCAGTCCACGATGGTAGGCCGCGCCAAGCAGCCGCCGGCTTTCGAACTGGCCGTGAATTTCCACCAGTTCATCGCCCAGGCTCCTGAGCAGATTAACGCTGACCGCCTGATCGTTAATGAAGGCGCGGGATTTTCCCTGGGCGGTCAGCACCCGGCGCAGGATTACCACATCTTCTTCCTGTGGCAGGCCGTGTTCGACCAGAAAAGCGGTCACTTCGGGGCTGGTGCGGAAAATTGCGCCGACCACCGCCTGATCGGCCCCGTGGCGGACCAGCCGGGCCTCGGCCCGGACCCCGAGGGCGAGCCCCAGGGCATCGAGCAGGATCGACTTACCGGCCCCGGTTTCCCCGGTCAGGACCACCAGACCCGGCCCGAAAGACAGCTCCAGGCGCTCGATCAGGACGACGTCGCGAATGGAAAGCGCCTGAAGCATATGCGGCTACCAAAACTTATACCAGGCGTCGCCTTCGACCGGCTCCAGCAGTTTGCCCTCGACCAGCCGATAGGCATCCAGATACCAGTCGCTGCCGGGAAAATTGTGACCCAGCACGGCGGCGGCCTTTTGGGCCTGTTCGTGCAAGCCCAGCGCCATATAGGATTCCGTCAGGCGAAGCAGGGCTTCCGGCACATGGGTGGTGCTCTGAAACCGGTCGATCACCACCTTGAAGCGATTGATCGCGGCCAGAAACTGGCCCTGATTTTGGTAGTATCGACCGATTTCCATCTCCTTGCCGGCCAGATGATCCCGCGTCAGGTCAAGCTTCAGCTTGGCGTCCTTGGCGTATTTGCTGGTCGGGAAGCGCTTTACCAGTTCGGCCAGGGTTCTCTGGGCCAGATCGGTCATTCGCTGATCGCGGGTAACGTCGGATATCTGCTCGTAATAGCTTAGCGCCTTCAGATAGTAAGCGTAGGGAACATCCGGGTTGGAGGGATGGAGCTGGATAAACCGGTTGAGCGCAATAATTGCGCTGTCGTAGGCGTTGTTTTGATAATAGCTGTAGGCCGACATTAACTGCGCCTTGGTCGCCCACGAGGAATAGGGGTGCTGGCGTTCGACCTCGTCGAACATCAGCGCCGATTTTTCATATTCGCCCTGTTCGAGCACCCCTAGGGCCTCGTTATAAAGTTCCTCGACCGGTCTATCGACATACTCCGGTTCAAGCTCGGCTTGCGTGCAGGAGGAAAGAATAAAGACGGACAACAGAATTAAAACGAATCGGTTTTGACGGCTCATACCACGCCTTTTCGGCAACGATCAAAGGTGCCGGACTATACCACGCAAGGGGTGGCATAACGCAACGGCAAGCTTGCGGGAAGACGGAAAAAACGGCTTCAGGCGGTGGCGGCGATACCGTCTTGCGGCGATTCGACGGCCCAGATGGTTTTGGCGGCGGCGGCACTGGCCGCTTCGGCCTCCATTTCCGCGTAGCACCAGGCATCACTGTCGGCGAACAGGGCGCGCAACAGCTTGTTATTGGCCGCGTGTCCGGAACACAGCCCGGCAAAATGGCCGATCACGGCGCCACCGGCCAGGAACAGGTCGCCGACGGCATCGAGAACCTTGTGCCGGACGAATTCATCGTCATAGCGAAGGCCGTCTTCATTAATAACCTTGTCGCCGCTAACGACCACGGCGTTATCCAGCGAGCCCCCCTTGGCCAGACCGGATTTGCGTAACTGTTCGACTTCATGCAGGAAGCCGAAAGTACGGGCGCGGGAAATTTCCTTCTTGAAATAATTACCGGCCAGATCAACCGAAATGGCCTGACGCGAAACCGCCGCGCTATCGAAATTAATCTCGAAATCAAGGGTGAAGCCGTTACCAGGCGCCAGGGTCGCCCGCGTCCCGCCATGATTGACGGAAACCGGCTTCAGGATGCGTATGTAACGGCGCGGCCGGTCCTGTTCGACAATACCGGCGCATTCGAACAAAAAAAGAAACGGCGCGGCGCTGCCGTCCATAACCGGGACTTCCGGGCCATTTACTTCGACCAAAAGGTTGTCGACGCCGGCCCCCGAAAGGGCCGACAGCAAATGTTCGACGGTGCCGATGGTAACGCCGTCGGCATTGCCGAGCGTCGTGCAAAGCGTGGTATCGACCACATTGTCCCAGGTCGCCGGAATGGTCGCGCCACCGCCGGAAATATCCGTCCGTTTGAAGACTATGCCGCTATCGGGTGCGCCCGGCAGCAGGGTCATCGAGACCTTTTCGCCGGAATGGAGAGCAACACCAGTACAATTGATGGGACTCTTAAGTGTACGCTGCCTGATTGTGGCCATTTATTTTTATTGCATGGGCCTTCGGTAAAAAAAGCTTCACGCACCCCAATAATTACAAAATTCTTTTTTAGTCTTGTTTGATTTCATCAAACGATCCGCGACCCATACCCTATCTTTACACTTATTAATATTTGGTAAGCAGGGTATTTTTGTTTCGCGACGGCTCGTTTATTATTTCAACGCCCAATAAAAAAGAATGCTTCGAGGATGTTTGTAGCAACACCGCCCGAAGCATTCAAATCACTCTTTATTACGAATTATTACGCTTTCTCAATCGCTTGAGAGAGACTCGATCTAGTTAGCCTGCCGGCGCAGAAAAGCGGGTATATCCAGCAGATCCTCTTCCGGATGGGATTTTTGAATCCGGTCGGCGTCATCCAGGCCGCCCAGCCTTTCCTGCTCCGCCGCCGGCTCCTGATCGGGTGTCGGCTTATTCAGGATCAGGGGTTCTATTCGGCCTGACCGCCCGCCGATACTATCGACCAGCGCCCCCATGGGGGTGGCGTTTTCGGGAAGTTTCGGCATCGGGCGTTTCGATGCGCCGCCAATGCCGGTCACCCTTTCGAACAGCGACATGCCCTTGGCCTTTTTCGGCGCCGCCGGCGGTTCCTGACGCTCGCCGCCGGCGCCGTTCACCATGGCGGCGGCGGCGTAGGGATCGGCGGCGGCGGCATCGGGTTTGCCACTGCCGTTGACGGCGGCCTTGGGAATGAAGGCATCGGCGGTGTTGGCGCCGGGAGTAGCCGGGGCCGGCAAACCGGGATCGACGGCGTCCTCGTGATCGACCGTTTCGGTCGGCTGCGGAATATCCGCGACGGTCTCCACCGGGGTCTCGACCGGATCAACATGCGGCGGTTCCATCGCCGCCTCGCCGGTCTGTTCCGGTTCCAAGGCGACATCGGGTTCGCTGGCCGTCGCCACCACGGCCGCCTCCTGGACCGACAGGACGGTAGGTTCGGGCTGGCTAAGGGCGGCGCGATCCATGCCGGTAGCAACCACCGAAACCCTGATCTTGCCGGACAGGCTTTCATCGAAGGTCGACCCGAAAATGATATAGGCGTCGGTATCGACTTCCGAGCGGATTCTATTGGCCGCCTCGTCGGCTTCGAACAGGGTCATATCCTGACCGCCGGTTATGTTGATCAGCACCCCCTTGGCGCCGGCCATGGAGGTATCATCGAGCAGCGGATTGGAAATAGCCGCCTCCGCCGCATCGAGCGCCCGGCGTTCGCCTTCGGCTTCGCCGGTTCCCATCATGGCCTTGCCCATTTCGCTCATCACCGAATGGATGTCGGCGAAATCCAGGTTAATCAGGCCGGGCATGACCATCAGGTCGGTAACCCCGCGAACCCCGGAATAGAGCACTTCATCGGCCATGTTGAAGGCGTCGGCGAAGGTCGTTTTCTCGTTGGCGATACGGAACAGGTTCTGGTTGG
>CAZZKE010000011.1:0-56205 GCA_964655005.1 uncultured Thalassospiraceae bacterium | reverse complement strand
CCAAATTGTAGAAAGAATAACCCTTGATGTGTCGGCGCTATGGGCGGACAATCCAGACCGTTACCGCCAAAATAAACACGGGGCAGAGCACATGGATATCGAATTCAGCGAGCGCGAAATTGCCTTTCGCGACGAGTTGCGCGGGTATTTCGAGACTGACTATCCGCAGGATATTCTGGAACGCAGCCGGGCCGGCGTGGGGCCTGGCAAGGACGATATGGTGCGTTCGCAAAAGGCCTTGAATGAAAAGGGCTGGGCCGGGGTCAACTGGCCTACGGAATATGGCGGTACCGGCTGGACGCCGACCCAGCGTTATATCTTCGAAAACGAAATGGCCCGCGCCGGGGTACCGCCCATTGTGCCGTTCGGCCTGGGTATGGTCGGCCCGATCATCTATTCTTTCGGCACGGACGAACAGAAAAAGCGCTTCCTGCCCGATATACTGGCGACCAATGTGTGGTGGTGTCAGGGCTTTTCCGAATCCGGCGCCGGTTCCGATCTGGCCTCGCTGCGGACCAGGGCGGTGCGCGAGGGCGATCAATACGTGGTCAACGGGACCAAGACCTGGACCACCCTGGCCCAGTTCGCCGACTGGATTTTCTGCCTGGTGCGCACCAATCCCGAGGTCAAGCCGCAGGAAGGAATTTCCTTCATTCTGATCGATATGAAAAGCCCCGGCATAACCGTCAGCCCGATCATCACCATCGACGGCGGTAACGAGATCAACGAGGTTAATTTCCAGGACGTCCTGGTTCCGGCCGATCAACTGATCGGCGAGGAAGGCATGGGCTGGACCTACGCCAAGAAGCTGCTGACCCACGAACGCACCGGCATCGCCGGGGTCGCACGTTCGAAACGGCAACTGGAAAAACTAAAAAAAATCTGTGCTTCGGAGCCCAGCGGCGGTGGCGAGACTTTACTGCACGACGACGATTTCCGGCGCCGCCTGTCGGAGGTGGAAATTGAATTAATGGCGCTGGAATTCACTGACCTGCGGACCCTGGCGGCGGTCTCGACCGGCGGAGCGCCGGGGCCGGAAAGTTCAATTTTAAAAATCAAGGGAACGGAAATACAACAGGCGGTGACCGAACTTTTTGTCGAGGCCGCCGGCTACTACGCCATGCCCTATACGCCGGAACGCTTCGAGTCGGGGTCCAACGTCGCCGGCATCGGCCCGGATTTTGCCGCTCAGGCAGGGCCGCGCTATTTCAATACCCGCAAGACCTCGATCTACGGCGGTTCCAACGAAATTCAGAAGAACATTATCGCCAAGGCGGTGCTTGGCCTTTAATCCAAAGACAAGGCCGTGCCCGGCCTTTAAGGGAGAACCGGTAAAATGGATTTTTCATTCAGTGAGGAACAGGGACTGTTGCGCGACAGCATCATCCGGTTCGTGCGCGAAAACTATACTTTCGACAAACGCCATGCCCTGGCGCTAAGCGATTCCGGCTTCAGTGCGGAAAACTGGAAACTGTTCGCCGAACTGGGCTGGCTGGCCCTGCCTTTCGCCGAAGCCGACGGCGGTCTGGACGGCGGCGCCATCGACACCATGATCGTGATGGAAGAATTGGGCAAGGGCCTGGTGCTGGAACCTTACCTGGCTACCGTTGTGCTGGCCGGCGGTGTTTTAAGGCGCGCCGCCAGCGCCGCCCAGCGCCAGACGATCCTGCCCGCCGTTATCGGCGGCGACAGCCAACTGGCGCTGGCCTATGCCGAAGCCCAGGGCCGCTACAACCTGGCCAACGTGACTACTACGGCGAAAGCCGCCGGGGGCGGCTATGTCATCGACGGCCACAAGGCGGTTGTGCTGAACGGCCCGGCGGCGGACAGCCTGATTGTTTCCGCCCGCACCTCGGGCGATCAACTCGATGACGACGGCATTACCCTGTTTCTGGTCGATGCCGGTTTGGATGGCGTCTCTCGCCGCAATTATCCTACCCAGGATGGCGGCCGGGCTTCCGAGATCGAATTTTCGGGTGTCCGGGTTGCCGATGACGCGGTCGTGGGCGAAGTCGGCGGCGGACTGCCGGTGCTGCAAGACAGCATCGACGAAGCCATTGTCGCGATCGCCGCCGAAGCCGTCGGCGGCATGACGGCATTGCACGCGGCCACCGTCGAATATGCCGGCACCCGGGTCCAGTTCGGCGTGCCTATCGGCAAGTTTCAGGTATTGCAGCATCGCATGGTCGATATGTTCATGGAATGCGAACAGTCCAGATCGCTACTGTACAGGGCCGCCATGACCATGGATAACGGCGCCGCCGATACCGCCCGCACGGTCTCGGCGCTGAAAGTGCAGATCGGTAAATCCGGTCGCTTCGTCGGCCAGCAGGCGGTGCAAATTCATGGCGGCATGGGCATGACCGACGAATTGAATGTGGGCCATTACTTCAAACGCCTGACCATGATAAATACCCTGTTCGGCAACCTGGACTACCACATGCGCCGGTTCGCGGCGCTGGACAGCGCCGCCTAATCGTGGGCCGGTCGCGGTACCGATCCGGCCAGCAGGAATACCGCGCCGCCGGTAAGGGCGAGTCCCGACATGACGAACATGGGCAGCACATAGCCATCGCTTAAGCCATAAAGAAACCCAACCAGCGCCGGCCCGGCGGCGACGCCTAACTGGGCGATCGCCTGGCCGGTGGAATAAATGCGTCCGTAGTCGCGCATGCCGAAGGCATCGGCCAGCAGCAGCGGCAGCGCCATCAGCAGGTTTCCAAGGGCCAGGCCGAGCACGGCGGAAGCCGCCAGCAGCGACAGGGCGGTATCGGCAAATGCGATGGCCAGCAGCGACAGCGCCTCCAGAATAATCAGGAATACCGTCACCGGACGGATGGAAAAACGGCTTATTGCCCAGCCGCCGATGAAACGCCCGGCCATCGAAGCGCCGGCCAGGGTAGCGACGGCGCTTGCCGCCATGGTCGTATCGACCCGCCCGGCGACAAGGTTGAACTGGTGCGCCAGGGCGCCGACCTGGGCCAGGAAGATCAGGACGAACGCCGCCGTACACAGGATGAAGAAACGCGATCTGGCCGCGGCGGAAAAAACCGTACCGGTCAGGTAGCTATCGCCTGTTGCAGTCGTCGCCCGCGCCCCATCGGGCGCCAGGCCCATGCCTTCGGGTGACTTGCGTAAAAACACGGCGGTTACCGGAACCACGGCAAGAACGTAAATGATCGCCAGCCATGGCGTCGCCTGGGCCAGCCCCAGCTTGCCGGTCAGTGTGGCGGCGAACGGGGTGACGACAATTCCGCCCATCGACAATCCGCTCGACGCGACGGCCAGGGCGAACGGGCGGCGTTTTGAAAACCAGCGGGCGACCATGGTGGTGGCGGGGATAAGCGAGGTGCAGGAAAAACCGATGGCGAACAGGACATAAGATGCGAGCAGCGAAAGCGGCGTATTCGCCCGGCCTATGGCGAGCAAACCGGCGGCGGCCAGAAAGGCGCCGATGCAGATGGTGTAGCGGGGATCGAAACGGTCGATCAGGCGGCCGACGGCAAGGCCGCTGACGGCGACGACCAGGAAAAACAGCGAGGTCGCGTTTGAAACCATATTGACGGCGAAACGCCCTTCGCTGCTAAGCGCGTTGATTATTACCGACAGGTTATAAAACCCCAGCCCCGACGATATCATCAACATCACGAAGACAACGCCGACGACGCGCCATCCATAGAAGTAGGGGGTCCGGTCCGAAGAGCGGTTCCCGTCAGCCATGTTCTTTCAGTTCCATTCTGGCGACCGCCATGGCGTGGACCTCGTCCGGGCCGTCGGCCAGACGCAGGGTGCGGGCGTGCGCCCAGTCGGCGGCCAGCGGGAAGCCGTCGGATACGCCGGCCCCGCCGTGGACCTGAATCGCCCGGTCAATGACCCGTAGCGCCATGTTCGGAGCGATCACCTTAATCATGGCGATTTCCTTCTTCGCCACCTTGTTGCCGACCGTGTCCATCATGTGGGCGGCCTTGAGGGTCAACAGGCGGGCCTGGTCGATGTCCATGCGGGATTCCGCGATGGCCGCCATGACGACGCCCTGTTCGGCCAGCGGTTTGCCGAACGCGACCCTTTCCCTGGCCCTTTTACACATGGCCTCAAGCGCCCGTTCGGCCTGGCCGATCAGCCGCATGCAGTGGTGGATGCGGCCCGGCCCCAATCTTCCCTGGGCGATTTCGAAGCCCCGGCCTTCGCCCAGCAGCAGGTTCGAGGCCGGTACCCGGACGTCGGTGAAATCAATTTCACCATGACCGTGCGGGGCGTGGTCATAGCCGAACACCGGCAGATGGCGGACAACTTTCACGCCGGGCGTGTCCATCGGCACCAGAATCATCGATTGCTGCTGGTAGCGACCGGCGTCGGGGTCGGTTTTGCCCATGAAAATAAGGACCTTGCAGCGTGGGTCCATGGCTCCCGATGTCCACCACTTGCGTGAATTGATGATGTAGCCATCGTTGCCGTCACGCCTGATCGAGCCCTCGATATTGGTCGCATCGGACGAGGCGACGGCGGGTTCGGTCATGGCGAAGCCGGAGCGGATTTCACCGGCCAGCAGTGGTTCCAGCCATTGCTTCTGGTGTTCTTCGCTGCCGTAACGGACCAGCACTTCCATGTTGCCGGTATCCGGCGCCGAGCAATTGAAGGCTTCCGGACCAATCGGTGATCGTCCCATAATTTCACACAGCGGCGCGTATTCGGTGTTGCTCAGCCCGGCGCCGAGATCGCTTTCCGGCAGGAACAGGTTCCATAGTCCGGTATCCCGCGCCCTGGCTTTCATTTCTTCCATGACGACCGGTTCGCACCAGCGCCCGCCCTGTTCGGTCTGCTCGTGGTAGACCGCCTCGTTGGGATAAACATGGGCTTCCATGAAATCGGTGAGGCGCCGTTGCAGGTCTTTCACCTTGTCCGAATAGTCGAAATCCATATCACCGGTTCTCCTGAAATGAGGATGTTTTCGAAAAATACGCGCCGCGCCGGGCCAGTCCGGCGACCCGTTCATGGAACTTCGCGAAGCGCCGATCCCTGGTCTGGCCGCGCAAATAGCGGATGTAAATTTGTTGCAGGATAACCGCCAGTTTGAACGAACCGAAGACGAAATACCAGTCGATCGCCGATATATCGAACCCGGTGCGCTCGGCATAACGGGCGACCACCTTGCGGCGGTTCGGGAAACCGTCGCGCCAGGTCGGCATGGTCAATACCGTGCGCCATTCTTCGCCGTCGCCGGCGTCGGTCCAGTAATTCAGCATGTGGCCCAGATCCATCAACGGATCGCCGAGCGTACACATATCCCAGTCCAGCACCGCGCTCGGCCGGGCCGGGTCGTCGGCATCCAGCAGGACGTTGTCGAGCTTGAAATCGTTATGCAGCACCGTGGTGTATTTTGTATCCGGCAGGTTGTCTTCGAGCCACCGGGCAATGGTGTCCATATCGGCCAGGTCCCTGTCCCTGGCGGCTCGCCAGCGCTTGTTCCAGCCGGCCAACTGGCGTTCGACGTAACCTTCCGGATGGCCCAGGTCGGCCAGGCCGATAGCCGCCGGGTCGATCGAATGCAGGTCGGCCAGCGTGTCGATCAGCATCGTCCCGATGCGTTTGTTCAGTTCCGGATTATCGGCGAAGCGATCGGGCATATCGCCGCGAATGACCAATCCATGCCGCCGTTCGCTGATGTGGAAATCGGCCCCGATCAGGTCCGCATCGTCACAATACAGGAAACTGCGCGGCGCCAGCGGGAAGGCCTTGTACAGGCAGGCCTGTACCTTGTGTTCGCGTTTCATGTCGTGAGCCGATGGCGCCACCGGCCCTTTCGGCGGCCGCCGCAGGACATATTCATGGTCGCCGAAGGCCAGCAGGTAGGTCAGGTTGGCATGGCCGCCGCCAAACTGGGCGATGCGCAGGGGGCCATCTGTTTCGGGAAAACGGCTGCGTAAATATGGCTCCAGCAGGCGGGTATCAAGTTGCTCGCCATCGCGGACGGGGATGGTCTCCGGATCCAAATTCAGGCTACCTCGAACAACCCGGCGGCGCCCTGGCCACCGCCGATGCACATGGTGACAACGACATATTTGACGCCCCGGCGCTTGCCTTCGATCAGCGCATGGCCGACCATCCTGGCGCCGCTCATGCCATAGGGATGGCCGATGGAAATGGCGCCGCCGTTGACGTTCAGGTTCTCGTCGGGAATGGCCAGCTTGTCGCGGCAGTACAGCACCTGTACGGCGAACGCCTCGTTCAGTTCCCAAAGGCCGATGTCATCCATTTTCAGGCCGTGCCGCTCAAGCAGCCTGGGCACCGCGAACACCGGTCCGATGCCCATTTCATCGGGTTCGCAGCCGGCGACGGCGATGCCCCGGTAAATGCCCAGCGGTTGCAGTCCCTTGCGTTCGGCCAGCCGGGCCTCCATGACCACCGCCGCCGAGGCCCCGTCGGAAAGCTGGCTGGCGTTGCCGGCGGTGATGAAACAGTCTTTACCCAACACCGGTTTCAGGCCGGCCAGGCCTTCCATGCTGGTTTCCGGGCGATTGCCTTCATCTTTTTGCAGCGTTACCGGGTGGTAGGAAAGTTCTTTGGTTTGCTTGTCCATGACGGCTTTCAGCGAAGCCATCGGGACAATTTCATTGTCGAATTTGCCGGCGGCCTGGGCCGCCGCCGTGCGCCGCTGGCTTTGCAGACCGTAGGAATCCATGGCCTCGCGGCTGACGCCATAACGGTTGGCGACGATTTCTGCCGTTTCCAGCATGGACATATAGATTTCCGGCCTGATTTCCATCAGGATCGGGTCCCTGGCGCGGAAGGTGTTCATGTGTTCGTTCTGGACCAGGGATACCGATTCCAGGCCGCCGCCGACGACTATCGGCATGTCGTCGTCGATCACCTGCTTGGCCGCCGTGGCGATGGCCATCATGCCCGAAGAACACTGCCGGTCGACGGTCATGCCGCCGACGGTGACCGGCAGTCCGGCGGCGATGGCGGCGAGGCGGGCGATATTGGCGCCCTGGCTGCCCTGTGGCAGGGCCGTGCCCATGATAACGTCTTCGACCTCGCCCGGTTCCAGGCCGGCCCGGCTGACCGCGTGTTTAATGGCATGGGCGGCCAGGGTCGGTGATTCGGTATTGTTGAAAGCGCCGCGATAGGCCCTGCCGATGGGGGTGCGGGCGGTCGAGACGATGACGGCTTGGCGTTTCATGGGGTGGCCCCTTGTTACAGATTACAGGTCGTTGAAGCCCTTGCCCTCTTCGGCAAGACGTTTCAGCAGCGCCGAAGGCCGCCAGGTAACGCCGTGGATTTCGTGAAATTTGGCGATATCGTCGTAAACCTGCTTCAGGCCGACCCGTTCGGCGTAGAACATGGGGCCGCCCCGGAACACCGGGAAGCCGTAGCCGTATACGTAAATAACATCGATATCGCCGGACCGCATGGCGATGCCTTCATCCAGAATATCGGCGCCGATATTGACCAGCTGGTACATGCAGCGTTTGAAAATTTCCTGGTCCGTTATGTCGCGCCGGGTAATGCCTTTTTCCTTCGACACCTGTTTCAGCATGTCTTCCACTTCCGGGTCCGGCTGGGGAACCCGCGAACCTTCCTGGTAGATATACCAGCCGCGCCTGGTTTTCTGGCCGAACCGGCCCATTTCCGCCAGCCGGTCGGCGACGGTCGATGAATATGGCTGATCGGGATCGCGGCTGGCCGCCTTTTCCTTGCGGATGCGCCAGCCGACATCGATCCCGGCCAGGTCCATCACCGCCAGCGGTCCCATGGCGAAGCCCCAGTCGTAAAGCACCTTGTCGACCTGATGGGGCAGGGCTCCTTCCTCAAGCAATCTCTGGGCCTCGTTGAAATAGCCGTGCAGCATACGGTTGCCGACGAAGCCGTCGCAGACGCCGACCAGCACGCCGACCTTGTTGATCTTTCGGGCCAGCTTCATGGTCGTGGCGATGACTTCCGCCGAGGTTTTCCCGGCGCGGACGATCTCCAGCAGTTTCATGACATTGGCCGGGCTGAAAAAATGGGTTCCGATAACGTCTTGCGGGCGACCGGTGGCGGCCGCGATTTCGTTGACATCCAGCGTCGATGTATTGGTCGCCAGAATGGCGCCCGGTTTGCAAACGGCATCCAGCTTGCCGAATATCTCTTTTTTCAGGGACATGCCTTCGAAGGCCGCTTCGACAACGATATCAACCTGGGCCAGGGCGGCGTAATCCAGGGCGCCGGAAATCAGGCCCATGCGCTGGTCCATTTCGGCCTGGCTGATGCGGCCTTTTTTGACCGTGGCGGCATAGTTTCCTTCGATAATGCCCAGGCCCTTGTCCAGGCCCTGCTGGTCTATGTCGATGATTGTCACCGGGATGCCGGCGTTGGCGAAGTTCATGGCGATGCCGCCGCCCATGGTCCCGGCGCCGATTACGCCGGCGCCGGCGATGGTGCGTAGCGGGGTATCTTTCGGCACATCCGGCACCTTGGCCGATTGCCGTTCGGCGAAAAACATATGCCGCTGGCCCGCCGATTGCGGCGATTTCATGCATTCGATGAACAGTTTGCGTTCGTTCGCCATGCCTTCTTCGAAAGCCAGTTCGACCGCGCCCCGGATCGCCTCGATGCACTTGAACGGGGCCAGGTATCCGCGCGCCCGGCGGGCGATGGATTTCTCGAAGGTATCGAACAATTCGGGCGGGGCCTCGGCGTTCATGTCGCGGATGCGCCGGCGCGGTTTGCCGTCATCGATCAGCGACCGGGCATGGGCCACGGCGCCGTCAACCAGGTCGCCATCGACGATGTGGTCCAGTATACCCAGATCCAAAGCCTTGCCGGCGGCGACGAAATCCCCCGACACGATGATCTTCAGGGCCGCCTCGACACCAATCAGGCGGGGCAGCCGCTGGGTGCCGCCGGCGCCGGGCAGAATGCCCAGTTTGACTTCCGGCAGGCCGACCCTGGCGGCGGCGGAACCACAGCGGTAATCGCAACCCAGCGCCAGTTCCAGTCCGCCGCCCAGGGCGGTGCCGTGAATGGCCGCCAGTACCGGCTTGTCGCTGTTTTCATAAGCCAGGATAACCTCGTGCAGATCGGGATCGGCCATCGGTTTGCCAAATTCGGTAATGTCCGCCCCGGCGGGGAAGGTACGACCGCTGCCGAGCAAAACGATGATGTCGATTTCCGTATCGGCGTTGGCCTGTTCCAGGCAACTGACCAGCCCCTGCCGGACCCCTGCGCCGAGGGCGTTGACCGGCGGGTTGTTGACGGTGACGACGGCGACGCTGCCGCGGCGCTCCAGGGAAACAAAATCGCTCATGGGTATCCTCGTTTGAATTCGAAAGAATAAGACCAGAGGCATATGCCCAATCAGATCATACTTCAAGCCATTCCTTGCGGATGCCGTTATCCCGGTTCAGGTCTTCCGGGACACCTTCGAAGACCACGTGGCCGTGACCCATTACATAGATTCTACGGGAGATTTTCAGGGCTATGGTCAGTTTCTGCTCGATCAGCAGGATCGATATCCCACGCCGGGAAATTTGCTCCAGCATGGCGGCCACCTGGGCGACGATTTTCGGGGCCAGTCCTTCGGTCGGCTCGTCGATGATGATCAGGTCGGGGTCGCCCATCAGGGTCCGGCACATGCTTAGCATTTGTTGTTCGCCGCCGCTCAGATATCCGGCCAGGATATCGGATCGTTCGCGCAGGTTGGGGAACATTTGAAATATGTATTCAATGTTCCAGCGACCGCTGTTTCGAGTTTCCTTCTGGCCCAAAACAAGGTTCTGGCGCACCGTCAGGGTCGGAAATACATCACGGTTTTCGACCACGATGCCAAGGCCCGAGCCGGCGATTTCATGGGGTGGCCGTCCAACCAGTTCGGTTCCCCGGAATTTGACCGAGCCATGGCAGTCGACGACGCCCATGATGGCCAGCGCGGTGGTCGACCGACCGACGCCGTTACGGCCCAACAGGCTGACGATTTCTCCTTCATTAACGTCGAAGGTAACGCCTTGCAGAATGTGACTTTTGCCGTAGTAGGCGTGCAGGTCGCGGACTTCCAGCATGGCGGCTTCAGTCATCGCCACCCCCCGTTCCCAGATAAGCTTCCTGCACCTGGGCGTTGTTGCGTATGTTTTCCGGCGTGTCGGTGGCGATGATCCGACCGTAGACAAGCACCGAAATACGGTCGGCCAGGTCGAAAATCACGCCCATGTCGTGTTCGACCATAACCAGGGTCTTGCCTTCCGAAATATTTCTGATCAGCTCGACCGCCTGTTCGGTTTCGCTATGGCTCATGCCGGCGGTCGGCTCATCAAGCAGCACCACCTCGTTGCCGCCGGCGATGGCGATACCGATTTCCAGGGCGCGTTGTTCGGCATAGGCCAGCAGGCCGGCCGGAATGAACGCCCGGTCGGCCAGGCCGATCTTGTCGAGAATTTCTTCGGTTCGATCATTCAGGTCATCCAGTTCTTCTACCCGTTGCCACAGGGAATATTTGTAATCGGCGACCCACAGTACCGCGCAGCGGATATTCTCATACACCGTCAGGCCGGGGAATATGTTGGTCACCTGGAAGCTGCGGCTAAGGCCTTTCCTGAAAATCTCATAGGGCGGCAGACCGGAAATATTTTCGCCATTCAGTTCGACCCGGCCGCCGGTAGGCCCGTAACGCCCGCTTATAAGGTGGAACAGGGTCGATTTTCCGGCCCCGTTCGGGCCGATAATGGCGTGTCGTTCGCCTTTTGTAATTTCAAGATTGATGCCCCGGATGATCTCCGCCGGGCCGAAGTTCTTATGCAACTCGATAATTTCAATGGCGGCGGTCATTGCTCGTCTTCCCCGGTCGGGAGCGGCGCGTTGGCGCGGTCCCAGGCGTCAAGCAGGCCGGGTTTGGCCCGCCGTACGCCAAGAATGCCAAGCGCCGTCAGCACCGCCAGTACCGCCCATGGCAAAATATTGTCGATGTTGCACGGAACGCCATACAACACCATGACCCGCTCGTCGACCGAGGTGTTCTGGGAGAAATGGGCCAGTTCCAGAACGCCGGTCAGGCCGACGGTGACCAGCAGCACCGGGACGGCCATTGTAAGATAGGGGACAAACAGCAGACCCAAACGCCTGGCCCGGTAGGCGGGGCCGTGCATCATCAGCAAACCGGCCAGCCCGGTCGGCGCAAACAGCACGGTAGCAAGGAAGATCAGGCCCAGATAGAGCAGCCAGATATCGGTGAAGTTGCTTAAGACCGTGCGCAGCAGGGTCAGCAGAATGGCCCCGATGACCGGCCCGATAAAGTATCCGATACCGCCGATATAGGCCATCAGCAGGACACTGCCGGACTGGTTCAGGCCCAGGGTTTCGGCGGTCACGATTTCATAGGCGATGGCGAAAACGCCACCGGCCAGGCCGGCGAAGAAACCCGAGGCGCAGAAGCTTATCATTCGTATCTTGCGCTGGCTGTAGCCGATGAATTCGGCCCGCTCCGGGTTTTCCCGGACCGCGTTGGCCATACGGCCGGCGGGGGTGCGGGAAAACCAGAACATCGCGAACATGGCGATGAAGACCCAAAATGCAGCCAGATAGTAGACTTCAATATCGGCGGCGTAATTTAAACCGAACAATACGGGGCCCATGGTGCGGTCGCCGGTGATGCCTTCCTCGCCGCCAAAAAATTTCACGAAAATCAGGCTCGACGAGGCCATCAGTTCGGCGATGCCCAGGGATATCATGGCGAACACCGTGCCCGCCCGGCGGGTCGAGAAACTGCCGAAAATAACCCCGAACAACAACCCGATCAGCCCGCCGACCAGTGGCAGCAACGGAACCGGCAGGGGGAAACCGCCTTCGATATAGTTCATAAAGTGCATCGCCAGAAAACCGCCCAGACCAAAATAGACGGCGTGGCCGAAGGACAACATGCCGCCTTGACCCAGCAACATGTTGTAGGAAAGCGCGAAGATCGTGGCGATGCCGATCTGGGTCATTATGGAAACCGCGAAGGACGACGAAAATATCCAGGGCAGGGCGACCAGTACGGCGGCCAGGGTAAACCAGTACAGGCGCTGACGCCGCCTGGCGTCGGCGTTCATGGCCCGGCGGCGCGTCGTCAGGCGGTTCATGATTCACGTTTCCCGAACAACCCGGTAGGCCGGAATATCAAAATCAGAATCAGCATCAGGTAGGGTATCAGCGGTGCTACCATGGGCAGCGACATGGTCCACAGATCAACCAAAAAATGGTCGGGTCCGAAGTTTACGCCGATCAGGTCCAGCAGGTCGCTGACCGAAACGTCAATGGCCACGGCGAAGGTCTGGATAACGCCGATCAGCAGCGAGGCGACCAGGGCGCCAGCCAGCGAACCCAGGCCGCCGATCACCACGACTACGAAAACTATGCTGCCCAGATCCGCCGCCATCGCCGGATAGGTTCCCATTACCGGGCCGGCGATGACCCCGGCCAGACCGGCCAGCGCCGTGCCGGCGCCGAACGTCAGCATGAACACCAGCGGCACGTTGTGGCCCAGCATACCGACCATGTTGGGGTGGGTGATGGCGGCCTGGATAATCAGGCCGATCCGGGTTTTCGTCAGGACCAGCAGCAGGCCCAGGAAAATAAGAATGGATATGCTCAGCATAAAAGCCTTGTAGGCCGGGAAATTTGCGCCGAACAGGGTGAACAGGGGAAAATCCAGAACCTCGGGCCCATGATAGGGCAACTGGTCATTACCCCAGATGAACTGGATTATTTCCTCCAGCAGGAAGGCCAGGCCGAAGGTAAAGACCAGTTCCGCGACATGGCCGAATTTATGAACATGGCGCAAGGCATAGCGTTCGATCATGGCGCCGATAATGCCGACGATAATCGGGGCGACGATCAGGCCCGGCCAGAATCCGATATATTTTGAAATCTGGAAGGCAAAATAGGCGCCCAGGGCATAGAAGCTGGCGTGGGCGAAATTAAGAATTCCCATCATCGAGAAAATTAACGTCAGGCCGGCGGACAGCATGAACAGCAGCAACCCGTAAACGGTGCCGTTAAGCAGGGAAAAGACCGTGTTTTCAAGCATAATTCAGGGCCGTAAGAAAAAAGGAAAGCGGGCCGGTCCTTCCAAACGAAGAACCGGCCCGGTCGATTCAGTCCCGGCGGCTAATGCCCTATGCTTTCGGGCGAACCATTTCGCATGAGGTCGGCAGTGTCGTATCGGCGCGCGACGCGGTGCTTTCCACGTAGGTTCCGAAACCCGAATTATCGTAGTCCCATTCGATGTTCTCATTGGTGTGGACCGAGATATTCAGCGGCATCAGAAGCTGATGGTCGCTGGCCCGCATTACCAGATCATCACCGTCAAGGGTGGTCAGCGTCATTCCTTCCATGGCCGAGGCGACCTTGAACGGCTTCGCCGAACCGGCCTTGTTCATGGCCTTGGCCAGCATCTGGATAGTATTCACGGCGCGCGGATAGATCAGGTCGTTTTTCGGGAACTTGGCCTTGAAGGCCTTCAGATAATCTTCCCATTCCCTGGTCCTGACCGGGTTGTGGCGTCCTTCCTCGACCAGCCGTATCCGGCCCTTGCCGGATTCGCCGATGGCCGCCGTGATGCCGGTGCCGGCGGCGTAGTAGGTGAAGAAATCGGCCTTGATGCCGATCGCGTTGGCGGAACGGGCCAGATTGACCATATCCGATCCCCAGTTACCGGTAATGATGGCGTCGGCGCCCGATGCCTTGATCTTGGTGACATAGGGGGTGAAATCCTTGACCCTGCCGATGGGGTGCAGTTCGTTGCCGACGATTTCGATATCCGGACGTTTTTCGGTCAGGTATTTCACGGCGGCGGCGGCGACGGCCTTGCCGAATGAATAGTTCTGGCCGATCAGGTAGACTTTCTTTATATCGCTGCGGCCCTTGATGACATCGGTGATGGCGCTCATCTTCATGTCGGCGTTGCCGTCAAAGCGAAAATGCCAGAAATTGCATTTGTCGTTGGTCAACGCCGGATCGACGGCGGCGTAATTCATGTACATTATGCGTTGGTCGGGGTTGCGGTTGTTGTGCTTCAGTATCGCCGCGCTCAAGGCATTGGCGACGCCCGAACTGTTGCCCTGCAAGACATAGCTGGCGCCCTGACCGATGGCGTTCTTGAGCTGGATCAGGCTTTCCTTGGGGCTGGTTTTATTATCCAGGGCGATCAGTTCGACCTTGATTCCGCCGGCCACGTTTTTGCCGTTGATGTAGCGGTTGATGGCGTAACCGAATTCCCGCAAGGCGGCCTGGCCGTTCGCCGCAAACGGCCCCGACAGGCCTTCGATAAGGGCGATCTTGACCGTTTCCGCACCGGCCACACCGCTCGCCGCACCCAGAATCGCCAGACTCAACAGGCCTGACCTTATTTGTTTTTTCATCATGCTAGCTCCCTAAAAGACTTTTGTGTTGACGCAAACAGCCAGAAAAAACAGAGCCACCGAATGCCGTCATCGTTTATCGGGTCTCTTCCTCTCGCCGAAATGTGTCTTCCCGTTTTGCAGGTTCCGCCAAATCCGGCGAAACCCGGTTGAAAGCTTTGCCGCTTTTTCTGTCCCAAAGGATGCGGGAGGGCGATGGCCGAGTCAACTCAAAGGCTTGAAAGTTTTTCGCTATCGGGGGATTGTCCAGGATGTACAAATCGGAGGAGTTATCGTGAAAAATTTATTTTCCATCGACGGCAAGGTGGCGCTGGTTACCGGCGGGTCGCGTGGCATTGGCCTGATGATCGCGCGAGGCTTCGTCGAAAACGGCGCCCGCACCTATATTTCATCGCGCAAGGCCGATGTTTGCGACAGGGTTGCCGATGAATTGTCCGAACACGGGACCTGCATATCGCTGCCGGCCGACCTGTCATCGCTGGCCGAAATCAAAAGGCTGGCCGGCGAACTGGGCGAGCGGGAAGACGCCCTGAATATACTGGTCAACAACGCCGGCGCCGCCTGGGGCGCGCCCTTCGATGAATTTCCGGAGTCCGGTTGGGACAAGGTCATGGATATCAACGTTAAATCGCCGTTTTTCCTGACCCAGGCGCTAATAGGGCGACTGGAAGCCGCCGCCACCGCCGACGACCCGGCCCGGGTCATCAATACCGGTTCTATCGATGGCCTGGGCTCGCCGTTTATGGAAACCTATTCCTATCCGGCCTCGAAGGCGGCCATTCATCACCTTAGCAGGGTTCTGGCCCAGCGCCTGGCCCCGCGCCATATTAATGTCAACGCCATCGCGCCGGGCCTGTTTCCAAGCGAAATGACCGGCTATATGCTGGAAAATTACCAGGAACAGATCAAGGCGGGCATTCCGCGCGGCCGAATCGGCACACCCGAGGACATGGCCGGGGTGGCGATTTACCTGTCATCAAGGGCCAGCGCCTTCGTCACCGGCGTGGTCATTCCGGTCGATGGCGGCTCGCTGGTGGCGCGCTAGGGCACAGTTCAGGCCGTCGGCAGTTTGTGTTCGCCATATATCTCGCGCAGCTTGGTTTTCAGTATCTTGCCGGTCGCGCCCAGGGGCATTTCGTCTATATAGACCACGTCGTCCGGCTTCATCCAGGCGGCGACCTTGCCGTCGTAGAAAGCCAGCAGTTCCTTGCTGGTGACTTCGGCGTCGGGGGCCTTGGCGACAATCAACAGGGGGCGCTCGTCCCATTTCGGGTGGGGCAGGCCGATCACTGCGGCGCTGGTTACGGCGGGGTGGCTGACCGCGATGTTTTCCAGTTCGATAGAACTGATCCATTCACCGCCGGATTTGATAACGTCCTTTGTGCGGTCGGTTATCTGCATGAAGCCACGCTGGTCGATGGTGGCGACGTCTCCGGTGTCGAACCAGCCATCGGCGTCCAGGATGCCGTCGGGGTTCTCCCGGTCGTTGTAGTATTCCGAAACCACCCAGTAGCCACGCGACATCAATCGGCCAAAGGATTTGCCGTCGCGGGGCTGTTCGACGCCTTCTTCATCGACGATCTTCATTTCATAACCGAACAGCGCCCGGCCCTGTACCAGCTGGTGCCGGTATAGTTCGTCCTCGCTCATGTTCTCCATGCCGCCCTTGATGGCGTTCACGGTGCCCACCGGGCTCAGTTCCGTCATTCCCCAGCCGTGGGTGACGGCAATACCATATTCCCTGCCGAAACCTTCGATGATGGCCAGCGGACAGGCGGCGCCGCCGATCAGGAAGCGCTTTACCGTGTCCAGCCTTTGACCGGACTGGCGCAAGTGGGTGAGCAGCCCGAGCCAGATAGTCGGCACGCCGAGCGACGTGGTGACCTTTTCCTGGTTCATGGTTTTGGTCAGGTTCTCGCCATCCATGAGAATTCCGGGGAAGACGAGCTTGGTGCCCGACATCAGCGCCATGTAGGGCACGCCCCAGGCATTGACGTGGAACATCGGCACCACCGGCAGCACGCAGTCGGCGGAACCCATCGGAACGACATCAATCATATGGCAGGTCAGCGCGTGCAGCAGGGTCGAACGGTGGCTGTACAAGACCCCCTTGGGGTGGCCCGTGGTGCCGGAAGTGTAACACAGCGACGAGGCGGTATTTTCATCGAACTGGGGCCATTCGAGCCGGTCTGATTCAGCCGCGATCAGGGTTTCGTAACAATGCACCGGTATTTTGTCGGCGATCTTGACCTCGGGCATGTGGTCCTGGTCGGTCATGACGATTACGCCCTTGACCGTTTTCAGATGGTCGGCCAGGGCCTCGATCAGTGGATAAATATTGATATCGACAAAAATATACTGATCGACGGCGTGGCCGGCGATATAGGCCACCTGTTCGGGGAACAGGCGCGGATTGATGGTGTGGCAGACCGCGCCGATGCCCGAGGTGGCGTAATATATTTCCAGGTGGCGATAGCCGTTCCAGGCCAGGGTGCCGATACGGTCGCCGGGCTGTACGCCCAGCCTGCCCAGCGCGTTGGCCAGTTGCTTGGTGCGTTTCTCGCAATCGGCATAGGTATAACGGTGGACACCGCCTTCGATGGCGTTCGAGACAATTTCCTGTTCGCCGTGCTCCCTCGCCGCATGGGTCAGTATGGATGAAATAAGCAACGGACGGTCTTGCATTAATCCCAGCATTTTATCCTCCCTGTTTTATATATTACCCACCAAGACTGCCATATCGGGGCGGCCAGCAAAAGACTAAAGTTTGCTTGGATTCGCCCTAGAAACTCGACTTCCGGTGGGCGGTGGATTTGGCCGAGAAAATTTTCCAGATGCCCGAACTGTTCAGTACGGTCCGGTTTTCGGACAGCAGTTCGGCGCGAACGAAGGCCAGCGTCCGGGTGATCTTGCTTATAACCACCGCGGCCTCGATCCATTGGCCGGGTTTGGCCCCGGCGATGAATTCCGAATTCATGGATATGGTCGCGCACGGACCCTTGGCCGTCATGTATACCGCCGATCCCATGGCGGTGTCGGCGAAGGTCATCAGGGCGCCGCCGTGAACGACGCCGTTGGTGTTGTCGTGTTCATCGGCGGCGAGATACCCGTAGCGCAGGACATCACCGTCCTTGCCGCCGAAATAATAGGGGCCCGCCAAGTCTATAAAACCGCTGATGTAGGGGAAGGGTTCGAAGCCTTCGGGTATTTTACTGTTCATCGGCGATACGTTTCCACATATGATCCGCCTTGTCCACAACCCGCACTGTCGAAGAGAGCAAGAATTTGACCACGCTGAAAATCGCCCACCCCGCCGATGTCGCCGAATTAATCGATCGGCAGTTGCCGCCCAGTTCCTGGGTGACGCTGGATCAGGCGACGATAGACCGTTTCGCCGAAGCGACCGGCGATTACCAGTGGATCCACGTCGATACGGCCCGCGCCGAACGGGAAATGCCGGGTGGCAAAACTATCGCGCATGGCTATCTGACGCTGGCGCTGCTGCCACGCCTGGCCGCCGAAATTTCAATTATCGAAAATTTAAGCAAGTCGCTCAATTACGGCTCCGACCGGGTACGGTTCACTAACGCGGCGCCGGTCGGATCGAGGGTGCGGTTGCAGAAGACCTTCAAGTCCGTCGAGAAGCTCGATAACGGCGGCTACAAAATTGTCGCCGACTGCGTCATGGAAATCGAGGGCGCGGACCGCCCGGCCCTGGTCGCCGAAGTTATTTCCCTAGCCTTCCCGTAATACCGAATTGCCCTGCTGATCCTTGGTATTATCCCAGCGCCACCGGTTTGCTGGCCGCCACCTCTTCCCGGCTCAGGCCCTGCAATTCGTGGGGGAAGACCAGCCAGTCGTCGGTTTCGTGAATGTAGTAGTCGGGGGTGCTGTCGACCCTGCGTTTGCTGGGCTTGTAATAGACCGTGGCGACCCTGATGGTTTCCGGCGTGTTGCGCCGGGAAAGTTCGTTTATCCGTTCGATAACGGCCTGGACGCTGCGCCCGGTATCGAATACGTCATCGACAATCAGCAATGAATTCCCGGCGTTGACGTTTTCGATTATGTAGTGGAGCCCGTGCACCCTGATTTCATCGCCCTGAATTTCGATGCCTTCGTATGAAGATGTGCGGATGGCGATGTGGTCGGCGGGGAATCCGTGGTAGTGCAGCAGTTCCTGCACGGCGATGCCGACCGGGGTGCCGCCGCGCCATACGCCGATGATGTAATCGGGGCGGAATCCATCGGCGATGATTTGCAATCCAAGCCGGAATGAATCATCCAGCAGACTTTGCGGGGTCACGTAAGTCTTTTCAACCATTAACCTTTTCCGGACAAGTTATATAATTTTATTCATTGTCAAAAAATATAAAATAGCGCCGATGCGGCGCCTCGTTAATATGACCATGCCTAACGTGAATTAGAAGATCACGCAAGAACAGGGTAACCTGTCGGCATTGGGGCTATATGTAATCGGGATGAGGATGGTTATGGGGAGACTGACCACGCATGTGCTCGACACCACCCTGGGCAAGCCCGGCGACGGTATCCGGGTCGAACTGTTTCGGCTGAACGGGGAAGCCCGGGAAAAGGTCGGTGAGGCTTCGACCAACGCCGATGGCCGATGTGACGCGCCGCTGCTTGCAGGAAGCGACTTCGCGCCCGGTGTTTACGAGTTGCTGTTCCACGCCGGGGCCTATTTCGACCGGACATCGGCGGCCCTTCCGGGGCCCAGATTTCTGGACATGGTGCCGCTCAGGTTCGGAATTTCCGATCCGGAAGAAAACTACCATGTGCCGTTGCTGATTTCGCCCTACGGATATTCGACCTACCGGGGAAGCTGAGCGGTGCGCCGGTTCGTTACCCTGCGCCTGAACGGCGAGACGCGGACCATTGAAAATATCTCGCCGAGTCTTACCCTGCTGCGTTATCTGCGCGACGACACCGGGTTGTGCGGTTCCAAGGAAGGCTGCGCCGAAGGTGACTGCGGCGCCTGTACGGTGGTGCTGGGCGAACTGGAAAATGGCCGGGTTCGCTACCGCGCCGTCAATTCCTGCATCCAGTTTGTGGCCATGCTGGAAGGCAAATCTGTGACCACCGTCGAGGGCCTGAAAGCCCCCGATGGGCGTTTGCACCCGGTGCAGCGGGCGATGGTCGATCAGCACGGTTCGCAATGCGGTTTTTGCACCCCCGGTTTCGTGATGTCGATGTATGCGGCATATGTGTCCGGCGAAGCCATGGACCCACGGCAATCGGCGGACCTGCTGGCCGGTAACCTTTGCCGTTGTACCGGCTATGGCCCGATCATCGCCGCCGCCGATTGCGCCGGCGGCTATCCCGAACCGGATTGGGATAACGAACGGCGGGAAGCGGAGTTACAGTGGCTGCGACAACAGACCCATACCGAAACCATAGAACTGCGAACCGGGGACCGGCGCTTCATGTCGCCGGGCTCCCTCGATGGTCTGGTCCGGTGCTATCAGGATAACCCTGGCGCGGTGCTGGTGAACGGCGCCACCGATGTCGGCCTGTGGGAAAACAAGGGTCATCGCAGGCCGGACACGCTGATTGCCCTTGGCCGGGTCAGGGAGCTGAAAACCCTGGAGCGAAACGCCGAAACGCTGACCATCGGCGCCGCCGTGACCTTTGCCGACGCCCACGCGGCGATTAGCGAATTATGGCCGGATTTCGGTGAACTGATACGCCGCATCGGGGCCGGGCAGGTCCGTAACGCCGGCACCATCGGCGGCAACATCGCCAACGGTTCGCCCATCGGCGATACCCCGCCGGCCCTGATGGCGCTTGGGGCGATCCTGATTTTGCAACGGGGAAAAGAGCACCGGCGGCTGCCCATAGAGGATTTTTTTCTGGATTACGGCAAACAGGACCGCAACCCCGGCGAATTCCTGAAGGCTATCGAGATCCCTATTTCCGGCGATACCGGGAATTTTTGGTGCTTTAAGGTCAGCAAACGTTTCGATCAAGACATTTCGGCGGTCTGTGGCTGCTTCCGCATCGCCGTCACGGATGGTTTGATCAGTCAGGCCCGCATCGCCTTCGGCGGCATGGCGGCTATTCCGAAACGGGCCGTGACGGTCGAAGCGGCGCTTCTGGGTCAACCGTGGACGGCGGAAACCATAAGCAGGGCCCGGCCCGGCTTCGATCGGGATTTCCAGCCGATCGGGGACATGCGGGCCGGCGCCGGGTACCGGATGCAGGTGGCTAAAAACCTGCTTGAAAGATGTTTTCGGGAAAACCGGGCAACGCTTTACGAGACTCGCCTGGTCGGGCGCGGCGCGGCCATCGCAGGGGCCCGTACGGACAGTTCCATCGCCGTTCCGGCGGTATCTTCGGAAGGGGTCAGCGGCGGCGTTCATAAACCGCAACGCCATGACAGCGGCCACAAGCATGTTACCGGCGAGGCCGTTTTCATCGATGACATCAAGGCCCCCGCCGGCACCTTGGCCGTGCATATCGCCATGAGCGAAAAGGCCCATGCCAGAATTCTCGGTATGGACCTGGGCGCCGTCAAACGGGCGTCGGGCGTGGTCGCGGTGATCGCCGCCGTCGATATTCCCGGAACCAACGATATCAGCCCGGCCATGGGTGACGATCCGTTGTTTGCGACGGATCTGGTCGAATATGCCGGTCAGGCGCTGTTCGCCGTCGCCGCCGAAACCATCGATCAGGCCCGCGCCGCCGCCGCGCTGGCGGTCGTCGATTATCAGGAGTTACCGGCCATCGTCACCGTCGATCAGGCGATGGCGGCGGAATCATTGCTGGAAGCGCCGTGCGTCATGGCCCGGGGTGACGCCGAAGGGGCTATCGGGCGGTCGGGTAACGTGCTCGAAGGCCGTATTTACCTGGGCGGCCAGGAACATTTTTATCTGGAAAGTCAGGTTGCGCTGGTCGAGCCCGGTGAAGATGGCGACGTTACCGTCTATTGTTCGACCCAGCATCCAAGCGAAATCCAGCATACCGTGGCGAAAGTCCTGAACCTCGCCAATCATGCGGTAACGGTCGAAGTCAGGCGCCTGGGCGGCGGTTTCGGCGGCAAGGAAAGCAATGGCAATCTACCCGCCGCCGCCGCTGCTATAATCGCCAGAATGACCGGCCGGGCGGCGAAGGTCCGCTACGACCGGGATCAGGATATGATTATTACCGGCAAGCGCCATGATTTCAGGATTGATTACCGGGTCGGCTTCGATAATGATGGCCGTATCGAGGGGGTAACCTTCGATCAGGCGGCCCGTTGCGGTCGGTCATATGATTTATCCGTGCCGATTTGCGACCGCGCCATGTTCCATGCCGATAACGCCTATTACCTGCCCGATGTCGCCATAACTTCTTATCGTTGCAAGACCAATACAGTTTCGAACACCGCCTTCCGGGGCTTCGGCGGGCCGCAGGGGATGGTCGGGATCGAGCGGGTGATCGACGAAATCGCTCACCATCTGGGCCGGGACCCGGTGGATGTTCGCGCGGTCAATTACTATGACCCGCAAGGAGCGCCCGGCGGGCGCTCGGTCACGCCCTATAACATGACCGTCGAAGATTGTATCATCGCCGAACTGGTGGAAGACCTGCGCCGGACTTCGGATTACGACCGAAGGCGGGCGGAAATCCGCGACTGGAACAAATCCAGCAATACCCTTAAGCGCGGCATCGCGCTGACGCCGGTGAAATTCGGCATTTCCTTTACCCTGACCTTCCTTAATCAGGCGGGGGCGCTGATTCATGTCTATACCGATGGCTCCATCCACCTTAACCACGGCGGCACGGAGATGGGGCAGGGGCTGTTCGTTAAAATCGCCCAAGTCGTCGCCGAAGCCTTCCAGGTGGATATCGAGCGGGTTAAAATTACCGCCACCAACACCGCCAAGGTTCCCAACACATCGGCGACGGCGGCGTCGTCGGGGTCGGACATGAACGGCATGGCGGCGGCCGACGCCTGCGCCAAAATCAAGGACCGGCTGGTGGCTTTTGCCATGGAACGTTGGCGGGTCGGCAGGGACGATGTCGAATTTCGGCCCGGCCGGGTCCGTGTCGGAAGCCAGGAAATAGCATTCGCCGACTTTATCGCCGAGGCCTACCGGGCCCGGATATCGTTGTCCGCGACCGGGTTTTACGCCACCCCGAAAGTCCGCTGGGACAAGGAAAAGGCGGAAGGCAGGCCGTTCTTCTATTTCGCCTACGGCGCTTCGGTCAGCGAGGTCGCCATCGATACCCTGACCGGTGAAAACCGGCTGTTGCGGGTCGATATTTTGCACGATGCAGGTAAATCCCTGAACCCGGCCATCGACCTGGGCCAGATCGAGGGCGGCTTCGTCCAGGGGGCGGGTTGGCTGACCACGGAAGAACTGTGCTGGGACGATCAGGGAATTCTCAAGACCCACGCGCCCTCGACCTACAAGATACCAACCTGTGGCGACCGCGCCCCGGACATGCGGATCGATATCTGGCGGCCGGGCGAAAACATCGAAGACACCATCCACAAATCGAAAGCGGTCGGCGAACCGCCGCTGATGCTGGGTATTTCCGCTTTTCTGGCGCTGTCGGATGCGGTCGCCGGGGCCGGTAACTACGCCAGATATCCGTCCCTGGACGCCCCGGCGACCCCGGAACGAATCCTCGCCGCCGTCGAACGGGTTTCATCGTGATAAAGGACCTTAAACTGCTGCTCGCCGATCATGGGGCGGTCGTCAGGGTCAGCATGATCGGCGTCGATGGTTCATCGCCGCGCAATGTCGGCGCTTTCATGAATGTGACGTGCGAGACATTTACCGGAACCATCGGCGGCGGTGCGCTGGAAAACGAGGCGCTGGCGGTGGCCCGCCGGATGCTGGATCAGGCCCCGGTCCCGTGGCGACGGCGGGTCGAAGACTATCCGCTGGGTCCCGATCTGGGGCAGTGTTGCGGCGGTCATGTCCGGCTGTTGTACGAGATCATTGGCGGGCGGGAATTGGGAGCGCTGGAAGCGGCCCTGGCGGCGCTGCCGGAGGCCGGGGATATGGCCGTCGCCCGTCCTCTGGTTTCCGGTTCGCCCATGCTGGTCGTGTCCGGGCGCAAGAACTTTTCCGATGATTTTTATGTCGAACCACTCGGGGCCGGCCTGACGCCACTTTATCTGTACGGGGCCGGGCATGTGGGCCGCGCGGTGGTCCATGTGCTTGCCGGGTTGCCGTTTGAAATACACTGGGTCGACACCGGCCCGGACCGCTTCCCCGGGCAAATCCCCGAAGGCGTACTTGGGGTGGTCGCCGAGAATCCGGCGGATGTTCCGGCGATGGCGCGAAGCGGGGCCTATCATGTGGTCATGACGTTTTCACACGGCATTGATTTCGACGTCTGTCGGGCCGTGCTGGCAGCCGGAAATTTCGCCTATCTGGGACTGATCGGATCGAAAACCAAGCGCGCCCGGTTCGCCTTGCGTTTGCGTGATGCGGGCCTGAATGACGATTGGATAGACCGCCTGCACTGCCCGATCGGGGTGCCCCGCCTGGAAGGCAAGGAACCGGCGGTGATCGCCGTATCATTAGCCGCCGATTTACTGCTACGATTGTCGCAAAGCGCCCGGGCGACAGCCGGAAACACCGTCATGACAGGGGGGGAAGCGTGAAAACTGAAAGCCATTTGCTGGAACTGTCGGGCATTACCAAGCGGTTTCCCGGGGTGCTTGCCAATGACGGTATCGGCTTTGCCGTCGCGCCCGGCGAGGTCCATGCGCTGCTGGGCGAAAACGGGGCTGGCAAGTCGACCCTGGTTAAAATGATATACGGGGTCATGCGCCCGGATGAAGGCGTCATGCATTTCGGCGGCGCGCCATACGCCCCGGCCAGACCGTCGGAGGCCCGGGCCCACGGCGTCGGCATGGTGTTTCAGCATTTCTCTCTGTTCGAGGCCTTGAGCGTTGCCGACAATGTCTCGTTGGGTATGAACAAGGATGCTCTCGGCAAAGACCTGAACCGGCAGATCATCGAAGTCTCGGAGGCCTATGGCCTGCCGCTGGACCCGACCCGGCTGATCGGTTCGCTGTCGGTCGGCGAACGCCAGCGGGTGGAAATTATCCGCTGCCTTTTGCAAAATCCCCGCCTGCTTATAATGGATGAACCGACATCGGTGCTGACGCCGCAGGAAGTCGAGATTTTGTTCGAGACCCTTTCCAAGCTGTCGGCGGAAGGCTGCTCGATCCTGTATATTTCACACAAGCTGGAAGAAATCCGGACCCTGTGCGACCGCGCCACGGTACTGCGTGGCGGTCGCGTGGTCGGTGATTGCGATCCCCGACAGGAAACCGCTAAAAGCATGGCCGAAATGATGATCGGCGCCAGCCTGGCCATGCCCGTTCCCACCGATTCGGAACTGGGTCAGGCGCGGCTGGTGGTCAAGGACCTGAACATAGCCAGCGATGATCCGTTCGGCGTCGACCTGCACGATATTTCGGTGTCGGTTCATTCCGGCGAAATTCTCGGTATCGCCGGGGTCGCCGGGAACGGTCAGGTCGAACTGATGGAAGTGCTGACCGGCGAACGCCTCAGCGATAACAATGCGGTTATCGAAATTGATGGCGAGGCGGTCGGCGGCAAGGGGCCGGCGTACCGCCGCCGCCGGGGTATGTGTTCGGTCCCGGAAGAACGCCTGGGCCATGGCGCCGTGCCGGAAATGTCGCTGTGGGAAAACACCATGCTGACCACCCGTGGCCGCCAGGGGATGATGAGACACGGGTTTCTGAATGTCGCCATGGCGCACGACTTCGCCGAAGAAATAGTCGATAAGTTCAACGTCAAGACGGCCGGCGTCAGCCATAACGCGAGCAGCCTGTCGGGTGGAAATTTACAAAAATTTATCGTCGGCCGGGAAATTTTGCAAACCCCGACGGTGCTGATTATCTTGCAGCCGACCTGGGGCGTCGATGCGGCGGCGGCGGCGGATATCCATCGCGCCTTGCAGGAATTGGCGCGGGGCGGGGCGGCGATTCTGGCGATCTCGCAGGACCTGGATGAACTGATGGCCATATCGACCCGTTTCGCGGTGATTTCGGAAGGCCGGCTGTCACAACCGCAGCAGACCGGCACCTTGTCCATCGAGGAAATCGGCCTGCTCATGGGCGGTGTTCATTCCAGCGTCGATCAGGGGGCAAGCGCGTGATCAGGCTCGAACCGCGCAAGGAAATCTCTACCGGATTGCTTTATGTGACGCCGGTGGTGGCGGTTGTTTTGACCATTCTGGTCGGCATGTTGATGTTCGTCATTCTGGGCAAGCCGCCGTTGCGGGCGATCTCGATTATCTTTTTCGAGCCCCTGACCGATTCATTCCTGATCGCCGAAATGATCGTCAAGGCGACGCCGCTGATCCTGATCGCCATCGGCCTGTCGTTCGGTTTTCGGGCCGGGGTCTGGAACATCGGCGCGGAAGGCCAGTTTACCATCGGCGCCCTGTCGGGTGGCGCCGTGGCGCTGGCGCTGTATCGGGTCGATGCTTTCTGGGTGCTGCCATTGATGAGTTTGGCCGGAATTTTGGGCGGCATGGCCTGGGCGGCGATACCGGCGTGGCTGCGGACCCGCTTCAACGCCAATGAAATCCTGGTCAGCCTGATGCTGACCTACGTTGCCGTACTGCTGCTTAGTGTCATGGTGCACGGCCCGCTGCGCGATCCGGACGGCATGAATTTCCCGGAAAGCCGGGCCTTCAATGATGCGGCGACCATGCCCATCCTGATCGAAGGGACCAGGGCGCATATCGGTTTTCTGGTGGCGCTGGGGGCCGTCGCCATCGCCTGGGTGGTGCTGTCGCGCCATGTTGTCGGCTACCAGATCAAGGTTATGGGGCAATCGCCCAGGGCCGCCCGTTTCGGCGGCTTCAGCGAAAAACGGGTGGTCTGGATTTGCCTGATGATTTCGGGTGGTCTGGCCGGCCTGGCCGGAATATTCGAAGCCGCCGGACCGGTCGGCCAATTGATTCCGTCGTTGCCGGTGGGCTACGGCTTTACGGCGATCATCGTGGCCTTTCTGGGACGGCTCAATCCGATCGGGATTCTGCTTGGCGGTTTCGTCATGGCGCTGACATACATCGGCGGCGAGGGGGCGCAAATCGCCCTGAACTTGCCAAGCGCCGTGACCGGTGTGTTTCAGGGCATGTTCCTATTTTTCCTGCTCGGCATCGATGTGCTGGCCAAGTACCGAATTCGTTTCAAGTTATCGTACGCAAAGGGGGCCTGATCTTATGGATCTGCTGGTATTGATCCTGCAAGGAGTCATCGTCGCCGCCACGCCGCTGGTGTTCGCGGCCATTGGCGAAGCCGTGGTCGAACGTTCGGGGGTCCTTAACCTGGGGGTCGAAGGCATGATGATCCTGGGCGCTATCGCCGGTTTCTCCGTGACCCTGGATACCGGTTCTTTTTTCCTGGGCGTCCTGGCGGCGGCGGCGGCCGGAGCCCTGGCCGCCGCGCTGTTCGGTTTTTTAACCCAGGTGCTGATGTCGAATCAGGTGGCGACGGGCCTGGCGCTGACCATCTTCGGCCTGGGCCTGGCGGCCTTGTGGGGGCAGGGCTATTCCGGAGAATCGACGGCGGCGCTGGCCCGTATCGAAATTCCGCTGCTCTCGGCTATTCCGTTTCTGGGGCCGCTGCTATTCATCCACGACCCGCTGGTTTATCTGTCCATCGCCCTGGTCATAGGCGTTTCCTGGTTTCTCAACAAGACCCGCGCCGGCCTGATTTTGCGGGCCGTCGGCGACAATCATGACGCCGCCCACGCCATCGGCTACAGCGTCGCCGGGGTGCGCATGATGGCGCTGCTGTTTGGCGGCGCCTGCGCCGGTGTCGGCGGCGCCTATCTATCGACGGTGCAGACGCCGCTGTGGGTCGAAGGAATGACCGCCGGTCGCGGCTGGATCGCCCTGGCCATCGTCGTTTTCGCGGCCTGGCGGCCGTCACGGGTTTTGCTTGGGGCCTATCTGTTTGGCGGGGTGACGGTCATCCAGTTGCACATTCAGGGGTTCGGCGTCGATATTAACGCCCAGTACCTGTCCATGCTGCCCTATCTTGTCACCATTGTGGTCCTGGTCCTGATTTCCAACGACAAGGCGCGGAAAAAATTGAACGCGCCGGCCTGTCTAGCCAAACCATTCTTTGCGTCATCTTAGCGGATCGATTTATGCTCTGTTATCAACCAAGGGAGAAAGTAATGAAAAGTATCTATCGGAAATTATTGGCGTCGCTGCCGGTGCTGGCATTGGTGCTGGCGGTCGGCGTCGCGAATGCGGCGGAAAAAACCAAAGTCGGCTTCGTCTACATCGGGCCGATCGGCGATCTCGGCTGGACTTTCGGCCATAACGAGGGCCGCCTGGCCGTCGAAAAGGCGTTCGGCGACAAGGTCAAAACCACCTACGTCGAAAACGTCTCGGAAGGACCGGACGCCGAACGGGTGATCCAGCAACTGGCCCGCGCCGGCAACAGCATCATCTTCACCACCTCGTTCGGCTACATGAACCCTACACTGAAAGTCGCCAAGCGTTTTCCCAAGGTCAAATTCGAACACGCCACCGGCTTCAAGCGGGCCGCCAACGTATCCACTTATTCCGCCCGTTTCTATGAAGGCCGTCACGTTATCGGCCTGATCGCCGGCAAGATGACCAAGACCAACACCATCGGCTACATCGCCTCGTTCCCGATCCCCGAGGTAGTGCGCGGCATCAACGCCGCTTACCTGGCGGCCAAGAGCGTCAATCCCAAGGTCAAGTTCAAGATCATCTGGGTCAGTTCCTGGTTCGATCCGGGCAAGGAAGCGGATGCCGCCAACGCCCTGATCGATCAGGGCGTCGATGTCATCATGCAGCATACGGATTCGCCTGCGGCCATGAAAATTGCCGAAGAAAAGGGTATTTTCGCGTTCGGTCAGGCCTCCGACATGAAAAAATTCGGCCCCACGGCCCAGTTGACATCGATCATCGATAACTGGGGTCCGTATTATATCTCCAGAGTCAAGGCGGTGATGGATGGCACCTGGAAAAGCACCGATACCTGGGATGGCATCGGCGCCGGCATGGTCGAATTCGCCAAGTTCTCGGACCGGATTCCGGCCGATGTGCGGGCCATGGCGGCCAAGGCCCGTGACGATATCGCGGCGGGCAAGCTGCATCCGTTTACCGGACCGATCAACAAGCAGGACGGTTCGGTCTGGCTGAAGGCCGGCGAAACGGCGGATGACGGCACCCTTGCCGGGATGAACTTCTACGTCGAAGGCGTCGAAGGTTCGCTACCCAAGTAAGTCTGCTTAGGGGCGGTTCGGTAATGGAACCGGGCCGCCCTTTTTGTGTCTGGAAAGCCAATGAACAGTTTTGTCGCCCAGGGCCAGACCCTGACTTTCGTGGACGATCCCTTCCGGGTCGGTCCCGAACGGGCCATCGATTATCGAAGCAAGGGCGCCGTGTGGGTCGAAAACGGGTTGATCAGGGCGGTCGGGCCGGCCTTGGAAGTACGCCAGGCCGCCGCCGGCGCACCGGTTATCGATTACGGCGAGGCGCTGATAATCGCCGGTTTCGTGGATTGCCATACCCACTATCCGCAAATTTCGATGATCGCTTCCTATGGCGCGCAATTGCTGGACTGGCTGCAAATTTACACCTTTCCCACCGAAGCCGCCTTCGGCGACCTGGTTCATGCCAGGGAAACTGCCGGTTTGTTTCTCGATCAATGCGCCCGCAACGGCATCACCACATCAAGCGTTTACGCCACGGTCCATCCGCAGTCCGTCGACGGATTTTTCCAGGTCGCCTTGGCCCGTAACCTGCGCATGGTCGGCGGCAAGGTGCTGATGGACCGCAACGCGCCGGATGATCTGCTGGACAGCGCCGAGAGCGGCTACGAGGAATCGAAAAAGCTGATCGAAAAGTGGCACGGCGCGGGACGTAACGTTTACGCCATCACGCCGCGCTTCGCGCCTACATCGAGCCCCGAACAGCTCCGCGCCGCGGCGACCCTGTGGCGGGAATTTCCGGATGCCGTAATGCAGACTCACCTGTCGGAAAACAGCGATGAAATTGCCTGGGTCGGCGATTTGTTCACCGATGCGCCGGACTATTTCGGGGTCTATGAAAAATTTTCCCTGGTCGGGCCGGGGGCGGTCTTCGGCCATGCCGTTCACCTGAACGAACGGGAACGCGCGGCCCTGCGTGAGAGCGGTTCGGCCATCGCCCATTGCCCGACCTCGAACGCTTTCATCGGCTCCGGATTATTCGATATGAAGGGGCTGCGCGACGGCGACGAGCCGGTAACCGTGGGGCTGGCGACGGATATCGCCGGCGGGTCTTCGCTGTCGATGTTCGCGACCATGCGTTCGGCATATGAAATCGGCCAGCTTCGCGGCTACAGCCTGCACCCCGCCAAGGCCTGGTATCTGGCCACCGTGGGCGGCGCCAGGGCGTTGCGTCTGGACGGCTGCATCGGTAATCTTAGCGTCGGCAACGAAGCCGATATGGTGGTTATCGATCTGGCCTCGACCCCGATAATAGCCAACCGGATGATCCGCGCCGATGATATCTGGGACGCCATGTTCGTACAGATGATCATGGCCGACGACCGGGCCATAATCGCTACCTATTCCGCCGGGGAACTGATTTATGAGAGACCGAATTGACACATGCTGAATTGATCCGGGCATTGCCCAAGGCCGAACTGCACCTGCATATCGAAGGCAGTCTGGAACCCCGGATGCTGTTTGATCTGGCCCGGCGCAACGGTATCGCCATACCCTTTGCGACGGTGCAGGAGGTTCACCGGGCCTATCGGTTTTCCAGTTTGCAGGATTTCCTCGATATCTATTATCAGGGCATGAATGTTTTGCAGACCGAACAGGATTTCTACGAGTTGACCCTGGCCTATCTGAAACGGGTGGCGGAAGACAATGTCCGTCATGTCGAAATTTTCTTCGATCCCCAGGGCCACACCGAACGCGGCATCCCGTTCGCCGTCGTCATCGGTGGCATTAGCCGGGCGCTCGGGGAAGGTAACGAGAAGCTGGGGATCAGCTCTTTCCTGATCCTGTCGTTTCTGCGGCATCTCAGCGAGGAAGCCGCATTCGATACCCTGAAGCAGGCCGAGCCGTTTTTGGATAAATTCATCGGCGTCGGCCTCGATTCCTCCGAACTTGGCCACCCGCCGGAGAAATTCGCCCGCGTGTTCGCACGGGCTCGCGATATGGGCCTGAAACTGACCGCCCACGCCGGCGAGGAAGGCCCCCCGGCCTACGTTCATGAAGCCCTCGATATTCTGCGGGTAGACCGGATCGATCACGGCAACCGGGCCATGGAGGACCCGGCGCTGGTCCGCCGCCTTGCCGGCAGCGGCATGACCCTGACCGTTTGCCCGTTATCCAACCTGAAACTGAAGGTGATCGAACGGATGCAAGAATCACCGGTCAGGACGATGCTCGATGCGGCCCTCAACGTGACCATAAATTCCGACGATCCGGCCTATTTCGGCGGCTACCTGAACGATAATTACCACGCCGTCGCCCTGGCGTTGGGCCTGGAAGAACGGCATTTGGCGACGTTGGCGGCGAACGGTTTCCGGGGTTCGTTTCTGGGCGAAGATCAAAAGGCGGTTCATCTGGCCTCGATCGACAGGGTCTACAAGCCGTAACTTTCCGCCATTTTGCCGATGGGATGGTCGCGCAGACGCCGGACCAGATAGTCGATAAAGGCCCGTGTCTTGGCCGGCTGCTGTGGCCGGGGCGGCATCAGCGCATTGATCGACAGATCACGCGGCCATTTGTCGGCCAGCAGCGGCTTTAGTGCGCCGTCGTTCAGGTGGTCGGCCAAATCCCATACCGACTTCATGATAACGCCGTGTCCCTGCAAGGCCCAGTCGATCAGCACGGCGGATGAATTACTGTCCATGTTACCCGAAACGGTCAGGTTGGATATGGCCCCGTCGTCACCGGTGAACTGCCAGGTGTAGCGCTTCGATCCGGGAAACCGCAGCAGCAGGCAGTTGTGGCCTTTCAGGTCGTCGGGGCTTTCGGGGGCGCCGTATTTGCCGATATAGGATGGCGCGGCGCAACAGACGCGCAGGTCCGGGGCCAGCCGCCGCATGATATCGCCCGAGGCCGGCAGGATGCCCTTGCGGATGGCGATATTGACGTCTTCATCGACAATATTGACGACCCGGTCGGTGACTTGCAGGCGGACCTGGATATCGGGATTTTCGGCGACGAATTCGGGGATCAGCGGGGCGATGCGGTGGCGGCCCAGGGACACCGGCACCGAGACCCTGAGGGCGCCGGCCGGGCGGCGCTTCATTTCCGCCAGGCGGTGTTCGACCTCCTGCACTTCGGCCAGTACCCTGATACAATGATCGTAATATATCAGGCCTTCGTCGGTCGGCCTGGCCTGCCGGGTGGTGCGGTTTAGCAGCCGCACGCCCAGGCGTTGTTCCAGCTTGGCGATGCGGCTGGAAACCACCGCCGTGGTCATGCGCAGTTCCTTGCCGGCGGCGGAAAAACCCCGGCAGTCGACCACCCGGGTGAACACGGTCAAATCGTCTACGGCGTGCATAGTCTTATAATTGACGACAATTGGCTCGATTGTCATTATTTTTTTGACAAATAACTCCGTTAGGAATTTTCCATCAATTTTTCCGTCAGCGCCCGATGGCTTTCCAGGACATGCGGCAGATCGATGCTGGTCAGTTTGCCGTCCCTGACCACGGCACGTCCCTCAATGACCGTATGACTGGCCCGCAGGGGGCCGGCAAGAACCAGCGCCGCGACCCTGTCCCAGGCCCCGGCCAGTTCTATGGCGGTTGTATCGAAGGCGGCGAAATCGGCCCGTTTGCCGACTTCCAGCGAGCCCAGGTCGGATCGTCCCAGCACTTGTGCGCCGCCCAGGGTGGCGATCTCCAGCGCCTCGCGGGGGCTCATGGCGTCGCCGCCCAGGGCCACCCGCTGCAACAGCATGGCTTGCCGGGCCTCGTTCAGCAGGTGCGCCGAATCGTTCGACGCCGAGCCATCGACGCCGAGCCCGACCCGGACCCCGGCATCCCGCATGGCCCGGACCGGCGCGATGCCGCTGCCCAGGCGCATGTTGGAACACGGGCAATGGGCGACGCCGGTTTTCGATTCGGCGAACAGCTCGATCTCGGCGCTATTCAACTTGACGCAGTGGGCGTGCCAGACATCGTCGCCGGTCCAACCCAGACTTTGCGCATATTGACCGGGCCGGCAGCCGAATTTCTCCAGCGAATAGGCGATGTCGTCATCGTTTTCAGCCAGGTGGGTATGCAGCATGACGCCGTGGTCGCGGGCCAGAATCGCGGCGTCGCGCATTAATTCGCGGCTGACCGAAAAGGGCGAGCAGGGGGCTATGGCCAGGCGGATCATGGCCCCCGGTCGGGGGTCGTGATGGGCCTGAATAAGCCGTTGGCAATCCGTCAAAATGGCGGATTCCTTTTCGACCAGGCTGTCGGGCGGCAGGCCGCCATCGCTTTCGCCGATGCTCATGGCGCCGCGGGCGGCGTGCAGGCGAACGCCGATTTCCCGGGCCGCCTCGATCTCGTCGTCGAGCCTGGCCCCGTTCGGAAAAATATACAGATGATCGGAAGAACAGGTGCAGCCGCTAAGGGCCATTTCGGCCAGCCCGACAAGGGCCGAAACCCGGACCTCGTCGGGGCCGATCCTGGCCCAGATCGGGTACAGGGTGCGTAACCATTCGAACAGGGTGGCGTCCTGGGCCGCCGCCACGGCGCGGGTCAGGTTCTGGTAGAAATGGTGGTGGGTGTTAATCAGTCCCGGCAGGACGATTTGGCCGGCAAGGTCGAGAACCTCATCGGCGGTTGCGGGCAATTCGGGTGCCGGCCCGACGGCTTCGATAACACCGTCCCGCGCGAACAGGCCGCCGCCCGGAATTTCCCTGCGCGCAGCGTCCATGGTGACCAGAACATCGGCGTTTTTTACCAGCAGCGAGGCCATCATTGATCCGCCATGCCGGTCCTTATCCAGGCCCCCAGCCGGGCCCGTTCCAGATCGCTGATGCCGGTCTTGTTAGCCAGCGGCATGGCTTTGCTCAACACCGCCTGGGCCAGCACCTTGGCGGCGTATTTTTTCAATTGCTCCGGGGTGTCGAACATTACGCCGCCGGGGGCTTCGGTGAAATCTTCGTCGGTCGGCCTGGCGGAATGGCAGACGGCGCAGCGGGTCTGCACGATGGCGAAGGCCTGCGGCGTCAAAATTTGTTCTTCGACGACCGTTTCGCCTCCCGGCTTCCAGGATGTAAGCGCGATCAGGGCGACCGTCAGCAGCGCCGCCAGCGGCCATTGCCAGCGGGTCGCCAGGCCCGATTTGCCGGCGTTATGGGCGTTGAAGTAATCCCTGATGATGGCGCCCAGGGCGAGCACCAGGGCGACCACCAGCCAATTCCAGTCATGCCCGAAGACCATCGGATAGTGATTGGAAATCATCATGAACAACACCGGCAGGGTCAGGTAGTTGTTATGGGTCGAACGCAGTTTCGCGCCCTTGCCGAGCGCCGGGTCCGGAGTTTCCCCGGCCTGCAGGGCGGCGACGACCTTTTTCTGGTTGGGGATGATGACCATGAACACGTTGGCCGACATCATGGTGGCGATCATGGCGCCGATGTGCAGGAAGGCGGCGCGACCGGAAAACACCAGGCCATAGCCATAGGCGGCGGCCACGATAAAGGCGAACAGCACCGTGAACATCGCCCCGGTATGATCGCGCAGGGGCGATTTGCACAACAGATCGTACACCACCCAGCCGATAACCAGCGAGGCCATTGAAATGGCAATTGCCATGGCGGCGCTAAGGTCGAGTACGGAACGGTCGATCAGAAAACTTTCGGCGCCCCAGTAGTAGACGATGACCATCAGCGAGAAACCGGAAATCCAGGTCGCGTAGGATTCCCATTTGAACCAGTGCAGTTCGGCCGGCATTTGTCCGGGCGCCACCGTGTATTTTCGGATGTGGTAAAAGCCGCCGCCGTGAACCGACCAGTTTTCGCCCTGCACCCCGTCCGGCAGGTCGCCATAGGCCCGCAGGCTGTTGTCCAGCCACATGAAATAAAATGACGAACCGATCCAGGCGATGGCGGTAACGATATGCAGCCAGCGGACCAGCAGGGCGGCCCAGTCATGCAGCAGTATTTCCATTTATCGCATCCCCCCTACCGCTTTCGAACCCAGGCGCGATCCTAACCCGCGACGGCCCGGAAGGGCGTCTTGGTTTTGCGGGTTAGTCTTCAATTATTTTTTGATAATCTTCAAGACTCCGGCCCCTTATGGTACCCTTTCAGAGAACCGGAGGCGAGCACGAGCAATGGATTATCCACGGGATATGGCCGGTTACGGCGAACATCCGCCCCGGGCCGACTGGCCCGGCGGGGCGCGAATTGCGGTGCAGTTCGTGCTTAACTACGAAGAAGGCGGCGAAAACTGTGTCTTGCATGGCGACCGGGCCTCGGAAATTTTTCTCTCGGAAATTATCGGCGCCGCGCCGTTCGCCGGGGCCCGGCATATGTCCATGGAATCGATATATGAATACGGTTCGCGGGCCGGGGTCTGGCGGGTGCTGGAATTGTTCCGCGAACGCCAGGCGCCGTTGACCGTGTTCGCCGTCGCCATGGCCGCCCGGCGCAATCCGGCGGTGATTGAGCGGGCTCTTGAAGACGGCCACGAAATCGCCAGCCACGGGCTCAGGTGGATCGATTACCATGACTTGCCGGAGGCCACGGAGCGCGAACACATGGATCAGGCGATGGAAATTCTGACCCGGATTTGCGGTGTGGCGCCGGTCGGCTGGTATACCGGGCGGACCAGCGAAAACACCCGTCGGCTGGTCGCCGAACATGGCGGCTTCCTGTACGACGCCGATGACTATTCCGACGATCTGCCGTTTTGGAGCAAGGTTACGGAAAAGCCGCATCTGGTCGTACCCTACACGCTCGATACCAACGACATGCGCTTCGCGACGGCGCAGGGCTTCAACAACGGCGATCAGTTTCTGGGTTATCTGAAGGATGCTTTCGACACCCTTTACGAAGAAGGCGACCGCTTGCCGAAGATGCTATCCATCGGCCTGCATTGCCGCCTGATCGGACGCCCGGCGCGGTTTCGGGCGCTTCGGGAATTTCTCGATTACGTGTTGTCGCATGAACATGCGTGGGTCTGCCGCCGCGCCGATATCGCCCGCCACTGGCGCGACCGGCATCCCTTCGAAAGCGCGCTTTCATGAATCATGGAAAAGATCAATTCGTCGCCCGTTACGGCGGCGTATATGAACATTCGCCGTGGATTGCCGGATGCGCCTATGATGCCGGCCCGGGGCCGGATTGCGGCGACGCCGAAGGATTGTCGCGGGCCTTCACGCGCATCGTCGAGGCGGCCGGCGAAGAACGCCAACTGGCCTTGCTTCGCGCCCATCCGGACCTGGCCGGAAAACTGGCGGTTGACGGTGATTTGACCGAAGAATCCGCATCCGAACAGGCCGGTGCCGGTCTCGACCGGTGCACGCCCGATGAATTTACCCGTTTCCGGTTATTGAATGACGCCTACATGGCAAAATTCGGCTTTCCGTTTATCCTGGCCGTGGCCGGATATGATCGCCGGGAAATTCTCGATATTTTCGAGCAGCGCCTAGGTAACGAATACGATGCTGAAATGCGCGAAGCCCTGCAACAGGTCCATCGCATCGCCCTGTTGCGGCTTGCCGCGCTGGTTGAAAACGGAGTGAATGAATGACCGATCAAGCAGATATTATTCCCGAATACGCCCGGACGGCGGTAAATTTGTGTTCGCCACGCCTGGGTAGTCAGGCGGTGCTGGCGTCGGACGATTTTTTTGCCGCCAAGGAGCGCCTGCTGGATGACGGCGAGCCGGTTTTCATCGACGGCAAATTCGATGCCCACGGCAAATGGATGGACGGCTGGGAAAGCCGCCGCCGCCGGGACGGCGGCCATGACTGGTGTGTGGTCCGCCTGGGCGTCGCCGGGGCCGTTGTCGGCGTCGATATCGATACCCGCCACTTCACCGGCAACTATCCGCCGGCGGCCTCGTTGGAGGCCTGCCTGTCGGACAGCCAGCCCGATGCGGCGACGGAATGGACAACCATTCTGGCCCCCCTGAGCCTGGGTCCGGACGCCCGCCACTTCGCCCGGGTCGGCGACGCCGGGCCGTGGAACTGGCTGCGGCTGAACATGCTGCCCGATGGCGGCATAGCGCGGTTGCGGGTGTATGGCCGGCCGCACCGGGAATGGTCGACGGCGGACGGCGAAACCGATCAGGAACTGTCGGCGCTTGGCAGCGGTGGCCGGGTCGTCGCCTATAATAATGCCCACTACGGCAATGTCTGGGCGGTGTTGGCCGAGGGTCGCGGCAAGGATATGGGTGACGGCTGGGAAACCCGGCGCCGGCGCGAACCTGGCCATGACTGGATGATTGTCGCCCTTGGCGCACCGGGAGAAGTCGGCGCCATCGAAATCGATACGGCCCATTTCAAGGGGAATTTTCCCGACCGCTGTTCGGTTCAGGCGGCGCTGGTGGGCGAGGCCACCGATCGGTCCCTGGTTACCCAGGCGATGTTCTGGCAACCGCTGCTGGGCGAAATGAAAATGTCCGCCGACCGGGTCCACCGCTTCGACGGCGAACAGATCAACGAACTGGGTGCGGTCAGCCATGTGCGGCTGAACATCCATCCCGACGGCGGCGTCAGCCGTTTTCGGGTGTTCGGCAAACTCTGCATATGAGCCCGCCAGACCTGTGGCCAACGCCGCTGACCCGGCCGGCCTTCGCCGCCTTCGGCGACGTTATCGAAGCCCGCGACGGCGAAAGTTACGCCATCAACGAAGGCACGACCGAACGATTTAACGACCTGGCGAGCGTCGATACGGGTGACCGTGGGGGGCGTCCGCTGATTAGCATATTTCGCGGCAAACCCCGTGTTTTTCCATTCCATATTACCATGATGGAACGCCACCCCCTGGCCAGTCAGGCTTTCGTGCCGCTGCACCGGCAACCCTATCTGGTGGTCGTCGCGGCAACCACCTCAAGTCCCGGTGTCGATGACCTGCACGCCTTCCTGGCCAGCGGCGGGCAGGGAGTTAATTATCGCCGTGGAATATGGCACCATCCATTGCTTTGTGTGGATCGGGAAAGCGATTTTCTGGTCATCGACAGGGGCGGGCAGGGCGAAAATCTCGAAGAAACATGGTTCGATCAGGGCTGTTTTCTGGCTGCGGAACCTGCTTAAATCACAATATGCCGGCAACTTAAATCGGGGGAATGCAAATGTTGAGGAAATTGGCCCTTGGGCTGGTCGTCATCGCGGTGCTGGCGGTAGCCGGCGGATATGCCTATCTGAAGACATCAGAGCAGCAAATAGACGGCGAAATTACGGTCAGGGGCCTGTCTGCCGACGTTACCATCGTTCGTGACAAAAACGGGGTGCCGCACATATCCGGTAAAAGCCTGAATGACGCCCTGTTCGGGCTCGGCTACGCGCACGTTCAGGATCGCCTGTGGCAGATGGACATGAACCGGCGCATCGGCGCCGGGCGGTTGTCGGAATTGTTCGGCGCCAAGACCATCGGCACCGACAAATTCCTGCGTACCCTTGACGTGTATGGCTATGCGGAGCGGTCGATCGCCAATCTATCGGCGGAAACCCGCGCCGGACTGGATGCCTACACCGCCGGGGTCAACGCCGCGATCAGCGGCTGGCAGGGGGCGTTGCCGCCGGAATTTATTATCCTTGGGACCAAGCCGGAACCCTGGAAACCGGCGGATTCAATTGTCTGGGTAAAGATGATGGCATGGGATCTGGGCGGCAACTGGCGTAAGGAATTGCTGCGCCTGCAAATGTTGCAGAAAGACCTGACCCCGCAGCAGGTATCCGAATTCCTGCCGCCCTATCGCGGCGAAGCGCCAATCGATCTTAGCGGCGTGAAAGAGCTGATTGCCGGGCTGAATATAGACCTGACAAAACTGGCCGCCCTGGCGCCGCCGACTTTGCCGGAAGGGGCGGGGTCGAACAACTGGGTCGTCGCCGGCGCCCGCAGCGAGACCGGCAAGCCGATCCTGGCCAACGATCCGCACCTGGGGTTGTCGGCGCCGGCGCTATGGTATTATGCGCATCTGAAAGCGCCGGGGCTCGACGCCATAGGCGCGACGCTGCCCGGTGTTCCGGCGATCATCCTGGGCCGCAACCAGAAAATCGCCTGGGGCTTTACCAATACCGGCCCCGATGTGCAGGACCTGTTTATCGAGAAACTGACCGGCGAAAATGAATACCTGACCCCGGATGGGCCGAAAAAACTCGCCACCCGCGAAGTCACTATTATCGTCAAGGATCAGCAGCCGGTGACCATCACCGTGCGCCAGAGCCGCCACGGCCCGATTATTTCCGATGTCCTGAAATCGGCCGGGGAAACAATCCCGCAGGGCTACGCCATGGCCTTCGCCTGGACTTCCCTGCGCGACGATGATTTGACCACTGATGCCGCGCTGAATCTTATGCGGGCCGGTAACTGGGAGGAGTTTAAAAAGGCCATTCGCAATTTTCACAGCCCCCAGCAAAATATGCTGTATGCCGATGTCGATGGCAATATCGGCTATTACGCGCCGGCCCGGGTGCCGATCAGGAAGCCCGGTAATAAATACCAGGGCGCGGTCCCGTCGCCCGGCTGGGACGCCGCCTATGACTGGGATGGATTTATCCCGTTCGAACGGTTGCCGCAGCAGTTTAATCCGGCCAGTTCCACTATTCGAACCGCCAACCAGAAAATCGTCGGCGACGATTATCCCTATTTTATCACCAGAGACTGGACCCTGCCTTACCGGGCCGATCGTATCGATCAGTTGTTGGGCCAACGGAAAAAGCACTCGGTGGACAGTTTCCGCGCCATGCAGGCCGACGACAAGTCGCTGATGGCGATGGATTTGCTGCCCTTGATGCTGAAGGTCAAGCCTTCCGGGCTGGAAGCGGATGACGCCGTCGCCAAACTCAAGGCCTGGGATAACAGGATGTCGCTGAAGGGTTCGGAACCGCTGATATTTTCTGCCTGGCTGCGGGAATTCAGTCGCGCCCTGTACGCTGATGAACTGGGAGACCTGTTTATAAGCAACTGGAAGATACGCCCGGTTTTTATGGCCAACGTATTGCGTGACAAGGACGGCATGTCGCGTTGGTGCGATGTTCAGGGCTCTCCCGAACGCGAGACCTGTTCTGGACTTTTGCAGCTTTCCCTGGACCGGGCGATTGCCTATTTACAGGCCCGCTATGGCGATGACGAGGACGGCTGGACCTGGGGTGAGGCTCATTTCGCCCACAGCGATCACAATCCCTTCACCAATGTTCCGGTGCTGCGGGAAATTTTCGATATCGAGGTGCCTTCGGTCGGCGGTGTCTATACGCTCAATGTCGGTCGCTTCAAGATGATGGATGAAGGGCAGCCGTTCGCCAGCGTACACGCCGCCAGCCTGCGCGGAATCTATGACATGTCGAACCTGGACCGGTCGCTGTTTATCTTTTCGACCGGCCAGTCGGGCAACCCGCTGTCTTCTCTGTATTCGAATTTAGCGGAAAAATGGAGCCGCACCGAATATCTTCCGCTGACTACCGACCCGGCGGACTACACGCCGGGAGCGATAGGGACGCTGACCTTGAAAGCACGGTAATACCAATGAGTCCTTATTAATGATTCTTGGTATTAAACAGGCGTTCCCGTAACAAAACCTGTTCGGCGTCGGCGACGGATATGCCCGGCGCGATGGCTTCGATCAAACCTATTCCGGCAGGCGAAACCGCCGCCGGACGCGCTGTTGTCATCAGTTGTTCAACGTTTTCTTTCCGGACCGGTTCCCTGATAATGGTGCAATGTATTTATCAAACAGGCAGACAAACATTACAGTTTGCTGTATACTTCCCGGATTGGCCTGATACGTCATCAAACCGGGGCGTTTGGGGGCCGCTTGCGTTACAGGAGACCGGACATGAATATCGGCGCTATTTCCGAAATATCGGGCATTCCGACCAAAACCATCCGCTATTACGAGGAAATCGGCTTGATTCCGACCGTGGCGCGTACCGAAAACGGTTATCGCCATTACCAGAACCGGGATTTGCAGCAACTGCGCTTTGTCCAGCGTGCCCGTAAGCTTGGTTTTACCCTGAAAGATGTCGGCAATCTTCTGGCGCTGTGGAACGACAAGAACAGGGCCAGCGCCGATGTCAAGAAATTCGCCCTGAATCACATTTCTGAAATAGATGGCCGTATCGCCGAACTTAATTCCATTCGCGCGACCCTGATGGAATTAACTGATTCGTGTCACGGCGACGACCGCCCAGATTGTCCGATTCTGGACAATCTGGGCAAGGCCGGTTAGGCGATTTTATCGCTGCTGTCGGCGATAGTTTAGTAAACTGTCGCCGAAATACGGAATTTACAGGAATCCCGTAGTGCTTCTTTCCATTCCAGAGAGAATAACGCACCATCAGGTGCCGGGACTAAACACCTATGGCGTTACGCGGGTGTATTCTCCGGTGATTACTTTCAGGGGCTTGCCGTCGCGAATGCGGGAAAATTTCAGGTTCAGTCCCCTGTCGGTAAGCGTGCGCACGTAATCCTGCATTTCGTAGCCGCCGTTGTCGGTAATCAGCAGGGAATAGACTATAAGCGTGTCGCCTTCGACCTTGCACCACACGAAGGGATCGCCTTTCAGGGGGTCCATCGGCGTCAGCTTGCCGAAAATATTGCGCCGCATGGCCGATGAATAGATGTTGTCGCGCCCACTGGGGACGAAGGAAATGGAATAGGATTTGGTCTTCTCGCTATTCGCGGCGAAGGTCGTAGTCGACCAGTTTATTTCGAACCCTTTTTTCTTGGCCGGCTTGATCGACAACTTCAATTCCCGGGTGATTTTACCGTCGCTGCCGACCTGTCCCCGGTATGTGCCGTAAAAGGCCTCGATACCGGACGCGGCAAAGGCCGGGCCGATGCCGATTACCCATACCAGCGTGGCCGTGAGGAAAACGCCCGAGCGGAATTTTTTTCGCTTCATAGAAGGCCAACCGTTTTTTTTGGGCAACGAAAATGCCGACAGTCATCGCTATTGGGGTATCATATTCGCAATCGCACCCGCAGGCGAATCATAACGACAGGGTAAGCCCGGTGGCAAAGAATAGTGTAAAAAAATTCAGGCCAAATTTTGCCCGGCAAATGCTTTATGCCGGCATTACCGTGGCGGCTATATTCTCCGGATATGTCGTGGTCAGGCAGTTGCTGCCGAAACCTGTGGTCCCCGACGATCAGACATCGCGCATCCAGCCCTGGTATAAGAAGCAATCGCCGCCACCAAGCCTGATTACCGTGCCGGATGCGCCGCTGTTTCCGGATACCCGTAAGCAACGGGCGGCGCGGAAACAGGACGGCGCGGCGAAAGCGCCGCGAGCCTACGAAGAAGCCCTGCCGGCAAAAATTTACCAGACAACGCCACCGGCACCGCCGAAAGTCCGCCAGGCGCCGGTGAAAGCCGCCGCTGCACTGCCGCCCTGGCGCCGCTACGCGGTCGAAATTCCGGCGGGCAAGGGGCCGATGATCGCCATGGTCATCGATGATATGGGGGTCGATAAAATACGCTCCGCCCGGGTCATAAAGCTGCAAGCGCCGCTTACCCTTTCGTTCATGACCTACGCCGGCAATCTGGCCGGTCAAACCGATCGGGCGCGTTTGGGCGGCCATGAACTGATGCTGCATGTGGCCATGGAACCGATTTCCAGGACGGTCGATCCGGGGCCGAATGTCCTGCTTACCGGGCTTGATGACAACGAACTTGAACGCCGTCTGGACTGGGGGTTAGGCAGGTTCAGCGGCTATGTCGGTATCAACAATCATATGGGCTCGAAATTTACCGCCGACAGCCGCGCCATGCGACTGGTGATCGAGGCGGTCAAGCGCCGCGGCCTGTTGTTTCTGGATTCCCGTACGACGGGGCGCACGGTCGGGGCCAAATTGGCGCGGCGACTGGGGGTGCCCGTGGCCGAGCGCAATATATTTATCGATAATATCGGTACATTGGACGAGATTAACGCGCGCCTCAGGGAGGTCGAAAAACTGGCCCGCCGCAACGGTTTCGCGGTGGCCATAGGCCACCCCCGTCAGGCTACCATCGAAGCCCTGAAAGTATGGCTGGGTGGCCTTCGGTCGAAGGGCTTTCGGCTGGTTCCCATTTCGGCGATCGTCAAAAGGTTTGGCGCCTCTTGACCTTCCAGTCGCGGGAAGGGGTCTAATGGATCAGGGATATTTGTTATTTATAGGAGCTACGAGAATGAGCAAGACATATAAGGTAAACGGCATGACCTGCCAGGGTTGCGCCAATTCGGTTACCAACGCCATCAAGGCGGCCGCCCCGCAATCGGAAATCAGCGTCGATGTGGACGCCAACCAGATCACCGTCGAAGGGCTGAACGATGACTCCGTGGTCGCCAAGGCCGTCGATGACGCCGGTTTTGAATTTGCCGGCGCAGCCTGAATCAGTGATCCTTGGTATAACCCGGCAAGCTAATGGCGGCGGTCGGGCAATCCCCGGCGCATGGCGACCCGCAGGTCCAAAAACCGGCGCTTGGTGGCGGAACGCCGGTCCGGGCTGACGCGCCGGTCAAGAATATTCATGGTGATGATCTTGTTTCGCCGGTCCGTTTCCCGGCGCTGATCGTCGCTGTTGCGCCGTTCGACCGCCCGGCGACCATGAGCGCCCCGACGGTCGAATGGGGCGCGTTCCGTTGTTTGATGGTCGGCTAGTTGTATTGGCCCCGGCATGGTCCGTCCTCGCTTTTATTCAACCTGAACATTTAAGGCTGTCACCAATCCTTCATGAAACTGTCATGTTGGTTACAGCCAGCAGTTGACTAGCACAATAATCTTACAACAAGCTTACAAGCCAGGGTAATTTTTTTAAAGTCCGCAAAATGCGGGGCCGGCGACTGGAAAATAATTCTGGTCGTTTCCTGCTAAAAGCGCTACATCCCGTGTTCCGTCAATTCGAATGTAATCCCCGTATAAACATATGGAAAATATCGAAAGCCAGGCAAAGCGGCGGCGCACGTTTGCGATCATATCCCACCCGGACGCCGGCAAGACGACGCTGACTGAAAAACTGCTGCTGTTCGGCGGCGCCATCCAGCTTGCCGGCGCCGTCAAGGTCAGGGGCGATCAGCGGCGGGCCCGTTCCGACTGGATGAAGGTCGAACGGGAACGCGGCATTTCGGTGGCTTCATCGGTTATGACGTTCGAATTCGATGACAAGACGTTCAACCTGCTCGATACCCCCGGACACCAGGACTTCAGCGAGGACACGTACCGGACGCTGACCGCCGTCGATAGCGCCGTGATGGTGCTGGATGCCGCCAAGGGCATCGAAACGCAGACCCGGAAATTGTTCGAAGTATGCCGGCTGCGCGACATGCCGATCATAACGTTCATCAACAAGCTGGACCGGGAAAGCCGTGACCCTTTCGATATTCTGGACGAGATAGAACAGGCCCTGGCCCTTGACGTGACGCCGGCCAGTTGGCCCATCGGCATGGGCCGGGATTTCCTTGGCTGTTACGACCTGTTTGCCGACCGTCTGGTCCTGCTGGAAAAAGGGGCGAAGGGGGCCTTGCCGGCCGAAGGGCTGGTTTGCCGGGGACTGGACGACCCCAAACTGGATGACCTGCTGCCGGCTGCGGCGGTCGCCAAGCTGCGCGAAGAGGTTGAAATGGTGCGCGGCCTGACGCCGCCGTTCGAACTGCAATCCTATCTGGATGGTCATTTGACGCCGGTTTATTTCGGCAGCGCCATCAACAATTTCGGAGTACGTGAATTGCTGCTGGGATTATCAGACATGGCGCCATCGCCACGGCAACAGCCGACCACGGACCGGATGATCGTTCCGGGGGAAAGCAAGGTTAGCGCCTTTGTCTTTAAAATTCAGGCCAATATGGATCCGAAACACCGTGATCGCATCGCCTTTATCCGGGTCTGTTCCGGGCATTTCAAAAGAGGCGCCAAGCTCAAGCATGTGCGTTCCGGCAAAACCATGAACATCCATAATCCGGTCCTGTTTCTGGCCCAGGACCGGGAACTGGCGGAAGAAGCCTGGCCCGGCGATATCGTCGGCATCCCCAATCATGGCGCCCTGCGTATCGGCGATGGACTTAGCGAGGGCGAAGACCTGCATTTTACCGGCATCCCGTGTTTCGCGCCGGAATATCTTAAGTCCGTGCGCCCGGAAGATCCCATGCGGGCCAAACATCTGGGCCGCGCCCTGCAACAACTGGCGGAAGAAGGGGCGGCCAGCGTATTCAAACCGATGATCGGATCGGACTGGATCGTCGGCGCCGTCGGGCCGCTGCAATTCGAGGTAATGGCCGACCGCATTCGCACCGAATACAACGTGCCGGTCCGTTTCGAATCGACCAGCCTGTTTACCGCTCGCTGGGTCGCGGCCGATGACGGCCTGGAGCTGAAGAAATTCATTGCCACCAACGAGGCCGCGATGGCCGAGGATCATGACGGCGAACCGGTATTTCTGGCCCGCAACGCCTGGCATCTGGACCGGGCCGGGGAAGACTGGCCACGGGTCCGTTTCCAGAAAACCCGTGAACATGTGGAAAAACCGGACAGGCCGGATTCCGAATAATTACTAACTGGCGCAGTCGATACAGACGCTGGCGGTCGGGTCTATTTGCAGCCTTTTTTCCGGAATGTCCTCATCGCAGGACAGGCAATATCCGTAGCAGCCGTCCGCCATCCGTTTCAGGGCGTTTTCTATGTGTTGTAGTTCGACTTGTCGCCGACGGTCGGTTTCCAGCGCCATGGCCTGATCCTGCAGGGCATCCATCCTTGACAGGCGACCGACGCTGGTCTGGTCAAGTTGTACCGGTTGACGGAATTCCTCGCTGGTCCGGGTGTCGTCCAAAATCCGGCGACGGTTGTCCCGCAGTTTTTTCCTAAGGGTCTTCAGGTTGATATCTGTTCGATTGGTCATGGCATTGGTGTATAATTATAGTCCATTATCGAAATTGATTTGGTGTTTTTTTAAATAAATCTGATCCGAGGATACTATCCAGATGAGCAAAAAAATGATCGCGACAGTCCTGGTTGCCGCCGCCGCGTTGACGGGGTGCGCCGAAGGACAGGGCAATAAACAAACACTAGGTACGATCATCGGCGCCGGCGTCGGCGTCCTCGCCGGTTCGCAATTCGGCAGCGGCAAGGGGCAATGGTTGGCCGCCGCCATCGGTGGCATGGCCGGCGCCTATGCCGGCAGCGAGATTGGCAAGGTGCTGGATCAAAATGACCGGAAAATGGCCCAGCAAACGGCCCAGTTGGCGCTGGAAAACAACAAGACCGGACAGGCATCGAGTTGGCGAAACCCGGATTCCGGGAATTCGGGCAGCGCTACCCCCATAAGCACCTACAGCGAAGGCGGCAGGGACTGCCGGAAATTTGAATCCAAGGTGAATGTCGATGGCAAGAGCGAAACGGCGACCGGCAAGGCCTGCCGTAATGCCGATGGCTCGTGGACAGTAGTCCCGTAATACCAAGGAGCATTGATAAGAGGCTCCGCCTGTGGATAGTTTCCGGGTAAAAGTTGACCGCGCGGACAAATTAGCGTGGCCCTGCGGGGGCCGTTTTGCTACCGTCCCGGATGGAACGGGTGAAAAAATAGCCTGCTAACGATAGGGTGGAGATTTCCGGATGATGAAAAGTTTATTCAAGGGGGCGTCGGTCGTGCTCGCCCTGATGGCTGTTATTTTGTTGGGCGGCGCGGATGCGCTGGCGGCGAAAATCAAGGTTGCCGGCATTTATACCCAGCCGATTCAGCAAAAATGGGATGCCCGCCTGCATCAGGCGCTCGACGCGGCGGCCAAGGCCGGCGAAATTGAATATGTGTTTTCCGAAAAAGTGGCCAATACGGATTACGTCCGGGTGTTGCGCGAATACGCCGAGAGCGGCGTTGACCTGATTGTCGGCGAGGCCTTCGGGATCAGCAAGGAAGCCCGCAAGGTGGCCGACGACTATCCCAAAGTGGCCTTCCTGATGGGCGATCCGTTCAAGCCTTACGGCAAGAATTTTTCGGTGTTTGACAACTACATCCATGAACCCTGCTATTTGATGGGGATAATCGCCGGAAGCATGACCAAGACCAACAAGATCGGCATGGTCGGCGGCTATCCCATCGGCGAGGTCAACCGCCTGTTCAACGCCTTCATGGCGGGCGCCCGTTCGGTCAATCCCGATGTTGAATTCAAGGTCAACTTCATCGGTTCCTGGTATGATCCGCCGAAGGCCAAGGAAGCGGCCTTCGCCCAGGTCGAGGCCGGCGTCGATGTGTTGTATGCGGAACGTGCCGGTGTAGTCGATGCGGCGCGGGAAAAAGGCATCCTGGCGTTCGGTAACGTAAACGACATGAATAAAGAGGAAAACGGCAAGGGTGTCGTCGTCACCTCGGCCCTGTGGCATATGGAATCGGCTATCAATTACGCCATCAAGGGGGTCAAGGCGGGAACCTTCAAGGCCGAAAACTACAAGGACTGGACGATGATGGCGAAAGGCGGCGCATCGCTGGCTCCCTACTACGAGTTCGAGGACAAGATCAAACCGGCTATCAAGGACCGGGTGGCCAGGCTTGCCGCCGACATCAAGGCCGGAAAGTTTGTCGTAAAAATAGATGACCAACAACCCAAGTCCACCTTCTGACCGGGCGACACGGGACGCATCGGGCGGGGTTGGAGCAATTGTCTCCAACCCCGCCCCGTTATTTACCGATGAAACAAATTCTCAAACTGGCAGGCATCACCAAGCGCTTCGGCGAACTGATCGCCAATGACGCCATTTCGCTGTCTCTTGGTGAAGGCGAAGTGTTGGCGTTGCTGGGCGAGAATGGCGCCGGCAAGACCACTTTGATGAATATCCTGTTCGGCCATTACACCGCCGATGAAGGGTATGTCGAGGCATTCGGCCGGCGGTTGCCGCCGGGTCAGCCCGAGGCCGCCTTGCAAGCCGGCGTCGGCATGGTTCATCAGCATTTCAGCCTGGCCGACAACCTGACCGTTATCGAGAACGTCACGCTTGGCGTCGAATCGCTGTGGTCGTGGCGGCAGGACCTTAAATCGGCCCGGCGAAAGCTGGCCGACCTGTCCCGGGACTTCGGCCTGATTGTCGACCCGGATGCCCGGGTCGCCAATCTTAGCGTCGGCGAGCGGCAACGGGTGGAAATACTCAAGGCGCTGTACCGCGAGGCCCGGATATTGATTCTGGATGAGCCGACGGCGGTCCTGACACCGCAGGAATCAGACAATCTGTTCGATACCCTGCGCAGCCTGGTCGATAAGGGTATGTCGATTATTTTCATTTCCCACAAGCTGCATGAAATACTAAGGGTCAGTGATCGCATTGCCGTTCTGCGTCGTGGCAAGGTGGTCGCCGAAACGGATACCGCCAGCGCCGACCGGGCCAGTCTGGCCGAGGCCATGGTCGGGCGCACCGTGCACGATCCCAGGGGAGAACCCATGCATCACGGCGACACGGTATTCGAACTGGCCGATGTCAGTGTAAACCCCGATCAGGGACTGGGGGCGCTCGACCGGGTCAATCTGGTCCTGCGCAAGCATGAAATTCTCGGTCTGGCCGGGGTCTCGGGAAACGGTCAGCGGGCGCTGGCGGCGCTGATTAGCGGATTGGCCCGACCCGACCGGGGCGCCGTCAGGCTGTTTGGCGAGGTCTTGGATAATCCGACCCCGGCGGGAATGGTGCATGGCGGGGTCGGCCGCATACCGGAAGATCGCAATGAATTAGGCGTAATCGGCGAAATGACGGTGCGGGAAAACTTTATTTCCGAATGCCGCCGCGACCCGCCGCAGTCGCGCTTCGGCCTGTTCGACGCGACGGCGATTTCCGAAAAATCGAATCGGCTGATAGAAAAATATGATATCCGCTGCCAGGGTGCGGACGAGGAAACCCGATTGCTGTCGGGAGGCAACGTGCAAAAATTAATTCTGGCCCGTGTGCTGGATGCCGAGCCGGCGATAATCCTGGCCAACCAGCCGGTGCGCGGTCTTGATGTCGGGGCCATAGCCTATGTTCACGGCAAGCTTCTGGAGGCGCGCACGCGCGGCGCCGCAATTCTGCTTATTTCGGAAGATCTCGATGAACTGCTGGCCTTGTCGGACCGGATAGTGGTTATTTATCACGGTCGATTAAGCCAACCCATGCAGACCGGTAAAGTGACGGCGCGGGAAATCGGGCTGATCATGAGCGGCCAGACGGAGGCCGCCTGATGCGATTGGAACCGCGCCAGTCGACACCGCTGTGGATGGCCATGTCGGCCCCGGTTTTGGCGGTTGTGGCGGCGCTGATAATCTGCGCCGGACTGGTTTTATGGGCCGGTGAGCCGGTGTTGAATGCTTACTGGCTGTTATTCAAGGGGGCGGCTGGTTCGCGGTTCGCGCTGACCGAAACCATGACCCGGGCAACGCCGATGATTCTGACCGGGCTGGCGGCTGCCATCGCCTTTCGCGCCAAGCTGTGGAATATCGGCGGCGAGGGGCAGTTTTACGTCGGCGCGCTGAGCGCGACCTGGCTCGGTTCGGGAATGATCACCCTGCCGGCCTGGCTGATGATTCCGTTCCTGATGGTCGCCGGCGCCCTGGCCGGCGGATTGCTGCTGCTGATTCCGGCGATCCTGAAAAACCGGCTGAAGGTCGATGAAGTGGTGACTACCTTGCTGCTCAACTTCATCGTCCTGCTGGTCGTCAATTATCTGCTTGAAGGGCCGCTGAAGGATCCCATGTCGATGGGCTGGCCGCAGTCGGCGTCAATCATCGACGAGGGCGTTTTGCCGGTGATCGTCTCGAAGAGCCGTCTGCATCTGGGGTTTGTATTCGCGCTGGCCGCCGCCGTTCTGGCCTGGGCAATCATGCGTTTCACCGTCTGGGGCTATGAAATTCGCGCCGTCGGGTTCAACGCCGCGGCGGCGGCGTTTTCGGGCATCGGCGTCAATCGTACGATCGTGCTGACGGCGCTGCTGAGCGGCGGCCTGGCCGGCCTGGCCGGGGTCGGCGAAGTGGCCGGCACCAAGGGTTACCTGACTCTCGATTTATCGCCGGGGTTCGGCTACGCCGGGATCGCGGTGGCCATGCTGGCGGCCCTGCATCCCCTGGCGGTAATCGCCTCGGCGATGTTTCTGGCCGGAATATATGTCGGCGCCGATTCCATGAGCCGGGCGATCAACGTGCCGACCTATATTGCCGATGTCATCGTCGCCACCAGTGTACTTTCGGTTCTGGTCGGTGTCATGCTGACCCGGTATCGGCTGAGGCTGCGATAATGGACGTGTTCGAAATCCTGCTTACCGCCGGTTTCTGGGCGGCTACCCTGCGGATAGCGACGCCGTTGATTTTCGGCACCCTGGGCGAGTTGATCTGTGAACGGGCGGGGGTATTGAACCTGGGCATCGAAGGCATCATGACCATGGGGGCGATGAGCGGCTGGATGTGGGTGTATATGGGTGGCGATTTGACCTCGGGGGTATTGTTCGCCGCCTTTATCGGCGCCATGTTCGGGCTGCTGCACAGTATTTTTGCGGTTTATCTGGGAGTGTCGCAGCATGTCGCGGGGATCGGCATCACCATGCTGGGGTCGTCCTTGTCATATTTTGTCTTTCGCATGCTGTTGCCGGGCGCCACCACGCCGCCGAAGATTGAGGCCTTCGATATTCTGTCGATTCCGGTCCTGTCGGACCTGCCGTTTCTGGGGCCGGCGCTGTTCAGCCAGACACCGATGACCTACGGCGCTTTCGTCGTGGTAATAGTGGTTTGGTACGTGCTGTACCGGACTCCGCTGGGACTGGCGGTGCGGATGGTCGGCGAAAACCCGCTGGCGGCGGAGGCCCAGGGCATTGACGTGTTGGCCCTGCGTTCCGGCGCGGTCATTTTCGGCAGTGCCCTGATGGCCGTCGGCGGCGCCTTTTTGACCATGTCGGCGTTCGACGCCTTCTTCTTCGGGATGATTAACGGTCGCGGCTGGATTTGCGTGGCGCTGGTCATATTTGCTTCCTGGAAGCCCGGCAAGGCGCTGTTCGGCGCCTTGCTGTTCGCCGGCATCGACGCCTGGCAGGTGCGGGTGCAACAACTTCCGGGGGTCAATATACCATATCAGTTTTTCCTGATGGCGCCTTACGTACTGTCGATCCTGGCGATGATCGTGGTCTCGCGCAGGGCGCTCTATCCGAAGGCCCTGCTGGCGCCGTTCCGTCGCGGCGAAAGGACCTGAGCGATGCTTGATCTGATTGTCAGAAATGCGACTACCCCGGATGGCGAAAGGCTCGACATCGCCTGCCGGAATGGCCGCATCGCCGAAATGGCGGCGAAAATCGAAGGCTCGGCGAAAGAAGAGGTCGAGGCCGGTGGAAATCTGGTTACTCCACCCTTTGTCGATAGCCATTTTCACATGGATGCGACCCTGAGTTTCGGCCAGCCCAGGGTTAACCAGAGCGGCACTCTGCTCGAAGGAATCGCCCTGTGGGGTGAATTGAAGCCGGACCTGACGGTCGAGGCGGTGCGTGACCGGGCGCTCCGGTTTTGCGACTGGGCGGTCGCCCGGGGCACGCTGGCGATCCGCAGTCATGTCGATATCTGCGACCCCCGGCTGCTGGCGGTCGAGGCATTGCTCGATGTCCGGGAGCGGGTCAAGCCATACATTGATCTGCAACTGGTGGCGTTTCCCCAGGACGGTTACCTGCGCGACCCCAATGCCGCCGGATTGCTGAATCAGGCGCTCGATATGGGGCTCGATGTGGTCGGTGGTATTCCGCATTTCGAGCGGACCACGGAAGACGGCGCCGAGAGCGTGCGCCGGTTAATGGAGATCGCCGCCGGGCGCGGGCTGATGGTCGATATGCATTGCGACGAAACCGATGATCCCAATTCCCGTCACATCGAAACCCTGGCCCGGGAATGCCTGCGCCTGGGCATGGGCGGCCGGGTCGCCGGGTCGCATTTGACGTCGATGCATTCCATGGATAATTACTATGTCAGCAAACTGATCCCGCTGATCGCAGAATCAGGTGTAGCCGCTATAGCTAATCCATTGATTAACATCACTATTCAGGGGAGGCACGATAGCTATCCCAAGCGGCGCGGGCTGACCCGTATCCGCGAACTGGGCGAGGCCGGGGTGCCGTTGGCCCTGGGTCATGATTGCGTTATGGACCCATGGTACAGCCTGGGCAGCCACGACATGCTGGATGTCGCTCACATGGCGGTCCATGCCGCGCAGATGACCGGGATGGATGATATTCGCAAGATGTTCGATGCGGTGACGGTCGCCGGCGCAAGGGTGCTGGGGCTTCGGGATTATGGCCTTGAAGTGGGCGCCAACGCCGATATGGTAATCTTGCAGGCGGCCAGCCCGTTCGAAGCCATCCGCCTGCGCCCGGCGCGTCTGTTCGTGATCCGGCGGGGCCGGGTGATCGCGACGACGCCCCCGGTGAATGCGCGATTAAACCTGGATGGCCGAACCCGTTCCATTGATTTCACCTTTTAAGGATTTAGCGATGCCCAATTCAGCCGAAACCACTGCCGATGAATTTCCGACCCTGCATGTGCTCGACCATCCGCTGATCCGGCACAAGCTGAGCCTGATGCGGGACAAGAACACCTCGACCCGGGATTTTCGCGACCTGCTGAAGGAAATTGCCCTGCTTATGGGCTACGAAATAACCCGTGATTTGCCCTTGATGAAGAAGGAAATCGAGACTCCGCTGAAAAAATTCGAAGCCGATGTGATAAGAGGGAAAAAAGTGGCTATCGTGCCGATTCTGCGGGCCGGTACCGGCATGGCGGATGGTTTGCTGGAACTTATGCCTTCGGCCAGGGTCGGCAACATCGGCTTGTACCGCGATGAAAAGACTAAAAAACCGGTGGAATATCTGGTCAAGCTGCCGAGTTCCGCCGGTCGGCGGTTCATCGTCGTGGACCCCATGCTGGCGACCGGAAATTCGGCGGCATACGCCGTAGATATAGTCAAAAGGCATGGCGTCAAGGGCGCTAACATCACCTTCATGGCTTTGGTCACGGCGCCGGAAGGTATGCGGGTTTTCGCCAAAGCCCATCCCGATATTCAGGTTTATACGGCATCGCTCGACAGTCATTTGAACAAAAACGCCTATATTGTTCCCGGCCTGGGTGATGCCGGTGACAGGCTTTATGGGACCAAGTGAATCGTTACTAAAACTATACTATTTTTCGGTGTTGCCTGTACGGGTTGTATTTCATATAGTGACGCAAAATACAGGGGATTAGGCGGGTTACCGATAAATGAGTTTGTATACACTAATTGGTGATTACCGCTCTGGTAATTGCTACAAAGCGGCGCTGTTTTTAAGCCTGTCTGGTACGCCGTTTCAGTACCGTCACGAGGATTTGTCGGTCCCCCGCGATCAGCGTTCTGAACAATTCGGAATGAACAGCCGTTTCGGCGAGTTGCCGGTGCTTATCGATGACGGTACGGCGATGTGCCAGTCCAATTCTATCCTGTGTTACCTGAGCAACCGTACGGTCCGCTTCAATTTTGGTGAATATCACCATCGTCAGGAAGTTATGGAATGGCTGTTCTGGGAAACCCACAATATCGGGCATTCGGTATCGGGCCTGCGTTTCAGGACAAAATTTTCCAACAATACGCCGGATGATGTCCTGGCCTATTTCCGCGACCGGGCGGTCAGCGATCTGGACCGGCTGGATCAGGAACTTTCCGCCAAAACATTTTTGGTGGAAAATACCCCGTCGATCGCCGATCTTTCCGTGTGCGCATATCTCTACTGGCTGGAAGATACCGGCCTGGACCAGGGCCGTTGGCCGCACATTAAAGCTTGGCTGGGCAATGTGTCGGAACTGCCGGGGTGGTTCCATCCCGACGAAATGCCGAAAGAAAACAGGGAATTTGATTAATACCAAGGAACACAGATAAAGACCCATTGAGATTCTCTCAATGGGTCTTTATCTGTGTTCCTTGGTATAACCATAAGTATTAATGCTCTTTGGTATTACCCGTGGCATGAATACGGGGTCAGAACAGATTCTTGTGAAATTAAAAAAATACCCTACAACGGGTGACTCCTTGAGAGTTTATTTGCACTATATCTGGTGCAATTAGACTCTATACATACCAATCTTTCCATATTCATGTATTCGTGTTCTATCTCATTGAACTATAGAGCTTTTCTAGCTAGATTGATTCATCGGCTCACGGTTAGCTAAATATTAAGCCAAGCTGCAATAGGTTTGGTCTGGGAATGGTAAATGATTCGGTTTGCCGGCACTGAGTTGGAGATTGATTTGCTGAACAGCGAACAGCTCTTCAAACTGGCGCATGAAAAGAGCCGGGAGGGCCGGTCCGCCCTGGCGGAAACGGTTACCGACCTGTTCCTTGATGAAGGTGAATTGACCGACATCGAGCGGGCGATGATGTTCGACATCCTGCACCGGCTGGTGCGCGATGTGGAACTGTCCGTGCGCAAGCATTTGGCCGAAGTCATCGCCGATGCCGAAGACGTGCCCAGGGACCTGGTAACCTTTCTGGCCAACGATGAAATCGAAGTAGCCTATCCGGTGCTGATAAAAAGCCGGGTTCTCGAAGACGTGGACCTGATCGAAATTATTCGTCAGCGCACCCAGGAACACCAACTGGCCGTTTCCATCCGCGATGGTTTGAGCGAGAAGGTTTCCGATGCCCTGGTCGAGACCGGCGATGAAGATGTCATCAGGTCGCTGCTGGAAAACGCCAACGCCAAAATTGCCGAAGGCACGATGAATTATCTGGTCGAACAGGCGATGCGCATCGATAGCTTCCAGGGGCCTATCCTGCGCCGTGAGGAACTTGGCGCCGAGCAGGCGAAGAAGCTGCTGCTGTTGGTGTCGGCGGCGCTCCGGGATTACATTTTACAGCGGTTTGAAATCAGCGCCCAGGACCTGGACCGCCATATGGGTGACGTCGTGCGCCAGCGTATTCGGGCGCTGCCCGGCGGCGCCAAATTGATCAGGCCGTCGGAGGGGCTGGTTAAAGAAATGGAACAGGTGGGCCTCGAGGGGCCGGACCTTATGCTGACCGTTCTGGAAGAAGGCGCCGTGCCCTTGTTCATCGAACTTTTTCGCAATTGGGCCAAGTTGAGTTCCAGGCTGGCTCAGCGTATACTTTACGAGCGGAGGGGCGAGGGGCTGGCTATTGTATTCAAAGCATTGGATACTGATCTCGACACCTTCATGAAAATTTTCGTCCTGACCCGCAAGGTTTGGCCGCAAACGGACAAGGTGCTGAAAAAGGAAAGCCGCAAGATTGCAGAATTATATAAAGCCATGACACAACCATCCGCAGAGATGGTATTGAGTATGTGGCAAAATGATTCAGAATACCTGGCGGCTATCAGGGAGTTGAAGCTAGGGGAGGCAAAAGCCGTAGATGAAGCCCGATAAAAACATTAATGGTTTTGTCGATAAAATTGATGGCTATATTGCGACTAGGGAAAGATATCCGGCTTCCGATGAACGGGAACTGGCTATATACGCTGTCGAAAAACGCCGCTTCAAGGATATCGCAAGACTGGTTTCCGACTGGATATGGGAAACCGATCATCAGTTCCGGCTGAATTTTATCTCGCTGCGGGTGATGGATGTCTTGGGTTTCCATCCGTTTTCCCTGAAAGACCGGACATTTCATGATCTTGGCCAGTTTGTTTCAAAAGACGGCGAACCCGCCGCGCTGGACTGGAACAAGCCGTTCCGCGACAAACATTACGTTATCGAAGACAGTGACGGCGAGCGGCGCTTTTTCCTGATGAGCGGAGTCCCCGTATTCGATTTGCAATCGGGTAAATTCACGGGAGTTCGCGGCACCGCCGAAGATATCACCCAGCGCCGTAAAACCGAACGCCTGTTGCACCAGAGCGAGGAACGATATCGCACGCTTTACCGGAAAAGTCCGGTAATGGCCTATTCCACGGACGCGACCGGCGTGGTTACCAGCGTCAGCGATCATCTGCTTAATAATTTGGGCTATTCGGAAGATGAATTCATTGGCCGGCAGGCGATTGATTTCATGCCGGTGGGCTCCCGGGAATTATTCGTTGCGTCGGAACCCCAGGCTTTCACGGGCGGTGGCCTCAGTCGCGACGTAGAATGCCAGATTCATAAGAAGGACGGCGACATTATCGATGTGGTGATTTCCACCATCACCGAAGCAGGCGAACATGAAGGCTTGTTCCAGTCGCTGAACGTGGTTGTCGATATTACCGAACGGAAGCACTACGAAAAAGTACTTTTGCGTCAGGCCAATTATGATTTTCTGACCGGATTACCGAACCGCGGGCTGGCCATGGACCGCTTGTCCCAGGCTTTCGTGCGGGCTAATCGCGGCAAAAAATCGGTGGCCTTGCTGTTTCTGGACCTGGATAAATTCAAGAAGGTCAATGATACCTTCGGTCATGCCGTCGGCGACAAACTACTGTGCGAGGTGAGCCAGCGCATCCATTCCTGCGTTCGCGAATGTGACACCGTGGCGAGACTGGGCGGCGACGAATTCCTGGTCATCCTGCCGGATCTCGATACCGGCGTCATGTCGGAAGTAGTGGCCCGCAAGATACTGCTGGCGTTCGAGCAGCCGTTTATCCTTGGTAAACGGGAAATAGTCGTAACGACCAGTATCGGCATGGCCGTTTATCCGTCCGACGAGACCGAACCGGAACAACTGCTGCGCTGCGCCGATGCGGCGATGTACCGGGCCAAGGACGATG
>CAZZKE010000010.1:60785-63542 GCA_964655005.1 uncultured Thalassospiraceae bacterium | reverse complement strand
TCGGCACCTGATAGACCAAAATCTGGTTCTCGCCCAGGGTCGCCTCGGGTATCCGGTGGCGGGTCTGGATAAGGGTCGCCATGGCGGTATCCTCGGTCGTCGCGACCCCGGTGGTCCTGGCGAAAAACCGGCGGATGCTGACGGCGTTGGTGGTATCGTCGGAACCCTGGTCTATTACCTTCAGGATGTCATCCGGCTTGATAACCGCCGCGGTCACCTGTATGCCGCCGGTGCCCCAGCCATAGGGCATGGGCATTTCCCGGCTGGCGAAGGGAACCTGGTATCCGGGAATGGCGACGGCCTTAAGGATGGCGCGGCGGATCATCCGTTTGCTCTGTTCATCCAGATAGCCGAAGTTATAGGTTTGGGCTTCCTGATCGATCATCTCTTCCATCTTTTCATTCCGCCGCCCGGGTCGATTCCCGGCGGTCGCCGCGCCGCAATCGCCGCACCAGATCCAGTTCCGACTGGAAATCCACGTAATGGGGCAATTTGATATGTTCGACGAAGCCGGTGGCCTGGATGTTGTCACTATGGGACAGCACAAATTCTTCATCCTGGGCCGGGGCCACCGGGTCCTCGCCCAGTTCCCGCCAGCGTAACGAGCGGTCGACCAGGGCCATGGCGATGACCTTGCGTTCGCAGTGGCCGAAAGACAGCCCGTAGCCCCGGGTAAACTGGGGTGGGGTATTCTTCGACCCCTTGAACTGATTGACCGTTTCGCATTCCGTTATCGTGATGTCGCCAATTTCTATGGTGAAGCCCAGTTCTTCCGGCGTCAGTTCGACCGCCACCTCGCCAATCCGGACCTCGCCGACGAAGGCGTGATTGCGGGCATAGCCGCGCTGGGTGGAATAGCCGAGCGCCAGAATGAAGCCCTCGTCGCCACGGGCTAGATTTTGCAATCGCAAGTCCCGGTCGGCGGGAAATTCCAGCGGTTCGCGGGTCAGGTCGCCGACCGGCCCATCGTCGTCATGGCCCACCGGCAAGGCGTCTTCCATCAGCCCCTCGCCGTTCAGCAATTCCAGAACCCGCGGCATGTCGTCATCGATTTCTTCATCGGCCCGCGCCGCGTTTTCGCCCGCCTGTCCTTCGGCGGCCAGGGCGAAATCGAGAAGCCGGTGGGTGTAATCGAAGGTCGGCCCAAGTATTTGGCCACCCGGCAGGTCCTTGAAAGTAGCCGATATCCGCCGGTCGATGGCCATCGCCGCCGTCTTTATGGCATTGGAATAGCCGAACCTGGGCAGTGTCGTGCGATAGGCCCGGATCAGGAAAATCGCTTCAATCAGGTCGCCCCGCGCCTGTTTTATGGCCAGGGCGGCAAGGTCGCGATCATATAGCGACCCTTCGGCCATCACCCGGCTGACCGCATGGCTCATCTGCTCACGGATCTGATCCAGCGATAATTCCGGGACGCCCGGGTCGCCGCGCCGCTCTTCGGCCAGCAGGCGGTGCGCATTGTCGATGGCCCGTTCGCCACCCTTGACTGCCACGTACACGATTAAAGCTCCACTTCGGTAGTTCGCGGCAGGGCCGCCAGATCGCCGGGAGCGGTGAATATCCAATCCACTCCGCGCGGGAACAGGCGGTTGTTGGCCGCCACCCTGGGCCACAGCGCCGGCGTTCGGTCCATTACATCGAATTGCCGCCGACCGTTAATTCCCGGCCCCGAAAAAATCGGCCCGGCGTCCGCTATGAAGCCATCCCCCTGCAAGATAACCGTCGCCGAACGATCCGGATATTCCGCCGATCCCACCGGCATGGCATCAATCGCGCCCAACTCGCCGGTCACCGGCAAGACCGCGAAAACGGCATCGGATGGAACATCGACAATCGGGCAGCCGACATGGAATCGCAGATGGGCACGGGCCTTCGGCGTATCGCATTCGGGGGCCAGCCATACCGGCGTATCCATATCGGCCAGGGTAAGCAAAACCGCCACCGATCCGCCCGACAAGCCTTCCGGCGCCTGCGGGATTACCGGTAACCGTCGCACCCTGGCGGGGCGCGAGATGGCCTCCAGTATAATCCCGAAGCAGGCCGTCGCATCGAGAACCTGATCTTCGAAACCCTTCATCGGCGCGGCGTCGGCGATCAGGTTCATTCGTCTTCTCCGCGAACCAGGGTGAAAAATTCAACCTTCGTCGCCGCCGCTTTCCGTGATCTCTCGCTGCGTGCGTTCTGGTGTTTCCGGGCCAGCGGGGCGATCACCTGGGACGCTATGGCGTCGTGCCGCAACGGGTTCTGTAAAAGGGCGTCGAAGGCGGCGGCGAATTCGGCCCGATGGCGATCCCGCCCGGCTACATATGAATGGCCGATCGTACCATCGGCCAGGCGAACCGAGCACCGGGTGACCGTCATTTCTCCCAGATTGAAGCGTTGGCCGTTACCACCGGCGCGGCCGCGCACCATAACCAGCCCGCATTCCGGTTTGCGCAGGAAATCGTATTCCAGCCCGGCCCCGTGGGTCCGCCAATGGGCGGCAAGATCGACCCCGGCGGCGCGCGCCAGAACGGCCATCCACCGCCGCCGGATCTGGTTGTCCGCAGGGGTCGCCGATGGGGCGTCGGCGGAATTTACTTTGCTCAAGACTGTGTTCCGTAAAGATGTTGTTGATTTTACAAGGCCATTTGATCCTTCCACAATGTTGTGGGAGTTATATTTCAGTGATGTGAAATTTCCGTGACAGGACCCCGCAAATTACGATCCGGCCGGCGAATCCGCCGGGCTGTTTCGCCGGCCCCGGCGATGATCCCG
>CAZZKE010000010.1:32394-60685 GCA_964655005.1 uncultured Thalassospiraceae bacterium | reverse complement strand
ACGATCCGGCCGGCGAATCCGCCGGGCTGTTTCGCCGGCCCCGGCGATGATCCCGACCGCCGCCGCCCGTCCAGTCGTCCTGACAGGCCGCGACAATCCCGGCAACGTACCGCGGGTGTCCGGCTAACCCATTGTTATCTCTGAATTTCCCTGATCCTTGGTATGAGTCGCATTTGTGACATCAAATCAAAACCTATTCATCATCAATTTGAAACATCACTGCAACGAAGCCATGCAAGAAGGGCCGGGTCTGTTAATGGATAACAAGGAGATGGTCCATGGAACCGTTGCGATTTAACAACCTGGAAGTTCGGCTTGCAGCCCGTGAAATCGAAGTGGATGCGGCGCAGGCCCTGCGATATCGGATTTTCTACGATGAGATGGGGGCAAATCCGACGCCCCGATGCCGTATTATGGCCCGTGACATCGATCCCTACGACGAAATATGCGATCACCTTCTGGTCGTCGATCTGGAACGTGGCGATGAAGACCTGCCCTGTGTCGTCGGCACCTACCGCCTGCTGCGCGGCGGCGTCGCCGACCGCTCGGCGGGTTTCTATTCCGATGCCGAATTCGATCTTTCCGTGCTTCGTGATTATCCCGGCGAGATTATGGAACTGGGCCGGTCCTGCATCGAACCGGCCTACCGGAGGCGCGGCGCCATGCAATTACTGTGGCGCGGCATTGCGGAATATATTTTCGATCATCAGGTCGGCATCATGTTTGGCTGCGGCAGCCTGCACGGCGCCGACCCCGTGGAAGCGAGCCGGGTGCTGGCCTATTTGCACCACTACCATTCGGCCCCGCGACACCTGCGGCCACGCGCCCTGAACAGTCGCTATGTGGCCATGAACACCATGAACAAGGAAACCATCGACGAGAAAATGGCGCAGGCCGAGATGCCGCCGCTGCTGAAAGGATATCTGCGTCTCGGCGGTTACGTCGGCGACGGCGCGGTAATCGATCACCAGTTTAACACCATCGATGTTTGCGTGGTCGTCGAGACCGAAAACGTAACCGGGAAATACATCCGTCATTTCACCAGGAACAAGGCTTCGGGCGCCGTCGGCGAACAATCGGCTATTGCGGCGGCATGAGCCATTCCAACCTTCGGGCGACGGTACGGCTGGCGACTTTCCTGTTCGTCACCGGCGGCCTGCTGCCGTTGTATATACTGGCTTTTCCTTTCGGCAGACGGGCGCGGCGCCTGTTTTCCTATCCGTTCTATCGCAGTTGCGTTTTTTTAACCGGGTTGGAAATCCACATATCGGGCGCCCGGTCTGCCGAAACCGGAACGCTATTCGTGGCCAACCACGCTTCTTATCTTGATATCCCGGTCCTCGCCACGCTTGCCGACGGGCTGTTCGTGGCAAAATCGGAAGTCCGGGGCTGGCCGCTATTTGGTTTTCTGGCCAGAATCAGCCGCACCGTGTTTATTGACCGGCGGGTGTCAAGGGTAGCGCACGAACGGCTCGCCATCGCCGCTCGGCTGGCCCTCGGGGATTCCATATTCCTGTTTCCCGAAGGCAGCAGCAGCGACGGTACCGGGGTTTTGCCATTTCGTCCCGGCCTGCTGTCGGCGGCGCTGATGGATGAAGAACTGGATGTGACCATACAGCCGGTCAGTATTGTTTACGGCCCCGCCCTGTCCGGCCGGGATCGCGATTGTTATACTTGGTATGGCGATATGGATCTGGCGCCGCATTTGTGGCGTGTCTTCGGCCTGGCGGAAAAAATTGTGGTGGCCGTAAATTTCCATTCAACCCGGCTGTCCGGCGCGTTCGCCGACCGGCGCGATCTCGCCCGCTGGGCGGAACAGACCGTGGCGGAAGGCATGGACCATGTGATGAAGGAGGCGAAAACGTCCGCCTATGGTCCTATCGACGACGTGCGGGGATATGAGTTGTCCGATTTTCCACCCTTGAATTGAGCAATAAGTGCGGTTCGAATTCGTGCAGATAGGAACGGAAGGTCTTCGCGCTTTCGGCCCATGAGCGTTGTCGCGCGAAGGCGCGGCAATCGGCCCTGTTCAGGCCAAGCGCGGTGATCGTCGCGACGGCCAGATCGGCATCCAGGCAGCCGACCCTTTCATCCGTGACAACGTCGCGCGGCCCCATCACCGGATAGGCGGCCACCGGCAACCCACAGGCCAGCGCCTCCAGGATGACCAGGCCGAACGTATCGGTCTTGCTGGGAAACACGAAGACATCGGCGGCATTGTAGTAGGACACCAGATCCCTGCCGTGTCGCGCGCCGACAAAACAGGCGTCCCGGTACTTGCCGCGCAGTTCCTCGATCATCGGGCCATCGCCGACCACTACCTTGGTTCCCGCGACTTTCAGGTCGAGAAAAGCCGAGATATTTTTTTCGACCGCCACCCGCCCGACATAAAGCAGAATCGGGCCGCCACCCGGAATGAACGCCTTCGGCCCCGGTCTGAAAAATTCGATATCGACGCCACGGCCCCACAGCCGGACATTGCGAAAACCCTTTTCCGTTAAATTCCGGACCACCATGGCCGTCGGCGCCATGATAACGCTGGAACGGCCATGAAACCACCTTAGCAGGGGATATATCCAACTCGCCGGCACCTTGAACCGGGCTTCGATATATTCCGGAAAACGGGTGTGGAATGCCGATGAAAACGGCAGCTTGCGCCTCACGCAAAGGCGGCGGGCGGCCATTCCCAGCGGGCCTTCGGTGGCGATGTGGATGGCGCATGGCAGGAACTGCCGGATGACCCTGGCGACGGCGCCCGGACCGGCCAGGGCCAGGCGTATTTCCGGATAGGTCGGACATGGCACCGAGACAAATCCTTCGGGGGTCAGCATGTGAACCTCGTCCCCCATCCGGCCCAGCTCGTCGCGCATTGCGGTCAGGGTCCTGACCACCCCGTTGACCTGCGGATACCAGGCGTCGGTTACGATCAGTACGCGCACGCGACTTCCGGACTTGCCCGGCGCTCTCCCGCCGTCGCCGTTTCCGCCCAGTGGATAAGTTCCAGACGACCGTCTTTATGTTCCACCAGGGCGCTGCAACTTTCCACCCAGTCGCCATCATTGCAATACAGGATGCCCGCAATCTCGCGCATCTCGGCATGATGGATATGGCCGCAGACAACGCCATTCAGGCCTTCCGACGCGGCCTCTCTGGCGATTGCCGTTTCGTATTCGGCGATAAACCTGACGGCGTTCTTGACCTTCAATTTAAGATAGGCCGACAACGACCAGTAGGGTCTGCCCATGCCTTCACGGACTTTATTGAACCAGTTATTGAATACCAGCAACAGCGTGTAGGCACCGTCGCCAAGCACCGCCAGCCATTTGGCGTAGCGCACGACGACATCGAATTTATCGCCGTGCAGCACCAGCAGACGCCGCCCGTCTGCGGTTTCATGGATCGCCCTGGCCACCACTTTGACACCGCCAAAATGATGCCCGACATACTGCCTGGCAAATTCATCATGATTGCCGGGAACGTATATTACCTTCGTTCCCTTCCGGGCCTTGCGCAATATCTTCTGGACCACATCGTTGTGTTCCTGGGGCCAGCGCCATGACCGCTTCAGCCGCCAGCCGTCGATGATATCGCCAGCCAGGTAAAGATAGTCGCTTTCGGTTTTCCTGAGAAAATCAAGCAGCTTACCGGCCTGGCAGCCCCGGGTCCCCAGATGAACGTCGGATATCCATATCGTGCGGTACTTCGCCGCCATGGAATCGATTTTCATTACCCGTCCTTTCCATTTCACAAATGCGAATCGAACGGGTACTTTCTTACACAAGATATTGATACAGTTTTATTATATAAATACAGTATCGTGCTATTTAATTTTAATGTAATAGTTACGTAACTAATTTGTAACATCGCCCCACCATGAAGACATCATGAATCCAAGTATCCTTGTCATCCATAACCCCGTTGCCGGTCGCCGTTGGCGGCGGCGTGTAGACCGCCTTTTTGAACTGCTGGCGGCGCACGGTTTCAAGGTTCGGGTCGAACTGACGGCGCGGCGCGGCGATGCCCGGCAGGCGGCGCTTGCAGCCCGCGACACAGATATCATCGTCGCCGCCGGCGGCGATGGTACGGTCAATGAAATCGTCGATGGGCTGGCCGCCCGCGACCCCGGCCAGGATACCCCGGCAATCGCCTTCCTGCCGCTTGGAACGGCCAACGTACTGGCCTGGGAACTGGGCCTGCCGCGACGTCCGGACGATCTGGTGCGGTTGATTGAAAACGGCGTCAAGGTGATGGTGCGGCCGGGCATAGCCAATGGCCGCCGGTTTGTCCTGATGGCCAGCATCGGTCTCGACGCCCGCGCCGTGGCGGCGGTCGGGGCCACGGCCAAGCGTATACTGGGCGGCGGCGCCTATGTGCTGGCGGCGGTAACGGCGCTGCGCATGCCGCCGCCCCGATACAATGTCACCATCGACGGTCGTGATTTCGTCGCTCGCACCGTTATCGTCACCCGCGCCCGCCGCTATGGCGGACCCTTTTCCCTGATCCCGGACGCCGGGCTCGGAACGGCAACCCTGCACGTCGTAATGATGCAGTCATATGGTTTTATTCCGGCACTAAGGTACGGCTATGCCCTGGCGCTGGGTCGTTTGCGGCAGTTGCCCGATGTCACGGTCATTCCGGGGCTGGATATCGTTATTGCGGGACCGGATGACGAGCCCGTCCAGATCGACGGCGATATCATCGCCAATCTTCCGCTGACAGTATCCCTGGACGACAAGGCCGTGCCATTCCTGGTTCCGGAATAACCCGTCAAAGGATTCCGGAAAGGCAAAATTCCGCCGCCTTGTCGAAATCCACCCGACCGGTCGCTTCGAAAACGGGAACGTCCGACAGGACGGCCAGGTATTGTTCCGGGACAACGTCGGTAACGCCGCAGGGCCGGCGACCGCCTTTGGCAATATGGAACGGGCCGGGCGATTTCATGACGGCGGCGAGCAGGTCCAGCCGGGCCCGAATATCGACCCGCCCGAAACGGGCTGGTTCGGTCGATTGGCGCCGCCAATTGAGAATCAGAAAACCATTCAGGCCGGCCTCCAGTTTAAAACATCCGGGACGAAACAAATGTTCCACATCGGCATCGTACTTCTCTTCCAGCCGCCAGAGGTCCGCAGCCGGCAGTTGCGCCAGTTTCCGCCGCCTTGGTTCCGGAATGATCGACAAAAGGTCAGGGTTATTGATTGCCGTTCCGGGATTTATGCGGGGCTGTTTCGGCACCCCGTTTAGCAGGGCCTTGCCTTTTTCCAGCTTGATCAGGGTCCGGTCGTTACTGACAAAATCGACGCCTTTGCTCATGAGATGAAGGGCCAAGGTAGATTTGCCACCGCCGGAAAAGGCGGCAACGGCCATGCCGGCGCCACCCCGGGCGACGGCGGCGGCGTGGCACAGCACCCAATCGCGGCACATCAGCCAGTTGATGTATTGGGATATCAGAAAATTAACGACCTGGTTATCGTTTTTCAGGCATTCGCCGAAGACCAGCAGTTGGCCATCGCCCAGCAGATATTGCATCCCGGTCCTGAACTTGCGGCAAACCCGGCCATCGGGTAAATCCAGGTAGCAGTCCTTTCTGCCGATCTTTCCCGGATTACGTTTCCAGTCCCTGAACGGCAACCCCAGATCCGGGGGTGGCATTTCCAGCGCCGTCACCCGAATATCCGGCATTCCGGACGCCGTCACGAAAGGGGCGAAATAGCCCGCCAGTTTATCCACAAGTTCGGGCGAATTTGTAGTCAGATGAATTTTGCAATGGCCGAATTCAAAACCGATGCCGGTGGCCGCCGGAAAATCTTCCCGTAGCCGCCCGGCGATCATCCTGACTGAATCGACGCTATCGGCCATTACGCCGCGCCGGCCTTGAAACCGCCGATTCTGTTTAAGACATGATCGGCCAGAAGGTCCGCGGCATCGACGCCGCCGGCTTCTTTCAATCCCCGAAATCCCCCGAACGCGCTGACTTCAAAAACCTTCGGGCCATCCGCCGTTTCGACCACGTCAACACAGGTAAAGTCCAGTCCGAAAGGGGCCTGGGCCCGTTCGGCCAGCCTGAGCACGTCCGGCGAAGGCTCGTGGGCCTCGTACTTGCCGCCGCTCAGGCGGCTGGTATGCCAGCTTTCACCGTCGTTAACGCGGGCGTAGGTGGCAAGATAACGCCCGCCCAGAAAAACCACGCCCAGGTCGCGGTCGGGAATATCGATCATTTTCTGCAAGTAGATCACCTTGTTGTCGGCCTTGAATTTATCGACCATGGCTCGCCAGCCCGGCTCCCGGCAATCGACCGCCATCATTCCCCGGGCCTTGGTCGAATACAGCGGCTTCAATACGGCCCGGCCGAATCCCCGGATCGCCCGCATGGCGGCTTCCGGGTCTTCGGCGATAACCGTTTCCGGCATTGCTATTCCGGCGTTGCGCAGCGTTATCGTACACGCCAGCCGATTGACCAGACGCAGAAGATTGTCCGGCCTGGAAAATACGGCGACCCCCTGGCCCTCGAGAAATCGCAGGATTTCCAGCCGGTCCATGTTGGAAGGAGAATAAACCAAGTCAATTTTTTTGACCACCAGGGCATCGAAGGTGGAAAGGTCGCGGCCTTCGAACAGCACCCTGCCGGATGACAGGTCGGCCTCGACCCGGCCCATGTCGATTAACGTCCTGGCCCCGGTTCGCGCCGCCAGGGCGTCGGCCAGGGTTTCCGAAGACCAGGCGCCGGGAATACCGATAACGCCGACACGGGGGGCCTCTTCAGTCAAGGATAACATCCTCCGGCACTTTGAATTTACGGTATTGGTTCGGTGATAATTTAATAATTATTTCCAGCAGATAACGGGCGCGCATTAACATTTCGCGGGCCGATATTTCGTCCAGCACAAAACGGGTCGAGGTGACGAACGAGCGCGCCAGACCCAGGCCCAGGCGCAATTCGAAGTATTGGTCGCCAAACCCGCCCGCCAGCTCCGATGTGCGGGCATGGAAGTTATGGATGACCCTGGCGATGCGGCGGCGGACCGGACCATCGAAACTCCGCAGCCGGAAATTGGAAACCATGAAAACGGAAATATCCTGAACATAGTCCTTGTAAGAAGAGCGATGCAGATCGATGAACCGAATTCGTCGTTTCCCGGAATCGAAAATGATGTTGTCGATATTCAGATCGCCATGGACCAGCACGGCAAAAGGCGTGACTTGTGTTTTTTCAATTTCACCGGCCCTGTCAAGCAGGTCTTCGAAGGAAGGAATTTCAAGGCCGCCCAATACCGCGCCGGCATCGGAAAAGCCCGGATGAACGGCATATATATCGCTCAGACGATCCCTTATCTGGGCCACGAAATCCGGTTTATCCGCTGTCTGTCTGCTTGTTTTCAGCCATACTTTCGATAATGTTCCGACCAGACAGTCGAGCGCATCATCCAACGCTTTCTGATCGTCACCCAGCAAAATTTGCTCGAACGTTTGTCCGCTAAGGTATTCGAAAAGTATAGCCGCAGAATTATCGGCCTGACGGTGGGCGTAAATAGTCGGCACGATGCCCGGCATCAGGGCATCCCAGTAATCGACACCCGCTTTTTCGCGTTCCAGTTTTTTACGGTGGCCTTCCTTGAAGATTACCATGGTCGCGCCGTCGCCGGCAAAATCTCCGGATACCAGATCGATTTTACATCCCGATTTCGTTTCCCCCATCGTCGAAAGCGACAACCCGGAAATATTCCGGCCTAAATCGGCCTCTTCCAGCGACTCTTTCAAAACGTCGAGCTGTTCGATCTTGATGCGTTCGCCCAGAAACGCCGAAATGGCCGCTTCGCCGATATTGAGCAGGGAATCCCCCATCCGCTCCAGGTACCGCGCTATGAAAAGGGCGGTGATAAGGCTCTGGGTCCTTTCGCCGGTTTTCAATTCGAGAAGAATTTCCTGAAACATCTCGGCATAAAGATCATCGATCAGGGATTCGGTCCGGCACAGCGATATGGCGACAGTATCGTTACCGTTAAGGACGGCTTCGGAAATCAGCGAAACGCCCGCGATGACCTCCCGGAACATCTCATCGAAACTGTACCGGTCGAGGATTTCCTCGTCCTCTATATAAGTGAGTTGACGCAGAATATTGGTACAGAAATCGGCGATGCGCTCCAGGTTGGAAGCGACGATGTTGACCGCTTTCAGGGCATCCACATTGCCGCCGTCCCCGTTATCGAGGCTGGCCGCCGCGGCGAAACAACGGCGCTGGACTATTGTTTTCAGATTATCGATGTAATTGTCGCGGGACAGGACGCTGTCGAGAATCTCCGGCGCCGGGTCGTTGATATAGGCGATGGTTCGTTCGAGCTGCTTCCGGACCTCGAGAATAAGGAACCTGAGATTCTCCTCGACGCTGTCGTTGACGTACATATTATTCGGCGGAAATTACGAGAATTCCGGAATCGTCGCTTGCGCTCTCGTCTTCTTCCTTCCAGTCAAGCGTGATCAGAAGCCTGCGGCGATTGCGTTCACTATGAACTTCCACGTTAAACCTGATCAGGCCATCCGGATTCAGGGTTATCTCGTTGGCGTTGTCGGAAAGTGACAAAACGCCTTTCGACACGCCATCGGTCATCGCCTTCAAATAAGCCTCTATGGATTTTCTGTCCTGAAGACTCTCGTGGCCGAATATGCGGTCTCGTCGTTCTGGCGTCATCTGCCAAGGACTCCATTAAACATCCAAATCATTTTGACGAAATCAAAAGGTCGGAAGTCTTTTCCGAAACCCAGGAAAGTTCGAACGTAACCGTTTCCTTGCGACCCTTTTTACTGGCGTGAATTTCCACATCGACCGTTTCCGGGGGCGTGACGATGATGGTGTTGTCGCCCTGCTTGAACTGGACGGAACCCTTCTTGAGACCAACGGTAAGCGCGTCGAAATAATTAACCGCTTCAAGGCGCTGCATACTGCTTTGATATACGATTTTCGATTTATCCTTGCCCTGCTTGCCGGTCTTTTTCCGGGCCGCCTTACGGGCCTTGTCGGAAGCTTTTTTTGTCAGTCTGGCCTTATCCCTGGCTTGCTTTTCGGCCCTTTTCTTACCTTCTTTCCGGTCGCACGCCTTTTCCTTGATCCCTGCCGCAGTTTCCAGGGCGGCCTTGGCGGTTTCCTTGTCGGACTTCACGGCGGAACCGGTTTTCCTGGCGGGGCTATTCTTCGGCACAGATTTGTTCTTGCTGATTCCGGTCATGCGAAACTCCCAGGATTATTTTTCGGAACTTTTTCGTCACCGGCGCCCACCGCCAATTCCATCTTGCGCAAGAAGGAAGGCGGGACCAGCTACCCAGGAGCCAAATTGGCGACCCCGCTTCCGTGGCTTCCAATATTCTACTCTCGGGAAAAGCTTACTATAGATAGTTTTCAGTTACAGATTTATGAATTTTTTGTGACTATAGCATTCAGCCAGAAACCACGGTTGTCAGGCCGCATACGCGGGTAGGATCGAACACCTTAACCAGCGGATAGTCGGTGCTGATGCCGAAGATATGGGCATCGGGGTGAATGACGGTGACCGCGCCACCGACCCCGGCCAGTCCTTCATTCCGCCTGGAACCGGCGTCCACCGTCGCATCACACTCGAAGTTCAGCAGCCCGTTGCGAAGGGTGATCTGTTGCCCCCTCACCAGATTTCGGTGTCCGTGCATAATGGCATATATGCCTGCGGCATGAATATCCTTAAGCCCCCGTTCGGTGAAGGCAAAATCAACGGGACGGTATTTGGTTCGAAAGACGTTGCCGAGCGGGCCGTTATACAACTCGAACAAATTGTCCTTTCGGGCCGCCGCGAAATCCGCATTAAGGGCGTCGACCCCGCCGGAGCGCAAAATGGCGGCGACCCGGTCATCGACCCCGCCATGCGCCATAAGGAAGGAACCTGCCTTGTGGGCCAGTTTCATGTCGCGAAAATACCAGGAAAATTCCCCCTTCGGATGCAGCAACAGTTGTTGGGCTTTTTTCATGGCGGCATATACGTTCGCCAACGACATTCCCGTCTCCCGGCAGCGGGCTTGAAATTCGCGGCTTTTTTCCCGTATGCGCCGTACTTCCTTCCTGATGCGGGCGGGTGGGAGCAGGCCGGAAACCGCATCCGGGAAATCCCGGTACCACGATTCTCCGGGGAACAGGACTTCTCGTACATAGTCATCGCCAAGCGGCTTTTCGCCCTCGCCGCCGGCCAGATAGGCGTCGTGAATTTCCTTGAGAAGCGGCACGGTCTTGCCGCCCATGCGAACGAACAGGTGCGCGTGACGGACATCCCGGCGACCGGCGCAGGCCAGGCCGATATATGTTCGAAGGTCGTGGTTGCCGACAAGTAGCGTCAGGTCGGCGCCGGTATCCCGCAGGTGGCCGATCGCCCTCAACAGGCGAAGGTTATGCGGCCCCTTGTCGAAACAGTCGCCGCCGATGATGAACGCCGCCTTTTGTCCGCTTTCGGTCAACGTCATGTCGCTATCTTCGGGTCCGGTTTTTTCAACGCCGCCGGATGCGACAAGCGATCTTAAAAAGGCTTCCGCGTCGGCGTGCATGTCGGTAAAAAAATACTGCGGGCGGTCGGGCCACAACCATGATTTGGTCCCGGCGTAATCCCGAATTTCCTGCTCCTGGGCCTCGAATTCGTCGCCGGACCGGAAGATGCGGGAATAGTCGTGCGGCGACGGCCACGGCGCGCCATCGCCGGGAAGGGTTCCGCCCAGCCATTCAAGGCCCCGGTACCTGGGAAACAGATCATCGCGAAAATATATCGTCACTGCGTCGCCTCATTTATTATTCTGGTGGTTCCGGTTTCCGGTTGCGTTCTTTCCAGTGCCCGGCGACATGAATCCAGGTTCCATCCGGAATTTGTTCCAGAAAAACCGGCCGGCAATGATGCATGGAAAGACCGCCGACCTCGGCCAGAGTCAGGACGCCCAATTCGGCGGCAGCGTGACGGAAGGCGGCGCCGTGGCCGACGAAGATTTTTACGGTATCGGTTGATATTTCGGCACCCAGCGCCGATACCCGCACAGAGACATGCCGGGCGACCCGTTTTCCCGCATCGATCAGCGATTCGGCACCGATCAGGGGCAGCCTGAATCGGCTGTCCGACTTCCAGCCCAAGGGCAGCGGGTCGAACCGGGGATCGCCATCCACGACATCTTCTATTTCCTCGATCGTCAGGTTTGCCGCAGCGCCCAATCCCCGTTCGGCCAGGGCGTCGAACTGTTCCGTACGATATGTTGGTGATTTTGAATTTCCCGGTTCGCGGGACATAATCGCCGCCGTCCGCCATCCCCGCAACAAGGTCGAGCAATCGATGACAGGATGAATGCGCCATCCGTTTTTGTCTGCCGTCCGGCGCAGGACTTCGGCGCCCCGGCGGGCCTGTTCCTCGCCTTCGGGGGTCAAGGCCGCCGGAAGATGGGCGCTGGGCACGTTCAGGGGTTGCCGATAAGCGCCGTGGCGAACCAGGGCGATGATCAGTCTTGGCAAGACAGCCGCCCTTCGAAACCGCCGGGGGTTGTCCCGGATATGGCGGCGACGAAGGCGTTCAGGGCCTCCTTAGGTGCGCCGTCGTTGACGATGGTCAGGACATCCGGGCCGGAAATCATGATCCGCTCGCTTCTGACCAGCCGGGCTTCGAGCGCCGCTTCGGATTCCCGGCCGCGGGCGCTGATTCGCCGGGCCAGCAATTCCCTGGGGGCCGTGACCAGGATGATGGCGGTTCCGGGATAGCCGTCTCTGGCCGGTTCGATAACGGTTCGAGAAGTATTGACGACAACCGTTTTACCTTGCCCCAGATAATCTTCCACGGAACGCGGGATACCGTAGCCGGTGTCGTGCGCCTGCCAGTAAAGCGCGTATTCGCCGGCCCGTGACCGGGCGTGGAACATATCCCAGCTGACCGCCAGGTGATCTTCCCCGCCGGCGTCTTCCGGGCGGGTGATTTCCCGCCTGGGAAAGTGAAATCGCGGATCGCCGAACAGCGCTTTTCTGGCGCCGTCTATCAGCATATCCTTGCCGGCGCCGGATGGCCCGACGACGACTATCAGCCGCCCGTTCGCCAAATTTTTCACCCGTTCGGTTATAAACCACAGTCTGCCTGTCACGACGGGTGATATTCGCGCCGGGTTACCGCCGCATGACGATTTCTTGAAGGTTTTGTGACGCCCGGATTAATTTTCAGAAGCTGATAAAATCGATGGCGTCGAAAAACATATCCACGACCGGGCTGGCCGTATCCGACCGGCGAAAAACCACTTCATCGTATGTGGCCGTGATTTCGGCCACCGTAACGCGCCTGGCCCCGTCCTTCCTGCTGGTCCCGTGCCGCCACATGAAGGCGATCCCCAGTCCGTTGGTGACCGCTTCGTAAACTTCGCCACCGGTTTCCAGGACCAATGAGGCGCGGGGCTTCAGGCCGGCCTTTTCAAAGGCCGCATCGACCACTTTCTGGGTTGCCGAGCCCTTCTTGTGGAATATCAGCTTTTCCCCTATCAAATCCGATATGCTGACCCGTCTCGACGCCGCCAGCGGGTGCCCCAGGGGAATCAGGGCGACCACATCCTGGGTCAGACACGCCTTGCAATGGAACCGGCCGTCCTTCGGCACATTGGGAAGAATGCCGACATCGACGCGGCGGTCGAGAACGGCATCGATAATGTTGGCCGATATCGCGTATTCGACTTGCACCTGAATATCCGGGAATCGTTTCTGGAAAGCGCCAATCAACGCCAGGCCCGGCATCAGGTTGCCGAATCCTACCCGCAAAACACCGGTATCCAGACGCTCCCCGCGCTGCAATAACAACAGCGCAGCGTCTTCCAGACGCCCGATTTCCTCGGTTAGCGGCGCCAGTTCCATACAAAATTCCGTCGGCATAAGCTTACGCCCGCGCCGCTCGAACAACTGCACATTGAAGGCGTCTTCCAAATCCTGAACCGCCTGGCTTACGGCGGGTTGGGTCATGGCCAGGCGGCGGGCCGCAGCCGAATAACTGCCCTCGTCGAAAACGGCGTTAAGGGCGCGAACGCGGGCCGCGGTAAGTGACGTTTTTGCTACTCCCATAGCTTTAGTTATCTAGCCCATTAGCATTACTGTTTTATGTAATATGGGAGTCTTTTTCCGACCGTATACCTCGCTTCCAGACAGGAGTGAAAGATATGGCCGGCATCGACCTCGATGGAATCACCAAGAACTACGGCAATACGGAGGTACTCAGGGGTATCGACTTGCATGTTACCGATGGCGAATTTCTAACCCTTGTCGGGCCATCCGGTTGCGGTAAATCGACGCTGTTGAGAATTGTCGCGGGGCTGGAAAACCCGGATCACGGCGAGGTCGCCATTAACGGCGCAACAGTTAACGCCATGCGGCCCAGCAAGCGCGACCTGGCCATGGTGTTCCAGTCTTATGCCTTGTATCCGCATATGACGGTGCGGCAAAACATGGCGACGCCGCTGATGCTCCGCGACCTGGGTTTCTGGGAACGCATGCCCTTCGTCGGGGCGTTGGTTCCGGGCCGCCGGGGCCGGCTGGACGCTCTGAATGACAGCATCCTGGAAATTTCCGAAACCCTCAAGATTGGCCATTTGCTGGAACGCAAGCCGGGGCAGCTTTCCGGTGGCCAGCGCCAGCGCGTCGCCCTGGGCCGGGCCATGGTGCGCAAACCCGCGGCGTTCCTGATGGATGAACCGCTGTCTAATCTGGACGCGGCCCTGCGTGTCCACATGCGCGCCGAACTGGCCGAACTGCACCGCAACCTTGGTGTTACCTTCATCTACGTGACCCACGATCAGGCCGAGGCGCTGACCATGTCTGATCGCATGGCGGTGATGATGGATGGCCAGATTCTGCAACTGGGCACGCCGAATGACATCTACGGAAACCCCATGGACAAGCGCGTCGCCGAATTTATCGGCAGTCCTAAAATTAATTTTTTGCCCGGCGAGATCGACCGGTATGGCCGGGTAACCGCCTATGGCGCGCCGCTGAAACGCCGCGCCCCGATAGGCGCCGGCAAGGTCTCGGTCGGCATCCGCCCGGAACATTTTCAACTGGTTACCGACAGCGGCGACAACCAACGCTGGCCGTTTACGGTGACGCACAAGGAAAATCTCGGCTCTGATTTTTTCCTGCACGGCCACATCAATGGCTCGGCGCAGCGCACCGTCGCCAGGGCGACGCCGGGCGCGGTTGCCGGAATCGCCATAGGGGCCGAAATATATCTGCGCGCCGGTCCCGGCACGGCGATGATTTTCGGCGAAGACAACCGCCGTATCGAATTCTGCGAGGCCTGATTCCCATGTCGGCGCACCACAGCAGGGCGGGAACCATGTTTATCGCACCGGCCCTGATCCTGATGGTTCTGATCCTGATCGTACCGGTATTTATCGCCGCCGGGCTGTCATTCACCGATTATTCCCTGGGAAACCCCGGGCTGAACTGGGTGGGGCTGAAGAATTACGCCCGGATGGTCAATCATTCCACCTATACCAAGATGCTGTGGGCCAGTTCGACTTACGTTTTGGTCGTGGTGCCGATGTCAATCGGGCTGGGCCTGGGCGCGGCGCTGCTGATTAACTCCGTGAAGCGCTTCGGGGATATATACAAGACGATTTATTTCCTGCCGGTAATGGCGGCCCTGCTGGCCATGGCCATCGTCTGGGAATTTTTGCTTCACCCGACCGTCGGCATTGTCAACAAGACGCTGATGTCCGGATGTGGAACCTGGCTTGAAGACCTGTTCAGCTGGGCCTGGCTGCCGTGGGTGGATAGTTCGAAAAGCTGGTATGCCGCCGGTTGCCGGGGGAATTTTCCACTGTGGTTCGGCGACAAGAAGTACACCATGTGGACCATCAGCTTCATCGGCATCTGGCAGGCCTTCGGCTTCAACATGGTGCTGTATCTGGCCGGCCTGACATCGGCGCCGCGCGAACTGTACAACGCCGCCGAAATGGATGGCGCCATATCGGGCTGGGACCGGTTCCGGCTGGTGACCTGGCCGGCGCTCGGGCCAACCACCGTCTTCGTCGCCACCATCACCACGATTCGTTCATTTCAGGTCTTCGACACGGTCGATGCGATCACCAAAGGCGGGCCGTCCAAGAGCACCTACGTGATGATGTACGCAATCTTCGAAAAAGGGGTCAAGCAGAACCTGATTGGCATGGGTTCGGCGATTACCGTCGTTTTCATGGCGTTCGTCCTGATTTTGACCCTGATCCAGCGCCATCTTGTCGAACGGAAGGTTCATTACTCATGACCGGACAATCATTTCCATTTCGCGAAGCGCTTAAACACGCCGTCCTTATTATCGGCGCGCTGATCGTCATCCTGCCGTTCTACGTGATGACCAGTTATTCGCTGAAATCGCAAAAGGAAATAGAAACCAACACCGGTGGATATTTCGGCACCCAGGAAAAAGTGGTCGACGAATACTGCGTCAAGCTGGGTAATCCGAAGCCTGCGTGCCTGAAAACACCGTTCATTTTCAATTACACCCAGGCCTTCAAGAAGGCGCCGCTGCTAAGGTACCTTCTCAACGGCCTGATCGTTACCGCATCAATTTTTCTGATCCAGGTGGTTGTCGCCCTGCCCTGCGCTTACGCGCTCTCGAAGCTCCGGTTTTGGGGCCGGGATTTCGTCTTCGCCATGGTCATGTTCTGCCTGTTGATCCCGGTCCACGCCATCGCGCTGCCGATATACATCATGCTGGCGAAGGCCGGCCTGACCGATACCTACGCATCGCTCATCATCCCCTGGACGATATCGGTGTTCGGCATATTTCTCATGCGGCAATTTTTCATGACCGTGCCCGATGACCTGATCGACGCGGCGCGCATGGACGGCATGACCGAATTTGGAATCATCTGGAAAGTCATGTTGCCGACGGCGATACCGGCCTTGCTGGCGTTCGCCATTTTCTCGGTGGTGGCCCATTGGAACGATTATTTCTGGCCCCGTTTCGCCATTACCGGAAATCGCGACCTGTATACGCCGCCCCTGGGCATGCGCGAGTTCCGGGGCGGCTCGGATGGTTCGGACTGGGGGCCGATGATGGCGACGGCGACGGTTATCGTGACCCCCCTGATTATCGCCTTCCTGCTGGCTCAAAGGCGATTTATCGAAGGCATCACCTTGACCGGCATGAAATAGACCGCCCGGAAACGGGCGCCGTGAAATCCCCGAAACACGGGGTGTGAGATGGGTCGGCAGGCCGCCGAGACGGCCCCGGCCCTTGGTTCAACGAACGAATTTTAACAAGTGGAGCAAACACCAATGAAACGCATACTTTCCCTGGCCGCGGCGGCGGTCTTGTATACGACGCCGACGCTGGCCGTCGAAATCGAAGTCGGATACCCGTACAGCCATCTTTTCGATGTGACTTACGAGAAAATCATGAAGGATTTCAAGAAGGCGCATCCGGATATTCAGGTGAAATTTCGGGCCAGCTACGAAAACTATGAAGAAGGCGCCAATATCATCCTGCGCGAGGCGGTCTCCGGCAACCTGCCGGACGTAACCATGCAGGGCCTGAACCGTCAGGCCATTCTGGTCGATAAGGGTATCGCCAGATCGCTCGAACCGTTCATCGCCAAGGAAGCCAATTTCACCAAGGAAGGTTACCACAAGGCAATGCTGTCGCTGTCCACCTTCAATGGCAAGGTTTATGGACTGCCGTTCTCGGTATCGCTGCCGGTCGGCTATTACAACATGGATCTGGTCCGAAAATCAGGCACCGACAAGCTGCCGGAAACCTGGGAGGAAGTCGTCGGCATGTGCCGCAAGATGAAGGCCAACGGCGTTAAAAACCCGTTATTCTGGGGCTGGAACATTACCGGCAACTGGTTCATGCAAGCGCTGATGTGGAGCCAGGACAAGCCGATCATCGAAAACCGCAAAGTCAACTTCGACGGCAAGGAAGGCCTGATCGCCCTGAATACCATGAAGAAAATCTTCCGGGGTTGTGAAATGCAGAACCTGTCGTGGAAAGACGCTCTGGCGGCATTTTCCGCCGGCGAAATCGGCATGATGTTCTGGTCGACTTCGGCGCTTGGCTCCGTCGAACGCGCCAAGGGCGATTTCGAACTAAAAACCAACGAGTTCCCGGGCATCGACGGTAGCCCGAAGGGACTGCCGGCGGGTGGCAACGCCGCCCTGCTGGTATCGACCTCCAAGGACCCGGAACGTCTGGCCGCCGCCTGGACATTCATTAAATTCATCACTTCCGGCGTCGGCGCCGCAGCGGTCGCCGAAACCACCGGCTATATGCCGCCGAACAAGGCCGCCAACGAAATTATTCTGGCGGATTTCTACAAGCGCAACCCGAACAAGGAAACGGCGGTTCGCCAGTTGCCTTTGTTGCGTGACTGGCTGGCCTATCCCGGCGACAACGGACTGGCCATCACCCAGGTTATCTACGACGGCATCGAAGGCATCGTCGTCGGTGACAAGGACAACATGAAAGATGTGCAGGAAGAACTGGTGGCGGAAGTTAACGACCTGATGCCTAAAAACTGACGATCAAGACCTTGCCGGGGGGTGGCGCCTCGCCGCTCCCCGGTATTTTTCCACCATTTCAGAAGAAAAACGGCCATGAACTTTATTCAGATTACCGATACCCACCTGGTCCCCGGCGGCGAGTCGCTATATGGCATGAAGCCTTCCGACCGCCTGGACGGCGGCGTCCGGCTGATTAATGCCGACCACGGCGACGCCGAATTCGTGCTGGCCACCGGCGACCTGACCCACTATGGCGACAAGGCTTCCTACGAAATGCTGAAAGAGGCCCTGGCGCCGCTTGCAATTCCGGTTTTCCTGATGATGGGCAACCACGATAGCCGGGCGCCGTTTCGCGAAGTCTTTCCCGACACACCCGAAATCGAAGGCGGTTTTTTCCAGTTTGTGCTGGAAAGCGATGTTGCCCGAATTCTCTGCCTGGATTCCCTGAACGACGTTCCCGGCGATCATATCGGTCGGTTATGCGAGACGCGATTGCGTTGGCTGGACGCCGAAATTGCCGCCACACCGGCCGCCAAACGGTTAATTGTCGCCAACCATCATCCACCCTTCGAACTGGGCATACCCGCCATGGACGCGATCATGCTCAGGGATTCCGAGCCGCTTTGGGAAGTGCTGCAACGGCGCCTGCCGGACCTGATGATTTTCGGCCATGTACACCGCCCGATCTCCGGCGTCTGGCGTGGTATCCCGTGCCATATCCAGCGCGGCTTCAATCATCAGGTAGCCCTGGAATTCAATCCCGCCGCCGCCACGATGTTTGTCGATGAACTTCCGGATATCGCCGTTATCCGCAACGTCAAAGACGGCATTTTTGTTTTCACCCGTTCGGTCGGCGGCGAGACGCGGTCATATCCGCCCGACCCGGTAAACAATTAATACTGCGGCTAAGCCTGGCCGTGATCGCCGCCGCCGGCCCGCCGGCGCAGCAGGTACTTCTGAATTTTCCCGGTCGAGGTTTTCGGCAGCGGGCCGAAGACTATTTTGCCCGGCGTCTTGAAGTGGGCCATGTTATCGCGGCACCACGCAATCAGGTCGGCTTCGCCGATCGCGGATTCGCTGCCCGGTTTGGCGGTGACGAAGGCGCACGGCGTTTCGCCCCATTTTTCATCCGGCGCGGCGACCACGGCGGCTTCCATGACCAGGGGGTGCCGATACAGGCATTCCTCGATTTCCAGCGATGAGATATTCTCGCCGCCGGAAATTATGATGTCTTTCGAACGGTCCTTGATTTCGACATAGCCGTCCGGATGCACCACCCCCAAATCGCCGGTGTGAAACCAGCCGCCGGCCAGCGCCGTTTCCGAGGCCTCGGGGTTTTTCAGATAGCCCTTCATGACCGTGTTGCCGGTCAGCATAAGTTCGCCCATGGTCTTGCCGTCGGCGGGGACCGCCCGCATGGTTTCCGGGTCGATAACGTCCTGATCGAACATGGTCGGATAGCGCACCCCCTGGCGGGACATCCTTCGCGCCTTGCCGTCCGGGTCCAGGATGTCCCAGTCGTCCTGCCAGGCGCAATAGGCGGCCGGGCCGTAACTTTCGGTCAGGCCATATAAATGGGTAATGCGAAAACCCAGACGCTCCATGGCGGCGATCACCGCGCTGGGCGGCGCGGCGCCGCCGGTGGCGACCTCTACCGTATGTTCGAAGCCGACCTTGATATCGTCGGGCGCGTGGGCCAGCGCGTTCAAGACAATCGGCGCCCCACACATATGAGTGACCCGGTGGTCACGGATCGCCGGGTATATTTTTCCAGGATCGGTTTCGCGCAGGCAGACATGCGTTCCGCCGACCGCCGTCACCGCCCAGGTATAGGTCCAGCCGTTGCAGTGGAACATCGGCAGGGTCCACAGATAAACCGAACGATGATCCAGCCCGAACACCAGGGCGTTGCCCATGGCGTTCAGGAACGCACCGCGATGGTGATAGACGACTCCCTTGGGATTGCCGGTGGTGCCCGAGGTGTAGTTAAGCGCGATCGCCTGCCATTCATCTTCGGGCGGTATCCACCGGAATCCGTCGTCGCCCTCGGCCAGGAATGCCTCGTAGTCGGTCTCGCCGATCAACTCGCCGCCATCGGCCAGCGGGTCGTCAATGTCGATAACGGCGATCCGGCGGTCAAGGATTCGCAAGGCTTCCTTGACGACGGCGGAAAATTCCCAGTCGGTAATCAGCATTTTGGCTTCGCCGTGTTCCAGGATGAAGGCCAGGGTCGGGGCGTCGAGCCGGAAATTCAGGGCATTGAGCACGGCGCCCGACATCGGAATGCCGTAATGGGCTTCCAGCATGGCCGGCGTGTTGGGCGACATCACCGAGACCGTATCGCCGGGACCGATGCCGCGTTTTTGCAAGGCCCCGGCCAGCCTGTTGCAGCGCCCCCGAAACTGCCGCCAGGTGTACCTGAGGCCACCATGGATCACCGCCGTCTTGTCCGGGTAGACCCGCGCCGCCCAGTCCAGGAAACTGACCGGCGATAGCGGTCGGAAATTCGCCGGACGCTTCTGCAAGTCCCGTTCATAGATGTTATCGTCCGTCACCAAGATCATTCTCCCGGATTATTTACGACCTCAATATTGCAGATTTCATCTTTCCCTGAAAGTATGGCGGTTGGCGTCGATGGCGATCTTCCGCCCGGTAGTGCGTGAAAGCAGAAAATGAGGCTTTGTTTCATATCCATCCTGGGCGAGCCGGGCTCTTACGACCGTTCGGAATATGCCGGCCTGGACGGCGGCGACAACGAATGTGTGTGGTTCGAAAACGCGTTCGGTTATCTGCCGGGGGTTTCGATCCGTGGCTACCGGGCCGCCGAAGGCGAAGCGGTTCCCGACCCCGGCGACGGCGACGCCTTCATCCTGGGCGGCAGTTACAATTCAATCCATGACGGTTTTTCCTGGCAGACCGAAATATACCGCTGGCTGGATAAACTCCGCAGCAGCGAAAAACCACTGCTGGCCATCTGCGGCGGCCACCAGATGATCTGTCATTCGGCGGGTGCGGCGGTGGAAAAATTGCCGGGCGGATTTATCGCCGGCACCGAATCGGTAAGCCTGAACGAAGACGGCCTGGCCTCGCCGTTGTTCGCGGGCTTCGGGCCAACCGCGGAATTTCATTTCAGCAATCAGGAACACGTCGCGGAAGTCCCCGGCGGCGCCGGACTTTTAGCCGGTCACCGGCGGGCCGGTGTCGCCGCCCTGGATCATGGCGGCGGTTGGTATTCGACCCAGTTCCACCCCGAAGCGACGGTTCTGGCCATGGCCGCCGGATGGCGGGTTTCCCACCCGGAAATAGCCGAAAAATTCACCGAAACGGCAAACGGTTTACGGCTGATCGAAAACTTTCTGGGGATCACTACAGGCCGAGCGTCCGCCACGCCATAAGCAGCAGAAAGCCGCCGTTGGCCAGCAGCAGTGCCGGACCGATTCCGGCCATCACGGCATTCCATCGAACCGCCGCCAGGCGCCCGATCAAACCTACGGCGAGCAGGGCCGGCATGGTGCCGAACGCGAACGCGGCCATGCCCATGGCGCCGGCCAAAGGATCGCCGGTAGAGGCCGCCGCCGCCAACGCCCCATACAGCAATCCGCACGGCAAAAAACCCAGCGCCAGACCTAGCCCGTAACCGCGCCAGCCGGTCGGGCGGTCAAGCAGCGGGCGAGTCAGGCGGCCGAGCAATCCAATTGATCCGGATGACCTGTTCCCAAAAAAAGCGGGCAAGGGCACCTTCAGGCTGCGGGCGGCGTAAGCAAGAAAAAACACGGCGGCGAAAACCAGCAGGGCGGCGGCCAGATATCGAACCCCGCTAAACGCGATGACGCCGCCGGAAAGTAACGCCGCGGCGGCGCCCAGAACCATATAGGTGGTCAGCCGGCCCAGATGGTACGGGGCCAGCGCCGCCCCGGTCAGGCGGTGCATTTCGGTCATCGTCGCCGCCGGTTTGCCTTGCAGGCGCACCGTTACCTGGGACAGCACAAAGGGGCCGCACATGCCCATACAATGGGTAACGCCGCCGGCCAGTCCGGCGATAAACAGCGAGCCAATGGCGCCGCCGTTGCCGATAGCCGCCGCCTTGCATTGGGCGTACCCCGCCTCCAGCAAATAGATCAGGTCCTGTTCGGTCATGCCGGGGCTCTCCAAGTTTCTTCCATCGAACCGAAAATAAATATGGCTTTTCGGGCAATAATACCAATCTGAACTACTACAGGCCCCATGGGGACGGCCTTGCTGGCGGGCCATCGAGGCGATCCTCACGGGTAATTAGATTAGTGCTATTTGGTATAAGTATTCTTATTCTAACTTACTTGAATTATCCGCCCGGATGTTTTACAGAAAGTATTGTGTATTTACGACTAACGGCTTGAACCCCCATAGGAACGCCAAAAACGGAGCCTAACAATGACCGATCAAAACGGTCCCGCAACGCCAGCGCTCGCTATACCTGCATACCACGACGAGGCTATCCGGAAATTTATCGTCGCGACGATCTTCTGGGGCGTTATCGGCATGCTGGTCGGTGTCATAATCGCCTTCCAACTGGCCTTTCCGGCGCTTAACCTGGATCTGGAATGGACTTCTTTCGGGCGGCTGCGTCCGGTCCACACCTCGGCGGTTGTGTTCGCCTTCGGCGGCAACATCCTGATTGGCTCGTCGTTATACATCGTACAGCGGACCGGTCGGGTGGCGCTGTTCGGTGGTTCCGGACTGGCGCATTTCGTGTTCTGGGGCTATCAGCTGTTTATCGTCATGGCGGCGGTCAGTTACGTGCTGGGATATTCCCAAAGCAAGGAATACGCCGAACCGGAATGGTTCATCGACCTGTGGCTGACGATTGTCTGGGTGGCCTATCTGGTGATTTTCGCGGGCACCGTGTACATCCGCAGGGAATCTCATATTTACGTCGCCAACTGGTTCTATCTGGCCTTCATCATTACCATCGCCATGCTGCATATCGTCAATAATCTGGCGGTGCCGGTGTCTTTCACCGGGGCCAAGAGCTATATCCTGTGGAGCGGCGTCCAGGACGCCATGACCCAGTGGTGGTACGGCCATAACGCCGTCGGCTTCCTGCTGACCGCCGGGTTCCTTGGCATGATGTATTATCTGATCCCCAAACAGGCCAACCGGCCGGTCTATTCCTACCGCCTGTCGGTGGTGCATTTCTGGGCAATCAGCTTCCTGTATGTATGGGCCGGGCCGCATCACCTGCACTACACCGCCCTGCCCGATTGGGCGCAGACCCTGGGCATGACGTTTTCGGTGATGCTGTGGATGCCGTCGTGGGGCGGTATGATAAACGGTTTCATGACCCTGTCGGGGGCCTGGGACAAGCTGCGCACCGACCCGGTCCTGCGCTTCCTGGTGACCTCCGTCGGCTTTTATGGCATGAGCACCTTCGAAGGCCCGCTGATGTCGATCAAGGCGGTTAACGCGCTTAGCCACTATACCGACTGGACCATCGGCCACGTACATTCCGGCGCGCTCGGCTGGAACGCCCTGATTACATTTGGCGCACTGTACTTTTTCGTGCCCAAGCTGTGGAACCGCGAACGGCTGTATTCGCTGCGCCTGGTCAACACCCATTTCTGGCTGTCGACGATCGGCATCGTGCTTTACATCTCGTCCATGTGGGTATCGGGCATAATGCAGGGGCTGATGTGGCGGTCCTACGATGAACTGGGCTTCCTGCAATATTCGTTCATCGAATCGGTCGAGGCCATGCATCCCTATTACCTGATCCGGGGCACCGGCGGCATCCTGTTCCTGTCGGGTGCGATCCTGATGGCCTACAATCTGGTCCGGACCATGAAGGGGCATATCCGTGACGAGCCGGCCATGGACGGCGCCCCGGCGACGGCCGGCGCCAGGGGATAAGGGAAAAGGCAATGCAACAATTACTTGAAAAAAATGTCATCCTTCTGATCGCCGCGATTCTGGTGACTATTTCCATTGGCGGCCTGGTCGAGATCGTCCCGCTTTACACCCTGGACAGCACCATCGAAAAGGTCGATGGCGTCCGCCCTTATTCGCCGCTGGAACAGCTTGGCCGCAATATATATGTGCGCGAGGGCTGTTATTTGTGCCACAGCCAGATGATTCGCCCGTTCCGTGATGAAAAGGAACGCTACGGCAATTATTCCCTGGCGGCGGAAAGTATGTACGACCATCCTTTCCAGTGGGGTTCCAAGCGTACCGGGCCGGATTTGGCGCGAGTCGGCGGCAAATATTCCAACGACTGGCATGCGGCGCACTTGAAAGATCCGCGCAGTGTCGTTCCGGAATCGATCATGCCCGGATATTCCTTCATGGCCGACCGGGAACTGGCGTATCTCAATATTCGCGATCACCTGCTGACCCTGAGGATGGTCGGCGTGCCTTATAGCGACGATCAGGTTAGCAGCGCGCTGAACGACATAGCGGTCCAGGCAAACGGCGAAAATGGCGATGTCGATGCCTTCCTGGCGCGTTATCCGAAGGCCGCCATCGGTGATTTTGATGGCGACCCGGACCGGGTAACCGAACTGGACGCCCTGATTGCCTACCTGCAAATACTGGGACGAATGGTCGATTTCACGACCTATAAGCCCGAAATGTCCAACCGGTAGGAGGCAAACATGGCGTTGCAGGAACTGTACGAATTCGCCCGGTCGACCTGGGTTGTATGGATGACGCTGCTGTTCATCGGCATTGTCGCGTGGGCCTATCTGCCGGGCAACAAGAAACGCTTCGAAGATGACGGCGATATCATCTTCAAGGATGACAAAAACGGAGCTTGAATCATGGCAAATGTGGAAATAGATCCGCTTAGCGGCCAGGAAACCACCGGCCATGAATGGGACGGCATCAAGGAACTGAACACGCCCATGCCCAAGTGGTGGCTTTACACCATGTACGCATGCATCCTGTTCGCCGTGGTTTATTGGCTGCTGTACCCGGCGTGGCCGGGTATTTCCGGCTACACCAAGGGCCTGCTGGGTTATTCGTCGCGCGCCGCCCTTGTTCAGGACCTTATCGAACAGAAGAAAAGCCGGTCGGTCTGGAGCGACAGGTTCGCCGCCATGGGCATCGATGAAATTGGCCAGGACCAGCAACTGATGAATTACGCCATGGCCGGCGGTAAATCTATTTTTGCCGAAAACTGCGCCGCCTGTCATGGCGCCGCAGGTTCCGGCAGGCCGGGCTTTCCGATCCTCGCGGATGATGACTGGCTGTGGGGCGGGACCAAGGAAGATATCTACACCACGGTCAAATACGGTATCCGTTCCGGCAACGACGACGCCCGTGAAAACGAAATGCCCAATTTCCTGGGCGACGAGATGCTGGACCGCAAACAAATTGGCGATGTTGCCCAATATGTATTGTCCCTGTCCGGCAGTCCCGCTGACGCCGCCGCCGCCAGTCGTGGCGCTCCCCTGTTCGCCGAACAGTGCACCGCCTGCCACGGCGAGGATGGCAAGGGATCGACCGATTTGGGGGCGCCCAACCTGACCGACGGCATATCCTTTTACGGCAACACCGAAGCGGCCATTACGGCGCAAATAACCAAGCCCCGGCACGGCGTCATGCCGGCCTGGATTGATCGTCTTGGCGATATCAGTGTCAAGCAGGTCGCCCTTTACGTTTATTCGCTTGGGGGCGGCCAGTAAGGCTCTATTCGTCGCGGACGAAATCTTGTCTATCACAGGGGAGGTCGCGATTCGATGCGTGATCTTCTTTGTCTTATTCAATCCTGAAGGACAATAACCGGCACCACCATGGTTGATAAAAAAAAACGCCCCATAAAGATTGTGGATATCGATACGCCGCCCCCGGAACAGCCGCTTTACGCCTCCCGTACCAAGATTCACCCGAAACGGATTGACGGCGCCTTCCGAAAGTTCAAATGGCTGACTATGGCCGTTCTGCTTGGGCTGTATTACGGATTGCCGTGGCTGCGCTGGGATCGCGGCCCGGGCATGCCTGACCAGGCCTTGCTGGCCGATATGGCGAACCGCAGGCTGTTTTTGTTCGATGTCGAAATATGGCCCCAGGAAATTTATTATTTAACCGGCCTTTTGATCCTGGGCGCTATCGGACTGTTCTTCGTGACCGCGTTATTCGGGCGTGTGTGGTGCGGCTTCACCTGCCCGCAGACCGTATGGACGGACCTGTTCATGCTGGTCGAACGCTTTATCGAGGGCGACCGCAACAAGCAGATCAAGCTGGACGGGCAACCCTATACTTTCGATAAACTATGGCGACGGACACTCAAGCATGCGGTGTGGCTGCTGATTTCGCTGCTCACCGGCGGCGCCTGGATCATGTACTTCGTCAATGCGCCAACCCTGGTCGTCGAATTTTTTACCGGCCAATCGTCGATGACGGTCTATACGTTCACCGCTATCTTTACGGCCACCACTTACCTTCTTGGCGGCCTTGCGCGAGAGCAAGTGTGTCTTTACATGTGCCCGTGGCCACGCTTTCAGGGCGCCATGTTCGATGAACACACCTTGCTGGTAACCTACGAGGACTGGCGCGGCGAGCCGCGCGGCAAGGCCCGCCGGAAAAATCTGCTGGAACTGGGCGATTGTGTCGATTGCGACCTGTGCGTCAGCGTCTGCCCAACCGGTATAGATATCCGCGATGGCCAGCAAATGCAGTGCATCGGCTGCGCCCTGTGCATCGATGCCTGCAATTCGGTAATGACCAAGCTTGGCCGTCCCGACAACCTGATCCGCTATGATTCCATCGCCAACATGAATGACCGGGCCGAAGGCAAGCCGACCAAATTTAATTTGGTGCGAACCCGCACCGTCGCCTACGCGGTGTTCCTGACCGCTATTTTGGCCGCCATGGTATTGGGCCTGTATACCCGGGCCAACCTCGAAATTAATTTGCAGCGAGACCGCAGCCCCCTGTTTGTGCGGCTTTCCGATGGCGACATCCGCAACGGCTATACCCTTAAAGTCCTGAATATGAAACGACAGAACAGGACTTTCAGGCTTCGTCTGGTCGGCATAAAGAATGCCGATATCAGGGTTATCGGCATCGAAAAGAATGGCGCCATAGCCGTCGAATTGCCGGTTAAGGCCGATGCCGTTGGAACTTTCCGCGTCTTCGTGCGGGCTCCCGTTGGCGATCTGTCCGCCGAAAAGACCGAGATGAAATTTGTCCTTACCGATTTGACGACCGGCGACGACGCCTGGGAGGAAACCTTCTTCTATGGGCCGAAAATCCAATGAATAGTAAATTGAGCGATAGTTCAGCGAGAGCCTCCCGAACGGCGCTTTGGGTAATCATCGGCGGTTTTTCCATTATGCTGGCCGCCAATTCGGCGTTGGTCTACTTTGCGCTAAGCACCTGGACGGGACTCGAAACAAAACAGTCTTTCGTAAAGGGACTGGCCTATAACCGCAATCTCGAAGGCGCCCGCCGGCAGCGGGAGCTGGGCTGGCGGATGCAGTTCGAAACTACATTCAGTGGCCCTGATTCTGGCGTTGTCGGCGTTAAATTTTTTAACCGTGACGGCGATCCTTTAGTCGCCCTGAAGATCAAGCTGTTCGCCATCCGCCCGACCCGTGAAGGCTTTGACCGGGAATTCGCGGCCACACCCGGTGGCGACGGCGCCTACCAAATACCCTTTACCCTGCCCCTGCCCGGCGTCTGGGACATGCGCGTGGTGGCCCGGCGCGGCGACGATATTTTCCAACGTGTCGAACGGATCATAACGCCGTGAAATTATGAATGACTGCCTGCACTGCGGCCTCGACATCCCGGCTGATAGCACCGGTGATGCCGGGTTTTGTTGCCGCGGGTGTCAGGCCGCCCACGAGATAGTCAGCGGCCTGGGTCTCGAAAAATATTACCTTCAGCGGAAGCTCGACCCGGAAGCCGCGCCGCTCCGTCCCAGTGAAGACGAACGCCCGCGAAACTATGCCGCCTATGTTCGCGACGGCGGCGACGGCTTGTCGGTGCTGCACCTGATGGTTGGCGGCCTGCATTGCGCCGCCTGCGTGTGGCTAATCGAAAACGTGCTGGCGCGTATGCCCGGCGTACATTCGGCGCGACTGAACATGACCACCCGCCGACTGGTTCTTAAGTGGCGAACCGGCGAGGCCACGGCCGGCGATCTGGTCGCCTCGATCACCGCGCTCGGGTATCGCCTGGCGCCTTACGATCCGGTATTGCTGGAACAGGAAACCGCGCGGCGGCAAAAAATCCTGCTCAGGGCGGTCGCCGTCGCCGGTTTCGCCGCCGGCAATGTCATGCTGCTGTCGGTATCGGTGTGGTCCGGGGTCGGCGAGGACATGGGGCCTTCGACCCGCAGCCTGATGCACTGGCTGTCGGCGGTAATCGCCCTGCCGGCAACGGCCTATGCCGGCCAGCATTTTTTCCGCCCGGCCCTGGCGGCGCTCCGTAATGGCCACATGAATATGGATGTGCCGATATCACTGGCCCTGATCCTGACCGCCGGGATGAGCCTGCTGGAAACGATGCGGGGCTCGGAACGGGTCTATTTCGATTCGGTGCTGGCGCTGCTGTTTTTCCTGCTGATCGGACGATACCTGGATCTTCGGGCGCGCGGGCGGGCCAGATCCGTCGGCGAACATCTGCTGGCGCTTTCGGCCTCGGCGGTGACCGTTATCGAACCCGACGGCAGCCGGATACTCTTAAACCAGGATCGTATCGAAACGGGGATGACGGTATTTGTGGCCGCCGGCGAACGCATCGCCGTCGATGGCGATGTAATCGAAGGCGACAGCGAGGTCGATCGCTCGCTGATCTGCGGCG
>CAZZKE010000010.1:0-32294 GCA_964655005.1 uncultured Thalassospiraceae bacterium | reverse complement strand
GATGGCGATGTAATCGAAGGCGACAGCGAGGTCGATCGCTCGCTGATCTGCGGCGAAACCATCCCCCAGGCGATCCATGCCGGTGATTCCGTACAGGCCGGAACGTTGAATATTTCCGGACCGCTGAAAATCAGGGTCAGCGCCTGCGGTGAAGACACCCTGCTTGCCGGCATGGTTCGCCTGATGGAAGACAGCGAACAATCCCGTTCCCGCCACGTCATGCTGGCCGACCGTATTGCGCGTTTGTATGCGCCGGTTGTCCATATCATGGCGTTGCTGACCTTTGCCGGCTGGCTGGTGTTCGGCGGTATCGACTGGCAGCAAGCCTTGCTGTATGCCGTGGCGGTGTTAATCATCACCTGCCCGTGCGCCATGGCCCTGGCCGTGCCGACGGTGCAGGTCGTCGCCAGCGGTCGCCTGTTTCAACGCGGCGTGTTGCTGAAATCGGGAAGCGCGCTGGAACGTCTGGCCGGGGCCGACAAAATAGTGTTCGACAAAACCGGGACCCTGACCACCGGTCGCCCGGAACTGATCCGGAACAATATCGACGATGATGATGATGATTTGCGGCTGGCCGGGTCGTTGGCCATGGCCAGCAAACATCCCCTGGCCAGGGCCCTGGTGCGGGCCACCGCCAAACCTTCGGCTAAATCCGGGGTACGGGAAGTTCCGGGCTTTGGGCTGAGTTTGGCGACGGCGCAGGGAGAAATTCGGCTTGGCCGTCGGCAGTGGTGCGGCGCCGAAGATGCCCCGCCAACGGAAAATCCCGAGATATGGCTGTCGCGGCCTGGGCATCCGGCCCGCCAGTTTATATTTACGGATACCTTGCGCGAAGACGCCGCCGCCACAATCGCCCGACTTGCGGCGGATGGCTACCGGCCAGAATTATTATCCGGGGACACCGCCGCTGTGGTCGCCCGAACCGCCCGGTCGGTCGATTTAACGGTCTGGCGGGCCGCCGTGTCACCGGCGGAAAAAGTCCGGCGCCTGGAAGAGTTACAGGCGCAGGGACAGCACCCGCTGATGGTCGGCGATGGCCTTAACGACGCCCCGGCGCTGGCGGCGGCCTGGGTTTCGATGTCGCCGTCGAGCGCCGCCGATTTGAGCCAGAATGCCGCCGATGTGATTTTCCAGGGCGAACGGCTGGCGCCGGTAGCCGAAACCCTGCGGCTGGCCCGCCGGGCCGAATTGCTGGTTAAACAGAATATCGGCCTGTCGCTGGTCTATAATGTCGTGACCATCCCGCTGGCGATGGCCGGATATGTCAGCCCGCTGGTAGCGGCGGTGGCGATGTCGTCATCGTCGCTGGTAGTAATTTTAAACGCGCTCAGACTAAACAGGTATAAATAATCGCAATGGATATACTGGTGTACCTGATTCCGATCGCCCTGCTGCTCGGCGGAATAGCCCTGGCGGCCTTCCTGTGGGCTTTGAAATCGGGCCAGTACGACGATATGGAAGGAGCCGCCTACCGTATTCTTTTCGATGATGATGAACAGCCGCCACCACCGCCGCCGCCGCCGGCAAAACAAAAAAACAGCCGGACGACGCGATAACGTCGCCCGGCTGTCCGCCTTATTGACGTTGGTGCAAACCGTCCCTGAACAAGGGCGGTTTGCGCCAATTCTTAGCGAATCTTGATGGTTTTGTACTCACCGTTCACAACTTCAAGTTCCTTGTAGCTGCCAAGCACCTCGCCGATCTTGTTGAATTCGACGTTGGTAGCACCCACATAATCGACATCGCCGCCATCCTTCAGGATTTTCAGGGCCTTGGCGATTTCGCCCGGCATGATTTTTACGCCGGGAGCGTTGGCGACCATCATCATTTTCGACTTGATGGCGGCGCGGTCGGCAGAGCCGGCAGCCTGCATGGCTAGCGAAATCAGCGCCGCCGCGTCATATGACTGGCCGGTGAATGGACCGCCCACCTTGATGCCGGCCTTGCCGGACATGGCCTTGAATATATCGGCTGCCTTGCCGGCGCCACCGGGCAGGGTGCCGATTGCGCCATTCAGGTCTTTACCGATACCTTTCGTCAGGGTGTCGCTGATCATGCCGTCGCCAAGGATGAAATGCTCAAAGGCGCCGGAATCGAGGGACGCCTGAATGATCCCCTTGCCGCCCTGATCGGCATATCCGAACACCGCCAGATATTTGGAACCGGACGCCGCCAGGGCGCCGACTTCCGCCGAGTAATCGGCTTTGCCGTCTTCGTGGGCGGTGGTCATGGAAACCTTGCCACCCAGAGCCTTGAAAGCGGCGGTGAATGATTCGGCGAGACCTTTGCCATAATCATTATTGGTATAGCTGATGGCCGTTTCCATGATGTTGCGGCTTTTCAGGATATCGGCCAGGACTTCACCCTGACGGGCGTCGGAAGGGGCGGTACGGAAGAAGTAGCCTTTGTCCTTCAACGCCGTTAACCCGGGCGAGGTCGCCGAGGGAGAGACCATAACGACGCCGTTTGGCACCGCCACATTATTGGCCACGGCGCCGGTCACACCGGAGCAGTCCGCCCCCATGATCGCCGCGACATTGTCGGAAGTCACCAGTTTTTCGGCCGCCGCAGTCGCCGCCGCCGAATCGACGCAGGTGGAATCGGCCCTGATCGGTATGATTTTACTGCCACCCAGCAATTGGCCGGAATCGGATGCCTCCTTGAAGGCCAGCTCCGCCGAGGTCGCCATGTCCGGGGTCATCGATTCAATGGGGCCGGTAAAGCCAAGAAGAATGCCGACATTAATGTCGGCGGCCATCGCCTGCCCGGCCGTAGCGGCCAGAATGGTTGACGCCAAGAGTAGTTTTTTCATTATATCCTCCGTTGTTAAACTCTAATCGCTGATTAAGTTGTTATTTTTGTCCGCCGACGCGTTTCGTCGTCTCGGGCAAAAGTCCTCCCGGATTAAACCGCATAACCAGCAATAACACCAACCCCATTATCAATAATCGCATATGTTGGGCGGTGTTCATCAGGTGCAGACGGACCGGATTAGCGCCATCCATCCAGCTTGTCGCAAAATCAATAAACCACACCCCGATGGTTTCCGCTTCGATCCAGAAGAACCAGATAACAAAGCCACCGAGCACCGCGCCCAGGTTGTTGCCGGAACCGCCGATGATGACCATTACCCAGATCAGAAAGGTGAAGCGCAGCGGGTTGTACGAACCCGGCGTCAACTGCCCGTCCAGCGTTGTCAGCATGGCGCCGGCGATGCCGACCACCGCCGAGCCGACAATGAATACCTGTAGATGACGACCGGTAATATTTTTGCCCATGGCGTTGGCCGATACCTCGTTGTCACGAATGGCCCGCATCATGCGGCCCCACGGCGAATCCAGCGCCCGCTTGCTAAGCGTGAAAATGATAACCAGAACGACTAAAAACAAAGCCGAATAGCAGAGCTTCACGAAAATACCGGAACTACTGATTACAAGAGAATTCAGCAGGCCGGCGCGTTCGGCGCCGGAAACGGCGGCCAGGGTGCTTTCGTTAAGCCATTTGACGCCACCGATGAACCACTCCGCCTGTTGCAGGTCTATTTCATAGGGAACGGGGCGGGGCAATCCGGAAACGTTCTTGACGCCGCGGGTCAGCCAGTCTTCATTTTTGATTATGGCGATAATGATTTCCGAAATTCCCAGCGTGGCGATGGCCAGATAATCGGAACGCAGGCCCAGGGCGACCTTGCCGACGATCCACGCGGCCCCGGCGGCGAAGACGCCGCCGACCGCCCAGGAAAACAGAATAGGCAGGCCCAGGCCGCCCAGATAACCCTCGTTGGCCGGATTGACCGCCTCGATGGCGGCGACCGCCGGATCGAAAAAACGCCGGATCAGGATAAATCCCAGGATTATGATCGCGGCCAGCATGACACCGCGTATCGGCCCCTTGGCGGTGCGCCAGCGAACGAAAACCACGGCGGCGATAGTCGCCACGGTCATCAGCCCGGCCATCGCCAGATCGCTGCCGCCGGCGGCCCAGGCTTCGGGTATGGGGGCTTTTGAAACCAGCACCGCCGCGACGCCGCCAAGGGCGGCAAACCCCATGGTCCCGACATTAAAAAGCCCGGCGTAGCCCCATTGGATATTTACGCCAAGCGCCATTACCGACGAAATCAGGCAAAGATTGAAGATTGCCAGCGCCAGCGACCATGACTGGGCGAAGCCGGCGATAAGAAACAACACGGCCATTACGGAAAATGACAGCACGGCGCGCGGCGAACCACTCATATCACTTTCCCCCTGATTATGCCGGTTGGTCGCAACAGCAGGACAATCACCAGAATGATGAAGGAAACGGCGTATTTATAATCCGTCGAGAGCAACTGAACCAACCCATCGGGAGCCCAGCTTTCCGGCACCAGATAGATAAGAAATTTCCGGTAGGCATAGGTAATCGATATCTCCGAGAACGCGACGACGAAACCGCCGACAATGGCCCCCACCGGCTGGCCGATGCCGCCAACAATGGCGGCGGCGAAAAACGGCAACAGCAGTTGAAAATAGGTAAACGGCTTGAAGCTTTTATCGAGCCCGTAAAGAGTGCCGGCGATGGTTGTCAGCGCGGCGGTAATGATCCACGTCACCATCACCACCCGTTCCGGATCAATGCCCGAAAGCAGGGCCAGATCTTCGTTGTCGGAATAGGCCCGCATGGCCTTGCCGGTGCGGGTCCGGTTAAGAAACCAGAACAGCGCAATGACCAGTATAATTGCGATACCAAGGGTCAGGCCCTGCGAGACCTTGATCGCCAGCCCTTCGTTCAGGCCGGTCATTTGCTTGAAGGCGCGGGCCTTGATAATGAACCGCTCGCCATCGGCGAAGCGCTGGTCGTTGGGGCCAATAATAAAGCGCACGACACCGTTCAAAACGTACATCACACCAATCGAAGCGATCACGAAAATTGCCGGCGCACTGCGTTTCCGGCGATAGAACCGGTATACCGACCGATCTATAATCAACGCTGCGGCAATCGAGATCAGGATCGCCGGCGGCAACGCCAGCAGGGCCGTCGGCAGCGGCCCCAGGCCGATCCCGGCCGATTGCAGCCACCAGGTAATCAGCACCGTAGACATGGCCGAAAATGCCATAAAGTCGCCATGTGCGAAGTTGGCGAAACGCAGAACGGCGTATACCATGGTAATGCCCAGCGCACCCAGGGCCAGTTGTGCGCCATAGGCCAGGCTGGGAATAATGACGAAATTGGTAATCAGCACCAGTGCATTGAGAATATCCGTCGCCATATCCATTACCCACCCAGAAAAGCGCGTCTGACGTCCGGGTTGGCAAGGAGCGCCGCCCCGGTATCGGTGTACTTGTTTTCGCCGGTCACCAGGACGTATCCGGTATCCGCTATATTCAGGGCCTGACGGGCGTTCTGTTCGACCATAAGTATGGCGACGCCGGTTTTCTTGATTTCCAGTATCCGGTCAAACAGTTCATCCATAACGATCGGCGAGACCCCGGCGGTCGGCTCGTCCAGCATCAGCACTTGCGGCCGGGTCATCAGGGCGCGGCCAACCGCGACCTGCTGGCGTTGCCCACCCGAAAGTTCGCCGGCCGGTTGAAGGCGTTTTTCCTTCAGTACCGGGAACAGATCGTAGACATGCGTCATGGTTTCGCTGAAATCGTCTTCGCGAATGAAAGCCCCCATTTCCAGGTTTTCCTCGACCGTCATGGAAGTAAACACATTGCTGGTTTGCGGCACGAACGCCATGCCTTCCTTGACCCGGTCCTGCGGCGACAGACCGGAGATATTCTTGTCGCCCAGGGTGACGCAATCATCGTGCAGATCAAGCATTCCGAACAGGGCCTTCATGGCGGTCGACTTGCCGGCCCCGTTAGGCCCGACAATGACCGCTATTTCGCCCTTATCGACGCCAATGGTGCAGCCTTTCAGGATATCGGCGCCGCCGTAGCCGCCGCTCATTTCCTTGCCGAGCAGGTAGCTCATGGTATGGCCGCGCCGGGCTTGTTCTTCAGCCCGGTTCCCAGGTACGCCTCGATTACCTCTTCATTGGATTTCACCTCTTCGGCGGTCCCTTGCGCCAGTAACCGTCCCTCGGCCATGACGATGACCGGATCGCACATGCGGGAAATAAAATCCATGTCGTGTTCGATCATGCAAAAAGTATAACCGCGTTCTGTGTTCAGGCGGATAATGGCATCGCCGATTTCGTTCAGCAGAGTGCGATTTACGCCGGCGCCCACTTCATCAAGCAGCACTACCTTGGCATCGACCATCATGGTCCGGCCCAGTTCCAGCAGTTTTTTCTGGCCGCCCGACAGGGTGCCGGCCTGGGCGTCCGCCAGGTGCGTCAGGTTAAGAAAATCAATAACTTCATCGGCCTTGTCGCGTATCTGCTCTTCTTCCGCCTTTACCCTGTCGCGGCGAAAAAGGGCGTTCATCAGGGATTCACCAGACTGTCCGCCCGGAACCATCATCAGATTCTCGCGGACCGTCAGGGAGGAGAATTCATGGGCAATCTGAAAAGTCCGCAACAGGCCTTCGGGAAACAACTGGTGCGGCTTGAGACCGGCAATATCATCGCCATCCAGGGTAATCCGCCCCGCCGAAGGGGCGTATAAGCCGGCGATGATGTTGAACAGCGTCGTCTTGCCGGCGCCATTGGGGCCGATCAAGCCGGTGATCGAGCCCTTTTCAATTTCCAGGCTGATCCCGTCTACCGCTTTGATCCCGCCGAAATGCAGGAATACTTCCTGAATGCCAATCAAATTGCACCCCCCCATCTACAAAAACGCATTCTGTGATGCTTTTTCCGTGATGCTCCACTAATGCACTGTTAGCATGTTTGACCGGGTCAGGCAATCAACCTGTTATACCAAGGATCACTGATAAAGGCTCATTGATCCTTGGTATTAGCGGCCCCCGACCGCACCGTCGATTCGCCGGCGACGCCAGTACAAACCCGTTCTTGCCGCGCCTTTTCACATCATACATGGCGGCATCGGCGACCATTATCAGATCGGCGCCGTTATCCCCGTGATCGGGGTACATGGCGATGCCGATGCTGGCGCCGACTTTGTCCTTCCGGCCTTCACCCGGCAGTTGCCGTTCCTGGAATGCGTCCAGGATCCGTAGGCTCAGCGCCGTGGCCTCTTCGGGCGTCGCCAGATCGGTGTAGGCGATGATAAATTCATCGCCGCCCAGGCGGCCCACGGTGTCGGTTTCACGGACCTGATCGAGCAGCAGCCCCGAAATATCTTTCAGCACCCTGTCCCCGGCGTCGTGGCCGTGGGTGTCGTTGACTTCCTTGAAGCCATCGAGATCGACAAATATGACGGCGACTTTGTTGCCGTCCCGGTGCGCCCGGCGTATCGCCTGATCGAGCCGTTCCATCAGCAATCGGCGGTTGGGCAAACCCGTTAAACTGTCATGCTGGGCCGATTGGCGCAGTTGTTCCTCGGTCTCCCTGCGGCGGGCCACTTCGTCGGTCAGTTCCCGTGTCCTGGTTCGCACCCGCTGGTCCAGTTCCAGATTTATTTGATGCAGCGCCATCACGGCGCTCCGGTGGGCGGTGATATCGCGCGCTTCGAGCATATAATTTTCGTCGTCTCCATCACCGGCCGCCGTAAGGGCGATCTGGACATCTATAACCGTCCCGTCGCGACGGCTGAATCTGGCGGGGAACCGGGCGCCTAGTCGGCGCGGCGTCTTAACCTGTATTGGGCAAAATATTTCCTCACGCCGGAGACTGCCGGGATATGTTTCTACAGTACTGCCGTCAGTTAACCAGTTTTGATGACCTTGCCATTATCTGCGATGGTTTCCGGCCAGGCACCGATCGGGAATGGCTTTTCGTCGCTTTCATAAGTCAGGAAGGAAATGACCTGACGCAGATATGCGCCAAGCGCCCCTCCGAAATCCTGCAACCGCCTGTTGGGTCCTTCGCCACCCAGCAATACGGTGAAAAACTGCACAACGGCGACAACGGCTATGACCATTTCGGCGACGTTGAATGCGACGCCGAACAGGATCATGTAAATCAACCGGGTCCAGGTGCTGGTTTTGGTCAGGCTGGCGCGGATATCCGCCGTCATGGGGGGCTCCTGTTATCAACAGATTTAACTTGATATAGTTCGGTCGAGACCAGCTATCAAGCGCTCGACATCATCCTCGCTGGTATAATGGGCCATCGAGGCGCGCACGACGCCGTCTCCGCTGTCGCCGATGCCGACCGCCTCGACCAGCCGCCGGGCATAGAAATGCCCATTCGACAGCGCCACCTTGTCGGCCAGCAGGCGTTCCGATATTTCCCCGGAAGCGATTCCGTCGACGACGAAGGAAAATGTCGGCACCCGGACGCCCATATCGCCGCTGTCGGGTCCGATCAACCGAATACCCGGCTTCGCCGTGGCAAAATCGATAAAGCGCCGCGCCAGTTTTTCTTCGTGGCGGGCGGCCAGTTCGTATACCGCCTTGACCCGGTCGTGCAGACGGTTTGGTTTTTCCGCCAGATGGTGATCGGCCAGGGTCTCGAAATAGTCGGCGATCCCGGCCAGGCAGGCGATCATTTCATGCTGTGGCCCGGACGGGTTCAATTTCATGGCGGTTTCTTCCTCGCCGATGAAATAATGATACTGTCCACGGGCTTCCAGCAGACGGTCCTTCTTGCCATACAGGCATCCCATGTGGGGGCCGAACACCTTGTAGAAACTGAACAGGTAGAAATCCACATCCCAGGCCTTGACATCGACCGCCCGGTGCGGCGCATAGGCGACGCCATCGACGCAGACCATGGCGCCGGCGTCGTGGACCAGACCGGTAATCGCCGGCACATCGTTGATGGCGCCCAGGATATTCGAGACATGGGGGAACGCAACCAGCCGGGTCCGGTCGGTCAGCAGTCCGGCCAGATCGGCGGTGTCCATGGCGCCGGTCAGGGGATCGACCGGCCATTCAATGACTTTGATTCCAGTGTCGGCCAGCCGCCGCCACGGTCCGGAATTGGCCTCGTGGTTCTGCACCGCCACGATGATTTCGTCGCCTTCTTTCCACAGTGGCCGAAGGGCCCGGGACAGCACATAAACATTAATCGAGGTCGAGGCCGAGACCGTCACTTCGTCGGGCGCGGCGCCAATCATTTCAGCCATCAGGCTATGCCCCAGCGCCATTCGTTCCGTCGCCGCGACCGAGGCCGGATAACGGGCCGCTGGCTGCACCTGGGTTTCGCTCATGTAGTCGGTGAGTCTGGCGATAACGCTGGCCGGTACGAAACTGCCGCCGGCATTTTCGAAAAAGGCCCAGTCCCATACGCCAGCCGGGAACCGGCGGCGGGCGAAATCGACATCGAACATCTAATGCAGCTTGCCGGGAAGTTCCCTGATGGCGGCGTCAATCAGGCTGTCGGCCCTGTCGCCGGTTATTTTCTCGGCCAATATGCGGCGGCTGGCTTCCAGGGCCAATTCGATGGCGGCATCGCGCACATCATCGATGGCGGCGGCTTCCGCCTGGGCGATACGTTCCTTGGCCTGACGCTGGCGGCGTTCCAGCAGGTCCTGCAAGTCGTCATCGGCCTTTTTGGTAAGATATTCGGCTTCGGACCTGGCCCGTTCGACAATCTGCCGGGCTTCTTCGGCGGCATCGCGGACCTTGCGCTCGTACGAAGCCAACAGGTCCTGGGCCTCTTCGCGCAGCTGGGTGGCTTCTTCTATCTCGCTGCGAATACCTTCCGATCGTTCGTCCAGCGCGCTCGAAACTTTTTGCACGACGGTTTTGCCGATCAGGCCGATGGTGATGACGAAGGCAATCATCACCCAGAATTCCGGGGAGTCGTAAAAAGCTTCCTGGCCGACCGCCGCTTCGGCGGCTTCGGCGGCGTAGGCGGCGGTCATCGACGTTCCCCCATAATGCCGGCGACGGTGGCGGCGACTTCCCCGCCGTCGATGTTTTCGCCGGTCAGTTTTTCCGCCGTCGCCAGCGCCACCTCACTTGCGACCTCGCCCAGCGACGCCATCGCCATATCCCGTGCTTCACCGATCCGTTGCTCGGCGGCGTTGGTTTCGGCCTCCATATTCTCACTCAATACGGCTTGCCGCCGGGCCGCTTCATCGGCGATGCGGTCCATGGCGTCGATCATCACGCCATGGGCTTCGGAGCGGGCCTCGGCCAGGGCTTTTTGATGCGCGGCGGCGGCGGCTTCGGCCTCCTGCTTCAAGGTCTCGGCCTTTTTCAGGTTGTCTTCGATGCGGTGCTGCCGTTCTTCCAGAACCTGACTTACCCGTGGCAACGCGACCCTGGACATAATCAGGTACAGCGCGGTGAATGTCAGCACCAGCCAGATCAGTTGCGGCGGGAACGTAGCGACGTCCAGTTGCGGCAAACCGGCGGCGGCGGCGGCCGGAAAGGCCATCGCCACGGGCGAGGCTATAATCAGCGAAGCCAGGATTTTTCCCATGGATTGCTCCGGATTGGGGTTCACAATCGGCGGCCCGGATAAAGACCGCCGTTGAAAAATCAAGCGAACAGGATCAGAAACGAGATCAGCAACGCATACAGCGCAACGGCTTCAACCAGCGCGAAGCCAAGCATGGCCAGGCCGAAAACCTGTCCACGCGCGGCCGGGTTGCGAGCGATTGAACCGATCAGCGACGAAAAGATGTTGCCGATACCGGCGCCGACGCCCCCCAGTCCAATAACGGCCAGACCGGCGCCTATCATTTTTGCGGCATCAAGTTCCATGGTCAAATTCCTTAGTTTCTCAATGATTTTCGGGTTGATGTGAAAGATTATTCCTAGTGCAAATTTATCGCGTCGTTCAGATACAGGCAGGTCAGAACCGTAAACACATAGGCCTGCAGGAAAGCCACCAGCAATTCAAAAATGGTCAGCGCCACATCGACGGCCAGCGGCGCCCAGCCGCCCAGGATGCCAAGCGGGATGATGAATCCGGCGAACACCTTCATCATGGTGTGCCCGGCCATCATGTTGGCGAACAGCCGGATCGACAGGCTGATCGGGCGGGAAAGATAGGAAACGATTTCGATCGGCACCAGTATCGGGGCCATCAGCATGGGTACGCCCTTGGGCAGGAAGAAGCTGAAAAAGTGCAGCCCGTGGCGGATGATGCCAATCAGGGTAACGCCCAGAAAGACGACGATGGCCATGGCGAAGGTGACCGCGATATGGCTGGTGAAAGCGAAGCTGTACGGGATCAGGCCGATAAGATTGGCGAACAGGATAAACATGAACAGCGTGAAGATGAACGGAAAATACTTGCGGCCTTCGTTGCCCACATTGTCGCGAATCATGCCGACGATAAATTCATAGCTAAGTTCGGCCATCGACTGCCAGCGCCCGGGGACCAGAGACCGGTTGCGCATGCCCAGTGTCACGAACATGGTGACCGCCGCCACCGTAATCACCATGAAAAGACCCGAATTGGTCAACGAGGCATCGACGTTGCCCAGATAAATGGGAACCAGCGTCTTGATTTCAAATTGCTCTAGCGGATTTGCCACTTTTTATTCGTCCGTAACCTGTTATTTGTCTATCGAGTCCTGCCGGTATCCGGGAACCGGCGCCATGCTACCGGCTGTCCGGTAGACATTCAACACCCCGGCCCCGGCACCCAGGAAAAAAAAGACCACCAAAAACCACGGCCCGGTATCCAGCCAGTTATCCAACAACAGTCCAATCCCCACGCCGACGATCAATGCCGACACCAGTTCCGCGCCGACCCGCATGGCCATGGCGAACCCCGATGTCTGGTTCGCAGCACCATCGGCGGTGGCCGGATTCCCGGATTTCCCTTCCCTACGGGCCCGTTTGAGCCGGTCGTCCAGGTCCTCCAGGTCGGCCTCTGGGTTTTTGTCCTTCATCAAACCGATACGCCAGTTTTCTCCCCGGAAATACGTTCGAACTTAGCTTTAAACCGTGCGGAAAGTAATGCCCCGCCAAGGCCCTGTCAAGGACCAATGCCGCATACATAACCATTTGATAATATTAGATTTTTTTAATGCTATACGCCCCTGTATGCCGCGCTGCAACATAGGGTTACGCGGTCCGGCGAATTTGTTCGGCCTGTTGCAGATCGACCGAGACCAGTTGCGAGACCCCGCGTTCAGCCATGGTCACCCCGAACAGCCGGTGCATGCGGGCCATGGTCAGGCGGTGATGGGTAATGATTAAAAAGCGGGTCCGGCCGGCGGCGGCCATTTCGTCAAGCATGGTGCAAAAGCGATCGACGTTGGCGTCATCCAGGGGGGCATCGACTTCGTCAAGCACGCAAATCGGCGCCGGATTGGTCAGAAACACCCCGAACAACAGGGCCAGCGCCGTCAATGCCTGTTCGCCGCCGGACAATAATGACAGGCTTTGCAGGCGCTTGCCGGGCGGGCTGGCCATAATTTCCAGGCCGGCTTCCAGCGGATCATCGGAATCGGCCAGTTCCAGATAGGCCTTGCCGCCGCCAAACAGCCGCTGAAACAATTCCTGAAAATGCGCGTTGACCTCGTTAAACGACTGCAATAGCCGCTCCCGGCCTTCCCGGTTAAGTTCGGAAATACCCTTGCGTAATTTCTCGATTGCCAGGGTTAGATCGTCGCGCTCGGTTTCCAGGGTGTCGATCTGCTCTTTCAGTTCCTGGGTCTCCTGTTCGGCCCGCAGGTTGACCGGCCCCATGGTGTCGCGTTCGCGAATCAGCCGTTCGACCTTGCGTTCGACGGCTTCCAGTTCGGGTAGCGGTTTGTCGCCATCCAGCCCGGCGATTTCCGCCAACTGTTCCGGTTCGGCGTCCAGCTTGTCGAGCACCCGTTCGGACAAGTCGGCCAGCACGATCACCGATTGTTCGACCAGTCCCTCGGCGCGGACCCGGTCTTCCCGCGCCACCGCCAATTCGGCCTCGGTCGAACGCAGGGCCTTTTCCGCTTCGGCCAAAAGGTTTTCGGCTTCCGCCAGTTTTTCACCGGCCCGTTTACGGGTTTCCTCGGAAGCCTCGATTTTGTCCATCAGGGCCTGGCATTGTTGCCGGATTTGCTCCGGCAGCGAGCGCAGACGTTGCAGTTCCGTCTGTTCGATTTGCCGTCGTTCGCCAAGCTGTTCGATTTGCCGGGCCGCATCGCCGGCGCGGTGGCTCCATGAATCAATTTCACGGCCAATATCGGCCAGCCGTTCGCGACGCTCCCGGGCCGATCGGATCAGGGCATCAAAGGCGCTCTGACGCTCAAGCTGGACGGCCCTGCGGTCGGCCAGATCGGCCCGCATCCGTGCTATCTTCTGGCGCGCCAGTTCCGGGTCGGGCAAGGCCGTCAGGTTTTCCTCGGCCTCGCGGCAATGACCGGCGGTTTCCTCGATATCGATGCGAATGGTATTTTCGGTTTCCCCCAGCGCCGCCAGCCTGGATGACTGATGCGCCGCACTCTCCTTGATGCCTCCCAGGGTGTCGCGGGCCTGATTGTAGGCCTGGTCGGCTGCCGCGATGGCGGCGCGGGCGTCTCCCAGTCCGCTTTCGGCCAGCGCCGCCAGATCGCGGGCCTGCCGGGTTTCCGCCTCGGCGGCGGCCAGCTCGGCGTCGGCATGGACCAGCAGGGCATCGATCTCCGCCAGACGGTTGCGTTGTTGCAGGCGGGCGGCGGCGGCGGTCCGGGCGCCGGCCACGACGGTGTAACCATCCCACCGCCACAGGCCGCCCTGGCGGCTGACCAAACATTGGCCCTGCAATAATTGGTTCGCCAGGCGTTCGCCGTCATCGTCGTTATCGACGACGCCAATTTGATTCAGCCGCCGGGCCAGGGCATCCGGGCCGCTGACGAACCGGCTAAGCGGTTCCGCCACCAGGGCGGCCGGGCTGGCGAACGGGGTCAGCGTTTTCCAGTGGACCGGAGCGGGATGATCGACCGGCGCCGACAGATCTTCCCCCAGCGCCACCCCCAGGGCCGCTTCATAACCGGGGCTGACGGTAACTTCGTCGATCAGGGACGGCCATTGTTCATCGCCGGTGTCCTGATGCAGGACATCGGTCAGGGCCTGTTGTTCGGCCTGCAAACGGGTCCGTGTGGCTTCCGCCGCGTGTTGCAGCGATAATGCCTGATTCACTTTTTCGACGGCCTGGGCGCGGTTAGTATCGGCGGTCTCGGCATTGGTTCTGGCCGATTCCAGGTCCGACCGCGATTTTTCCAGGTCGGCTTCGGCGGCGGCCAGGGTGGCCGCATCGATGGCCCCGGCTTCCAGCAGAAGCCGCTGTTCGGCGGTTTCGCCGGCGCGGCGGTTCAGCCGTTCCTTCCGTTCGGTCAACTCGCCGACGGTGCGGGTCAGGCTGGTACGGCGGGCTTCATCGGCGGCAAAGCGATCGCTGATACCGCTAAGTTCCTGGTCCAGGGCCGTAACCGCCTGATTCGCCTCGGCCAGGCTCAGCTTCGCCGCCTCGCCACCTTCTTCCTCGCCTTCGCAGGCCGCTTCGATGCGTCCGCGTTCGCTCTCCAGGCCGACAATGGCCTGTTCGGCGTCGACGGCCAGGGCTTTTTCCCGGGCCATGTCCGAAGTGACCTGAGCCAGCCGGTGTTCGGTATCGCTGCGGGCCTCGTCGATCCGCCGCTCTTCCGCATCGAGCCCGTCGCGGGCAACGTTAAGGCGGTGCAGTTCCGCCGCCGCCTCGGCCTCCCGCCGCCTCAGGTCCGGCAGGCCTTCGGCATACCCGGCCTGGCGGGTCGCGGCGGTGGCGGCCAGACGGGTCAGTTCCTCGACCCGGGCGTTGGCGAGTTTCAACTGCTCCCGGTGTTTCTCGAGTCCGCCGGTCCCGGCCAGCCAGCGCAAATGATACAGGCTGGCTTCGGCCTTGCGGATATGATCGGACAGATTGCGGTAGCGATTGGCCTGCCGGGCCTGTTTTTTCAGGCCCTGCATCTGGCTGTCCAGAGCGCCGAGGATATCTTGCAGGCGTTCCAGGTTGGTTTCGGCGCCGCGCAGCCGCAATTCCGCTTCGTGGCGCCGGGAATGCAGGCCGGTGATACCGGCCGCTTCTTCCAGCAGGCCGCGCCGCTGCGCCGGCTTGGCGGCGATGACGGCGCCGATGCGGCCTTGCGAAACCATCGCCGTCGAGCGGGCGCCGGTGGATGAATCGGCGAACAGCAGTTGCACATCCTTGGCCCGCACTTCCCTGCCGTTGACCCGGTAGGTAGAACCGCTGTCCCGCTCAATACGGCGGCTGACCTCCAGCTGTTCGGAATCGTTGAACTGGGCCGGCGCCGTGCGTTCGCTGTTGTCCAGGCTAAGGATCACTTCGGCGATGTTGCGGGCGCTGCGGTTTGCCGTGCCGCCGAAGATAACATCGTCCATACCCTTGCCGCGCATCTGCTTGGCCGAAGTTTCGCCCATGGACCAGCGCAGGGCCTCGACCAGATTGGATTTACCACAGCCATTGGGGCCGACCACCCCGGTCAACCCCCGTTCGATCAGAAGCTCGGTCGGATCGACAAACGACTTGAAGCCGCTCAGCCGGATCTTGGAGAATTTAAGCAACGCCAGTTATCCAGTTTGGTATTAGTTCTTCGCCGCCAAAGCCTTGTCCAGGACTTCCCGGAAATCGGCGTACGGAAGATTGCCGGGCACTTTTGTTCCCTCTATGAAAAAGGTCGGAGTCGACTTAACGCCCAGGCTTTTGCCGGCCTGTTCGGCATTGGTCTGGATAGCCTTGAACAGGGCCTTGTCGTCAATGCAATCATCGACATCGTCTTCCGACATACCGCTTAACCGGGCAATGCCGGCCAGGGCTTCCAGGGGCGCATCGCTGCGCGCCCACGAATGCTGCGATTCGAACAGGGCGCCGATCATCGGAAAATAATTTTTCTCACCGGAACAGCGGGCGACCATGGCCGCCGCCATGGCCAGGTTTCCCAAAGGGAAATCATGGTAGACCAGCCGGACCTTGCCGGTATCTATGTAATCTTTCTTGATTTTCGGCAGGGTTTCATTGTGGAAGGCGGCGCAATGAGGACAGGTCAGCGAAGCGTATTCGATGATCGTTACCGGCGCATCGGCCCGACCGATGGATTTCTCCGCCATGGCTTCCTGCAAGCTGGCATTGCCCGCCCACCCCGGACCGGACACTAACAAAAACAGTACAAAAGCTAAACTTGGTGTATATCGCTGCAAGGTGTCCTCCTCAAACACAAGATGTTGTTAATTATACGATTGGCCAAAGCCCGGAGTCGACTCCTTTCAGGATCATCCGGTTGTGGATAAATATCCACCGGTTATCATTTTTCGAACTTGCGCAGGCCGGCAACCGCCTGGCCCAGCGCCTGCAATGCCTGGCCCAGGTCGGCGTCTTTGACTCCCTCCAGGCGCCTGGCGATGGCGGCCTTGTCGTCGGCGCTCAGTGGCGCCGGGCGGTTCCACCCGGCGCCGGGCCGTTCCGGCAATGGCCCCTGGGTTATTTTTATGTGGGTAATCGCCTGAAACCCGAAATAGCCGTTGATGCGTTCGATCAACTGTGGTTGCAGGTGTTGCAGCGCGACGCCCAGGCCGCCGTTGTCGATGCGCAGGTGCAGGGTGCCGGCGGTAGTCATGTTTCTGGGATAGGTGATCCGTTCGGGGACGGAGTGGCGGCTCAGCTGCTCGCCGACGATAACTTCCCAATCGTTGACTATGGCGCCATCGGCGAAACCGCGCCGCGCGAAAATCGGTTTGGTGACTTTGCCGACGGAAACGGCAAGGGCTTTCGGCGTTCCGCCTCTTTTCAAAAATTTTCCGGTATTCATAACATCCAGACTACGACCATGGCCGCGCCCGAACAACCGCGACGGGGGCCTGTCGCGGTTACGGGTGGATCGCACTTTAAAAAAAGATACCAGCCTTGCATCAGACACTCGTGAAAAGTGTGAAATTTTATTAGCCGATACGCTATGATGGATTTCGTTTCAAGGTGGTTGGAAATTTAATGAAATTAACGAGCAGCCAGATACCCAGGGTGTTGATGGTTGAAGACATGCGCAGTCTCGCCCGGACCTATACGGAATACCTGAAAGACGAACCGGTAGAACTGATTCATGTGGAAACCGGTGGGGCCGGGTTCGCGGAGCTTGAAAAGCAATTGCCCGACGCCATACTGCTTGATCTAGTGCTGCCCGATATCAGCGGCCTGGAAATCCTTAAACGTGTTCACCAGAAAAATCTTCCGGTCGCCGTCGTCGTCATCACCGCCCACGGGTCGGTCAGCACGGCGGTCGAGGCCATGCGCCTGGGGGCGTTTGATTTCCTGATCAAACCATTCAACGCCGAGCGACTGCGGGTAACCCTGAACAACGCCCTGGAACATCGCCGGCTGGCCCGCATCGTTCAGGTTTACCGGGATAGCGACCGCGACCAGTATTTCGGCTTTATCGGACGTTCGCCGGTTATGCAGGCGGTTTACCGAATCATCGACAGCGCCGCGGAAAGCAAGGCGACGGTTTTTATTACCGGGGAAAGCGGTACCGGCAAGGAGGTCTGCGCCGAGGCGATCCACAGCCGCAGCAACCGCTCGGGGCGGCCTTTTGTCGCGCTCAATTGCGGCGCAATACCCCGGGATTTGATGGAAAGCGAGGTGTTCGGCCACACCATCGGCGCCTTTACCGGGGCCGTCGCCGAACGAGAGGGCGCCGCCCGGCGGGCCGATGGCGGGACGCTTTTCCTGGACGAAATATGTGAATTGGACCCGGACCTGCAAACCAAGTTACTGCGCTTCGTGCAGACCAGCAGTTTCCAGAAGGTCGGCGGTTCGGAAACCGAAAAGGTCGATATCCGCATCGTCTGCGCGACCAATCGCGACCCCGTGGCCGAAGTCGCCGCCGGGCGGTTCCGGGAAGACCTGTTTTATCGTCTGCATGTGATCCCGCTGGCCCTGCCGCGATTATGCGAGCGCGAGGATGATGTGCTGGCCATCGCCAGGAGATTCCTGGCGGATTACAGCGCCGAGGAACACAAGGCGTTTAGCCGTTTCTCGCCGGCGGTCGAAGCCGTACTGTCGGCATACGACTGGCCGGGAAATATCCGCCAGTTACAAAATGTCGTGCGCAATATGGTGGTTCTCAATGACGGTGAGGAAATCACCGAAGACATGCTGCCGCCGCCCCTGGATGATCTGGTCGGCGCGGTTTCGCCCCTGGATGCCGGTGGAAACCGCCCGCCACCCGACACCGGAGCGGCGGCGGAGACGATCCGGCCCTTGCTTGACGTCGAACGCGAAACCATCGAACGGGCCATTCGTATCTGCCGCGGCAATGTGCCGAAGGCGGCGGCCGGCCTGGGGGTTAGCGCCTCGACCCTGTACCGCAAGCGGGCCGCCTGGGAACGGGCCGGCGGCAAACCCGATACCGGGGAACGCTGATACAATGGCTTATTGCTTGCCGACAAATTCCGTCAGGGCATCGATGGCGGGTTCGATGTTTTCTGAAATAGTGGCGAAGTGAACTATCGCCCGGTCGCGTTCATCGTCCTTGCAGGCTAGTTCCAGTTCGTGTGCGGCATCGGAAATTCCGATCAGTCCACAGGTCCGGCTTAGCCCTTTCAGGGAATGGGCGTGAATGGCCAGGCTGGCCAGGTCCGGCTCCGCCGCCAGGTTCGCCAGATCATCCACCCTGGCGCGGATATCGACAATAAACTGGTCTATCAGTTCGCCGGTCGCCGGACCAAGGTCCTCGATAAACTGGCGCAGGGCAGGCCTGTCAAAGTCGCTAATCGTCATATGAAATCAGTGCATCGAAGGGAACGTCTCCAAGCCGTCGCCGCCCGTTCAGGAAGGTCAGTTCAATAATCCCCGCGGTTCCGGCCACTTCGGCGCCGACTTTGCGGAATAGTTCGATAGAAGCCGCCAGAGTACCGCCGGTCGCCAGCAGGTCATCGAGGATCACCACCCTTTGGCCGGGCTCGACCGCATCGTTCTGTATTTCCACGGTATCGACGCCGTATTCCAGGCCATATTCGTGGGATATGACGGCGCCGGGAAGCTTGCCTTGCTTGCGGACCATGATGAAACCGCAGCCCAGTTTAAGCGCCAGCGGGGCGGCCACCAGAAATCCCCGGGATTCAATCCCGGCCAGGACATCGGGCTGGTGACGACCGATGATCCTGGCCAGCCGGCCCATGGCTACCTGCCAGGCGTCGGCATGGGCCAACAGGGTCGAAATGTCATAAAATTGTATTCCTGGTTTCGGGAAATCGGGGATCGTTCGGATGTGGTCTTTGATGTCCATGAGTCGATTCAACGCCTGAATGTTTCGCTTGCGTCACCGATAATGACGCCTGCCGGCGGACCGGACAACCAATAACGAATTTTTTTACGAAACGACGAACAACCCTGATATGCTTGCCGCATGAAGAAAAGAACGCTGACGGAAGACGATGTCGCCAGGCTTTTAAACGACCCATCGACGGAACAGCGCGTCGATACGGCGCTGAAAATGGCGCAGGGCTTCAACGAGGAAAACCTGAGCGATAATGAACGCGAGATGGCGGAAGATATATTCCGCCTGATGATCAAGGACGCCGAGGTGCGGGTGCGCGAGACACTTGCGCAAACCCTTAAGGAAAACCCGGCGGTTCCCCATGATGTCGCCATTGCCCTGGCTAATGACGTAGTCTCGGTAGCATTGCCGATCCTGCGTTTCTCCGATGTCCTGACCGATGCCGATTTAATCGAAATCGTCAACAGCCAGGAAATTTCCCGGCAGGTGGCTATTGCCGGACGCGGGAAGGTGTCGGAAGATGTGTCGTCGGCCCTGGTGGATACCGGAAACGAGGAAGTGGTTTATCGGCTGATCAGTAATGACGGGGCCGATATTTCCGAGCGTGACCTGGATAAGGTGGTTGATGTTTTCGGCGACAATGAAAATTTCGGCAACGCCCTGACGCTGCGCCCGAAACTGCCGGTGACCATCGCCGAACGGCTGGTCACACTGGTTTCCGAAAACATGCGGATCGAATTGGCCAAACGCCATAAGATTGGCGACAATCTGGCGGCCGACCTGATTTTGCAGATTCGCGAACGGGCGATTATCGGCCTGTCCGAAGAAGGCGACGAGGACGACCTGGAACTTCTGATTACCCAACTGCACCAAAACGCCAGGCTGACACCGACAATTATCCTGCGGGCGCTATGCCTGGGGGATCTGGATTTTTTCGAGGCGGCGGTCGTCAGATTATCCGGCGTGCCGCTGAAAAACGTCCGCGTCCTGATTCACGATACCGGCAAATTGGGCTTGAAGGCGGTATTCAAACAGGCGGGATTACCGGCCACCTATTTCCCGGCGGCCCGGGCCGCCATCGATGTGGCCGCCGAAACCGATTACGATGGCGGCGTAGACGACCGGCAAAGATATGCCCGGCGAATGATCGAAAGAATACTTACCCAATATGGAAATTACGGTATCGAATTCGAATCCGGCGATATCGATTATCTATTGACGAAAATGGAAAGTCTGCCGGCGGGCGCCCTGGACCGAAATGGCGGATGATCCGTTTCAGGGTCTGGAAAGCTCTTTCCAGGTCGAATAGTTTTTGCGGAAATCGTCGAGCGAGCGCCATATCCGCCGAAAATCGTCGTCGGCGCCGGATTGTTCGGCCTGAACTTCCCGCCAGGCAATCTTCAAGGCCGACATGACGGACTGCGGCCAGCGGTGAATCCTGACGCCATTCGCCGTCATTTCCTTGAGCGCGTTATATTGCACGGCCTCGCCTTCGGCCAGCCCCTGACGCACGTTATCGCCGCAAACGGCTTCGATCTGGGACCGCCGCGATTTAGACAGGCCATCCCACTTGTCGTTATTAACGATCAGATACAGTAACGCCGCCGGTCGCTGCCAGCCCGGAAAATAGTAATGCTTGACCAGATCGCTGAAACCCAGTTTCAGGTCAATGGACGGCGCGGAAAATTCGGCGGCGTCGATTTGGCCGTTCTCGAACGCCATGAAGATATCCTCTTCGTCCAGGTTTTGCGTCTGTACGCCCAATTTCGCCAGAACCAGGGCGCCCAGACCCGTGGATCTCATTTTCAGGCCGGACAGGTCTTCCGGGCCGGTAATTTCCCGGCGAAACCAGCCCGACGCCTGGGCCGGGAGCATACCGCAGGGGACGCCATGAACATTGAACGATCCGTATAATTCATTGAGCGATTCAAGGCCGCCGCCGAAATACATCCAGGCCAGATATTCGGCCGCTTCCGGCCCGAAGGGTATGGCCGCAAACAAATTTAACGCCGGGGCCTTGCCGGCCCATATGTCTATGGCGCCGAAAGCGCTGTCGATAGCGCCGGAGCCGACAGCGTCGAACATGTCCGGTGGAGAAACCAGGGCGCCCGGTTCATAAAACCTGAGTTCCATGCCGCCGTCGGACACATTCCACAGGTTGCGACCAAGACGGGACGCCTGTTTGCCCAGCAGCTGCATGGATTCGGGGTAGGCGCTGGCCATGCGCCAGCGTTCGACGGAACGTTGCCGACCGACCGGCGGCAGGGTCTCCGGCGTTTCCGGGGCGATGGCGCGGGCCGCCTGCCCGATGGCCCGACCGATGGCGGCGGGATTCGTTCCGCCACCGCTGGCCGCGCTTTCCAGGCGTGGCGCGATAACCGTGGCGCCAAACATGACACCGATGACGCTGCCGATAACTATGCCGATTATAATGCTGCGCATTGACCCGATATTTCCATGTCTTGCTATCCCTGTTCGGGCAGTGTAGCGGCGATGGCGAACCGTAGGCAAAAAAAATCCCCCGACCGACAGGCCGGGGGATTTCGGCTTCCTGGGAAGCCGCTTCTAGAAAGTCACCTTGACGCCGAGCCAGCCGCCGAGCGTATTGTCGTATTTCGTCGCCGTCGTGCTGTAATCGACGTTCTGGATGCCGCCATAGACGGAAGCGCCATAGTCGGCCAAATCATGCTGAGCGACTACGGCGAAGGACCTGGCCTTGTCGTTGTTGGCGTCCAGATCATTGACCCGCATGTACCAGACGGTAATACCGTTGGCTCCCGTAGCGTAGCCGATGGAGGCGCCATACATTCCCGGATTGGTCCGACCGGCGTTGGCGGTAACGTTGCCGTTCAACTCGCGCCTGGTGTAGGCCAGGGAACCATTCAGGCCACTGGCCAGAGAAACGGCCACGGAACCACCCCAAACGGAATTGATTGCCGCCGTGCCGCCGCGCGAACCCCAGCCGGCGACGGCCTGAACCTTGGTGCCGTTATAATCAGCGGCGTATTCCAGCCTGGCCGCCCCGTGATTGGTGTGGGCGTAGCCGACGGTAGCCGTAAACCCACGCAGGTCGGGAGTTTCGTACTTGATCGTATCGGCGCGGCTGGTGGTAAGATCCTCGAGCACGTCGCCGACGAGGACGCCGCTGCTGGCGGGGCTGGTATCGCCGGAGATACGAAGCTCCTCGCCGTGGATCACGGAGGTGCCGTAGAAACCGGCGTTCTCAGTGCCCGACAAACTGCTATCGGCGAGGCCTTCATCGGCGACACCGGTGTGGCCGATGGTCAAGGTCCCCATATTGTTGGAGAGCGCTATATATGACTGACGAAGGTTAATGCTGGTGGTGTCCGCGGCGTGGGAACCAACCGAACCATTAGCCTGCACACCCAGTTCTGTCGAGGTGCTGATCGTCATTGTCGATGATTTAGCTGTGCCATTGATACGGAAACGCGACCCCGAGACCTGGGTGCTGTCAACCAAGGCCACGGCGGTATTTTCGCCGTTGTTGGAAACCACAACAGCGCGGTTGATATGGCCACTGATCGACATCGATTTCTCGACTTCACCCGCAAAAGCCGGAAAACCAACGCTGCCAAGCAGACCCATCGCGACCGTGCCTAAAAGCATTTTACGTAAATTGTTCATCTAATTAATCCTCTCTAAATGAACCGTTTCTTATGGGAGCGGAACCCTAAAAAAGCGAACTCAGTACTCATTCAAGATATAGTATATGGATGAATAAATAAAGCTTAATATAGGGATTCAGCCTTATATTTCCGGGCGTTGACCGGGAAAAGATGAAAAAACCCCCGATCGCGTCGCCACGATCGGGGGTTTTCATTCTGCATTCAGTGGAAAACCGTTCAACGCCTCCGCGTCGTGGATTTGTAGATAATCAGTTCTCCACTTTTGCCGGTGATTAAGCCGGGCTCCGTCTTGTTCGGATTGAACGGGCGGGGCCTTTCGCACGCGCCCAATGTAACCGATATCACAACCAGAACCATGGTCAGAAATCTATACATTCGGGCACCTCACCGTCATATTTGTCACGATGCCTTCCTTAGAAGGTTACCTTGACGCCAACCCAACCGGCGGTCAGATCGTCATAATTGGTGGTAGCGGTGTCGTAACTGACATTTTCAATACCACCGTAGACGGAAGCACCGTAGTCCTTCAGGCTGTGGGCAACAACCAGGGCGACAGACTGAGAGTCACTACCCGCAGTACCGCCGACATCGTTGTTATCCTGGTACCAAAGCGTGATACCGTTGGCGCCCATGGAATAGCCGACGGAAGCACCGAACATGCTGGGGTCCTTGAGTGCGGCGTTGGCGCCATATTTGGTATCAATCTGGGCCTCGGAATAGGCCAGGGAGGCGTTCAGGCCACCCGGCAGAGCGACGGCGATGGAACCACCCGCATTCGATTCAAACGATCCACTGGCATTCGAACCCACGGCGGCGGTAGCCACAACTTTGGTACCGTCGAAGTCGCCGGAGTAACGGAGGCTGGCGGCACCGTGATTGCCGGTGGAATAGCTGACTTCGGCCTTGAAGCCGTTCATATCCGGCGTCACGTATTTGACCAGGTTACTACGATAGTGGGTGTAGTTGGCGGTAACCGTGTTGACGGTGACGCCGCTGGAAACGGGGGTGGTGTCACCCGTGATACGCAGTTCTTCGCCGCCAATCGTGTGGCCGTCGTAGAAGCCGGCGGCGCCGGTGTTGCCAAGATAGTTGGAAGTGGACAGCCAGTCGGCGGCCCAAGTCTGACCCATGTACAACGTACCCATGTTGTTGGAAACGCTGAGCCGGGAGTGACGAATCCGGATCTTGGTGCTGTCGGCAGCGTGGGAGCCGACGTTCCTGTTGGCGGCGGCGCCGAGTTCAATCAGCGTACCGAAGGTCAGCGATTCGGATTTGGCCTTACCGACGAGGCGGAAACGCGACTCACCGGTGTTGTTGTTATCGACCAGCGCGACGGTGGTGTTTTCACCGTTGTCGGTAACGATCATGGCGCGGTTGATGTGGCCACTGACCGCCAGGGTCTTCGTGACTTCACCGGCCGAAGCGGGCGAAACGGCAAGGCTGACCAGACCGGCGGCAGCGGTGCTCAGAAGCATAAGACGAAATTTACTCATTATATTGAACCCTCTATTTTAGCGTTTGATTTTCAGGATCAGGAATTGCAAATAAGCCGCAACCCCCCACTCACATTCAAGTGTCAGTATTTTTATGGGGTTAGCCTGGGCGCGTCAATCATATGGTCCATTTATGCCACAGATTTTAATCTGGGCGTGACATTTTTAACACACATGACAAACCGCGGCGGGCGACGGGGAAAATATTCTTTAATTGGCCGGGGCGGGTTTCGGGGCCGCATCGGTGGCCGGTTCCTCATCCGGTCCGGAAGCAGTCTCGAAATCGCTCAGCGATTCCGCGTCTTTTTCCTGGGCCATGCGCAGGTCCCGGCCGTCGAGTAACGGCGAGAGCATTCCGGTGGCCACGGCCAGGCCGATTATGGCGGCCGCCACCCCCATGCTGATCTTGGCCGACACCGGCCAGTCACGCAGGGTTTGCATGACCCCGGCATGCCCGTTCGGGGCATGCCTGCCGTCCTGCCGGGAAAATGGAACGACGACGCCTTCGCCGACCTTGACGGATTCGTTCGAGGAATGAAATTTGTAGGCGTTCCGCCCCTTGCTCTTGGCGTAATACATCGCCTTGTCGGCCTTGTTGAGGAGAGCCTCGGCCTCTTCCCCGTCCTGCGGGAAAATCGCAATGCCGATGCTGGCGGTAATATTGGCTTCCTGATTATTCAGGACATACGGGCGGGACAGGGATTTAAGCAGTTTGCCGGCGACAATGTCGGCGGTGGTCCGGCTATCGACACCGTCCAGGATAATCGCGAATTCGTCACCGCCAATGCGCGCCGCAGTGTCCGATTCCCGCAGACACTTGTTAATCCGCCGAGACACAATCCGCAGCAACTCGTCGCCGGCCAGATGACCGAGGGAATCATTGACCCACTTGAAGTAATCAAGGTCGAGAAACATTAGAATGACATGTTTATCGTCCCGCTTGGCGTGTTTCATGGATTGGGTCAGCCGGTCGAACATCAGGGTCCGGTTGGGCAGGCTGGTCAAAGTGTCGTAACTGGCCCGGTGGCGAAGCTCGGCATCGGCCAGTCGCTGGCGCCGGCGTTCCTGCGCCTTGTTCAGTTCACGTTCGACGGCGGGGGTCAGTTGATCGGGATTGCCCCATTCGACCAGATCGTCGATGCCGGCCTTAAAATGCGTCGCGACCCGTCTGGCATCGCTGGACAGCGGCCCGGTGACCACGATGAATGGTATGTCGGGGTCGTAAGAACCCAGTTCCTGGCGCGCCTCGACGACGCTGAACTGGCTTAGGTGGCTGTCGCAGAGAACCAGATCGACGGTGCTCTTCTCCAGCGATTTCCGGAACGTATCGGGATTTTCCGCCCATTGCGAAGAGACATCGAAACCGCCACGATACAATTCGGCCCGCAAGCCGATCGCATCGCTTGGCGTATCGCAAAGAATAACGACCTGTAACTTGCCGTCCACCCAGCTCACCCCCGAATGTAGATTCGAATATCAAAAATTACCAATTGCAGGGTTTTGTGTCCAATAAACAATCTTCGGTTTTTACAAATAAATATTGCCGTATTTAAGCTTGTTGTAAGGTTAGTGTGATTTAGATTGACATCGCGCCTTGTGATTTCTCTCTCGCCGAAGCGGATTATTTCGAAACTATCCGGCAAATTTCTACCTTCCCCCAAGGCATCCCCGATTCCGGCGTCCGGCGGCATTATCTGTTGCCTTAACCGTCCGTTCAATCCATGCTGGCCCTGGTCCGGCGAATATTCATCTCATGACGATTCCGATTGGCCGACACTAAAACGACCGGAACGGAATATAAACGAGGATGCAGCGGTGAGGAACTCGCGCCCGAGAATGCTGATTTACAGCCACGATTCGTTCGGGCTGGGCCACTTGCGGCGATGCCGGACGATCGCCCATTCCCTGGTCGATCACCGTGAAGACCTGTCCATCCTGATCCTGTCGGGATCACCCATTATCGGCAGTTTCGGTTTCCGCGAACGGGTCGACTTCGTGCGCATCCCGGGCGTCATCAAGCTGCGCCATGGTGACTATTCATCGCTCAAGCTTGATATGAACATCGACGATGTAATGGCCATGCGGGCCTCGATCATTCAGCACACGGCGGACGTCTTCAACCCCGATGTGTTCGTGGTCGACAAGGAACCGCTGGGCCTGCGCGGCGAGGTCAGGGATACCCTGACCATGCTCAAGGAACGCGGCACGCCGCTGGTGCTCGGACTCAGGGATGTTATGGACGACCCGGACATGCTGGACGCGGAATGGCGCCGCAAGGGCGTCTACCCGGCCCTCGAGGATTTGTACGATCATATCTGGATCTATGGCTTGCCGGAATTGTATGACCAGTTTGAAAGACTGCCGATACCGGATTCGGTGCGGGAAAAATCAGTCTACACGGGATATCTGCGGCGCACATGGAACCAGACCACACCCATCAACCAGCCGGCTTTCTTTAATAACGAACCATACATCCTGATTAATACCGGCGGCGGCGGCGATGGCGACGTGCTGGTCGACTGGGTCATCCGGGCCTACGAACACGACCCGGATATTCCCCATCCTTCGCTGTTGCTGCTGGGACCCTTCATGCGCTCCAGCCAGCAAGCGGAATTTATCGACCGGGTAAGCCGGCTGGACAAGGTCGATTTCATTACCTTTGAAACCAATGTCGAAAGCCTGGTCAGTCAGGCCATGGGCATCGTTTCCATGGGCGGCTACAACAACTTCTGTGAAATCCTGTCGTTCGACAAACGCGGCCTGATCGTGCCCCGCACGGTGCCCAGGCTGGAACAATACATCCGCGCCAAGCGGGCCGAACAACTGGGCCTGGTCAAAATGCTGGTCGCCGACGGCGAGCGCTCGCCGGTCATGATGGCCGATGCGCTGCGCTTCCTGCCCAACCAGCCCCTGCCTTCGGCGGTTCGGCTGCCCGGCATTCTCGACGGCCTGTCGGTGATCAACGGCATGGTCGATTCATGGCTGGCGGCGGACAAACTGAACAAACCGGATTTGACGGTCGTTTCCGGTAAGCTCTGATTCCATGGCCCCCGTCGTGGCATTCGTCGTGAAGGGCTATCCCCGACTGTCGGAGACCTTCATCGCCCAGGAAATTTTCGCCCTGGAACGCCTGGGCGTCGATATCCGCCTGTATTCCCTGCGCCACCCGACATCATCGAAGCGCCACCCGGTGCACGACGAAATCCGCGCCAAACCAAACTATCTGCCGGAATATCTGTACCGGGAACCGCTGCGCCTGTACCGCGCCTGGCGCGCCGTGCACCGGCTGCCGGGCTACCGCCGCGCCCGCACCATCTGGCTGCGTGACTGGCGCCGCGACCCCACGCCCAACCGAATTCGCCGTTTCGGTCAGGCCCTGGTGCTGGCCCACGAAGTGGCTCCGGAAGTGGACCGTATCCACGCCCATTTTCTGCATACGCCGGGCTCGGTCGCCCGCTATGGCGCGACGATATTGGGTCTGCCATGGTCGTGTTCGGCCCACGCCAAGGACATCTGGACCCTGGCCGAATGGGAAAAGAAGGAAAAGCTGGCCGATTGCGACTGGCTGGTCAGCTGCACCCGGGCCAATGTCGATCATCTGAAAGGGCTGGCGGTCGATCCGGGGCGGGTGGAACTGGTCTATCACGGCCTCGATTTCGATCGTTTTCCGAAGCCGGAGCGATCCGGGTCGGACCGCGACGGCAAGCGGGCCGATGATCCGGTGATCCTGCTTTCGGTTGGCCGCGCCGTCGATAAAAAAGGCTACCGGGGGCTGCTCGCCGCCCTGAGGCAGCTGCCGCCGGACCTGCACTGGGGCCTGATCCACATCGGCGACGGCCCGCAGTTGCCGGACCTGAAACGCCAGGCCGACCGGGACGGCATCGGCGACCGGGTAGTCTGGATGGGCGGGCAATCCCAGGCCGAAGTGCTGCGGCAATACCGCCGGGCCGATATCTTTATCCTTAACAGCCGGATTTCCGGGGACGGCGACCGCGATGGCCTGCCCAATGTCCTGATGGAAGCCCAGAGCCAGGGCCTGGCCTGTCTATCGACGCGGGTTTCGGCTATTCCGGAATTGATCGAGGACAATGTAACCGGACGCCTGACGGCGCCCGATGACGCGTCGGTCCTGGCCGGGGAAATCCGCAACCTGATCGTCGACGCCGGTCTCAGGCGGCGGCTTGGCGAGGCTGGGATGGAAAACGTCCGCCACCGTTTCGGCCTGGATCGCGGCATCGCCCAGCTGGCCAAAAAATTCGCGGAGAACAATTAATGCGTGTGGCTTTCTACGCCCCCCTGAAACCGCCGTCGCACCCCTCACCGTCCGGCGACCGGCGCATGGGCCGGTTGTTGATGCAGGCGCTGGGCCTGGCCGGCCATGATGTCGAACTGGCTTCTGTCTATCGTTCGTATGACCGGGGTGATCCGGCGCGACAGGCCAGGGTGCGCGATATCGGCGCACGGCTGGCGGGGCGGCTGACGGATCGCTACCTGGCCCGACCGCCGCCGCGGCGACCGCAAATATGGTTTACCTATCACCTTTATCACAAGGCCCCCGACTGGATCGGACCAGCCGTCGCCAGGGCCTTGAAAATACCCTATATAGTTGCCGAGGCATCGCATGCGCCGAAACAGACCGGCGGGCCCTGGGATATTGGATACACCAAATCCGCCGAAACAATCGCCGCCGCCGATATGGTCATCAGCCTCAACGATTCGGATAACGGCTGCCTGCTGCCGCTGCTGAAAAGTCCCGACCGGCTGGTCGCCATGAAGCCGTTCATCGATACCGCTCCTTTCGCCCTGGCGACCGATAATCGTGCGGCGCACCGCCATCGCCTGGCCCGGGAAACCGGTTTCGATCCGGAAGTCCCATGGCTGGTGACCGCGGCGATGATGCGCGACGATCAAAAGCTGCAATCATATCGCCTGCTGGCCGATGCGCTGGATATCCTGGCCGATTTCCCGTGGTGCATGGTTGTGGTTGGCGACGGCGCCGCCGGCGAAGCCGTCAGGTCCGCCTTTTCAAAAGTTTCCGACCGCATCGCCTGGCTGGGCCTGCGCCGGCACCAGGACCTGCCCGCTATCTTCGCCGCCGCCGATATCTATGTCTGGCCGGCCATCAAGGAAGCCTACGGCATGGCCCTGCTGGAAGCCCAGGCGGCGGCGCTGCCGGTGGTGGCCGGGAATTCCGGCGGGGTCGCCGGCGTCGTCGCGCCCGGTCAGGGCGGCCTGCTGGTTCCCGCAGGCGATGCCCCGGCTTTCGCCGCCGCCGTGTCGGAACTGCTGACCGACCGCCCCCGGCGTCTGGCCATGGCCCAAGCGGCACAAAAACATACCCTCGAAAAACATGGCCTGAAACGGGCCGCGGCGGCCTTGAACGGGGCCATCGAAACGATGATGAAAAGGTTTCCGGCATGATCCGGCTGGTCGTCCTGCGCCATGGCCCGACCGCCTGGAACGCCGGCAAGAAGATACAGGGACGTTCCGATATTGCGCTCAGCCCGACCGGGCGGAAGATCGTCGGCGGCTGGCGTCTGGAACCGGAATTCATGACTTACGAACGGCTTTCCAGCCCCCTGATCCGGGCCATTGAAACGGCCCGGATCATGGGGCTGGCGCCGACCCGCAGGGTCGCCCGCCTGACGGAAATGAACTGGGGCGACTGGGAAGGCCGGACCATCGCCGGCCTGCGCGCCGAATTGGGTCTGGAAATGGCCGAAAACGAAAGACGGGGGCTGGACTTTCGCCCCCCCGGCGGCGAAAGTCCGCGCGACATTCAGGGCCGTCTGGGCGAATGGTTGGGCGAATTGTCCGAATCGACCGTGGCGGTCACCCACAAGGGGGTTATCCGGGCCTTGTATGCAATGGCCAGCGGCTGGGACATGACCGGCGACCCGGTGCAAAAACTGCGCGATGGCATGGCCCACGGTTTTATCATCGATAGCCATGGCAATCCCGCCATAGACCGTTTAAACATTCCCCTGGGGGTCACCGGAAAATGATGTCAGCGACAAGCCCGAAGCGTGTGATGTTCTATGTCCAGCACCTGCTGGGCATCGGCCATGTCAGGCGGGCCGCGGTGATCGTTCGGGCAATGACGGCGGAGGGACTGCGGGTCGGTGTGGTGATCGGCGGCGTCGCCGTCCCCGATGTTGATTTCGGATCGGCCCAGGTAATCAGTTTGCCGCCGGTGCGGGCCACCGACGGCACCTTCAAGGTGCTGCTCGACGCGCAGGACAACCCCATAGACGAGGCCTGGCGGGAGCGGCGCAAACAGAAACTTCTGGATATCTTCGCCTGGTTCCGCCCGGACCTGCTGATGCTGGAAATGTTTCCCTTCGGGCGGCGGCAATTCCGCTTCGAACTGATCCCCCTGCTCGAAGCCGCCCACGCGACCGCGCCACGACCCCGGATCGTCTCTTCGGTACGCGATATCCTGGTCCGGAAGACCAAGCTGGAACGCAACGCCGAAATGGCGCAACTGGCCAATCAATGGTTCGATCTGGTGCTGGTTCACGGCGACCCGTCGGTGGCCACGTTCGACATGACCTTTCCCGAATTTGACGCCATCAAACACCTGATCCGCTATACCGGTTACGTGGCGGCGCCAAGACCCGCCGCCGCAAGCACCGCCGGAAGCGGCGAAGTAATCGTCTCCATGGGTGGCGGGGCGGTCGGAAAACCGCTGATTGAAGTGGCTCTTGAGGCATTCCGTATGGCCAAAGCCGGGCGCCGCACCTGGCGATTCTTGTGCGGTTCGAACCTGGAAGAGACGGATTATCGCCGCTTTCGGGAGACCGCGCCGGATGGCGTTATTATCGAACGCAACCGGACTGATTTTCCGACCTTGCTGGCAAACTGCGCCGTTTCCGTTTCCCAGGGGGGCTATAACACGATCATCGACGTGTTGCAGGCGCACGCCAGCGCAATCATCGCACCGTACGCCGAATCCGACGAAAGCGAACAGTGTTTCCGGGCCGAATTAATGCAGCGACGGGGACTGCTTAGGCTGATCGAACACCACCGGTTGACACCGGAACTTCTGGCCCGTTCAATCGATGAAATGGCGGAAACGAAACCGGCTTCCATAGCCGACATGGATTTTACCGGGGCGACGACGACGGCGCGGATAATCGCGGAACTGAAGGCATGAGCGAGGAGACGCGCCGGGTCGGCTGGGAAGGTCTTGCCGATGAACTCGATGCCTGGCGGGCGGCGGGACGGTGTGCGACGCTTTGGTGGCGCGATGACGACGCGGTCGGGGTGACCGACGCCCTGGAAACCATGCTCGAGATCGGCGCAAGCACCCGGACCCCACTCGCCCTGGCGGTCATTCCGGCCCGGGCCGAAACCGCTTTACGTGATCGCCTCGACGCCGCCGAAGGGGTCGGCGTCCTGCAACATGGTTTCGCCCACCTGAACCACCAGCCCGAAGGCGGCAAGAAATCCGAATTCGGCGGCGCTCGTGATTCAGGACAGGCAGAAGCAGAAATAAGCGAAGGCCGGAAAATCCTGTCCGGGTGGCGGTCCTGCCGGCCCGTGTTCGTGCCGCCCTGGAACCGCATCGACCCTCGTTTCGTGGAAATCCTGCCGAAACTGGGGATCGCCGCGATATCGACTTTCAAGGCCCGGCCCGAACCCAACCCGGCACCGGGCCTGCTTGCCGTCAACTGCCATGTCGATATAATCCAAAGCCGCGCTGGGGGCCGTCATTTCATTGGTGCCGGAGCGGCCGTGCAGGCAATTACCGATCACCTTTCGTCGCGCCGCCGGGGCCGGGTTGACAGTGACGAACCGACCGGCATATTGACCCATCATCTGGACCACGATGACGATGGCTGGCGGTTCCTGGAGCGGCTTCTGGGCACCATCGGCGACCATCCGGCGGCCCGTTGGCTGGACGCCGCCGATGTTTTCAAGGAAGAGACATTGTAAAGACCATGAGCGATATCCTGAGAGTCGAAAAC
>CAZZKE010000009.1:58023-74840 GCA_964655005.1 uncultured Thalassospiraceae bacterium | reverse complement strand
GTTGCGGTTGGCCCGCGATTCTTAATCAGCTAAACTACACCCCTGAATAACCCCTTGATTCTCAAGGGGTTATTCTTTTTGGTGGTTGATAAATTCAGTGTCATTACAATAACTACTATAAATGAACGGTCAAAAAAGAACGAACTGATCCGGATTTTTGTTGCTCGTCCCGCGTCCACCACCCCTAAAACTGACAATATTTTCGTATTGTTTATCGGTGAATTGCAAAATATCCACCTTTCCGCTCGGCGGGATGGATGACTGGACCTTCCGGGTCAACGCCTCCACCGCCTCTTTCCCTGCCGTATGGCGAATATAAACGGAAAATTGCGCCATTTCAAATCCTTGATCCAATAGAAAGTTCCTGAAACCGGTAGCGGCCTTACGTTCTTCGGTATCAATCACCGGCAGATCGAACAACACCATCATCCACATGATCCGGTATCCGCTTAGATAGCTCATGATTCGCCGAAGAAACTGAATAGCGCCAATGCCGGCCCCGGAAGTTCCAGCCCGTTCCGCTCACCCATGTAGGTCATGGCCAGCGACGTCGCGAGACGGTCCAGGCAGGTTTGCAAGGGAGAGGCGCCTTTCGGGCCTTGCAGGTCCAGGGTGGTGACCTTAACCAGAGCCGCCTTGGCGTCCCTGTCCAGTTCTTTTCCCGCTGTCTTCAACAAATTTCTAACCACGACATCAACGTATGGGCGAAATGGCTCCATCAGGTCATCCGCCAGTCGGAGGGCGCTGCCCCGGCTTTCGTGGTGAACCGACAGCGAAGGGTGCAAGCCAGCCGCCAGAATTGAACGCGCAGTCGCCGCCCGCAAAATCATATAGCCATAATTCAGCATGGCGTTGGCGCCTCCGGTTTCCCGGTCGCGCCGAAAGTCTTCGCCCATCATCAATGGCCAGTATCGCCGCGCCGCCGTGCCCTCGATGTTCTCCGAATCGCCGGACCTGACCTTGGCCGCCAAATCACGCAGGGCGCCGGAACGCCTGCCAATGGCTTCCAGGGCGTCGGCCTGGGCCAAAATCTTGCTTTTGACCAGTTCCCGCCAAAGGCGTTTGCGCAAGGGTCGAGAGGCTTCCGCCTGCTTCTGCATCCGCCGGCCTTGTTCGTAATGACCGTCAATCGGCCAGACGAGCGCCACGGGCGCGTGATTCGATCCGCAAATAACTATCGGCACCCCCCGGTCGGCTAAGCGGGCGGTCAGGTTGGCCGACCAGGTCGCGCCGTGGCCGTGGATCACCAGGGCCGCAATGTCATCGAGGGCGACCTGGCCAATTTTTTGACGATCCTGACTGACCGCCATGAAGCCACGTTCGACGGAGAGGTGAACGCCATCGGTGGCGATCTCGACAACCCGACCGATCATTCGGGCGGCCCCGGATCGAACAGCCGTCCCGATGGGTCAACATGAACGAGACGGACCTTCAATTTTTGAAGACTTGAGGGAGAGACCGTTTCATATTTGAAGGAGTCTTCCTTGTCGTCGTTACGAGACTTCAGAGCGCCACCCTCACGATGATCCGCCAGTACGATTTGTCCGGTTGAAAACTTGACGACCCGCATGATGCGCCGCGCCGCGCCCATGCCGACAGCAACCATATCGTTCCCCCTTATGCGCATAATCAGGGGTGTTCCATCAGGCAATGCGCGGGCGTCCGAAGTAAAAATTTTCTGATTCGCCTGAAAGCGGGAGACGACCCGACCCGTCCACTTTCCCTTATCGCCCAGGAAAATATCATAACAATAATTAGCGTCACCCTTATATGTTTTGAGAACCTTTCCGTTCCCATCGGTGACGGTAGGAATAACGCTTAACCTTTCAACGATCCGCACTTTCCTGACCGGCGGGGTCATGGCCTCACCTGCCGCGACCAGAGCGTCGGTAAAATTTTTCCCTTCCAGGCCCGCCGCTTTGTCCTTTAACTGTTCCCGGATCAAAGGGTCCCGAATGTTATCGAGTTGCTTCGGCTTTAAGCTATTCAATGGAACTCTATGAACGACAAGGGAACGACCTTTGTCGTCTGCCGGCTCAACTACGCCATAGGCCGTGTCGTTGTGCAACGCCCCCTGCACCCCGTGGTCGGGCTTATGGCTGACGACAATTCGCTCGATACTGTCGCGCACCGTATCACGAAATTTATCCCAGGGATCGTCGATACCGGCCAAGTAACGCTTGTCAAAGCGTTCTTCGGACCGTGCCGCGACGGTTGCGACATGCTGCAAAAGCCCCCGGTCGGTCAAGGCGATAACGACGGCGTCGATAGCGTGATGGCGGTGGTCATCGCGGTTCTTGACGGGGCCGCCCCCTTCTTCCCGGTTATGCCCGGCAAGAACGGAATCCAGCCCCCAGGCCCAGCGCAGGTCCGATGTGAACCGGCCCGGCGTTACCCACACATCGGCCCCGGTGCGTCGCAAATACAGCGTGGCCAGACGGCTCATGTATCGGGTATCGACCAATTGCCGAGCCAGAAAATTACGCTCTTCGTCGTCATAACGATCCATGGCGTCGGGTCCGAACCGCCAGGATTTGTTGTTCGGCAAGTTTACCGCCCGCGCCGAAATACCTTGCCAGTCATATCCCGTCGGCGACAAGGCAAAAGCCTCGTGTGGCGTTTGCTGCCCCTTGAACCGGTTGGCCTGTCGCATGGACAGAGTCTTGTTGCCAATGCCGTCATCGAGGGTGCGGGAAAATGGCAGAATATGTTCAATTTCGACTTCCGCCAATAACACCATGCCACGGCTGATCTGTTTCCCCGTATAGGGGCAGCGCCGGTCAAGGGAATCTTTGGGGTTCAGTTCCTCCCACAGCCGCAGGCGCATACGGTTATCGTACGAATCGGTCTGCCCCATTTCCGCCAGCAGTTTACGTCGGGCATCGTTAGCCGTTTGATTGGCGCTATGGGTCTTCTCCAGTTCCGATTTTCCCTTGGCCGACAGGGGCAGATCGCGGGCCAGTTCGACGACTATTTCAGTTGGCGGGCCAAACCTTTTGCTCAAGGTATTGACCGTCCGCCTGATCTGGTTAAGCGCCACATGAACGGTTGGGTTGGCGATCTTGCCGAAGCGTTTCTCGGGCAGGTCCGCCGGTTCGCCGGAGCCGAAAGCGACATGACGTTCCAGCACTTCGCCGTAATAGGGCAGGACGTTAAAAACTTCGCCATCGAAATCAAGTTGCGAGTGACTATGATAGCCGGCGGCGACTACTGCCTTATCATAGCTGATAACGTCTTTTTCGAGTTCCGCCAGAACCCGCTTCGTCGCCGCCAGGCCCAACCGCCCATGGCCATCGGGCAAGATCGACCCGGCGACCGCTTGCGCCGTTTCGGCGGCAAGGTTGTAGTTTGCCGTCAGCCATTGCAGAAGTTTGCCTTCGTTTTCTTCGTCGAGCAATTTTTCGACAATTGATTCCTGATCTGCGAACGACAAATTTCGCCACGCCTTCCATTTTCCTTTCCTGGCGCCGGTTAAAATGACCGCCGTTTTGTCACCATCCAGATGCTTGCGCTTTTCGCTTTCCATATTAAAGCGGGCATCCCGGGGAATTTTCAGGGCTTTGCGGGCAGCGTCGAACGTCAGTTTCAGGGAATTAAGCGCCTTTTCAACAAGGATGTCCCGTTCCGCCAGGGTTAACGGTCGCGCAGCTTCGCCGGGCAGACGGATGCTCAGGTGGTTAATCTCCTGATAAATGCGCAACCTCTGCACCGACGGCAAGGCCTTGGGGGCCCGTTCCTGGCTAGGATCGAGGGAACATTTACCGACCGGCTGAGCCTTAAGTTCGCGTTGAAAAAACAGAATATCGTATAAATCATCCCGCGCCACGTCTGCCAACGCATCCCCGTGAAAACGCTTTTGCGCGTCCCAAAGATAATTGAATTCCCGTTCGATCAGGTCGCGAGTCGGGTAATAATCGTAATGGGCCTTGGCTCCGCTGCCTTTCAATCGGGTACGGACTGGATGCGTGTGGGCCAATTTAGGGTCTTTGATCCGGGGCCCGGCCAACAGTTCGCCAAGCGTCCTGGCGCCCGTTTCCTCCATCGCCTTAATGGCCGCGCTGGCGGCGGATTTTATCTTGCCGCTATCGTCATCGCCACCGGCATCGGTTTTACGATTTGACTTGAAGCCCCGGCGTTGCTGCAAATGGAACAACGCGCGACCCAGTTGATGCAGGGATAACTCCTCATCAAGGCCCTTTACACGCAAGGCCCAGGGGTCCTCGCGTTCAAGGGCTTTTCTCGCATCGGCACCATCCGGCATTAAACCATGGCGGATCAATGCATCCATAAATTTGCCGCGCCGCCTTAAATACCGGTCCCGCATTCGACGCTGCTGGCGCGGCAACCGGCGGGCGACGGCGTTGGATTGTTTATCTTTTGGATTGCGACCATCGGAAAAAATCCGGACGCCACTGGCGACAATCCCCGACGGTCGCCAGACACCTTTCTCGCCATTCAGCGTCAACGCAGCCCAGCCAATGGAATTGGTTCCGATGTCAAGTCCCAGTCGCCACTTCATAATTGTGCCCCCTGTATGCATAATTAAGGTATGGTTGTATTAAATACCTTGAAATTTGTTTTGAGAAGAAGCATTCTTGGTGCTTCCTTTTTTAGCTGATTAGGAATCGTGGGCTTTCCGTTAACAAGATGAAAGATTCACAAAATAAAAGGGTGGCCTTCGGGCCACTCTTTTTTTTTGTTGCGGGATTGTTCCGTCAGGATGCCGGTCCACGGGTCGAACCGTCCGGATTGCGCTGCGGTAACCGCATATAGGCCCGCCGACGCGGCGCTTCGGGCTGGCCGGCGTAAATTTGTTTGCTGGCTTCGGCGATAAGCACGCCGGCGAAGCCCTTGAACCAGCGCTGGCCGATTTCCTCGATCGCCGGAGCCGACGACAGCATCATCCGGGAGCGGGTCGGCGGCACGTACAGCGCCCGTTCTATATTGCCGGGAATGAACAGATTATCGCGCAGGGCCCGCGACAACTGACCGCTGGAATAGGGCCGCCCGTGACCGAACGGGGTGCGTTCGAACCGCGACCACAGGCCGCGCCGGTTGGGCGCGATGACCATCAGCCGGCCGCCGCCGGCCAGCACCCGCCAGGCCTCGCGCATCATCGGCCGGACATTTTCGGCGCATTCCAGCGCGTGCGCCATCAGCACCCGGTCCATGGACATATCGGCAAACGGCAGTTCGCATTCATCGATCAAGGTCGTCAGGCCGCCCCCGTCGGCGGGCCAGTGCAACACCCCCTGAACCGCCGGCATGGCCGCCAGCACCCGTTCGGCTTCGCCCCGGAAGGGGCCGAGATAAGGGGTCGGGAAGCCCAGCCCCAGGACCTTCATGCCGCTTACATCCGGCCACATGGCGCGGACGCGCCGACGAATCATGCGCCGGGCGACGGCGCCCAGGCCGTCGGCGTAAAAATCCCTCAGATCAATGGCATCGGTCCACATGGCATGCTCACTTTAACACAATCACACAAGATGCTAACCTGAAGGCCGCGATAACCACAGGACCCCCCCGGACCATGGCCGACCTTGAGATTGTTCAGATTACCGTCCTTGACGACAACTACGTTTACCTGATTCACGATCCCGACAGCGGCGAAACCGCTTGCGTGGACCCGGCGATGGCCGGGCCGGTCAGGGATGCGCTAGCGCAACGGGGCTGGACCCTGACGCAAATTTTCAACACCCACCATCACGGCGACCATACCGGCGGCAACCTGGAACTGAAGCAGGCCTGCGGCTGCACCATCACCGGCTCCGGCGGCGATGCCGCCCGCATCCCCGGCATCGATCATCGGGTCGCCGAAGGCGACACGGTATCGGTCGGTTCCCACACCGCCCGGGTGATCGATGTGCCGGGCCATACCGGCGGCCATAACGCCTATTGGTTCGAGGAGGACGGGGCGCTGTTTTGCGGCGATACCCTGTTTTCGCTGGGTTGCGGCCGGGTATTCGAAGGCACGGCGGAACAGATGTGGTCGTCGTTGCTGAAACTAAGGGCGTTGCCTGACGACACCATGGTTTATTGCGCCCACGAATACAGCGCCGCCAACGCCAAATTCGCGCTGTCGGTTGACCCCGAAAATCCGGCCCTGATAAAACGCGCCAATGAAATCAACGAACTGCGCCGGGCCGGACGACCGACGGTGCCATCGGGGCTGGGTGAAGAAAAGCTGTGCAACCCGTTTTTGCGCGCCGATGCCGAAGGCCTGGGACAGGCGGTCGGACTGGCCGACCGGGATGCGGCTCGGGTGTTCGCCGAAATCCGCCACCGCAAGGATAATTTTTAAAAAGGACAGGACCCCATGAAGCTCCGTTATTCGCCGACCTCTCCATTCGTCCGCAAGGTCATGGTGTTCGCCCATGAAACGGGCCTTGCCGATCGCATCGAAATTGATCCGGTCATCAGCCGTGGCCCCGGCACCGGACCAACCGATGACAACCCGCTGGGCAAAATCCCGGCCCTGATTACCGATGGCGGCGAGGCGCTTTATGATTCCCGGGTGATCTGTGAATACCTGGATGGCCTGCATGACGGCCTGAAACTGTTTCCCCAGGCGGGCGGCGAACGGTTCCAGGCGCTTCGTCTACAGGCGCTGGCCGACGGCATCATGGATGCCGTCGTACTCAGGATCTACGAAAACCTGCGCCCCGAAAGCCTGCGCTCGACCGATTGGGACACCATTCAGAAGGCAAAGCTCGAAAGCGGCCTCGATGCGCTGGAAGAACAGGTCGATAGTTTCGGCGAACCCCTGACCATCGGCCTGCTGGCCGTCGGCTGCGTCCTCGGCTATCTGGATTTCCGCTTCGACGACGATAGCTGGCGAACCGCCCGTCCGGCCCTTGCCGATTGGTACGAAGCAGTTGCCGACCGGCCATCGATGATCGCGACGGTGCCGAAATTGCAATAGCACCCATCGCCCGGCACCGGATGCGCCGGATCAGGCCATGTATTGACCGCCATTGACGGTCAAAGTCGAGCCGGTAATGAAACCCGCTTCGTCAGCGACCAGAAAAACCACACAACGGGCGATTTCCTCGGGTTCGCCCAGCCGCCCGACCGGGATTAGCGGAATGATCTTGGTGTTCAGCACTTCCTCGGGCACGGCGCGGACCATATCGGTGCCTATGTAACCCGGCGCGATGGAGTTGACGGTTATCCCCTTGAAGGCGTTTTCCTGGGCCACCGCCTTGGTGAAGCCTATGTCGCCGGCCTTGGACGCGGAATAGTTGGACTGCCCCATCTGGCCTTTCTGGCCGTTTATGGAACTGATATTAACGATCCGCCCAAAGCCCCTGTTGCGCATTCCCCCGATGACATTGCGGGTCATGTTGAACAGGCCGTTCAGGTTGGTATTTATAACCGCCGACCATTGTTCGGGCGTCATTTTGTGCAGCATGGAGTCCCGCGTGATGCCGGCGTTGTTGACCAGCACATCGACCGCCCCCAGGTCGGCCTCGATAACGGCGATGTTGTCGGCGCAGGCGGTGAAATCGCCGACATCGAATTTATAGACCGGAATTCCGGTTTCCCCGTTGAAGGCGTCGGCCGCCTGATCGTTGCCGGCATAGCTGGCGGCAACGGCATAGCCTGAATTTTTCAGGGCGACGGAAATGGCCCGACCGATACCGCGGGTTCCGCCGGTAACAATGGCTGTTCTTTTATCGTTCATCGGTTCCCCTCCACCGGATCAAGGTTAATCGCGGGCCACGCACATGGCGATGCCCATGCCGCCGCCAATGCACAGGGTCGCCAGGCCTTTTTTCGCGTCGCGCTTTTGCATTTCATGCAGTAGCGTCACCAGCACCCTGGCCCCCGACGCCCCGATCGGATGGCCGATGGCGATGGCGCCGCCGTTGACGTTGACCTTATCGGTATCCCAGCCCATGTCCCTGTTGACGGCGCAGGCCTGGGCGGCGAAGGCTTCATTGGCTTCGATCAGGTCCAGATCGGCGACGGTCCAGCCGGCCTTTTCCAGCGCCGCCCGGCTGGCCGGGATCGGGCCGGTCCCCATGACCGACGGATCGACCCCCGCCGTCGCCCACGAAACGATACGGGCCAGCGGCGTGACGCCGCGCGTCCCGGCCTCTTCGGCGCTCATCAGCACCACGGCGGCGGCGCCGTCGTTGATGCCCGAGGCATTGCCGGCGGTTACCGTGCCATCCTTGGCGAAGGCCGGGCGCAAACCGCCAAGCCCCTCGGCGGTGACTCCGGCCTTGGGATATTCGTCGGTATCGACGACGGTTTCGCCCTTGCGGGTCTTGATGGTTACCGGCACGATTTCATCCTTGAAACGGCCCGAGGCCATGGCCGCTTCCGCCTTGTTCTGCGAGGCGGCGGCGAAGGCGTCCTGTTCCTCGCGGGTCAGCTGCCATTTTCGGGCGACGTTTTCCGCCGTGGTCCCCATGTGGTAGCCGTTGAAGGCATCCCACAGGCCATCCCGGACCATGGTGTCGATCAACTGATCGTCGCCCATTTTGGTGCCGTTGCGCAGGTGTATGCAGTGCGGCGACCGGCTCATGCTTTCCTGGCCGCCGGCGACGACGATGGCGCTGTCGCCCAGTTTAACGGCCTGCGATCCCAGCGCCACCGCGCGCAGCCCGGACCCGCATAACTGGTTGATGCCATAAGCCGTACTTTCAACGGGGATACCGGCATTGACGGCGGCCTGACGGGCCGGGTTCTGACCGGCCCCGGCCGATAGTATCTGGCCCATTATTACCTCTGAAACATCTTTCGGATCGACCCCGGCGCGACTAATCGCCTCAACTATGGCGACCCGTCCCAGTTCGTGAGCCGGCAGCGAGCTCAAGGCCCCGTTGAAAGAGCCGACGGCGGTACGGGCGGCGCCGACGATTACGACTTCGGTCATGTCCTGTTTCTCCTTGTATGTTGCTTCCTGAGCCTGTCAGGACATTATATCCGTGCGGAAAAGGCGGCAAGATATTTAATATTGCACCGCAACAAGTCAATTTGCCTTCAGCCATTTAACCAGAGGCCTGTAAAGTTCCCGCCGCGCCCCGGAACCCACTACCATGCCGATATGCCCGGCATCGGCGTACAGGACCGTGGCGCCGCTGATTTTTTCCCCCAACGGGATCACCGTCGCCGGCGGCACGATATGGTCCCGTTTCGGGATAACCACCAGGGTCGGCGCGGTGATATTTTCCGGTGATATTTTCCGCCCGCCAATCCGCCATTGGCCACGGCCCGTGCTGTTGTCCACGTACCAGCCGGTCAGGCATTCCCGGGCCACCGCCCCGGCCATGGGGACGCCGTCGTTGACCCAGTCTTCAAGCGCCGTAAAATCAAGGGCGTCGTCGGACCCCCGGTCCAGCGCATCGAAGGCCTGGAACTTGCGCGGCGTCAATTGCGGGTCCAGCGAAGCGAACATCGCCTGCAATACATCGACCGGCATCACGCCGGTCAAATCGAGCAGTTGCAGCAAGCCGGGCGCAATGGCCCGCAACATGCGGGTCTTGCCGGAATCCATGGCCGCGAAATCCCAGGGGGTAGCCAGCAGGACCAGCGATCCAACCATATCGGCGCGCAATTGCGCCAACGCCAGGGCCAACAACCCGCCCATGCAATAACCGACCACGGTGACCCGTCGTCCGGCCATATGGCGGGCGGCGGCGAGCGCTTCGGCCAGCCGCCCCGAAATATAGTCATCAAGGCCGTAATCCCGTTCAACCGCGCCAGGCTCGCCCCAGTCGATAAGCAATGGACGGAAGCCGCGGGACGCCAGGTACCGCATCAGGCTGCGCCGTTCCGTCAGGTCGACGATATAGCCGCGATTTATCAGCGACGGGATAACCAGCAGCGGCGGACCGTCCACCGCATTTTTCGTGACCGCGCCATAATCAAGCATACGGGTCGTGCCGCTTCGCCACACCGCCGGCGGCGGGGACGGTCGAACGGAGGCCGGCATGGCGCGATAGCCCAATACGCCGCCCGCGAAGGCGGCCAGGCGGCGGCGGGATTGCTCTTCAAGTGTCGCCGCGAACCGTTCCGGATCAACCCTTTGCAGGTCTTTTCGCAGCTTTGCGGCCCGCTCCGCCAATCTTGGACTCCATTTTAGAGAGCCGTTTTTCAAGCTCGGCAACGCGGCTTGCAAGCTCATCCACATCATGGTTTGCATTGCCATGTGCAGGGCCAGCGGTCGCGGTCCCCGATGACCGTTTTCCTGTTGCCGGGCCGCCGGATTCTGCATGGGGATTCGCTCCTTCGGCAATTTGCCTGTTGAAGGCGGCGATGGCGGAAGCCGACCCGTTCATCAGTTCGATGGTTCTGGCTATCGTCTCGGCGACTTCGCCATCGGCGGACAAGTCGGCCAGATGCTCCTGCCACAAGTCGATGTAGCGCCTGGCCAGTTCATTCAGATCGGTCGGTTCGGTCATCTTGCAATGCTCGTATTTGTGCCATTATAACCCCCGCGGCAGGTTATAAAAACCATTACACCGGAAATATTCATGCTGCGCCGCATAAATTTATTTGCAATGCAGCATTTTCATAAAAAAGTAATTGTGATACCAAGGATTATCAACTTTACGGAGGATTTTGCATTTGCGAACATGACAACCGTAAATTGGAGACGGGAACAGCGAAAAATGGCAGACAAAACCAGCGATGAAGAGACGCCTATCACAATTAAGAAATACGCCAACCGGCGGCTCTACAACACGGCGACCAGCAGCTACGTGACCCTTGATCACCTGGCGCAAATGGTCAAGGACGGCACCAACTTTATCGTCTATGACGCCAAATCGGGCGACGATATCACCCGGTCCGTGCTCACTCACATCATCGTCGAGGAAGAATCCAAGGGTCAGAACCTGCTGCCAATCAATTTCCTGCGTCATCTGATCAGTTTTTACGGCGACAGCCTGCAATCGCTGGTGCCCCGGTATCTAGATCATTCCATGGGCTCGTTCGCGCGCAACCAGGAACAGATGCGCCATTACATGCGCGATGCCCTTGATGACTTGATGCCGTTCCAGCAGTTCGAGGAAATGGGCAAGCAGAATATGGCGTTGTTTGAAAACGCCATGAGGATGTTCTCGCCGTTCCAGGGCGGAGAGGGGAAACACCCGAGGAATGAAAACGGCCAACCGAAGGAAGACGCCGCCAAACCGACCCCGGCGGAAGAAAAACTGCATGAACTGCGCGAACAACTGGAAACCATGCAGAACCAGCTGGATCAATTTAAGTCAGGCGGCAAGGATTAATCTCGTGGCCGGTTTGAAATTTCCCGGAATATGCTCTATAAAACCAATAGCTGTTGAAATTGCCTACCGGAATTTACGGGAATACTTATGGCCGATACTACAATCGCCAGCGCCGTCCAGATATTGCCGCCCGGCAAGAGCACCCCGGCGCCCAACCGCGCCGGCAGCGCCGGGCGCAGCGATCTGGAAACGGCGGCGCCGCATGTGGAACAGGCCCGTTTGATCGGCTCGGAATCCTCGACGGCCACCGTCACCCGCCAAACCGGAATTGCCGCCAGCCAGGGTCTGGCTCTCTATCAGACGGTACAGGAAGCGGTGACGCCGCAGGAAGCTTCTTCCAGTGGAGAACCAGACGGCACCGGGCGCAATCCGGTCGACCTGACCGCCTGAACGGTAATATCAGGGTAATTCCCGCAATACCCGGAAACCGATGCCATAGCTTTTGACCCGGGCGTCATCCCGGAACCGCCACGATGAACGCAGGTTCTTGGAAAAGTAGTACCAGGAACCGGATCGCATGACCCGGTAACGGCAATCGCCGGTAAGCCTGGCCGCCGCATCCGCCGGGGCGCCCTGATGGGTCTTGTTCCAGCAGTCCTGGGTCATTTCCCATATATTGCCGTGCACATCATACAAACCGAATGGATTGGGCCTGAATGACCCGACCGGCGCCGAACTGCGCTTGCTCCACCGGCTTTTGCAGTCGCGGCAATTTCCCAGATTTTCGCCGATCTGATCCCCCCACCAATAATCAGTAGTGGTGCCGGCGCGGGCGGCGTATTCCCATTCGGCCTCGGACGGCAGCCGGTAGCGATTTCCGGTTTTTCCGCTCAGCCATTGCAGGTATGTCTGGGCGTCTCGCCAGTTAATGTTGATTACCGGCCTGCGCCCCCTGCCCCATTTATGATCGTCGGGTTCGAACGCGCACCCGCCGGCGTCGAAACAGGCCTGCCATTCATCGAAAGTAACCTCGTAAACGCCTATGGCGAACGGTTGGGCGATGGTCACGCGATGGGCCGGGCCTTCGTTATCATAGGGGCCATTCCGCCCCATCACAAAGGAACCGGCGGGAACCACCGTCAGTTCCGGACAAACCGGGCAATCGCGGAATTTCTCGCCGACCGCCGCCGCCCTGGCCGCCGGATTTTTGGCCAACAGCAACGCCGACAAAAGAACAACCGCGCCGATGGCGCAAATAACCGGTACTATCGCTTTTGTTTTCATGTCGGCGACAGGTTCCCCCAACCGGACGGGCCGGTCAAGCAGATGCGTGTTTTGACTTCCATCAAGGCAATCATCCGGACCCGTGCATAGGCTTGGGCGATGCGACATATTATAAGCGCCGGGTTTCGCCCGTTTTTTCTGTTCGCCGGTCTTTATGGGACTTTTCCTTTATTGACCTGGATCGCCGTCTACGCCGGAGAGGCGTCATTACCGGGACCGATGAGCCCGATTTATTGGCACGGCCATGAAATGGTGTTTGGATTCGGGGTCGCCGGGATGGCCGGATTCCTGTTAACCGCAGTACCAAGCTGGACCGGCAGCCCGCCGGTGGCCGGGCCGCGGCTGGCCGGACTGGCCTTGTTATGGATTATCGGCCGGGCCGCCATGTGGGTCGGCTGGGGGCTTGGCCCCTGGTTCGTAGCGATTGCCGATATGGCCCTGCTAACCGCCTTGTGCGCCGTTCTTGGGGCAAAAATAATTGCGTGCGGGCAGGTCCGCAACTATCCGTTACTGGCCCTGCTGGCGGTCCTGCTGCTGGCCAACGGGCTGATGCATCTGGATACGTTGCAACTGCTGGAAGGCGCCGCCGCCACCGGGCTGCGGCTGGGGGTCTATGTCTTTTGCCTGCTGATCGCCCTGATCGGCGGCCGGGTGATCCCGGCCTTTACTACCAACGTGCTGCGGGCGCGGGGCGACACGACGACGGTGACTTCCAGTCCGACCGTCGAGAAACTGGCCATAGCCGGCCTGATCCTGGCCATAATCATGGACCTGGCGGCGCCTGATTTTGGTCCGTGGCGCACTGCCGCCGGGACGGTGGCCGTGGTCGCCGGGATGATCCTGGTGCTGCGCATGAGGCGCTGGCGTCTGGTAAAGGTTCTCGATGAACCGATCCTGTGGATTTTGCATATGGGGCATATTTGGCTGGCATTGGGCATGATCCTGAAGGGCCTGGCCGATCTAAGCGACATAATCGCCCCCGGCGACGCCATCCACGCGCTTAGCGCCGGGGCCATGGGCACGATGATCATGGCGATGATGACCCGCGCCGCCTCGGGCCATACCGGGCGACCGATGAAGGCGCCGCCGCTGATCGTGCTGGCCTATGGGCTGGTTATCATCGGCGCCCTGTTGCGGGTTACCGGCCCAACCGTGGGTGCCCTGTTCGCCAGCGATATGGAAGTTGCGATAATCATCACCGGTGGCCTGATGTGGGTCGGCGGGTACGCCCTGTTCAGCTTCGTATTCTGGCCGATCCTGACCGGTCCAAGACTCTAATATCAGATTGCTCACGAGTCAGTGATGCGATGTGATTTTCACATCTGAATGCGAACGTCCATTATGCCCCGGTCATTTCAGCAATGGGGAATTATGGAGATCGCTATGATGCACATTTCAAAATACACTTTGGCGGTGGCCGGGCTGCTGTTGTTATCGATGGCCCCGACTACCGCCTCGGCGGCGCCATTTGGCAACCCGGGCGATATCGCCTATGCAAAGAAATTATGGGGCGCAATGAAGGACAACCGGCTGGTCGGGGCCAATTCCCTGCACCCCATGCCGTATGAAACATCCCCGCCGCACGGCAATATTGTCGAAACCATGGATGGCCATATCAATTTCGACAATCGTCACGCCGTCGTCATTGTCAAAAAGAACTACGGCAAAAGAGACGAGACGACGCTGGAACAGGTCGCCGACAATCCAGATAAATACATGACCTCGATTACCGTCATGTTTAAACGGGAAAAGGGTTATGATCCGGAAAACAAGGACTGGTTCTGGGCGAAATTCCTGCCCGACGGATCATTGGATACGAATCCGAAAAAAATGAAGCTGGCCGGACGCGTCGCCAAGGGCGCCGAAAAAGGCTGTATCGCCTGCCATTCCCTGGCGCCGGGCGGCGACATGGTCTATGTCCATAACCGCTACGCCGAATAGCCCGTCCAATCCCGCCGCTATCGGGAAGCGGCCTCGCCTGACGGCGGGGCCGCCTTCAGGAACCCGAATTGCAGAAACCCCGCAGTTCCGAAACATCGCCCAATTCGACTTGATGCCCGTTGGTGCTGACCCCGTAGCAACGCAATTTGGCCAGGGCGCGCGACAGGCTTTCCGGTTTCATGCCGAGCCGGGCGGCGACCAGGGATTTATCGTAGGGCAGATCGATTACCACCGGACCATCCATTTCGCTGCACAGGCCGAGCAGGAAATCGCCCAGCCGCTGCGGCGTCGAGCGGGCCTGAATTTGTTCGATATGCAGGACCAGTCCGCGCATCCGCTGCGACAGGGTACCGAGCATCTTGATGGCGACGTCACTGTCGTGGCGCAACAGGTTCAACAGGAAATCAGCCGGTATTTCCAGCAGCCTTGAGGGACTGACCACTTCGGCGCTGGCCGGATAATCCTGGCCCAGAAAGATCGCCGCCTCGGCAACCGTTTCGCCGGTCTTTAAAATGCCGATCACCGTCTGCTCGCCGTCCGGGGTATCCCGGAACACCTTGACCCAACCATCCAGCAACAGATAGATGCTTCGGGCCGGTTCGCCACGCAGGAACAACAGCTTGCCCCGCGGGTAATCATGGACCTGCGCAACATCGACCAGCCGGTGCAATTCTTCCGCCGGCAAATCGGACAACAGCGGCGCACACCGGACCGTATCCAGATCGGAAGATGAAAGTGTAAGCATACGCTCGCGTGTCCCTATAAGCAGTGTCCCCGGGGCGATCATATCGGCCCGTCACGGCAAAAGTAAGCGTTATTGCGTAGCAAGCCGCGAAACGGCCCAGGCGGCGGCTTCGCGAACCAGGGGCGAGCGGTCTTCGAGCCGATCCCTGGCGGCGCCCAGCAATGATCGCTTCCCGCTATTGCCGATGGCGATCAGGACGTTACGGACAAAACGGTCCCGCCCGGTGCGCTTGATCGGCGAGCCCGAGAATATCTCCCGAAATCCGGCATCGTCCAGCGTCGCCAGATCGGCCAGGCGGGGCGCCGTCAGTTCGGCTCGCGGCAAATAGGCGTCTTCGCCGGTCGCGATCGCAAATTTGTTCCACGGGCAGGCGGCCAGGCAGTCGTCACAGCCGTAAACGTGATTACCCATGGCGGCGGCAAGGTCGGCATCTATGCCCCCCTTGTGTTCAATGCTAAGGTAGGAAATGCAGCGTCTGGCGTCGATCCGGTAGGGTTCCGCCAGGGCGTCGGTGGGGCAGGCCTCCTGGCAGGCCCGGCACGACCCGCAGTGATCGGTCTCGGGCCGGTCGGGAGGGATTTCCAGGGTGGTGAATATTTCCCCCAGGAAAAACCACGAACCCAGGCCCCGTGACACCAGGTTGCTGTGCTTGCCCTGCCAGCCAAGGCCCGAGCGCTGGCCCAGCGGCTTTTCCATGACCGGGGCGGTATCGACGAACACCTTGACCCCGCAATCCCGGTCATCAACCAGCCAGCGGGCGATTCTTTTCAGCCTTTTCTTGACCAGGTCGTGATAATCGCGACCGCGGGCGTAAATGCTGATATTGCCCCGGTCACGGCTATCGAGCGGCCGGTATTCAGCCGGGCCATAGGTCATGGCCAGGACGATGACCGACCTGGCCTCGGGCCAGATCCCGTGCGGCGAGGAACGGCGATCGAAATGTTCGGCCAGCCAGCCCATATCCCCGTGCCGGCCCTGATTCAGATATTTCGCCAGATTGACGCCGTCGTCGGGCGCGGCGTTGGCATGTGTAAAGCCGATGCCGGCAAACCCCGCCGCCAGCGCCTGTTGCCGGATGGCCTGTTTCAAGTCCAAAATATGCTCTCGCCAAAACCATGTGAATTATGATAGCTACGCGATTAACGCCATAGAACGCCGGTTCTGCACAATACGGAAATTGCATCTCATGCGCTATAAATTCACCGCCCTGTATATCGCCCTGATCGTCACCGTCAACTACGCTTTCACCGTGGTCCCCCTGGTCCGGCTACCCGACGGCACCATGTGGCCGCCGGTGGCGTTGGCCGTAGGTTTCGTTTTCGTCTTTCGCGATTTCGCCCAGCGCGAAATCGGCCACCGGGTGCTGCTGGCCATGCTGGTCGGCGTCGGCATCAGTTACCTGATGGCCAACCCTTTCATCGCCACGGCCAGCGCGGCGGCGTTTCTGGTCAGCGAACTGGTCGACTGGGCCGTCTACAGCTTCACCGGGCGGCCATTGTCGCAGCGAATTTTGCTGTCCAGCCTGTTCGGCGCACCGGTCGACAGCACCATATTCCTGGCCGGCATCGGCCTGCTCAGCCCGCTCGGCGTACTGGCCATGACCGCCTCGAAATTGCTCGGCGCGGTAATCGTCTGGTGGTTGATCCGCCGCCGTGAACAGGCGGGCG
>CAZZKE010000009.1:0-57923 GCA_964655005.1 uncultured Thalassospiraceae bacterium | reverse complement strand
GCATCGGACCATTCGATCATCGGCGGCAGGGCCTGCACGGCATCGCGGTAAGCCGCCGAGATGTCATCGAGTTCGACTTCGAACGATGTCAGACGGCTGACCACCGGCGCAAACATGGCATCGGCAATGGTAAAGCCGCCAAACAGGAAGTCGCCGCCCACGCCATAGGCGACGCGGCATTTTTTCCAGATTTCACATATGCGGGCGATATCCCCGGCGACCCCGTCGCCGATGCCCCGGCCCGGCGTATGACGCCGGATGTTCATGGGCATGTGGTTGCGCAGGTTGGCGAATCCGGCGTGCATTTCCGAACTGATCGACCGGGCCATGGCGCGGGCCGCGGTATCGGCGGGCCATAACCCCTTGTCGGGATGCCGCTCGGCCAGATATTCCAGGATCGCCAGGGTTTCCCAGACGGTCGTCTCGCCGTCTTGCAGCACCGGCACCTTGCCCGATGGCGAGACGGCGGCGATGTTGGCCCGCCAGTCGTCATCGAACAACGGAATCAGTTTCTCGGTAAATTCGATGCCGGCCACTTTCATCGCCAGCCACGGGCGCAGGGACCACGACGAATAGTTTTTGTTGCCGATAAACAGGGTGTAGTCGCTCATGTTTTTTCCTTTATTGTCAGCCCCGGCCGCGATAGCCGGGCACCCCTTGATCGGGTATCCACAGGCCTTCCGGCGCCGCCCCGGTCTGATAGAACACATCAATGGGGATGCCGCCCCGGGGGTACCAGTAACCGCCGATGCGCAGCCATTTGGGGGCCGTGGCGGCGGCTATTTTTTTGCCGATGGCGACGGTGCAGTCTTCATGGAAGGCGCCGTGATTACGAAACGCGGCCAGGTACAATTTTAACGATTTGCTTTCGACCAGCGACCCGTCCGGCACGTAATCGATGACCAGATGGGCGAAGTCGGGCTGGCCGGTGACCGGACAGACAGAGGTAAATTCCGGGCAGGTGAACCGCACCACATAGTCATTTCCAAGCTGTGGATTGGCCACGGTTTCCAGATTTGCCGCCTCGGGCGTTTCCGGGGTGACATCCGGCGCACCCAGTTGAGTAAGATTTTCATAGATGTTGTCGGCCATTATTCGTCCTCTATATCGCCCGAACCCTGCGCGGCGGCAAAATCGGCGGCGAAGGCGTTCAGCTTGCCCTCGCCGATCGCCGTCCGCATCCCGGCCATCAGGTCCTGATAATACTGCAAGTTATGCCAGGTCAACAGCATGGCGCCCAGAATTTCACCGGCTTTTACCAGATGATGCAGATAGGCCCGGCCATAATCCCGGCAGGCCGGGCAACCGCATTCGGCGTCGAGCGGGCGGCGGTCTTCCCGATGCCGGGCGTTACGCAGGTTGACGGTTCCCCGCCGGGTAAAGGCCTGCGAGGTGCGTCCCGACCGGGTCGGCATCACGCAGTCGAACATATCGACGCCGCGCAGCACGCCGCCGACCAGATCGTCGGGCTTGCCGACGCCCATCAGATAGCGGGGTTTGTCCCAGGGCAGCATCGGCGTGGTGTAGTCGAGCACCTGAAACATGGTTTCCTGGCCTTCGCCAACGGCCAGGCCGCCAATGGCGTAGCCATCGAAGCCGATGCCGCACAGCGCCGCCGCCGACCGTTCGCGCAACTCCCTGAATACGCCGCCCTGGACGATGCCGAACAGGCCGTAGCCGGGGCGCTCCGTAAAAGCGGCCTTCGAGCGTTCGGCCCAGCGCATGGAAAGCTCCATAGAGGTCTCGGTCTCTTCCCCGGTCGCCGGGAACGGTGTGCATTCATCGAACGCCATGGTTATATCGGCGTCAAGCATACGCTGGATATCCATGGATCGTTCCGGCGACAGTTCGTGCGTGGAGCCGTCAATGTGGGATTTGAAGGTGACGCCGCCTTCGCTCATCTTGCGCAGCCCGGCCAGACTCATAACCTGAAAGCCGCCGGAATCGGTCAATATCGGCCCCGGCCAATTCATGAAAGTATGCAAGCCGCCAAGCCTTTCGATGCGTTCGGCGCCGGGCCTAAGCATCAGATGATAGGTATTGCCGAGGATAACCCGGGCGCCGGTCTCGGCCACCGATTCCGGGCGCATCGCCTTGACCGTGGCCGCCGTGCCGACCGGCATGAAAGCCGGCGTATCAAACGATCCGTGGGCGGTATCGACCCGGCCCCGGCGGGCCTGACCGTCCGTCGCCAGCACCTTAAAGCCGAAATCGGTCATAATTCATGATCCCTATGAAGCAAGCAGGCGTCGCCGTAGGAATAGAAACGATAACCTTTGCCGATGGCCGTCTCGTAGGTTCTTTTCATGGCGTCCATCCCGGCGAAGGCGCAGACCAGCATGAACAGGGTCGATCTGGGCAGGTGAAAGTTGGTCATTAACAGATCGACAATTTTAAATCGATATCCCGGAGTTATGAAAATGTCCGTATCGCCGCAAAACGGATGCAATCGGCCACCCCCGTCGGCCGCCGTCTCCAACAGCCGTAACGATGTCGTGCCGACGGCGACAACCCGCCCGCCCGCCGCCCTGGCGGCGTTGACGGCGGCCGCCGTCGCCGCGTCGATTTCGCCCCATTCTGCGTGCATCAGGTGATCGTCGGTATCTTCCACCTTTACGGCCAGGAAAGTGCCGGCCCCCACATGCAGGGTCACGGTCGCCCGTTTGACGCCACGGTCATCCAGCGCCGAGATTAATTCCGGCGTGAAATGCAGCCCCGCCGTCGGCGCCGCGACGGCGCCGTCTTTTCGCGCGAACAGGGTCTGGTAATCCTCGCGGTCCCGGGCGTCGGCCGGTCCCGGACGCTTGATGTATGGCGGCAGGGGCATGCCGCCATGGCGTTCCAGCGCCGCCATCAGCCCCGCCCCGGACAGGTTAAAGCGCAGGTTTACCTCGCCACCGTCACCCTTGCCGGTAACGCGGGCCGAAAAATCGTCGGCGAAGACGATGTCATCGCCGGACTTCAGCTTGCGCGCCGGCCGGGCGAACGCCTTCCAGCTATCGTTACCCGTACGCATGTGCAGGGTTACTTGCACCGACGCCTCGCCGCGTTTGCCGCGCAACCGGGCCGGAATTACCCGGGTATCGTTAAAAACCAGCAGGTCGCCGGGATCAAGCAGCCCCGGCAGGTCCCATACCCGGCGGTCGCCGCCGCCATCGGCCAGCAACAGCCTTGCGTCATGGCGCGGCGAGACTGGCCGTTGCGCGATAAGCTCGCGGGGCAGGCTGAAATCGAAGTCGTCTACCAGCATCGTGCGATATCCGTTTATGAAAGTCGGCTCTAGGTATATCTTGGCGGCATGACGGAGTATTCAAAATTGTTGTTCGGCGAGGCCCTGGGTGTGCTGATTATCACATTCGCCGGTTGCGGCGCGATCATGATCGATGCCTTGAGCGGCGGGGTGATCGGCCATATCGGCGTGTCGCTGGTGTTCGGACTGGCCTACGGGGTGGCGATACTGACGCTTGGCGAGACCGGTCGGGGTCATTTTAACCCGGCCCTGAGCATCGCCTTCGCGGCGTTTGGGAAAGAACCGATAATCCCGTCCATGATCGCCGTCGCCGGCCAGATTATCGGCGCCTTCATGGCCGTCGCCCTGTTGTATGCAATTCTTGGCGATGTGGCGGCGCTGGGGACCCCTTTCCCGGTCGCCGATCCGGCCATGGTCGCCGATGCCGACCCGGTCTACCTGGCGGCGGCCATGGAAACGGTGATCACCGCCATTTTGATGTTCGTCGCGATGTCGCTTTCCAAGCACGGCGGGCTGGCCGGAACCAGGGCGGCGCTTGGGGTCGGCGCCACGGTGGTCCTGCTGACCCTGCTGGCCGGACCGCTGGACGGGGCGGCAATGAACCCGGCCCGGGCGCTGGCCCCGGCGGTAATTGCCGGGATTTCGGATGGCCTGTGGATTTATCTGCTGATGCCGGTGCTGGGCGGCCTGATCGGTGGCGGCGTCGCCGTCATGGTCGAAAAAATGGCCCGGCGTGTTTAGATTTTCCACCGCCCGGCAGCCGTGGATCGAGCATGCAGACCAACCCCATCGTCCTGACCGACGCCGAAATATCGGAAATCGTTCTGCGGCGCTTGTAGTCCCGGAGACTTCCGTGATATCGACCATGCTGATTTGTAAACTTGGGGAAGCGCTATCGTGTCGACCATCCTTTTCCTGGGCTTTCTGATCGGTATGCGGCACGCGCTGGAAACCGATCATGTCGCCGCCGTGGCGGTGCTGGCGACCCGCGCCCGCTCCATCAAGCAGGCGGTGCCGCTGGGGATAATGTGGGGTGTCGGCCATACCCTGACCCTGTTCGCATTGGGCGGCACGGTGCTGCTGATGGATACGGTGGTGCCGGATTCGCTGGCCCGCACCCTGGAAGGGTTGGTCGGGGTGATGCTGGTGATCCTTGGCGGTGACGTCATTCGCCGCCTTGTCCGCGATCGAATCCACTTTCACGGTCATCGTCATAATACCGGGACCAGCCACTTTCACGCCCATTCCCACGCCGGCGAAAAGGCCCATGACTTAAGCCATCATCGCCACGAACACCCGTCATCGATGCCGCTCCGGGCGCTTTTCGTCGGCATTATGCACGGCATGGCCGGTTCGGCGGCGGTGGTTTTGCTGTCGCTGCAAACGGTCGATTCGCTGGGTTCCGGAATCCTCTACATCGTGTTGTTCGGATTGGGTTCGATCCTGGGCATGGCGGTGCTGTCGGCGGCGATGGCCGTACCGCTGCGCCACGCCGCCCGGTCGATGACCTGGGCCTACAGCGGCCTGACGGCGGTGCTTGGTTGTTTTTCCATGAGCCTGGGGGCGTTCACCATTTATCAGGCGGTTATTTAGTCACTAATATTGACCATCGGCGCGATGTACTGGACTTCGGTATCCCACGGGAAAAAGACCCACACGTCCTGTTCCACCTCGGCGACAAAGGTATCGACCACCGGGCGGCCCTGGGGCTTGGCGTAGACGGTGGCGAAGTGGGCCTTGGGCAGAATCTCGCGGGCCTTGCGGGCGGTCGTGCCGGTATCGACCAGATCATCGACCAACAGCCATCCTTCACCGCCGACGGCGGCGGCCCGCTCGGGGATTTTCAGGACGCTTATTTCGCCCATGGTCTGTTTTTCGTAAGTCGAAATACACAGCGTATCGACCACCCGGATTTCCATTTCGCGGGCCAGCACCGAGGCCGGCACCAGGCCGCCACGGGTCAGCGCGACGATGCCCTGCCAGGGGCCGAGGCCGATCAGCTTGTGAACCAGCCGCTTGGCATCGCGATGGACTTCCGCCCAGGTCACGGTGTGGCCCTTGATATCGTCGCGCATGACCATTTTACAGGCATCCTTTAAGCGAGGGTGAATGCGGTCGATATAACCGCAAAGTCGGCGTCTCCGCAACGGCGCGATGAAAAAAATCGACGAACTGAAATTTCCGGTTTAAAAGCGCCCCCTATGGCCCCTCCGATCCTGATCCTCAGCGACATGCACCTGACCTTCGGCGGCACGCCGCTGCTTGAAGGGGTCGAACTGTCGGTATCGGCGGGCGAACGGCTGTGCGTGGTCGGGCGCAATGGGTCGGGCAAATCGACGGTGCTGAAACTGGCCGCCGGGCTAATCGAAGCCGACCACGGCGAACGCTTCTTGCAGCCCGGTGTTTCGGTGCGCTATCTGCCCCAGGAACCGGACTTCGGCGATTTCGCGACGGTGCTGGATTATGTCGAGGCGGGTTTGGGGCCGGGCGACGATCCCTACCGCTGCCGCTATCTGCTGCAACAGTTGGGCGTCGCCGCCGATGCCGATCCCTCGCTGTTGTCCGGCGGCGAGGCCCGGCGGGCCGGGCTGGCCCGGGTGCTCGCCCCGGAACCCGATATCCTGCTGCTGGACGAGCCGACCAACCATCTTGACCTGCCGGCCATCGAATGGCTGGAAAACGAGCTTGCCGCCATCCGTTCGGCGCTGGTGCTGATAAGCCATGACCGGCGGTTTCTGGAAAACCTGTCGCGCAGCACGGTGTGGATATCGCAGGGGTCGGCGCGGCGGCTGGACAAAGGATTCGGCGGCTTCGAGGCCTGGCGCGATGAAATCCTGGAGAACGAGGAATTGGACCGGCACAAGCTGGATCGTAAAATCGTCCGCGAAGAACACTGGCTGCGCCACGGCGTATCGGCCCGCCGTAAACGTAATCAGGGCCGCTTGCGCGATTTGTTCGATTTGCGCGAGCGCCGCCGCACGGCGCGCCGCCCGGTGGGTTCCGTAAAAATGGCGGCGGCGCAAGGCGAGGCCTCGGGCAAGCGGGTGATCGAGGCCAAGGGAATTTCCAAATGCTATGGCGATCTTGCGGTGATCGAGGATTTCTCGACCCGCATCGTGCGCGGCGATCGGGTCGGACTGGTCGGGCCGAACGGCGCCGGCAAGACCACAATGCTGAACATATTGACCGGCAATATGGAACCGGACCGGGGAACCGTTCAACTGGGCGCCGGCTTGCGAATGGTTTCGCTGGATCAGCGCCGCGATAGCCTAAACCCCGAATGGACCCTGTCGGACGCCCTGACCGGCGGCGGCGGCGATATGGTTTCGGTCGATGGCAAACCCCGCCATGTAATGAGCTACATGAAGGATTTCCTGTTCCAGCCGGAACAGGCGCGAACGCCCATCGGCGCCCTGTCCGGCGGTGAACGGGGCCGCTTGATGCTGGCCCGGGCGTTCGCAGCACCATCCAATCTGCTGGTGCTGGATGAACCGACCAACGATCTTGATCTGGAAACTCTGGACCTGTTGCAGGAATTACTCGCCGATTACCAGGGCACGGTGCTGCTGGTCAGCCACGACCGGGACTTTCTCGACCGGGTGGTGACATCGGTAATCGTCTCCGACGGTAGCGGCATGTGGTCGGAATACCCCGGCGGATATTCCGATATGGTCGCTCAGCGGGGCGTCGCGGCCGAAACGGCGGCGAAGGCCAGGCCGCCGAAAACCAGACCGGCGTCAGCCGGTAAAAAGCAGAAAATGTCGTATAAAGACAAATACGCACTGGAAAACCTGCCGGCCCGCATCGAGGCGCTACAGGGTGAAATCAGGAAATTGCAAACAGCGCTGGCCGACCCCGGCCTGTACCGCAGCGATCCCGCCGCCTTCGATGCCTCGGCAAGCGCTCTCGATTCCGCCCAGGCCGGGCTTGCCGCCGCCGAAGATGAATGGCTGACGCTGGAAATGCTGAAGGAAGAAACGGGGGGATAGCCGCGTCGTCGCTTTTCAGGCGGGCTCTTCGTAGGTAACCAGCGTCACGTCCACGGCCTCGTCACGAAGCGGGATCAACGCCTGATAGTCGTCCGAATTATACCAGGCCAGAAGCGCCGCCATATCCGGGAATCGGACGACGCCGACAGCCTGATGATCGCTGGCCCCGGCAAGGGTATCGCCGGCCTTGCCGCGAATCACCAGTTGACCGTCGAAGGGGGCGAATGTAGCACCCGCCCCGGCCCCGTAATCGGCAAATTTTTGTGGATCCTTGATCCGCGATGTCGCAATAAAAAAGGCCGCCATCATGTGCTCCCGTGTTGATTAATACCAAGGATCACTGATAAAGACCCATTGAGACGGCTTTCCAGGGCTCTCGGTCGGCGTCATGCCCGCCTGGCGATGCATCGCATCGTCAAGGCTTTTCGACGCCCTCCGAAGGTCTGCTGTGACGACCGGAACGGCGACTTCACAAGCCTTTTGGACGTTGTCGCCGACGGCCTTGCGGTACCGCGTCGGCTCCTAGCCAAAAGGCTTGTGAGGCCGTCTCTATGGGTCATTCTTTCTGCAATTTGGTATGAGACCTGAACAATGCGCAATTTCGAGGAAATTTACGCCATCGCCGCCGAACGCAAAGGTGGTGAAGAAGCCCTAGAAGCCCGGCTCGATATTCCCAAACCGGGTTCGGAACTGGCCGCCATAGCCGATGATCGTTGGCTGTCCTGCATGGCCAAGTGCGTATTTCAGGCCGGCTTCAACTGGAAAGTCGTCGATCACATGTGGCCGGGTTTTGAAGAAGTTTTCGGGGGTTTCGATCCGGGCCGCTGCGCCATGCTGAACGACGATGATCTGGCCCGCCTGGTCACCGATAAGCGCATCGTCCGGCACGGAACCAAGATTCGCTCGGTACAACAAAATGCGGTGTTTGTAACCGAACTCGCGAAGGAATACGGCGGCGTCGGCAAAGCGTTTGGCGGCTGGCCTTCGAGCGACTATGTGGGGCTGTTGGCCTTGCTGAAAAAGCGCGGTTCCCGCCTTGGCGGAAATAGCGGCCAGTATTTCCTGCGCTTCATGGGCGTGGACAGTTTCATCCTGTCACGGGATATGGTCGCCCGTCTGGTCGCCGAAGGCATCGTCGACAAGACCCCGTCGTCGCAAAAGGCGATGGCCGCAGTGCAGCAGGCCTTCAATGCCTGGAAAGCGGAATCCACCCGGTCCCTGACTGAAATAAGCCGCGTTCTGGCGATGAGCATCGGCTAACGGTAAAACCGCCGCCGCTATTTATCTGCGGATTATTCCGGGAATACCGGTTATTATCCATGCCTGAATGAATGTAGCGAATCTTGGAGGCGACATGCGTTTGATGCTCCTGGGCCTGATGACCTTGTTGATGGTGACCACGGCCCGCGCCGAAGTCCCGGCCCCCTATTCCGGCACCAGGGTGATCGAGACCAGACAACCATTTGACGCCTATATCGACAACCTGACGCGGGCGATCGGGGCTAACAAGATGGCGATTGTGGCGCAGGCCTGCGCCACTTGCGGCGCCAAAGCCATCGGCAGGACCATTCCGGGCAATCGCGTCATCATGATTTTCAACCCGTATTTTGCCGTCCGCATGCTGGACGCCAGCATTGCCGCCGGCATCGAGGCGCCACTAAGGCTTTACGTCACCGAAAATCCCGACGGCTCGGCGCGGTTGACCTATCGCCTGCCCAGTCAGGTATTCGCCCCCTATGATGTCCCGGCCCTGAACGACATGGCCAGGGAACTGGATGCCATTGTCGAAAAAATAGTCGCCGCCGCCGGATAATACCAAGTTGCGGTAACGGGAAAAATGGGTTTGTTTCGCAATTTTCTACGATTCTGTATTTTGGGCGCGGCGCTGGCGGTCGTCCCGCGACCGCTCGCCGCCCAGCCGCAACCGGTGATCGCGGCGGCGTCCAGCCTGCGTTTGGCGCTGCCCGACATAGCCCGGGCCTTCACCAGGGAAACCGGCCTGAGGGTGCTGCTGTCGTTTGGCGCATCGGGCAATCTGGCCCGGCAGATCAGCCAGGGGGCGCCCTACCAGATGTTCCTGTCGGCCGATCAGACCTATGTCCGCGATCTGGCGGCGGCCGGGCGGTTGGCGGATGATGGCAGTCTCTACGCCTATGGCCGCCTCGCCCTGTTCATACCGACAGGATCATCCCTTTCCCGGGTCGTTTTTCCGGATGGCTACGGCGCCGCATTCGCCGGCTCGCAAAACCTTCATTTCGCCATCGCCAATCCCGACCATGCGCCGTACGGTCGCGCCGCCCGCCAGGCCCTGACCCATGCCGGCTTGTGGGCGGTCATGGAACCATCGCTGCTGTACGGTGAAAATGTATCCCAGGCGGCGCAGTTCGCGGCATCGGGTTCGGCCACCGGCGGCATTATCGCCTACTCGCTGGCCCTCAATCTTAAGGATTCCGGGCGTGGCGAATTTCAACTCATTCCCGCAAGCTGGCACCGACCGCTGGCCCAGCGCATGGCGCTTGTCCGCGGGGCCGGCCGGACGGCGGCCAGATTCTATCTTTTCATGGCCGGCAAAAAGGCCCGCAAATTGCTTTCGCAATATGGCTTTATGGGGATAGAACCGTGAACTGGATGGCCCTTGACCTGTCCCTGAAACTGGCGGCCTGGACGACGCTTATTCTGCTGCCGGTCGGTATCGTCGCCGGGCGTTTCCTGGCCTGGCGAAAGTTTAAGGGCAAGCCCTTACTGGAAGCATTGCTGATGCTGCCACTGGTGCTGCCGCCGACGGTGCTGGGGTTCTACATGCTGGTCGCCCTTGGCGGGGATTCCATTATCGGCCAGTTCTACCACGCATTGTCCGGGCGGACCCTGGTGTTTTCATTCGAAGGCCTGATCCTGGCCTCGATTATTTTTAATCTGCCATTCGCCGTTCAACCCATGCAACGGGCATTCGAGGGTATTCCACGGGAAGTCCGCGAGGCGGCGGCGTGTTGCGGCCTTGGGCCATGGCGTATTTTCTGGCGCATCGAATTGCCCCTGGCCTGGCCCGGCATCCTGACTTCGCTGGTCCTGATGTTTGCCCACACGATCGGTGAATTCGGCGTCGTGCTGATGGTTGGCGGCAATATTCCGGGCCGTACCCAGACCCTGGCCATCGCCATTTACGACCGGGTCCAGGCCTTCGATAACGCCTCGGCCGGGCTGATGTCGGCGACGCTGCTGGTGGTATCGCTGGCGGCTATCAGCCTGACCTACTTCGGCACCGCGTTTATTGGTCGCCGGTATGACTGAACAAGACGGCATACGCGTCGAACTGCGCCATCCGGGGCCGATACCGCTTGATGCCGGTTTTTCCTGCGCCGGCGGCGAACTGCTGGCCCTGGTCGGGCCTTCGGGCAGCGGCAAATCGACCTGTTTGCGGGCTATCGCCGGCCTGTTCAAGCCCGATCAGGGCGCCGTTTCCTGCAATGGCGAGGTGTGGTTTGACAGTACCGCCCGTATCGACATAGCGCCGCGATTGCGCCGCACCGGTTTCGTGTTTCAGAACTTCGCCCTGTTCCCCCACCTTTCGGCGGTGGATAATGTCATCGAGGGGCTTACCCACCTGCCGCGTTCGGAGCGCCGGGCCAGGGCCGAGGAATTGTTGCGGCGGGTCCACCTGTCGGGTCTGGACGGGCGCCGGCCCGGACAACTTTCCGGCGGCCAGCAACAACGGGTCGCGGTCGCCCGGGCGCTGGCGCGGGACCCCGACGTGCTGCTGCTTGACGAGCCGTTCTCGGCGGTCGATAAGGTGACCCGGCGGCGCCTGTACAAGGAACTGGTCGATCTGCGGCGGCAGCTTGAAATGCCGGTGATTCTGGTTACCCACGACCTCGACGAAGCCGCCTTGCTGGCCGACCGTTTGTGTATCCTGCACCACGGCAGAACCCTGCAAAGCGGGCCGCCGTACGATGTTATGGCCAGGCCGGTCAGCGGCGAAGTCGCCCGGCTGGTCGATCAGAAAAATATTTTCAAGGGCACGGTTTGCGGTCACGAAGGGGCGACGGACCGCACCTTGCTGACCTGGGGCGGCGTCAGCCTGACGGCCCGATACCAGCCCGCCTTCAAAGCAGGACAAAATGTAACGTGGATGATTCCGACCGACGACGTCAGGCTGCACACGGCGGATCATCCCCCCGATCACCGGCGGCAAAACGTAGTCACCGGAATCGTCTGCGATGTGGTGCGTCTGGGCGATCTGGCCGGGGTCTCGCTGAGCATCGATAACGCCGACGCGTTACCGGTTTTCCTGTCGGTCCGGATGGCCTACGTCAAACGCCAGGGCATGAAATCGGGCGACCGGGTGACGGTATCACTTACTCCCGCGGGCATTCATTTGATGGAAAGGCCCTGAATGCCTGATCCATTTAGCCAGGCCGTTCGCGCCGCCTATTTGCCCGACGAGGCGGAAACCGTGCTTCGGCTGGCCGGGGAAACCGGGCTCGACGGGGCGGCGCGGCAGCGTGTTGTCGACGTCGCCGGCGGCCTGGTGGCCGACCTGCGCGGTGGTGGCGGTGTCGGCCTGATGGAAACCTTCCTGGCCGAATACGGCCTTTCCAGCATGGAAGGGGTGGCCCTGATGTGCCTGGCCGAAGCGCTGCTGCGGGTGCCCGACGAAATCACCATCGACGCCCTGATCCGCGACAAGATCGCCCCCGCCGACTGGGCCAGACACATGGGCGGTTCGGATTCGCTGCTGGTCAACGCCTCGACCTGGGCGCTGATGCTGACCGGCAAGGTCATCGGCGGCGGCGAAAGCGGCGCCTGGGATATCCGGGAAAATCTCCTGTCGCTGCTCCGCCGGGCCGGCGAGCCGGTCATTCGCTCGGGCGTCACCCAGGCCATGAAAGTGCTCGGCCATCAATTCGTGCTGGGCCGCGACATCGCCGAGGCCATGGCCAGGGCCCAGGCAATGATCGACCGGGGTTATACCTATTCCTATGACATGTTGGGTGAAGCGGCGCGCACGGCGAACGACGCCCGCCGCTATTTCATGTCGTACTCGCAGGCTATCGCGGCGATTTCGGGGCAATGCGGGTCGGATCTGGTTCACCGGAATTCCGGTATCTCGGTGAAGCTGTCGGCGCTGCATCCACGTTATGAATTCACCCAAAAAGACCGGCTCATGGGCGAACTGGCACCACGGGTCGGCGCCTTGGCGCTGATCGCCAGAAACGCCGGCATGGGTTTCAATATCGATGCCGAAGAAGCCGACCGGCTGGACCCGTCGCTGGCTATTATCGAAACCGTACTGGCCAGCCCCGATCTCAAGGGCTGGGACGGCTTCGGGGTCGTCGTCCAGGCCTACATGGCGCGGGCGCCCTTTGTTATCGACTGGCTGTATGACCTGGCCCGGCGGCTGGACCGGCGAATCAGCATCCGCCTGGTCAAGGGGGCATATTGGGACAGCGAGATCAAGAACGCCCAGGTCGAAGGGTTGCCGGGCTATCCGGTGTTCACCCGCAAGGCCTCGACCGATATCTGCTACATGGCCTGCGCCCGCCGCCTGCTGGCGATGACCGACCGCATCTATCCGCAATTCGCCAGCCATAACGCCCACACCATGGCCGCCGTTCTGGAAATGTCGGGCGATGGTTCCGGTTCGTTCGAATTCCAGCGCCTGCATGGCATGGGCGAGGCGCTGCACGACATGGTCAGGCAACGAACCGGGCATCGCTGCCGGATCTATGCGCCGGTCGGCAATCATCGCGACCTGCTGGCTTATCTGGTCCGCCGGTTGCTGGAAAACGGCGCTAATTCGTCATTCGTCAATCAACTGCTGGATCCGGATATTCCGCCGGAACGGGTGGCCCGCGATCCGCTGGCCATGATGGAAAACTGGCCGACGATCGGCAATCCCGGCATCCCGCTGCCGGGCGATCTGTATGGGCCGGCCCGGAAAAACTCGCGTGGCGTCAATCTGGCCGATCCGTTGGTTCTGGCGGCCACCGATGCGGCGCGGGGGCGGTATCGCCGGGCCACCTGGACGGCGACGGCGGGCGGCGAACGAGTCGAGACGGTTTGCAACCCGACCGATCCGGGCGACATCGTCGGCACGGTAAATCCGGCCGACGCCGGCCTGGCCGGTCGGGCCCTCGCCCGCGCCGCGGCGGCGGCGGCGGACTGGCGGCGGGTGTCGCCCGATGAACGGGCCGATTGTCTGCTGGGTATCGCCGACTTACTGGAAACGCACGCCGCGGAATTTTACGCCCTGGTCTGCCGCGAGGCCGGCAAGACCCTGCCCGACGCCATCGGCGAGGTACGGGAAGCCGTCGATTTTTGCCGCTACTACGCCGGACGGACGCGGACCATGCCGGGCGGTTCCGGGCGCGGTGTGTTCGTCTGTATCTCGCCATGGAATTTCCCGCTGGCCATCTTCACCGGCCAGGTCGTGGCGGCGCTGGTGACCGGCAACGCGGTAATCGCCAAACCGGCGGAACAAACGCCGCTGACCGCCGCCCGGGCGGTGGCGCTGATGCACCGGGCGGGTATTCCGGAAAACGTCCTGCAACTGTTGCCCGGCGACGGGGCGACGGTCGGCGCGGCACTGGTCGGTGACCGGCGGGTCGATGGCGTCTGCTTCACCGGTTCGACCGAAACGGCGGCGATCATTAATCGGGCCATGGCGGCCGGCGGCCAGCCGGCGGCGCCCCTGATCGCCGAAACCGGCGGCCTGAACGCGATGATCGTCGATTCCACGGCGCTGCCCGAACAGGCGGTCGATGATATCCTGGCCTCGGCCTTCCAAAGCGCCGGCCAGCGCTGTTCGGCGCTGCGGGTGCTGTTCGTCCAGGAAGAATTGGCCGACGCGCTGATCGAAATGCTGGCCGGGGCCATGGCGGAACTAAAACTTGGCGACCCCTGGGAAATATCGACCGATATCGGGCCGGTTATTGATGAAGCGGCGCGATCCGAAATCAACCGCCATTGCGCCGCCCTGGAAACCGCGGGCCGACTGATCGCCAAGGTCGAGATTCCTGAAGAATGCTCCGCCGGCACGTTTGTCGCCCCGGCCGCTTACAGCCTGGATTCTCTCGATCAACTGGACCGGGAAATATTCGGGCCGGTGCTGCATGTGGTCAGGTATCCGTCCGGCGGCCTGGATACGGTGATAGGGCAAATAAACGCCAGCGGCTATGGCCTGACGCTGGGCCTGCACACCCGCCTGGACCATCGGGTTCACCAGGTGGCGGGCCGGGTCCGGGTCGGCAATTGCTATGTCAACCGCAACCAGATCGGCGCCGTCGTCGGGGTCCAGCCGTTCGGCGGCGAAGGCCTGTCGGGGACCGGACCGAAGGCCGGCGGACCGCATTATCTGGGCCGCTTCGTGACCGACGACCCGGCGCTCCCGGCGGTCGTTTCCGGACCCCCTTGCGATAACCGGGAACTGGCGTTGGCGATTGACCGGGCCGCCCGGGCGGGGGTGCTGGAAAGTCAATCCGTGCGGCTATCGGGACCGACCGGCGAGAGCAATATTCTGAGCCTGTACGGGCGCGGCGTGGTGTTGTGCCTGGGCCGCCCGGACCTGGCCGAGCTGGCCCTGGCCGCCGGCAACGGGGTGGTGCTGTGCGGTGGCGATCGCCCGGCCGTTGAAGGTTCGGCCAGGATGCAGCGGGTCGCCGGACTGCCCCGGCCCGAAACCCTGACCGGCCTTGACCATATCGCCGCCGTCGCCGGCGGCGGCGGCATCGATCATCTGCGGGCCATCCGAATGGCCCTGGCGGCCAGGCCGGGGCCGATCGTGCCGTTGCTCACCGGACCGGCCGACGCCGCCATGCTGGTCAGCGAACGGACCCTTAGCATCAACACCACGGCGTCGGGCGGCAACACCGCATTGCTGGCCGCCGCCGGAGAATGAATTACATCCACCGCCACTGGCTGGGCAGGCAAGCCCTGTGGTGGACTTTCTGGGTCAATGTGGTCGCCTTGCGCATCGTTATTCTGTATTTCGAACGCTTCACCCACCCGCCTTTTACCGAACGGTCGGATACGGCGATGGCGCTAACGGTAATCTATTTCACGGTCTTCCAGTTGCTTGTTTTCCCGTGGCAGGCCAGGGGCCTGATAAAGGCCTGTGACAATTATTTGTCGGCGCTTGGCTCTTACCTGACGGTGCTATTGGCGCAGTTGGGACTGGGGATCAGTCTGGTCGTCACCGTGGTTTACGTGGCCGGGGCGTTTCAGTCGCTGTTCGCCGACCCCGCCGCCATGCAGGTTAATCAAAGACTGAAAATGCGTTCGCCGCTGGCCGGCTACACCCTGAGGGTTGGCGATGACGGCACGCGTATTTACCTGAAGGGGGATTTCAGGATCGGCCTGACCGGCGATCTGGCGGCCCTGCTGGAACGCCACCCCGGCGTCGCAACCATAGTCCTGTCGAGCGATGGCGGGCGCGTCGCCGAAGGCCGGGGACTGGCCCGCCTGATCGCCGAAAAAGGCCTGAATACCTACGTTGCCGAAACCTGTAAATCGGCCTGCACGACCGCCTTTATCGGCGGCGTAACCCGGACACTGGGGGCAAATGGCCGGCTGGGCTTTCATCAGTTCAGTCTGGATGGCATGTACAACAATCCCTATATCGACCCGAAGGCGGAACAAAGGGTCGATCTGGATTTTTACGCCACGCAAAAAATTGACGGTGAGTTCCTGAAAAAGGTATTCCAGGCCCCGCCGACCGATATATGGTTTCCCGGCCCTGAAGAACTCCTCGCCGCCGGCGTCGTTCACCGGGTCGAAGATTGAATTCAAATGTGGAGACTGCCGATATGACCGTTCGCACCGGCCGCGAATTTCTCGCCATACCCGGCCCGACCACCGTGCCTGAAGAAGTCCTTTCCGCCATGCATCGCCCGGCGGTGGATATCTACACGGACAAATTACAGGCCGTCACCATGAGTTGCCTGGACGATCTGCGGACCATCTTCAAGACCGCCGGACGGACCTATATTTATGCGGCCAACGGCCACGGCGCCTGGGAAGCGGCGCTTAGCAACGTGCTATCCAGGGGCGATCAAATTCTGGTCCTGGAAAGCGGCCGCTTCGCCATGGGCTGGGGCGAAATGGCCGGCGTGATGGGGTTAGGCGTGGAAATCATGCCCGGCGACTGGCGATGCGCCGTCGATCCGGGGGCGCTGGAAGACCGGCTAAAACAAGACGGCAAGGGCGCCATCAAGGCGGTGCTGGTGGTCCAGGTCGATACCGCGTCCGGCGTGGTCAACGATATCCCGGCCATCCGCAAGGCCATGGATAACGCCGGCCATGATGCGCTGCTGATGGTTGACGCCATCGCCTCGCTTGGAACCATGCCGTTCCGGATGGACGACTGGGGCGTCGATGTCACCGTCACCGGCTCGCAAAAGGGCCTGATGATGACACCGGGCTTAAGCTTCGTCGCCGCCGGCGACAGGGCGCGGGCGGCACACAAGACCGCCGGCCTGCGCACCCATTACTGGGACTGGACGGCGCGCGAGGGCGACGAGCACTACAACAAGCACTGCGGCACGGCGCCCGAACACATGCTGTTTGGCCTACGCAAGGCCTTCGACCTGTTACTGGAAGAAGGCCTGGAGGCGGCGTTCCTGCGTCACCATCTGCTGGCCGAGGCGGTGCGCGCCGCAGTCGCCGCCTGGACCGAAGGCGGGGTGCTTGATTTCAATATCAGGGAACCCGACCGGCGGTCTAATTCGGTGACCACGGTTCTAATCGGCGGCGGCCACCGGCCCGACCCACTGCTGAATTTCTGCCGGGATAAATGCGGCGTCATACTGGGCATCGGCATCGGCGCGCTGGGCGGCAAGGCCTTTCGCATAGCCCATATGGGCTATGTCAATGCGCCGATGGTCCTGGGCACCCTGGGTGTTGTCGAAACGGCGCTACAGGCGCTCCGTATTCCGCATGGCAAGGGCGGCGTACAGGCCGCCATCGACACCCTGGGCGCCGCTGACCTTTGATCCGGCATTCGCCGGCGGGCCGTCAGATTGACCAAATAGTCTATTTATTATAAATACTTGTATTCGTTTACTCACAGCGTTTACCGGCGGCCACGCAACCGCGACGGCAAATACGAGAAAGACAATGATTTGCGGCCCTGACAATACGCGGTTACGTTTGGCGTTGGCGTTCGGCCCGGTGCTGCTGCTTGGCCTGTTACTGACCGGCCAAAGCGTAGCCGCCACGCTCACCGGTTCGGTCACCGTTGAAAAAAACCGCCGGCTCAAAAATATCGTCATATACCTGGAACCGGCGGACGGTCGAAAGCCGGTTTGGCCGACCCGGTCGATAACGGTTTCCCAAAAAGATACGGGCTTCCATCCGGCATTCAATGTCGCGGTCGCCGGAACGACGGTCCGCTTCGCCAATGATGAAGAAAGAAACATCGACCACAATGTCTATTCCCTGAGCCCGGCGAAAAAATTCGATGTCGGGCTGATCGGCAGGGGCGCGGCCAAGGGCGTCGTTTTCGACAAGGTGGGGACTATCAAGTTCTACTGTTCGATACACAAGTCCATGGAAGGCGTACTGAACATATTGCCGAGCCCGTATTTCGCCCGTTTGTCGAAACCCGGCCCGTTCAGAATCGACGGGGTTCCGCCGGGTAAATGGATTATCAAGGCGCTGGTAACCCACCGGCGCTATGGCGCCCAGCCGGTGCCGGCGACCGTATCGGAAGGCGTGACGACCAACCTGTCGGTGATCGTCAACAAAAAGCACCGGAGAAAGAGAAAAAAGGCCGGGATGCCGGTGCAACTGGCGCAGGGCCCGGTGGCGATTACCGTATCCGAGGAAGATCCTTCCCCCGTTTCGATCAGACTTTCGATCGAGGCCGGACCGGAATAGGATTTAGCCGATGAAAAACCGAGCTAATATTCTGGCCATTGCCGCGACGGCATTACTGACCGCCTGTCAGGCCCTTCCGGAAGTGACCCCGACGGCCGGCAAAGGCGCCATCGTCGGCGCCGTCAGCACCCGCCCGCACAGCGATTTGATAAAAAAAATCAGGGATCAGAGCGCCGCCGCATCCGACTCCTATGGCGGTAGTGCCGATGGCCGGATCGTGTATCTTAAAAAAATGCTGAATTACCGGCAAATCGACGACATCTACGTCGGCCTGGTCGGCCCCGAATCACCGGCCCCGGCGGTTCATGACCTGCGTGCGACCGCCGCCGGCCTGGTCCCCCGCGGCATCGCCATGGCGACCGGCGACACCATACGGATCGCCAACGCAACCAGCGAAAGCCTGACGTTTTTTGTCGCCGACAACGCCACCGACGATATCGAGGAAAGCGAACCCGTGCCGCCGGGGCAGACCGGCGAATTGACCGTTACCATGGAAGGCACGCTGGACCTGGGCGTCGATGAACGCGATGATCTGGAAGGAACCGTGCTGTCCAGGACCGGGATGGCGACGAAGCGGCTTAAAAGCGGATCGGACTATGCCTTTAATAATCTTGAACCCGGTTCCTACCAACTGACATTCTGGTACTGGCGGCTGGGCGAATTGCAGCGCCCGGTCACCGTCGAACCCGACAAGGTGATGGTGATAAACGAAGAATTGGCCGTCGACCGGCTGGTCAAGCGGCCCGAACGGCCCCGTTAGGAATATCCTGATGGGTCTGCGGGCCAAACTGTTTCTGGCGTTCCTGGGCATCATCCTGTGCTTGCTGGGTTTCACGTCCTATTATTCCCACAGCCGGACACTGGCCTTCGAAACCGCAAGAACGCTCAAGGACCTGCGCCGCACCGAGGCCCAGTTTCGCAAAAAATTCGAAGAAGAACGGGACTTTATCGAAAAACTGGTGTCGACAATTACGTCGGACCAGAAATACCGGTCGTTTCTGCAACAAATCCGCGATAATTTTTTTATCTTCGCCCAGGAAATAAAAAACGACTCCGGCGTCTCACTGGTCTTCATCTCGGACGAACAGCTCGATGTCCGCGGCGTATCTTTGCCGCCCGACGGGACGGCAATGGACGACTACGTGACGGCGGCTCAGAATATCGTGGAAACCAGGCACGTAAACGAATTGCTGGAACAGGTCCTGGAAACGGGTCGTCCGATCTCCCGCGTTATCGCCTATCAAAAAACACTGATGAACAGCGTCAACGTGCCGCTCAAGGAATCCCTCAAGGACGACTACGCGCTGGGCGTGGTCAGCGCCGAAATAGAGATCACGGATGACTGGGTAAGGCGGCATCTGGGCGATGGCGGGGACGGCGCCGACGTGATCTTTTATGTCGATGGCGAAGTGGTCGCCACCAACATCGGCCTTGAAGAGGCCCGCACCATCCTGGCCATTATCGAACCACCGGACGGCGAGTCGCAGGATTCCTACACGCGGCATGGCGAATATCATGTCGCCGTGCACGATCATTTCAAGGATTCAGGGATTCATTCCGGATATATCTTCGGCGCCAGCCTCGATGCGGCGATGCAGCCATTTGTCGCCCTGCAATGGAAGATTGCCTGGATTGGCCTGGCCGCCCTGGGCCTGGGATTGCTGGTCCTGGTGCTGCTGACCAACCGCATTATTTTCCCGATCAGACTTTTGGCCCGGGGAACCGGCGAGGTGATGGCCGGCAATTACGATTTCAAGGTTGAAAGCGGCGCGAAAGACGAAGTCGGGCAGCTCGGCCGGGCCTTCAATCACATGGTCGACGGACTGAAGGAAAAAGAGCAAATCAGGAATTTGCTGGGAAAATACGTTCATCCGGCAATCATCAGCGACATCATGTCGGACCCGGAACACCTGAAACTGGGTGGCGAGCGCAAGGTCCAGACCTTGCTGTTTTCCGATATCGTCGGCTTCACTACTATTTCAGAGGGCCTGGAGGCGGAACAACTGGTCAGCTTCTTGAACGAATATCTGGGCGCCATGAGCATCGAGATCGGGTCCGCCGACGGCATTCTGGATAAATATCTGGGTGACGGGATCATGGCCTTCTGGGGGCCGCCTTTCGTCACCGACGATTTCGAGACAAAAGCCTGCCTGGCGGCCATCGGCATGCAGGCCCGGCTGCGGGAACTTCGGGAATCCTGGATCGACCGGGGCCTGCCGGCCATCGAAATGCGGGTCGGACTGGCCACCGGCGAGGTCATTGTCGGCAATATCGGATCGGAACTTTCACAGGATTATACCTGCATCGGCGATGCCGTGAACCTTGCCTCACGCCTGGAAAGCGTCAACAGAATCTATGGCACCGCCATCTGTATCGACGCGGCCACCAGGGACCGGGCCGGCGATACGATCGTTACCCGCGAGATCGATACCATCCAGGTCAGGGGCCGCCAGGAAAAAACCCGTATTTTCGAGCTGATAGGTTTTTCCGGAGAGGCCGAACCGCCCTCTTTCGCCGCCGCCTACGGCGCCGCGCTGGCGCTCTACAGGAATGGTGAGTTCGCCATCGCGGCAAAGGCCTTTGCGGCCATCGCCGAGGCCGACGGAGACCCGGCCAGTCAGGCGTTGGCGGCGCGGTGCCTCACCCTGTCCGCCGACCCGCCGGCCGACTGGAACGGCGTCTATGCCCTGGCCAACAAGTAGGATCGTCCTATTCGGTGGCCGGCGGGCTTTCGGCTTCAGTTTCGCCGTCTGTCTGTCCGGATTGCGCGGCCTTGGCCTCCCGCGCTTCCTTTTTGGCCGCCGCCCGCAGGGCCTTTTTCTCGGCCTGTATTCTGGTTCGCTCTCTGCGTTCAAAATCGTAATTGGGTTTTCTTGCCATCATTATCCTTTCGGTATTGGACCGGAACCGACAACGAAAGAAAGGCCCGCTTGCGCGGGCCTTTCTCACTAGCTCGCGGTCGCCTGATTATTCGACGATCGACAGGTTTTCGGCGGAAGACTTGCCGTTCTGTCCGGGCTGAAGTTCATAATTGACCTTCTGCCCTTCGTTAAGGGTGCTCAGTCCGGCCCGCTCAACGGCGGAAATGTGGACGAAAGCATCGCCAGAACCATCTTCGGGCTCGATGAAGCCATAGCCCTTGGTCGGGTTAAACCATTTTACAGTACCAGTCGTCATTATCATATCCTCTAACACGAGAGTTTATTATGCGCCCCACAACACGCGGCGGCGCGATCGATTTAACGCTCACATTGTCAGGGAATAACTAAACTAATCAGCGGACCGGTCATTTAGATAAGGCAAAACAAATGCTACACGTTTCCGCGAAATGTAGTGGATATGGTTAAAAAGTCAATATTCCCAAAGAACTGAAAGCGGCCGGCCGTGGTATCAGGGCCGGTCTGGCCCCCGACGCACCCGGGAAATGGCCGATACCGGTCCAAAACATATCGGGGTGCCGGGAAAGATTTGATGCGCTCCGGATGCGCCTAGCCTTGTTCCTCCACCGCCGGAACGGAGCGGTTGTCCAGGGAATAGGCGCCGGCGCCGTTGGCGACGAGGAACAGGAAACCGCCGGCCAGCGAGATATTTTTCATGAAGTTGGTCATCTGGGCCTGATCGGAAAAATCCGCATGAAAGATGAGCGCCGACAGGATACAGAAACCGGCGAGGGCGAAGGCGACCGGGCGGGTCTTCCAGCCGGCGATGATGGCCAGCCCGCCGCCCACTTCAAGCAGGATGACAAGCGGCAGCAGGACACCGGGGACGCCCATTGCCTCCATATAACCGGCTGTGCCCTGGTAGCCGAAAATCTTGCCCAATCCCGACACCACGAACATGGCGGCGATAAGAACGCGGCCAACCGGGGTTGCCAATATTTGCATGTTATTCATGACAATACCTTTCATCGATAGCCTCGCAAGCTGCGCATGACGAGGACGGTTGTGACGATCAATTCGATCCAGGCAATATTAAGTGTTGTTATTTTTTAGATAAACAGTAACAATCGCAACTGTTTGTTCTGTTTTGGAGAACGTAAAATTATGGGCCAGCTGGAAGATATGAACACCTTCGTTCGCATTGTCGAGGCGGGCAGCATCAGTCAGGCGGCAAAACGGCTGGGGGTGGTAAAGTCCGCCGTGAGCCGGCGGCTGGCCGATCTGGAAGGGCGCCTGGAGGTGCAGCTTCTCAACCGCACCACCCGGCGAACCAGCCTTACGGAGGCCGGTCGAAACTATCACCAGGGCGCGCTTCAAATTCTAGCCGATGTCAGGGAACTTGACGCCGCCACATCCAACGCCAAGGTCTTGCTGGAAGGCGAGTTAAAAGTCGCGGTGCCGCTTTCATTCGGGTTGCAGCATCTGGCCCCGGTTATTAACGAATTCGCCCTGGCTCATCCCGGATTGACGATTCACCTCGATTTCGCCGATCGCCAGGTGGATCTAATCGAAGAAGGCTTCGACCTGATCATTCGCATCGCCGAACTCAAGGACTCAAGTCACATTGCCCGCAGGCTAACGCCGATCAGCCTGGTGCTGTGCGCCAGTCCGGGCTATCTGGATTCCGCCGGCAGCCCGCAAAGCCCTAAGGACCTCAAGTCGCATAACTGCCTCCATTACGCCAATACGCTTAGTTTATCGTGGAAGTTCGTCGGCCCCGATAACCGGGAAACAAACGTCCGGCTTCCGGTTAAAAAAATGAGCGCCAACAACGGCGATTTTCTTTGCCAGGCGACGGTTGCCGGACTCGGGCTTGCCGTATTGCCGACGTTCGTGGTCTGGCGGCAAATCGAAAACGGAAGCCTGATTCGCGTGATGACGGATTACACCGTGCCGCCCCTTAACGCGTATGCGATCTACCCGCAAACGCGGCACCTTTCCAAGCGCGTTCGGACCTTCATCGATTTTGTCATCGATCGGTTCAGCGGAGAACCGCACTGGGATAAATGCCTGCGCGACGAATGACAATCCGGTCCCCGGTTTTATGCGCGTCCCAATCATACACGTTCGATCACCGCCGCGATGCCCTGACCGACGCCGATGCACATGCTGACCAGGCCGTAACGGCCGCCGCCGCGTTCCAGTTGCCGAAGCACCGTCAAGGCCAGCCTGGCCCCCGACGCGCCCAGCGGATGGCCGATGGCGATGGCCCCGCCGTTGGGATTTAGGCGACTGTCGTCGGCGGCGATACCAAGCATCCGGGCACAGCCCAGAACCTGGGTGGCGAAGGCCTCGTTGATTTCGATTACATCCATTTGATCCAGGCCCAGTCCGGCCCGTTCCAGCGCCTTGGTCGATGCCGGAACCGGACCCAGGCCCATGACCCGGGGCTCGACGCCGGCGATGGCGCCACTGACGATTCGCCCGCGCGGGGCCTGGCTCGCCCGCTCACCTATCTGCCGACTGCCGATCAGCAGGGCCGCCGCGCCATCGTTGATGCCCGATGCGTTGCCCGCCGTCACCACCCCGCCTTTGAATAACGGCCTCAGAGAGGATAATTTTTCCAGGCCTGTCTGCGGGCGCGGATGTTCGTCTTCGCTTATTCGCAGCGGCGGGCCCCTACGCCCAGCCGGCACGTCGATGGCGAGGATTTCTTCATCGTAGAAACCGTCGTTCTTGGCAGCCGCATATTTGGCTTGCGATTGCGCCGCGAAGGCATCGCTTTCGTCACGGTCGATACCCATATCGCTGGCTATGTTGTCGGCGGTTTCAGGCATGGTATCGACGCCGAACCCGTCGACGATGCGGGGATTGGGAAAACGCGAACCGATGGTCGAATCGAACAGTTGCGCCGAGCGGCTGAACGGCGTTTCCGACTTGCTCATGACATAAGGCGCCCGGCTCATGCTTTCGACCCCGCCGGCGACGAACAGGCTGCCTTCGCCGCAGCGAACGGCACGGGCGGCATCGATGGCGGCGGCCAGGCCGCTACCGCATAATCTGTTAAGCGTCAGGCCGCCGGTTTCCACCGGCAGCCCGGCCAGCAATCCGGCGTGGCGGGCGACATTCCGGGAATCTTCTCCCGCCTGATTGGTGCACCCGGCGATAACGTCCTCGATATCGCCGGCCTGGAACCCGGATCGACCGACCACCGCCGCAATAACGGTGGCCAGCAAATCATCGGCCCGCATTCCGGAAAGGCTGCCTGCGTGGCGACCGAAGGGCGAACGCAGGCCATCGTAAATGAATGCCTGGGACTGCGAATTGTCGAACATAATTTTTTAGATTCTTTCTGCTGATCGGGATAATTTAGCATGTTGATATGTTTTAACGCATTGATACGTGATCGATGGAATGACGGCAATCGCAATAAGCAAATTTAATGTCCCGCTGTTCTTGACAGCCCACCGTCCGGCCAATCAAACTGTCGCCCCATGGACACAAATATCAACAATATCAACGCCGCCGATGTTTTGCTCGGCCCGGCCTTGTCGTTAGCCGGGCATGTGGCGCCGGCAATAATCGCCGACAACAGGAAAATCAGCTATCCCGAACTGGATGCCCTGGCCTGCCAGGCCGGCGGCGTCATGCGGAATCTGGGGGTAGAGGCTCAGGACCGGGTCCTGCTGGTGATCGACGACCGTCCGGAATTTTTCGTGGCCTATCTTGGCGCCATGAAGATCGGCGCCGTGCCGGTAGCCATAAATTTACGCATTTCGGCGGCCGAACTCGGCTATATGATCGGTGACAGCGATTGCAAACTGCTGATTGCCGACTGCGACTTCCTGCCCATATGCACCGGCGCCATCGAAAACATGACCGAATCACCGCCGCTGCTTGTCGCCGATGCCGCCTCGTTGGAATTTCCCGGCCTGCAAAACCTGCCGGAACTGATGAAGGGGCAGCCGGAACGGATCGAATCCCGGCCCATGGCGCCCGACGATATGGCCTACTGGTTATATACATCGGGCACCACCGGTCGGCCGAAGGCGGTGGTCCATGTGCAGAAATCCATTCCGACCCTGGCCCGATACCTGGGCCCGGTATACGGGGTCGGGCCGGGTGACCGAATCTTTTGTACCTCGAAGCTGTTCTTCGCCTTTTCGCTGGGCCACGTGCTGCTCGCCGGCCTTCAGGTGGGGGCCAGCATTATCCTGCACACCGGCTGGCCGTCGGCCGCCGCCGTCGCCGATGTGGTCGAGCTTTACCGGCCGACCGTGATGTTCAGCGTACCGGTGCTCTATCGCAATATCCTGCACGAAGAACTGGCCGGTTCGGCCGGGTTCCGCGCCGTCCGGCACTTTATTTCGGCCGGTGAACAACTGCCCTCGGGGGTTTTTCGGCAATGGCTGGCGGTGACTGGCCAGCCCATCCTGGAAGGCATCGGGGCCAGCGAGGCCGCGGTCCTGTTTATCGGCAACCGACCGGACGACTACCAGGCCGGAACGACCGGCAAACCGCTACCCGATACCGCCGTTCGGCTGGTTGACGATGACGGTCGGCCCAGTACCGAACCGGGTGTTCCCGGCGTCCTGTGGGTGCACAGCCCAAGCCTGGCCAGCGGCTATTGGCGGCAGGATGAAAAAACCCGTTCCGCCTTCGTCGATGGCTGGTACTGCACGGGTGATGTCTTCATCATCGATCAGGACGACCGTTACATTTATCAGGGACGGGCCGATGATATGCTGAAAATATCCGGCCAGTGGGTCAGCCCCGGCGAGATCGAAGATTTCGTTCTGGCCGACCCCAAGATCGCCGAGGCGGCCGTTATCGGGGTAAAAAACGCCGAGGGCTTTACCCGTTTGGCGCTGTGTCTGGTGGCCAAGGATCGCAACGCCGACAGCGCCACGCTGCAACAGCAGATAAGCGAAATGCTAACCGCCAACCTGTCGATTTACAAATGCCCAAGGCGATTTATTCTTCTGGATGAACTGCCGAAAACCGCTACCGGCAAGGTCCAGCGGTTCAAACTGCGTCAGATCGCGGCGGATTACCTGGCAGTCTCGACCTGATGGACAAGACGATGCCCGGCAACCGGCGGGTCGTCGATACCGACATGCTGGACAACCTGTTGGGCTATCAGTTGCGCCGGGCTCAGGCCCGGACCTTCGCCGATTTCATGCGAACCATGGCCGACGACCGGATCACCCCCGGCCAGTTCGGCGTGCTGTCGTTGATCGGCGGCAATCCGGGCCTGAACCAGTCGGCCCTGGCGGCGGCCCTGGGCATCGAACGCTCGACCATGGTCGCCGTAATCAGCACGTTAGAGCAACGCAATTTGCTTAAACGCGGTGAATCGACCACCGACCGGCGATCCTACGCATTGTCGCTGACGCCCCAGGGCGAGCGGCTGTTGCAGATGATCGGGCGCAAGGTGGCGGACCACGAACGGGCCATCACGGCCCGGCTCGACGACGCCGAGAAGGTCCTGTTACGGGATTTGCTCGGGAAGGTCGGCTGAATGTTGGAAAGAAGGAACAATGGATAACGATGGATCGCAGACTAATTCGGGCCCCGGATTCGCCAGGCATCCGGGTTACAGGTTCATAATCGGTCCGGCGCAACGGCGGGTCCGCGTATTCGCCGGGGACGCCTGCATCGCCGACTCGGCCCGCGCACTGGTGCTAAGCGAAAACACCTACGATCCTGCATATTATATCCCCCGCGCCGACGTGCGCATGGAACTGCTGGCGTTGACGGATCACGACAGCTATTGCCCGTTCAAGGGAAGCGCCAGCTACTGGACCCTGGCCGCCCCGGGGGCGCATCGGGAAGGCATCGCCTGGTCCTACGAGGCCCCCTACGACGAGGCGCTGGAACTGGGGCAACACCTGGCCTTCTATGGGGACCGGGTCGATGAAATCTTAATTGAATAGGCTATTCATATTAGCCCGGATACACCCTAACTGCCGTCAAACAACTTTCGCGCCAGGGCGCGGGTTAGATTGGCGGCTACTTTGCGGCGGTATCCCGGTGGCGTGAGTGTGCTCGACATCGGTTGAATTTGTTTGCCGAGCAACGCCGCCAGGGCATCTTCGTCCAGCGGCGCACCGCTCATCGCGGCGGTCCCCTGCAACGCCACCGGACAGGAATTGAGGCCGGTCATGGCCACCTTTATTCCGGCAAGATTTTCACCGTCACGTTTGATCGACACGGCGATGCCGGCCAGGGGGAAATCGATGGATTCGCGGACCCGCACCTTGGCGTAACCGGATTTGGCGGCATCGGCGGGCGGCAACAGCACGGCAATAACCAGTTCGCCCGCAGCCAGCAACAGATGATTGGCGCCGTCGTCGGCGTAAAGATCGCCCAGGGGAATCCTTCGCAGGCCATCGGGTCCGGCTATTTCGACGCTGGCGCCGAACACCATCAGGGCCGGGGCCAGGTCGCCGCTGAATGCGGCGAAGCAATGGTCGCCATTCGGCGCGACATGGCAGGTCTCGCCCCTGTATTTCAAACAGTAATCGTTGCTCTCGCGCCACCATTGGCTCTGGTTGAAATAAACACACCGGGTATCCAGACACAGATTGCCGCCAAGCGTCGCGACGTTGCGGTGAGTCGGCGCCGCCACCTGGGCGGCGGCCTCGGCCACGGCGGCATAGTCGGTTGCGATCCGCCGGCTGGCGATTATGGCGCTCAAGGTGACCCCGGCGCCGATTCGCAAGCCGTCGTCCGTAGCCTCTATTTCATCCAGGCCACCGATGCCGGCAAGGTCGACCAGGGTTTCCGGGGCGGCGATGCCGCGCCGGATGTTGACCATCAAATCGGTGCCGCCGGCCACGTAACGGGCGCCCGGACTGTCCCGGAAAGCCGTTACCGCCGCATCTACAGTCGCCGGGCGCAACAGCCGGAAGTCTGGCATGTATTCCATCAGCCGGCCTTCCTTTTTTGTCTGGCGAGGGCGGTAAGGACGCGATCCGGCGTCAGGGGCGTATCGTTCAGGCGGATGCCGATGGCGTCATACACCGCGTTGGCGATCGCCGGCATGGTGCTTGACAGCGACCCTTCGCTGGCCTCCTTGGCCCCGAACGGTCCGTTGGGATCGATGCTTTCGATTATGCCGACCTCTATATCGGGGCTTTCGGCCATCGACGGCACCCGGTAATCGAGCATATTGGGACCCAGGGGCAGGCCTTTCAGATAGCGGGTTTCCTCGCTGATCGCCTGGCCCAGGCCCATCCACACGCCGCCCTGAACCTGGCCTTCCACGGACAGCGGGTTAAGCGCGTAGCCGCAATCGTGGGCGACCCATATTTTTTCCACCACGATGCGACCGGATATGTCGTCGATACTTATCTGGGCCACCGTCGCCGAATATGAATAAGCCATCGACGGGCCGACCCCGGCGCCCCGGTATTTGCCGCCCTGAAACTGGCGCGGCACGGTGAAGGCGCCCTTGACGGTAAGTGTGCCGGTCTCCACCAGGGCCTGGATCACGACGTCGCCAAATGGTATTTCCGATCCCTGCTGGCCGGCGATGCGGTAGCTCTCGCCCAGGCATTCGACCTCATCCGGGGCGACTTCCAGCTTAACGGCCGCCGCCGCAATCAATATGGTTTTCAGATTCTGCGCCGCCGCCAACGCCGCGTTGCCGACCATGAAGGTGACCCGGGACGAATACGAGCCATTGTCCTTGGGGGTAATGCGGCTGTCGTTGGCAATCACCGTCAGGCGATCGAACTCGATACCCAGAACCTCGCCGACGACCTGGGCCAGGATGGTCGATGACCCCTGGCCGATATCGGCGGCGCCGGTCAAAATTGTGATGCCGCCATCGAAATCCAGTTTAAGGTTGACCACCGCGTGTGGCTCGCCGGTCCAGTGCACCGGCTTGGCGGCGCCGCTTACGTAATGGGAACAAGCCATCCCCAAGCCACGGGACGGGCCCAGCTTGCCCTTGCGGTCTTTCCAGCCGCTTCGCTGTTCGACCCAGTCCAGGCATTCCGGCAGCCCGTATGATGTCACTTCCAGATCGTTGATGGTGCGCGTCGGGGCCTGCAACAAATTGCCGCGGCGGACGGTAAACGGGTCCAGGCCCAATTGACGTGCCATGTCATCGGTCAGGCTTTCGAAGGCATGGCGCACATCGACCGTGCCGTGGCCACGCATGGCGCCACAGGGCGGCGTATTGGTGTAGACCCGAAAGCCGTCGTAGCGCACCGCCGGGATATCGTAGATGGCGTTGAGCAACGAGCCCGCGTACAAAATGGTGACGATGCCATAGCCGCCATAGGCGCCGCCGGTCTGTTCGACCTGCGCCTCGCACGCGGTCATCTTGCCATCGACGGTCATGCCGATTTTCATTTTAACCCTGGTCCGCGGCCGGCCCCGGTGGGTCAGGAAGGTTTCCTCGCGGCTCAGCTTCATGCGCACCGCGCCGGCCGCCGCCCTGGCCAGCAGGCAGGCGATGATTTCGAAATTCAGGGTTTCCGTGCGCGCCCCGAAGCCGCCGCCGATAAAAGGTTTGACGACGCGCACCTGGGAGCCGTCTATCCCCATGCACTGGGCCACGCGCAAATGCACATAGTAGGGAACCTGGGTTACCGAATGCAGGGTCATGCGACCGCGTTCGGCGTCCCACTCGGCCAGGGACGCGTGCGGTTCCATGTGGGCATGGGTAACCTCGGCGCAGTCATAGGTTTCCTCGCAAACCAGGTCGGCGGCGGCAAAACCGCCATCGACGTCGCCGAATTCGTGGTGCACTTCGCGCTCCAGATTGCCGGGCCGGTCGTCATGCAGCGGCACGGCGCCATCTGCGCGGGCCGCATCGGCGTCAAAATATCCCGGCAGTTGGCGGACTTCCATCTCGATCAGCCGCAACGCCCGTTCCGCCGTCGCCTCATCGATGGCGGCAACGGCGGCGACCGGCTCGCCCCGGTAGCGGACCCGGTCGCGGGCCAGTGGAAATTCGTTCTGGGCAATCGGTATAATGCCGAAGGGAACATCGCATTCATCGCCGGTAATGACGGCAATAACGCCAGGCAGGGCGCGGGCTTTCGCCACATCGACGGCGATGATCCTGGCGTGGGCGTGGGGGCTGCGATAGATCCGCCCGACACAGGCGTGGCGGTGCTCCAGGTCGGCGGTGTAATCGGCCCGGCCACTGACTTTCTCGACCCCGTCTATCAGGGCCATGCGCCTGCCGATCATGGGTTCGGGCCGGTTCATGACGGGACCTGGGCGGCGACACGCACCGATTCGATAATTTTCACATAGCCGGTACAACGGCAAATGTTACCGCCCAGCGCCTCGCGAATATCCTGATCGGTCGGTTTCGGATTGCTCCGCAACAGCCCTTCCGCCGCCATTATCATGCCCGGCGTACAATAGCCGCATTGCGAACCAAGATGCTCGTGAAAGGCCTTTTGCAGACGGCTAAGGCGACCGTTTTCGGCCTGGCCCTCGATGGTTTCAATGTTTTTCCCGGCGCAACCAACCGCCAGCGACAGACACGACAGGCGGGGCCGGCCGTCGACCAGCACGGTACAGGCGCCGCATTCGCCGCCATCGCAACCGATTTTGGTTCCACTGTGGCCGGCGATCTGGCGCAGGTAGTCGACCAACAGGGTATTGTCGGCGACGGCATCCTCTCTCGGTTGCCCGTTCAACGACAGGCGCAATATAGATTTGGCCATGATGGCGCCTCATATTGTTTGGTAGGCGAACAATTATATTACTAGACGGATTCCCCTATGGCGGCAACCAAATTCTGATAACCAATCCCTGAAAGACTGGCAACCGAACGCGGTTTCGTCCATGTTAACGGCTTATTCAGCATTGACGCAGCGCCAAATACGGCATTAAGGTACTGGAATACTGAATATCGCCAATTTTCCGCAACGGGTGCGCGATGACAAACAAAAAAAACGAGCAGAATTCTCTTTCAGTGGCAATAACCGGCAGCGGCGGCGCCGGGGTTATCACCGCCGGCAACATGCTGCTTGAAGCCGCCGCCAGGGCCGGGCTGTATGGCTTCTTCATGCGTTCGTCCGGGCCGCAAATTCGGGGCGGGGAAGCCGCCGCGATGATCCGGATGGCGGCCCATACGCTGGACGCCCCCGGCGAAATTTTCGATATCCTGATCGCCATCGACTGGCACAACATCGACCGTTTCGCCATCGAACTGCCGCTGTCCACGGAAAGCCTGGTTATCGCCGATCCGGCGCAGGGCGCCGTACCCGACGTCATTGCCGCCAGCGGCGCACAAATTGTCGAACTGCCGATGAAGGAAATGGCGAAAGCCATCCCCAAGGGCAGGGCCAACATGATCGCCCTTGGCGCCGTCGCCGCCCTGATCGGCCTGCCGGATGAAGCAGTCGATGGAATCCTTGAAAAAGTCCTGAAGAAACGCGCCGCCGAGGCCCTGGAATCCAGCCGCAACGGGATTCTGGCCGGGGCCGGGGCCGCCGCCGAATTCGAATTCTCGAGGCCGCTACGGATACCGGAAACGGCAGAAAATCAACGCTGGATGGTTAGCGGCAACGAGGCCACCGGCATGGGCGCGGTCAAGGGCGGGGTCCGCTTTGTCGCCGCCTACCCGATCACCCCGGCCACGGAAGTGCTGGAATGGATGTCGCCGAACCTGAAGAAGGTCGGCGGCGCCCTGGTCCAGGCGGAAGACGAACTGGCCTCGATCAACATGATTATCGGCGCTTCTTATGGCGGCACGCCGTCGCTGACCGCGACATCCGGGCCGGGATTGGCGTTGATGCTGGAATCGATCGGCCTGGCGGTCGCTTCGGAAGTGCCGGTCGTCATCGTCGATGTCATGCGCGGCGGTCCGTCGACCGGGATACCGACCAAGTCGGAACAGTCCGACCTGAACATCGCGGTGTTTGGCCTGCATGGCGATGCGCCGCATCTGGTGGTAGCGCCGGGCACGGTCGGCGATTGCCTGTTCACCAGCCAATGGGCGGTGTATCTGGCCGAGGCCATGCAGGTTCCGGCGATTGTGCTGTCCGACCAGTTGCTCGGGCAGACCCGCGCCGTCATCGACCGCCCGCCCGACCTGGCTTTTGTATCCCACCGTTCCCTGGCCGACGCCGGAATCAGCGACTATCACCGTTACGCCCTGAGCGGCGGCGACGTCTCGCCGATGGCCCTGCCCGGTCGGGCCGGCGGTCAATACACCGCCGACGGCCTGGAACACAATGAAACCGGCAATCCTTCCAGCCAGGTCTCCGATCACGTCTCGCAACTGGATAAACGGTCGGACAAGATCAGCGAATACGATTTCGGCGACCACTGGGCGGAAATCGAAGGCGACGGCGAACTTGCCGTCATCACCTGGGGTTCGACCACCGGCGCCGTGCGCGAGGCGCTTTGGGCGCTGCGCCAGGGCGGCCACGACATTCGCCTTATCTCGCTCCGGCTGCTGGCCCCGGCCAGCCCGGCCAAGATGGCGGCGGCGCTACGCGGCGTTGAACGGGCCCTGGTGATTGAACTAAGCCATTCGGCGCAGTTCTATCACTATCTGAAAGGTTATTTTGACTTACCGTGCCCGGTCACCGGCTTTTGCCGGTCGGGGCCATTGCCTTTTCGGGCCGGTGAACTGGCCGACGAGATTGAAAAATGGAGGCGCTCATGAGTGTCCAACCCGCCACCCCGGCGCTGACCGCGCGGGACTATAAATCGACGGTCAAACCGGTCTGGTGTCCCGGCTGCGGCGATTATTCGGTGCTTTCGGCGATTACCAAGGCGCTGACCGAACTGGCCCTGCCGCCGCAGGACGTCGCGGTAATTTCCGGCATTGGCTGTTCGTCGCGTATTCCGGCATATCTCAATACATACGGGTTTCATGGGGTGCATGGCCGGGCCACGGCGCTGGCCACCGGGCTCAAGCTGTCCCGCCCGGAACTGACGGTGCTGGTCACCGGCGGCGATGGCGATGGCTTTTCAATCGGCGGCAATCATTTCCTGCATGCCTGCCGGCGCAACGTGGATATGACATACATCGTCATGGACAACCGGGTCTACGGCATGACCAAGGGACAGCCCTCGCCGACCACCGAACCGGATTGGGACAGCGCCCTGGCGCCGGGCGGAACGGGGCTGCGGCCATTTAATCCACTGGTTATCGCGCTGGCTTCGGGGGCTAATTTTATCGCCCGCGGTTTTGCCGGCGACCCCAATGGTTCGGCAAAGGTTATCGCCGAGGCGATCAGGAATCCGGGCTTTTCGTTCGTCGAGATTCTAAGCCCCTGCGTCACCTTCCGCCCCGATCAGCGGGAATGGAAGCAGAAGGTGCACGCCGCCCCGGTGGTCCCGACCGAGGATATCGGCCGGGCGGCCAGGCGCCTGATGACCGACGACGGTTATAACATGGGGGTCCTTTACATCGGCCACCGGGAACCGTTCCGCCTGGATTCGAAGGCGGACGCGGCGCCGCCGCAGGACCTTGAACGGCAATTTGTGGTATAGTGTTAGGAAACGTCATACAGACAAGGGAGGCGACACGGCAATGAGCAAGACCATCGAAACAGTCGAAGAGTTGCTGGCCCACGTCCGGGTTATGGAGACGGAGGCCTACGAATGCTATCTCGATTTGGCCGAACAAATGGAAGTCCACAACAACCATGAAGTCGCGGAGCTTTTCAACAAGCTGGCGATGGATGAGAAAAAGCACCTGGATCAGGTAGACAAACTGGCCGGGGACGCGGAAATCCCCCATATCGCGCCCTGGGATCTGAAAAATTTCAGCGAAAGCGTGCTTAGCCTGACCGGTGCGCGGGAAGTGCATTACATGATGATGCCCTATCACGCATTGAAACTGGCCCGCCGCGCCGAACGAAAAACGGTGGCCTTTTTCGCCGGAGTGGTCGATACCTCGCAAAATCGGAAGGTCCGCGAGATGGCCGCCGAATTCGAGAGGGAAGAACAGCTCCATATCGAACTGATTGGCGAGTGGCTCGAAAAAGTGCCCCGTCCCGACGACGACTGGGACGAAGATCCGGACCCGCCGGTGCAGCCGAATTAGTTTCACCCCCCTGAAGACCGGCAAAAAAATATGGACTCTGTTTTAAATAGGTATTACTGTACCAAATTATTGAATTAGACTCCGAAAGAAAAGGTTTTCCGGCGCTTGACGGGAAATTTGCAGGGAATTCAAGACAGCAAAGCGTAACAAAAACAGGTGAGTAACAGACATGACAATCGCCGCACACCGCTGGGTAATGACCGCCGTAAATGAGCCGATGAGCCGCCAGGACTTCACCATTGAAGCCCCCGGTGCGGGCGATGCGGTCGTCGAAATCGCCGGCTGCGGGGTCTGCCATACGGATCTGGGCTACCTGTATGATGGCGTTCGCCTGAACCACGAATTGCCCCTGGCGCTGGGTCACGAAATAAGCGGTCGGGTGGTCGCCACGGGGCCCGGAGCCGAGGACTGGAACGGCAAGGCGGTAATTATCGCCGCCGTCATTCCATGCGGCGAATGCGATCTTTGCCAGCGCGGCAAGGGCACCATCTGCCGCTCCCAGCAAATGCCCGGTAACGATATTCAGGGCGGCTTCGCCAGCCACATCACGGTTCCGGCACGCGGCCTGTGCGCCGTCGATGAAACGCGGATGGCGGCGCAAGGGATGCAGCTGGCCGATCTTTCCGTGGTCGCCGACGCCGTCACCACGCCTTATCAGGCGGCCATCCAGTCCGGAATCGGGGCCGGCGACCTGGCTGTCGTCATCGGCGTCGGCGGGGTCGGCGGTTACGCCGTTCAGGTCGCCGCGGCCCTGGGGGCGACGGTGATCGCGATAGATGTCGACGAAGCCAAGCTTGCGGCGGTTGCCGAACACGGCGCGGCCAAAACATTCAACGCCAGGGAAATTTCCGGTCGCGACCTGAAAAAGGCGATCTTTGCTTTCGCCAAGGATAACGGCCTGCGTTCGACCGAATGGTTTATTTTTGAATGTTCCGGAACCGCCGCCGGCCAGCAGACCGCATACGGCCTGCTGGTGCATGGCGCCACCCTTAGCGTGGTCGGCTTCACCATGGACAAGACCGAACTGCGGTTATCCAACCTGATGGCCTTTCACGCCCGGGCGCTGGGTAACTGGGGTTGCACTCCCGATCTGTATGACGGCGCCATCGACTTGGTGCTGGACGGCAAGATCAAGGTTTTACCGTTTGTCGAACGTCACCCGCTGACCGATATCAACACCATATTCGAAGCGGCGCACGCCCATCAATTGCAACGTCGCGCCATATTGACGCCATGAGGAGTTATTCATAAATGTCTGACACGGACGAAATCATCGCCAACACCAAACCAGAAACCCTGAACGATCACAATATCGTAGCCGAAGCCGAAACCGTGGTCGCCGGTATCCTGTACGACAAGCGCCCGGCCCGACGGGCCGACGGCAGCATCGCCGAGGGGCTCTACAACGTCTGGATTACGCTGGATAATCCCAAACAATTCAATTCCTACACCACCGATATGGTCAAGGGGGCGATCCTCGCCTTCCGGCGCGCCTCGGTCGATCGTTCGGTTAGTGCCGTGGTTTTCACCGGGGTCGGCGACCGCGCCTTCTGCACCGGCGGCAACACCAAGGAATACGCCGAATACTATGCCGGCAACCCACAGGAATACCGCCAGTACATGCGCCTGTTCAACGACATGGTTTCGGCCATCCTGGGCTGCGACAAGCCGGTTATCTGCCGGGTCAACGGCATGCGCATCGGCGGCGGTCAGGAAATCGGCATGGCCTGTGATTTCTCTCTCGCCCACGACTTGTGCAACTTCGGCCAGGCCGGGCCGAAACACGGTTCGGCGGCCATCGGCGGCGCCACCGACTTCCTGCCGCTGATGATCGGCTGCGAACAGGCGATGGTGTCGGGCACGCTTTGCGAGCCGTTTTCCGCCCACAAGGCCTACCGTCTGGGCATTATAATGCAGGTGGTTCCGGCATTGAAAATCGATGGCCGGTTCGTCGCCAATCCGATGGTCGTGACCGACGAAATGTTCGACCAGTACGGTCGCATCGTGCACGGCGAATTCAAAACCGGGGAAGACTTCAAGGCCGGCAAGGATTTGATGAAATCCGGCGAACTGGACCTGAGCCTGCTCGACGCCGAAGTCGAGGCGCTTTGTTCCAAGCTGCTGGAAACCTTCCCCGAATGCATGACCAAAAGCCTGGAAGAACTGCGCAAGCCCAAGCTCGACGCCTGGAACCGCAACAAGGAAAATTCCCGCGCATGGCTGGCCCTGAACATGATGAACGAGGCCCGCACCGGCTTCCGCGCCTTTAACGAAGGGACCCGTGAAACCGGTCGCGAGATCGATTTCGTCAAGCTGCGCCAGGGCCTGGCCCAGGGTGTGCCGTGGACCCCGGAACTGATCGACAGCCTGATGCCGAAAGCCCCCGGCGATGACTGACGGGCCGCTCAGGATCTGGCGTGAAAATGACGGCAGGCTGCTGCGCCTGCGTCTTGACAGGGCCAAGGCGAATATCGTCGATGCGAAGATGATCGCGGCGCTGGATGCGGCGTTTGGCGAAGTTGCCGCCAATCCCGATGTGCACGCCGTGCTGCTGGATCATGACGGGCCGCACTTCAGCTTCGGGGCCAGCGTCGAAGAACACATGCCGGAACAGTGCGCCGAAATGCTTTCGGCCCTGCATTCCCTGATCAAGAAAATCCTTACCTGTCCGGCGCCGGTACTGGTGGCGGTGGGCGGTCAGTGCCTGGGCGGCGGCCTGGAAGTGGCGCTGTCGTGCAATTTGATGTTCGTCGCCAACGACGCCAGCCTGGGACAGCCGGAAATCAAGCTGGCGGTATTCGCGCCCGCCGCCAGTTGTCTGCTGCCACGGTTGGCCGGGCAACAGGCGGCCGAGGATATGTTATTGTCCGGGCGCAGTATTTCCGGCGACGAGGCGGCCCGTTTGGGAATTGCTTTCCGGGCCGATGCCGACCCGCAAGCCGCCGCGCTGGCCTATTTCAATGAACACCTGGCCGGATTGTCGGCGAGCACGCTGAGATTCGCCGTGACCGCCGCCCGCCGGCGTTTCGCCGAACAGGTTTCAGCCGATCTCGACCGGGTTGAGGCACTTTATCTAGACGGTCTGATGAACAGCGACGACGCGCCCGAAGGCCTGGCGGCCTTCGTGGAAAAACGTTTGCCCAAGTGGAGACACAGTTAAACCATGAAAAAAGTCAATGAAATCATCGATTATTGCCAGGAGTTGTTTGACGACCTGAATTTCACCGCGGCCCGCCGCTGGAAAGAGGCCGAACCCGGTCGCCACGTCATCGGCTACATGCCGGTCTACGTGCCCCGCGAAATTATCCACGCCGCCGGCATGTTGCCGCTGGGCGTTTTGGGCGGAGGCGAAAATCTGGAGGTCATTCACGGTGACGCCTACTATCAGAGCTACATTTGCCGGATTCCCCGCTCGACCATCGAACTGGCCATCACCAAGCGCCTGGATTTCGTCGATGGCATGTTGTTTCCTTCCGTCTGCGATGTTATCCGCAACCTGTCGGGGATGTGGAAGCTGCTGTATCCCAAGGTCTATGCCCGCTATTTCGACGTACCGCAAAACTACGGCGGCGGCATCGGCGGCAAATATTACACCCAGGAACTGCGCGAACTGAAAGAGGGCCTGGAGGGTATTTCCGGGCGCAAGATCACCGACGACGACCTGCGGAATTCGATCGCCCTCTACAACGAAAACCGCAAGCTGGTCGAGGCGGTCTACGACCTTCGCGCCAAGACCCCGTGGAAGGCGCTGTCGTGGGAAGTGTACCTGCTGATGCGGGCCGGCATGGTGTTGCCGGTCGAAGACCATTCCCGGCTGATCGAGGAATATATCGCCGCCGTCGAAACCGAAGACCGGCCCGTGAAGGATAACTGCCGGGTTATCCTGCAGGGTTCATTCTGCGAGCAACCGCCCTTGAACCTGATCAAATCGATCGAACTGTCCGGTTGCTACATCGTCGATGATGACTATCTGCTGATTACCCGCTGGCTGTTGCAGGATGTGCCCACCGATGGCGACCCGCTGGTCAACCTGTCCGTGGCTTTCCTTGAGCATTCCGGCGAAACCGCCTCGAAGTACGAACCCGTGGCCGCCAATAAAGGGCGCTACCTGATCGACGCCGTGCAACACCGGGCCGCCGAAGGCGTGATCTTCGCGGCGCCCAGTTTCTGCGATCCGGCGCTACTTGACCGGCCCATGCTGGCCAACGCGCTGAACCGTGAAAACATCCCCAATATTTCTTTCAAGTACGCTGAAAACTCCGGCCAGATGCAGCCGATTCGGGAACAGGCGGGAACTTTCGCCGACACCATCAAACTATGGAGCGAGGCATGAACATGAGTGCAGAAAAGCCGGAAGTAATCAAAGAGGCTTCGATGTTGAAGCAGAAAGAGATGATTACCCGTAATTACGACGACCTGACCAGCGCCAGGGAAACCGGCCGCAAGGTGTCATCCACCTATGTGCCGGGCAACCTCAACGAATTGCTCATGTGTTTCGGTATCCTGAACAACCTGCCGGAAATCAACGCCATTCAAAACGGTATGCGCAAGCAATCCGGGGCGATGATTATGGATGCCGAGAAATCGGGCCATTCGGAAGATGTTTGCACCTATGTCAAGGCCGATATCGGCCATATGGCGCGGGGCTCGATCGCCCCCAACGGCAAATCGATGCCGGTGCCGGACCTGTTGCTGCTTAACTACACCGGCTGTTTTACCTTCCTAAAATGGTTTGAATTGCTGCGCGACGAATACGGCTGCCGCACCCAGATGCTGCACGTTCCCTACGAAGGCGACGGCAAGATCACGACCAACATGCGCGACTATGTGGTCCGGCAGTTGAAGGAAGAAGTGATCCCGACGCTGGAAGAAGTCAGCGGCGTCAAGTTCGATATTGACCGTCTGCGCGAGAACCTGAGGCTGTCGGCCAAGGCCGAGGATGACTTTGTCTGGGTGCTGGAAAGCGCCAAGAACAAGCCTTCTCCCATCGACGCCTATTTCGGCGGCGTCTATTATGTCGGCCCCATCTTCACCGCCTTCCGGGGCACCGAGGACGCGGTCGAATATTACAAATTGCTGCGCAGCGAAATAGAACAGCGCATAGCCGATGGCAAGGGGCCGATCACCCCGGAAGGCGAAATGGGCGAAGAGAAATACCGCCTGGTTGTGGAAGGCCCGCCCAACTGGACCAGTTTCCGGGAATTCTGGAAGATGTTCTATGACGAAGGCGCCGTCGTCGTCTCTTCGACCTACACCAAGGTCGGCGGCGTTTATGATTTCGACGGTTTCCGCCACGACCCGGATCATCCGCTGGAGAGCCTGGCCGATTATTGCCTCGGCTGTTACACCAACCGCAACTTGCCGACCCGCGTCGATATGGTCGAAAAGGCCATGCACGACTATCAGGCCGACGGTTTCCTGGTCAATTCAATAAAAAGCTGCAACAGCTTCGCCGCCGGCGAATTGATGATGATGCGCGAGATCGAAACCCGCACCGGCAAGCCGGCCGCCTTCATCGAAACCGATCTGGTCGATCCGCGCTATTTCTCGCCGGCCAACGTCAAGAACCGCCTGGAAAGTTATTTTCAGATGATCGACCAGAAACGCCAGAGCGGCAGGGCCGCCTGAAGGAAGGAAAAATTTCATGAAATGTTATATCGGCATTGATCTCGGCTCGACCACCACCAAGGCCGTCCTGATGGACGAGAGCGCCGAGATTCTCGGTCGCGGCATCACCAATTCCCGCTCCAACTACGAAACGGCGGCCTCCGTCGCCAAACAGGAGGCCCGGCTGGGGGCGCGGTTGACGCTGTTTCGGCGTGGCATCAGCGAACTGACCACTATCGACGGCATCGATGAATTGATGTCAGACCTGGAACGGACTATCCGCTACGAGCAGTTCCTGGAACAATTGCAGGACTTGCAGGAAACCTGCGCCACGCATGTCAAGGACGGTGACGAGGGTGTCCTTGAGGCCCTGAACGAGGTCTATTCGCGACTGCGCGACGAGAGCGCCGCCATGTTCACCCGCGAGGCCAAGCGCAAGTCCGATTTCTTCCGCGATATCGCCGGATCAAGAGTCATGCAGTTGTCCGAGGAGGTCGCCAAGGAAAGCGACGTCCGGTTTGACACCCTGCTTAACCTTTACGACAAGTCCATTATCGACGTCGAGAATCGGCCTCCGGAAAGCGGTCTGTCCGATAAATTCCGGGCCGGGCTGCACCGGCTGCTGACGGAATCCCCGGAAATGCTAATCGACGAGGTTCTGGCACAGAAGGCGCTGGCCAAGGCGCTGGATGTGGATCTTGAGGAAACCTATGTGGTCGGCACCGGCTATGGCCGCGTCACCCTGCCGTTCCCGAAGGAACATATCCGCTCGGAAATACTCTGCCACGGCCTGGGCGCCCATCTGATGTATCCGCAGACCCGCACGGTGCTGGATATTGGCGGCCAGGACACCAAGGCGATTCAGGTCGACGCCGCAGGCATCGTCGAAAATTTCCAGATGAACGACCGTTGCGCCGCCGGTTGCGGTCGTTACCTGGGTTATATAGCCGACGAAATGAACATGGGACTGCATGAACTGGGGCCGTTGGCGCTGAAGTCCACCAAGAATGTCCGGATCAACTCGACCTGCACGGTGTTTGCCGGGGCCGAACTGCGTGACCGGCTGGCGCTGGGCGAGAAACGCGAGGATATCCTGGCCGGTTTGCACCGGGCGATTATCCTGCGCGCCATGTCCATCGTTTCCCGCTCCGGCGGCGTCACCGACCAGTTCACCTTTACCGGCGGTGTCGCCAACAACGGCGCGGCGGTCAGCGAACTCAAGAAGCTAATCAAGGAAAACTACGGCGATGTGGAAATCAATATCGACCCGGCATCGATCTACACCGGTGCGCTCGGCGCCGCCGAATTCGCCCGCCGGGCAGTCATTAACTAAAGAATGAAGGGATAAATGCGATGACCATCACAGCAGGTATCGATGTTGGGACCGGGGCCGTAAAGGCTGTTATCTTCGATGTCAAGGACGGCGGCAAGGGCGAGACTAAGTGGCTTGGCCGTTGTACCGAGAAAATTCGTCAGCGTGACCCCCACAGACTGGCCCGCGAATCGTATGAATCGGCACTTTCGGAAGCCGGGTTAAAGACCGACGATGTCGCCTATATTGCGACCACCGGCGAGGCTGAAAGCCTGAATTTCACCACCGGCCACTTTTATTCCATGACCACCCACGCCCGCGGCGGCATTTATCTGGAGCCTCGCGCCGGCGCCGTTATCGACGTTGGCGCCCTGCATGGCCGGGCGATTATCGTCGATGAACGGGGCAAGGTTATCAGTTACAAGATGACCTCGCAGTGCGCCTCCGGATCCGGCCAGTTTCTGGAAAACATCGCCCGCTACCTGGGCATAACCCAGGAAGAAATCGGCGATCTGTCACAGCAGGCCGACGCCCCGGAAAAAGTATCTTCGATCTGCGCCGTGCTGTCGGAAACCGATGTTATCAACATGGTTTCACGGCAGGTTTCGACGGCCAATATCCTGAAAGGCATCCACCAGTCGATGGCCGGTCGCCTGGTCAAGCTGCTGCGCGCCATCAAGATGAAGGAAGGCACGGTTCTGTTAACCGGCGGGTTGGCCCTGGATACCGGCCTGCTGGCCGCCCTGAATGAAGAAATGGAAAAACAGAAAGTCGCAATCGAAGTCCTGAACCATCCGGATTCGATTTACGCCGGCGCCATCGGCGGCGCCATCTGGGGCGCCTTTCGCCACCACAAGCTGGCCAAGCTGGCGGCCTAGGGCAAGTTTAGTCGGGGTCGATAGTGTAGACCGTGGTCGGCGCTTCCCGGCCGCGCACTACACAATCGCAAACCCGGCGGAACCGATAGCCCTCGCCGGCCCCCCGGCGGGTTTCCTCGGTCAGCATGACATAGGTGCCATGTTCCTTGTTCAACTGTTCCAGCCTGGCCGCGATATTGACGTTATCGCCGTGCACGGTGAATACCAGCCGGTCCTGGGCGCCGACCGCGCCAACCATGATATCACCGGTATTGATGCCGCATCGGGTGGGTAGCAGCTTGCCATCGCCAAAGGTTCGGGTGGCGCAGATTTGACGAATTTCCAACGCCGTTTCCACCGCCTTGCGGGCATGATCCGGTAGCGGGCTGATGGCGTTGAAAACAATCAGCATGGCGTCCCCCTGAAATTGCGTGATGACGCCGCCGTTACGGTCGATAACGTCGCACATGGCGCCGAAATACTGGTTCAGCGTCGCCGCCAGAATTTTCGGGCTAACCGTTTCGGAATAGGCGGAAAAACCCTCGATATCGGTGAACAGGACACTGGCGTTGATGGCTTCGCCATCGCCGGGCTGGATCGCCTGATCGGCCTGGGTAATGCGCCGGGCCACCTCGGGTGAAATAAAGCGTGACAGGTCCTGGGCCGCCTCGCGGTCCAGCACCGCCCGGATCAGCGCCCGCCGCCCGCGTATGGCGGCGATGCCAAGAACAACGGTAACCAGCCCGATGGAAACCATCTTGTCGATTTCGGCGCCGATCAAAATCGCATTGGAAGTCATGTATTCGACATAGTTCCTGGTTATCATGGGGTCTCCGGGAACGCCATAGATCACATAGGCCATCAGGATCATCCAGCCGACCGTCGCCGCCAGGCCCGAAACGAATATGTATTTCGGTTCGAACCGTAGCATGCGCAGGGATATGAAAATAAACACATACATCAGCGTCGGCGCCTTTAGATAAAATGACGGCGGCTGCATATACTGGATATGAAAGCTCCAAATCAGGGTCATCAGCAGGCCCATGTCCATAACCACCGACAACACCAGCAACCAGTCGGGCAAATTGCCCCGATAGGAATACACCAGACGACCGAGCGTAAACACGGTGTAGAAAGCAATCGCCCACGGCACCGGTTGAAAACTAAAGGTATTGGGTGAAGGCGGCGAGACCGCCCACAGCGAGGCAAAAATCAACGCCAGCATAAGCTGCACCCAGCCGATCAGCTTTTCGCTTTCCTGCTGCTGGCTGGCAATGGAAATCAGCACCCGCTCGGGCAGGGTCGTGTCCGGGCGTTTGCCGAAAATGAATTCAGAGGGTTTCCACATGCAATGATCGATCCCGCATTTTCATGGCCGCGCTCCTTGATATAACCCGGCGCAGCCATTCGCGCCCTACACTTCTGCGTTATCCGGACGGGCGCCGCAAAATTATGGTCCGCCATCCATCGATATCGTAGCAGCGCAACAGGCGCAGCCCATGCCGGCGATGGGCGGCCAGCACCCGTCCGGCGTCACGGATCAGGAAGCCCGACAACACGGCAATGCCGCCGCCCGCATCGGCGCGCTTCAGGTTGCGGCCCAATTCCGCCGCCATGCGGCGCAGGGGATTGGCCAGAATGTTCGAAACAATCAGGTCATAGGGACCGGCGCGCCTGATACCCCTTGACTTGTAGCCGTCCCCGACAGTGCCCCGAACCAGTAACCCGACACCGTTGCGCCGGCAATTTCCTGCGGCTACCCGAACGGCCCAGGGGTCGTTATCGGCGGCCATCACCGGGCCGGTCGCGGTATGCGTCCAGGTCCGCGCCATGGCGATAGCCAGGATGCCGGAACCGCAACCCATATCGAGCATATTGTGAAAGCGGTGGGTCCGGGCCAGCCCGTGCAATGCCTTCAGGCAGCCCCGGGTCGTCGCATGATCGCCGGACCCAAAGGCCCGTCCGGGATTAAGAAGGATCGCAACCCGCCCCGGCGGCGGTGGATCCCGGTAATGGGAACCATGGATAAAATAGCGTCCGGCATGGATTGGCGGGAATGTCCGCTGGTTTTCGATGACCCAGTCACGGGGCTCAACCGCTTCCACGGCAAGGGAAGGTGCGGGCAGGGAAAATGCCTCGGCGACCGTGGCCACGGCCTGATTCAGGCTGGCCGGTTCCGGTTCCACGTCGCAAAATCCCTCGATGCGCCATTCGTCTCCAGTTTCGGCGGCAATCCGGGAAATGGCCCGGCAGAAAGGTTCCAGCGCATTTTCATAGGCGGCGACGGTGATGCTTCCGGTCGCCATGGTTATCCGCCAAAGCGATCTTCCGGCGGCGCTTGCATCGGGGCGATCAGGCATGATCAGGCGATTCGGCGTTTATTCGAAACCTTGTGGCTGGGCAGGAACAGGCCCGGTTCTTCCGCTTTCGCCAACGCCTGAGCCTTGCGGGCGGCTTCCTGTTCCAGGCTGCGCAAGGTGGCGCGGCTGACCGACCGGTTGGATCGAATCGCGGCCAGTTCCCGGCGCAGGGTGGCGATTTGCTGATCCTTTAGCAGCAGGTCGTTGCGGATTTCCCGGACATAGGACTGCAGAAATTCTTCATTCTGGCCGTTGATCCGGCGCAGCGCCGCGGCGCCGACAACGACCGCCGACACCGACAATAAAAAAGCAGCTACTGAAAGGAACAGTGACATCAGACAACACCCAGCGAATCCAATATCAAAAATTTAAAGCGGGTCCGGTCAATAAATCGTTAATCACCATTGTCAGGCGGCGGTAACGAAGCCCGCCATGACCTTTTTGGTGCCGGCCTTTTCAAAGGCGATTTCCAGCTTGTCGCCATCGCTGGCGAGGATCGCGCCATAGCCGAATTTCTGGTGAAATATTCGCTGTCCGACGGCGTACTCATGGTCTTCCGCGACGGCCATTTCAGCGGACATTCGCGGTGATGATTCCCGCAAACCGCCGCTGTAACGCCGACCGCCGGTCCCGGAATATACAGCCCCCCCCTGATCGAACGGCGCGGCGGCATTATGGGCGTTATAAAGGCCCCGTTCGACCGCAGACACGATGTTGTCGGGCGGTAATTCGTCGATAAACCGCGACGGGATCGCCGACTGCCAGTTGCCGTATACGCGGCGATTGGCCGCCGAACTGACAATCGCCAGCTGACGCGCCCGGGTCAGCCCCACATAAGCCAGGCGGCGTTCCTCTTCCAGCGCCGCCTGCCCCCCTTCGTCCAGGGCGCGCTGATGCGGAAACAGTCCCTCTTCCCAGCCCGGCAGGAAGACCACCTGGAATTCCAGCCCCTTGGCGCCATGCAGGGTCATCAGGGTTATTTTGGCTTCCGCCGCCCGCTCTTCGTTTTCCATGACCAGGCTGACGTGTTCCAGGAACCCTTGCAGGTTCTCGAATTCCTCCATGGCCGAGAGCAGTTCCTTGAGGTTTTCCAGCCGGCCCGGCGCCTCCGGCGTCCTGGAGGCCTTCCACATGGCGGCATAGCCGGAATCATCGAGCACACGGGTCATCAGATCGGTATGCTCAATCTGCCCGATCAGGTCCCGCCAGCCATCGAAATCGGCCAGCAAATTACCCAGTGTGGCGCGCTGCCTGGCGCCCAGCTCGTCGGTTTCGATCAATCGCCGGACGGCGGCGTAGAGCGATATTCTCTCGCCCCGGGCATAGCTGTGCAAAACCTGAAGGGTAGCGCCGCCGAGGCCCCGTTTGGGGGTGTTGACAATACGCTCGAAGGCCAGATCGTCATCAGGCTGAACGGTCACCCGCAGGTAGGCGATGGCGTCGCGTATTTCCTGGCGTTCATAGAACCGGGGGCCGCCGACTACCCGGTAGGGGACGCCCAGTGTAATCAGCCGCTCTTCAAATTCACGAGTCTGAAAGCCGGCCCGGACCAGCACCGCCATGTCGTTCAGGGAACGGCCCCTGGACTGCTGTGTCTCGATCTCGTCACCGACCAGACGGGCTTCTTCCGCGCCGTCCCAGACCCCGTGTACACGGACCCTCTCACCCTCATCCAGGTCGGTCCACAGCGTCTTGCCGAGGCGGCCTTCGTTGTGGGCGATCAGGCCCGAGGCGGCGGCCAGAATATGCGGCGTCGAGCGGTAATTGCGTTCCAGCCGGATCACCCGGGCACCCGGAAAATCCTGCTCGAAACGGAGAATATTGCCGACCTCGGCGCCGCGCCAACTGTAGATCGACTGATCGTCATCGCCGACGCAGCAGATATTCCGGTGCCCCTGGGCCAGCAGCCTGAGCCACAGGTACTGGGCGACATTGGTATCCTGGTATTCGTCGACCATGATGTAGCGGAATTTCCGCTGGTATTTTTGCAAGACATCGGGTTGCAGCCGGAACAGCTCCAGGCAAAGTAGCAAAAGGTCGCCAAAATCGGCGGCGTTAAGGGTGTGCAGCCGGTCCTGATATTCGGCATAGATGCCGATGGCCTTGCCGTCGGCGGCATCGGCGCCTTCGGCGTCGCTAACCTTGTCCGGCATCAGGCCACGATCTTTCCAGCGCTGGATAACGCCCGAGACAAGCCGCGGCGGCCAGCGCTTGTCGTCAATTTCGTGGTCTTCCATAAGCCGCTTGACCAACCGCACCTGATCGTCGGCGTCAAGGATAGTGAAGTTGGATTTAAGCCCCACCGCCTCGGCATGACGGCGCAAAATGCGCGCCCCCAGGGCATGGAATGTACCGACCCACCAACCCTCGGTAGTGCGCCCCAGCAAGCTCGAAACCCGTCCCTGCATTTCACGGGCCGCCCTGTTGGTAAACGTGACGGCCAGCATTTCCCACGGGTTGGCCATGCCCTGCATCAGGATATGGGCCAGCCGGGTGGTCAGGACACGGGTCTTGCCGGTGCCGGCGCCGGCCAATACCAGCACCGGGTCGTCGGTCGCTTCGACCGCCTGGCGCTGGGCCTCGTTCAGGCCGTCCAGATAGTTCGGCCGGGCTGGTCCCGGCGTTTCTTCGGCAAGATCAAACGGATCGTTCATTTTTACTTACGCCCGCCTTCCATGCGGGTCAGCGCCTCGGGAATTCCACCGCGCCAGTCCTTCAGCAGGGCCAGAAATTCGTCTGGCGGCAGCGGGCGGCTGAAATAATAGCCCTGCAACAGATAACATCCCCGCCGGTGCAGAAAATCCACCTGCCGCCTTTCCTCGACCCCCTCGGCGACTACGCCAAGCCCGAAGCTGGCGGCCAGTGCGATAATCGATTCGACCAGCGACGCATTGCCCGAACCGTCACTCAAATCGGTCAGGAACGATTGGTCGATTTTCAGGGTATTAACCGGCAGGCGCTTCAGGTAACTGAGCGATGAATAGCCGGTGCCGAAGTCATCGATGGAAAACCGGATGCCCAGGCTTCTTACCGAATCCAGCCAGGCCATGGCCTCGGCGGAATCCTCCATGACCAGACTCTCGGTGATTTCGAAGGTCAGTTGGCGGGGGTCCATGCCGCTTTTTTGCAACAGGGCGCCAATCCTGTCCCTGTCGAGCCCCAGCTTGGGCTGGCGAATGGACAGGTTGACCGACAGCCGGGGCGCCGCCGGCAATTCTTCGCGCCAGCGGACAGCCTCGCGGCAGGCGGTCTCCAGCACCCATTCACCAAGCGGCCCGATAAAGCCCCGCTCTTCGGCCAGGGAAATAAATTCCGATGGCGGAATCCAGCCTCTTTTCGGGTGTTTCCAGCGCACCAGCGCTTCCGCCGCGACGATCCTGTTCGCCGCGACATCGACAATCGGCTGATAATGAACGCTGAATTCGTTGCGATTGAGGGCATAGTGCAAATCGTTACCCAGCTTCATATTGTGCATCATCTGGTCGTTCATGCCCGAGGTGAAAAAACAAAATGAATTGCGGCCCCGGTCCTTGGCCCTGAACATAGCGATATCGGCGTTGCCCAGCATGGTCGCGGTGTCGTCGCCGTCGTTGGGATAAAGGCTGATGCCGATGCTGGCCCCGACCAGGACTTCGTAGGTATCTATCTTGAAGGGCCTGGCCATGGCGTTTACGATTTTTTCGGCAACCACGGCAACATCCTTGTCATGCAGGGAATTTTCCAGAATAACGGTAAATTCATCGCCGCTTAAACGGGCCACGGTGTCGGCGCCGCGGACGCATTCCCGAAGCCGCCGGCTGGCTTGTATCAGCAGCTTGTCGCCGTTGGTGTGACCCAGGGTATCGTTGACCTCCTTGAAGTTGTCGATATCGATGAATAGCAGGCCGACACGGTCGCTGGTCCGCCGGGCCACCAGCAGGGCCTGGGACAGCCGGTCGAGAAACAGCGTCCGGTTAGGCAGGCCGGTCAGTTCATCGTAATTGGCCTGATATATCAGCCGTTCCTCGTATTCCTTGGCCGCCGTAATATCGTGGGTGGTGCCAACCAGCCAGGCGCCGCCGCCGTTGTCGTTACGCTGGGCAATCATTTCCAAATGCACTATTTTTTCGCTTCCGTCGGCCATGACGATACGATGATCAATGGCCGCTCGCCGACCGGATGCCAGGGTTTCGTCCATCGTTTTTTTTACCGCTTCACGATCATCGGGATGGACCATGTCAAGAGCGGTCGCGCGGTCGCTGCTGAATTTTTCCGGCGCCTGGCCAAAAATACGGCTTACTTCTTCGGAGCACCACAACTGATCCGTAGCGCTGTTCCATTCCCAATTGCCCAGTCTGGCGATGCGCTGGGCTTCCGCCAAACGCGCCGCACTTTTTTCCACTTCCCGGTTCTTGGCGTTGATCTGCTGCACCATGTGATTGAACGAGTTCACCAGTTGGCGCAATTCCTGCGGCACGATTCGCCCCATTCGGGGAAGTTCGAACGATAGCCGGCCCTGGCTGGCGGCGCGGGCGGAAACCACCACCGCGTCTATCGGCCTAACCAGATAACTGGCCAGCCACCAACTGATAAGGCCGGCGACAATAACGCCAAGCAGGGCGATGCTGAAGGCGACCTTGACTACGCCTTCGGCCTTTTCGACAAGTTCCCCGAACGGCTGCGGAATCATCACCCCCCAGCCAACCTTCTTGACGGTGGTATAACCGGCAATCATGTCGGCCTGCATCGCCGGGGAATAGAACTGCATCACTCCGGTCTGACCCAGCATCATTTTCTGCACCGGCGGCAGAAAACTTATGTCCTTCATGGTGTCGCGCCATTCGGTCACCGGATGGGCTATGGTCCGCCCCCGACGGTCGATAATAGTCGCGTGGCCGCGATTGCCGAAAGCGACGGAGCGCTGGACTTCGACAATGTATTCGGTGCCCATGGCGCCGACAAAAAAATGATCGGAATCGAGGCTGCGAACAAGGAAAATACTGGGTTTACCTTCTATCCCCCTCATCAGATCGCTGTATACGATCTTCCCCGGTCGGGCCTGGGCCTGTTTGAATACCGGGGCCAGTTCAGCCAACACCCGGTCAAGCGCCAGATTCGTCATGTCGCCCACTTTCATGGACGTGGTCTTGATAATCCGGCCCGACGCGTCGATCAAAAACACATGTTTTAAATATACCCCTTTCAGCAGCCCTTCGATGCCCGAACCCTGATGATCGGGGCCAAGGGCCTTGGTCGCCAGTTCGAACCCGGCTTCGACATCGGTGACATAGCGGTTAAGGGCGCCGGTCAGGTTGCGGGCGACCAGCAGGTGCTTTTCCTTGACCGCCTTGATTTCCTTGTCGAGCGCCGATTGCTGCATCCACCACGCCAGCAGGATGACGGGAACCATGGAAATCAGGGTAAATCCCAGAAACAGGATATGATTCAGTCTTATGTGCATTGAAAATCCGTAATCATTCCTGTCCTACTTTACGCTGGATATACGCTATAGTCGTCCCCATGGCCAATTTCAACAACTGGCGATATCTTAACGTTGTCGTGATCGTTGTAATTTTCACGCTGACCGGCTGTGCGACGCAACCGCCGGCCCGAACGGTCGGAAACGCCCCTGCGGAACGCCTGCTGTGACGATCTCAATGGGTCTTTATCAGTTATCCTTGGTATAAATCAGCCGCAGCGCCAGCCGCGTTCTTCCCGTTGGCTGTCGATCAGGGTCCGGTTATAAACATCCATTACCCGGCTTTTACGAAGGCAGCCTATGAAGGTCATGGCTTCGCGGTTTTCGACGACGCCAAGATAATCTTCGCCGCTGTCGCGCATAATCTTCAGCGCCGTTTCCAGGTTGTCATCGGCCGCCAGCACCGGCGGCCGGCGGCGGGCGACATCGCTGGCGGTAAGCAGTTGGTCGAGTTCCCGGTGGAAGGCGAATTCGCTCATATCGGCCAGCGTAACGGTGCCGAACAGGACACCGTCGTCATCGACGACATAAATTTCACCGGCATCGGATCCTTGCAGCATTTGCCTGATTTCAGGCATGCCGACGCCGGCGGTCACCAATTCACCGGTCCCCGACATGACGCTTTTGACCGGAATATTACGCAGTAACGCCATTTCCAGACCGTCGCGCAGGTCATGACCACGGCGTTCCAACTGCCACGAGAAAAATGAACCGCCATGGAATTCCCGGGTGAACAGCGAGGCGATTACCACGACCACCATCAGCGCCAGGGTCAGGGCGTAGTCGCCGGTCATTTCGAAGATAATCAGGGCGGTCGAAATGGGCGCCCCCAGCACCGCCGCCGTAACCGCCCCCATGCCAAGAATGGAATAAGCCCCGGTGCCGGTGGAAATAGCCGGAAACAGTTGCGTAAAAACCGTTCCGTAAGCGCCGCCCAGCATCGCCCCGATCACCAGAGACGGCGAAAAAACGCCGCCCCCGAAACCGAAACCGATGCTTATCGCGGTAGCGGTAATTTTGGCCAGCAGTATGGCCAGCAACATACCGAACGGAAAAGCGGCCATCACGGCGCTTCCGGTGACCCCGTACCCAACCCCCAGAACATGGGGGAACCACACCGCTATTACGCCGACCGCCAACCCGCCGACCGCCGGTTTCAGCCAATCGGGTCCGGGCAGACGCGACGACAGGTCGCTCGCCGTCATGGTCCCCTTCATAAACGCCATGGCGGTCAACCCGGCGACCACGCCAAGGCCGATAAATGCCGGATATTCCCACAGTGACTGGATCGAGTGTTCGGGGATCGCGAAAGCCGGGAAATCACCGAAATAGTACCGCGACGCCGCCGTCGCGGTAACGCTGGCGATAACAACCGGCGCGAAGGCGCTCAGGGCGTAATTGCCGATCACCACTTCCGAGGCGAACAGGGCGCCGGCTATCGGCGCGTTGAAAGAAGCCGCCACCGCCGCCGCCGCGCCGCAACCTAACAGCGTGCGCGACACCGAACGGGTCAGGTGCAGGGAATTGGCCAGCCAACTGCCAAGTGCGGCGCCAAAATGGACCGCCGGCCCCTCGCGGCCGACCGATGCCCCGAAACCGATCGAGGCGGCGTTGATTATCGCCGCCTTCAGGGCCACAAGACCCGACATGCGGGCGCCGCGCAGGGCGCTGGCTTCGATCACATCGGCAAGGCCTTGCGGTTGCCCCTGTGGCATCAGGTATTTACAGGCGACGCCGATCAATGCGCCGCCCACGGTGGGAACCAGAATCACTTCCCACCACGGCAGGGATGCCGCCTTTTGAAACAGCGATCCTTCCAGGCCGACAAAGAACAGCGCCTGCATACCGTCGATAGCTTCGCGAAAAACAATGACGCCGCCGCCGGTCACGGCGCCGATAGCAAGGGCCAGTAAAATCAGGATGATCTGATCGTTTTTGGCGATACGGCGCAACTGATCGGCGGGATTGAACAAAAGCCGTGACATTTTATGGGTTATTGATGATCCCTAGAGCATTTCCGGGTTATTGTGAACCATTCTGACCCTGTTATTTTATTTTGTGACGAGGAGCGCATCGCAACGCGATGCGGAGTATCGAGTCAGATGCGTGACGACGTCACGGGACAAAATAACAGGGTCAGAATGGTTCACAATAACCCGGGAATGCTCTAGTTGTCGAAGGTCATTTCGACATATTCCTGGTCGTTTTGTGAATTGACCTTGTTGCGGCCCGTTCGTTTCGCCACATACAGCGCCTTGTCGGCGCGCGAAATCAATTGTGACAACGGCTCGCCAAATTCAAATTCGCCGACCCCGATAGACACCGTGATCTGACCCAGGATATCACCGGTCTTGCGGTTGACTACCTGTTTCCTGGCGATCCCGTTGCGAATTGTTTCGGCGACCTTGATACCGCCTTCGATGCCGGTACCGGGCAGGATCACGGAAAATTCCTCGCCGCCGTAACGGGCGGCGGTATCCTGGCCCTTGACGCTGGACAAAAGCGTCGCCGACAGCAGCTTAAGCACCTGGTCGCCGGTTTGATGGCCGAAGGAATCATTGAATTTTTTAAAGAAATCGATATCGATCATCAGCAGCGATAAAGGATCGCCGTTTTCCATGCCGTCCAGGGCGGCGCGGCGCAATTCGGCATCGAACAGCTTGCGGTTGGCAATGCCCGTCAGGCCGTCGGTCATGGCCTCCTGGCGCATGTTTTCCAGATCCTCACGAAGGCGATTTATTTCCCGCGACGAGGCGTTGAATTTTTCTTCCAGCCGTTTGTTTTTCTGCTCCATCTCGCGGGTCGCGGTCAGGGCGCCCTCGATTGCCTGCTTCAGGTTTTCCGAACCGGTGTCTTCATCGATGGCGCCGGAAAAATTCTTCAGCACCTCGCCATATTCACTAACATCGTTACCGGCCAGCCCAAGATATTTCATGATCCGGTTCAGTTCGGTCTCGGCCATGGTGGCGGCGCTTTCGATGGCCGCGCCTTCCTGAGCCAGCGAGAAGAATTTTTCGTAGATTTCGTGGTTGCGCCGTTCGGTGAACTCCTGATTGTTGCCAAGCAGGATATCCAGCGCCCGCCGCAGGTCGGGGTCCTGACCGGAAAAGTAATTGTACCAGATCTGGAAGTTTCCGGGGTTAGGTGGAATCCCCTTGTCCCGCATCATGGTCAATGCGGAATTGGCGAGGTCCGTCGCCCGTCCAAGCGTCTCCATTTATTCCCTACCTTTTTATATCCCCATCACAACAAGCGAGCATAACCATACCGTGGCCAAGTCCAAGAGAAAAATCACTTATCGCGACGTATGGGGAATTTTGATTGTCCGCCCGGCCCGTTCCGGAGGCCGTAGCTGCCGGTCGGATTGAAAAACCGATCCAATCCTGTCGAGGACGGCTTTCGGGAACCCGGCGGTCCGACGGTCGGTCATGTCCACGTGCAACGGCATAACGTCATTGGTCGCCGCCAGATCACCGGATTCGATATGAATCATTTCATGGAAAAGTTGCAATCGCCTGGCATCAAATCCGGGAACCCGGCTGTTGACGGCCAGACCGTCGCCGGCCAGCGCCTCGCGGTCATAGGTCAAGTGGGTCTTTATCAGTGATCCTTGGTATAAGCTGTCATAAAGGGAATTTTCCAATAACCGTTATCGTGTTTCCGGCGGCCATATTAAAGCACTTTGAGGAACAGGCCGGCCGGTGTTAGGGTCCGGACTTATATATTCTAGCGAAAATGCAGCCGGTTTTTTTCCCGCAATGACCACACAGACCCCGCAATTGGCCGTCGTCGTTCCCGTTCACAACGAGGCCGACAATGTCGTCCCGCTAACCGCTGAAATTATCGCCGCCCTGACCGGCGTATGTGACTTCGAGATGATCTATGTCGATGACGGCTCGACCGACGGCACGCCGGAAAAGCTGCGACAGGCCGCCGCCGACCCCCGGCTGCGGGTGCTGCGCCATCGCAGTTGTTGCGGCCAGAGCGCGGCTATCATCAGCGGCGTCGAAGCCGCCCGCGCCGGCCTGATCGCCACCCTTGACGGCGACGGCCAGAACGATCCCGCCGATATCCCCGCCCTGCTGAAGGCTTTTCAGGCCGATTCGAAAAGCGACCGGGTAATGATAACCGGCCACCGCGCCAGGCGCCGCGACAGCTGGATCAAACGGATTTCATCCAGAATCGCCAATGGCGTACGGGCCCGTTTGCTTGGCGACGACACGCCCGACACCGGCTGCGGGCTGAAGATATTCAGCCGCTCGGCCTTTATGGACCTACCCCGTTTCGATCATATGCACCGGTTCCTGCCGGCCCTGATTATTCGCGCCGGCGGGCGGGTCGAATCGATTCCGGTCAACCACCGGCCCCGGCGGCGGGGCGCATCGAAATATGGCACCATGGACCGCCTGTGGGTCGGCATTTTTGATTTGATCGGCGTTATCTGGTTGCAGCGCCGGGCGCGGCGGCCGGTGGTCGAAGAGGTCACGCCGAAATGACGCCCCGCATATGGCTGCGCGGAATAATCCTGATCGTCTCGCTAATCGCCCTGGGCTACGCCCTGAAGGTCGGCGGCCTGGGATCGGCGATCGACGAAAGCTGGATCGACACCCAGATCAGGGGCCGGGGCATCACCGGCGAGGTATTGTTTGTCGTCATCGGGTTTCTTTTTACCGGGGTTGGTCTGCCCCGCCAGATTATCTGTTTTCTGGGAGGCTACGCATTTGGTTTCGGTCTGGGTACGGCGCTCGGGCTGCTGGCGACAACGCTCGGATGTATCGCCGCCTTCGGCTATGCCAGAGTCCTCGGCCGCGATTTCGTGGCCTCGAGATTTCCCCGCAGAGTCCGCAAGATCGACGATTTCCTGCACGACAACCCGCTGACCATGACCCTGCTGATCCGGCTGCTGCCGGTCGGCAGCAATCTGGTGACCAATCTGGCCGCCGGAGTGTCGGGCGTGCGCGGGGCCCCGTTTGTCGCCGGTTCCGCCCTGGGTTACCTGCCGCAAACGATCATTTTTGCGTTGATTGGCAGCGGCATCGCGCTGGAACCGGGACTGCGCATCGGCGTATCGGTGCTGTTGTTTGTGGTTTCCGGGGCGATGGGGGTTTACTTGTACCGGACATACCGCCACGGCAAAAGTTTCGACGACAACGTCGAACGGGAACTGGGGGTCGGGCATGAACCGCCGCAAGCGGAAGACCGGGCCCGATGACCGGAGATACCGGAAACCAGCATCCCGTACCCGTGCCGCCACGGCAATCATGGCTGACCTCCCTGTCGCCGTTGATCTGGGGCGGCATGTGGCTTTTATTGATGGCTACGGCGATCGAAACCAGGCCGTTTCTGCCGGTCGACGAGACCCGTTATCTGGCCGTCGCCTGGGAAATGTGGTTCGGTGGCGATTACCTGGTGCCGCACCTGAACGGCGCCGCCTACAGCCACAAACCACCGCTGCTGTTCTGGCTGATAAACGCCGGCTGGGGGGTGTTCGGGCTTAACGAATGGTGGCCCAGGCTGGTCGCCCCGCTGTTCGGTCTAGCCAGCCTGTGGCTTAGCGCCCGCCTGGGGCGCTGGCTGTGGCCGGAATTGCCGACCATTGCCGGGGCGACACCGCTGATATTGCTGGGCGGCCTGTTCTGGACCCTGTTCGCCACCCTGACCATGTTCGACATGATCCTCGCCTTCTGCGCCCTGCTGGCCATGAACGGCCTACTCGGCGCCTGGCGGCGAAATTCCAACGCGGGATTCTACATATTCGCCATCGCCATTGGCCTTGGCATCCTGGCCAAGGGTCCAGCGATCCTGCTGACCACCCTGCCACCGGCCCTGCTGGCCCCGACCTGGGGCAAGGCGCTGGGGCAATCGTGGCAACGCGGATGGAAGCAATGGTACGTAAAAACCGGGCTGGCGCTGCTGGCCGGCGTCGCTATCGGCCTGGCCTGGGCCATTCCGGCCGGTATCGCCGGCGGCGCGGAATACCGCGACGCCATATTCTGGGGGCAGTCGGCGGGGCGCATGGTCGATTCCTTCGCCCACGGCGAACCCTGGTGGTGGTATCTGGCGGCCCTGCCGGCCTTGATTTTGCCCTGGACCCTGTGGCCGGCGGCCTGGCGCTCGCTTGGCTACCTGTTCAGGATTTTCGGCGATGGCGGCCTGCGGTTCTGCCTGGCGTGGCTGACCCCGGCGTTGCTCGTCTTTTCGATGATCAGCGGCAAACAATTCCATTATCTGCTGCCGGTATTTCCGGCCCTGGCGCTGATCCTGGCGCGGTTGCTGACCGAACGGGACGACGCCACTTCGGGGGCGGCACCGGGCGAGATCAATAAATGGAGCGGGTCGGGCATTCTGCTGCCGGTTCTGTCGTTCCTGATTTTCGGCGCCGGCCTGTTTCTGATTGCCCCGGTGAGCGCCGTGTTCGACCTGCCGACCTGGGCCGGTGAGCTAAACCCCTACCCCGGCATCGCCCTGTCGATTCTGGCGCTGGCGCTGCTTCTGCTGGACAGGATGGGCGGGCGCGGTTCGCTGATGGCCCGGCTGGCTTCGCTCTGCCTGTTGTCGGTGGCCCTGGTTGTCGTCGCCCATCACGCAATCAGGCCGCTGTTGGCCGAACGCTATGACCTGCGCCCAATTTCACAGAAACTGAGCGCCTGGCAGGAACGGGGTGTGGCAATCGCCTATGTCGGTAAATATCACGGTCAGTTTAATTTCCTGGGCCGGCTCGAGTCGCCCATCGCCGTGGTCGGCAACGATGCCACCGACCTGCCCGACTGGCTGGCCGCCAATCCCGATGGCCGCATCATCGTAATTAACAGCGAACCTTCGACGGAAAGCCCGAGCGCCTTCAACCAGCCTTACCGGGGCCGTTATTTCACGGTCTTCAGGGTCGCCGATGTCATCGCCGACCCGTCGCTGCTGGAATAGCTTCAGACGGCCCGTCCGGGCGGCAAAAAAGCCGATTTTTTCGGGCTTGTTCTTGACATTCGGGGCAATCCCCCATATATCGTCGGCACTCGGTAGGGGAGAGTGCTAACAATCCCCTAGTTTTATTATATCTCAATACTTTAACGGAGTATGCACGATGAAATTCAGGCCTCTGCATGATCGCGTATTGGTTAAGCGCGTAGAGCAGGAAGAAAAAACCGCCGGCGGCATCATCATTCCCGATACCGCCCAGGAAAAACCCTCGGAAGGCGTGATTGTCGCCGCCGGTTCCGGCGCCCGCCGCGAAGACGGCTCGATCGCCGCCCTGGACGTAAAAGCCGGCGACATGGTGCTGTTCGGCAAATGGTCCGGCACCGAAGTCAAGGTTGACGGGGAAGAGCTGTTGATCATGAAGGAATCCGATCTTCTGGGTATTATCGAACCCTCCAAGAAAAAGAAGAAATAGGCGATTCTTTCCGCGAATGAATTCTGGAACGAGCCGCCCCCGGTAAGGGCGGTTAGGTCGCTCTAACTTATTGGAATCGATCAAATTATCCGCAATCAAATGATTTCATCTGAAGGCGGTTTGATCCAAAGCTAAGGATACAGAAAAATGGCAGCTAAAGAAGTCAAATTCAGCACCGACGCCCGGGCGCGCATGCTCGCCGGCGTCGATATTCTCGCCAACGCCGTCAAGGTCACGTTGGGACCCAAGGGCCGCAACGTCGTTCTCGACAAATCGTTCGGCGCACCGCGCATCACCAAGGACGGCGTTACCGTCGCCAAGGAAATCGAACTCGCCGACAAGTTCGAAAACATGGGCGCCCAGATGGTCAAGGAAGTCGCTTCCAAGACCAACGACGAAGCCGGCGACGGCACCACCACGGCGACCCTGCTGGCCCAGTCGATTGTCCGCGAAGGCTGCAAGGCCGTTGCCGCCGGCATGAACCCGATGGACCTGAAACGCGGCATCGACCTGGCCGTTGACGCCGTCATCAAAGACATCCGGAAACGTTCGAAGAAAGTTTCGACCAGCGCCGAAGTAGCCCAGGTCGGCACCATTTCATCCAATGGCGACATCGACATCGGCGCCAAGATCGCCGAAGCCATGGAACGCGTCGGCAACGAAGGCGTCATCACGGTCGAGGAATCCAAGGGTATCGAAACCGAACTCGACGTCGTCGAAGGCATGCAGTTCGACCGCGGTTACACCTCGCCATATTTTGTCACCAACGCCGACAAGATGACCTGCGAGATGGAAAACCCGTTCATCCTGATCCATGAAAGCAAGCTTTCCACCTTGCAGCCGTTGCTGCCGGTTCTGGAAAGCATTGTCCAGTCGACCCGTCCGCTGCTGATTATCGCCGAGGACATCGAGGGCG
>CAZZKE010000008.1:0-75083 GCA_964655005.1 uncultured Thalassospiraceae bacterium | reverse complement strand
CGAGGAATTGCAGCAGGGCGTCGCGGTCCGGTTCCCGGATGGCGAATTCACTTAACGGGACCGGAACCGGGACATCGGTTTTCAGGGTGACCAGTTGTTTCGACACGCGCGCGCCATCGGCGTGATCGATCAGGCTTTGCCGCCGCTTCGGCTGTTTGACCTGTCCGGCGTGGGCCAGCACCCCTTCCAGGTCGCCGTATTCGTTAACCAGCAGGGCCGCCGTTTTCAGGCCGATACCCGGAACGCCGGGCACGTTATCGGAAGAATCGCCGGCCAGGGCCTGCACTTCGATCACCCGGTCGGGACCGACGCCGAATTTCTCGATCACCTGTTCCGGCCCGATTTCCCGGTTTTTCATGGCGTCGAACATGACCACCTTGTCGTCGACCAGTTGCATCAGGTCCTTGTCCGACGAAACGACGGTGACCCGGGCGCCCATTTCCCTGGCCTGGGTGGCGTAGGTGGCGATCAGGTCGTCGGCTTCGAAGCCCGGCATTTCGACACACGCCACGTTCAGCGCCCGGGTCGCTTCGCGGACCAGTTCGAACTGCGGAATCAGGTCGTCGGGCGGCGGCGGGCGGTGGGCCTTGTAGTCGGCATAGATGTCGTTGCGGAAGGTCTTGCGGGCGCTGTCGAAAATAACCGCGATGTGATCGGCGTCGGTATCGTCGATCAACTTCATCAGCATGGTGGTAAAGCCGTGCACGGCGTTGACCACCGTGCCGTCGGCCCGCGTCATCCGGTGCTTGATGCCGAAATAGGCGCGAAACAGGAACCCCGATCCGTCAATCAGGAAGACATGGCGGGGAGCCGCGGCGGGGCTGGGTGTGGGCACTGTTCCGTACGATCAGTGGGTGGCCGGTTGCGCCGCCTCGTCGCTCAGGACAAACCGTGCCGAGCAATATGGGCAGACGATCTCGCCGCCGCCGTTTTCATCCCCGGCGCCGAATTTCAGATAGACCCTGGGATGGCCGAGCGGGCCGCCGCCGTCACAGGAAACGGTCGTCTGATCGACATAAAAAGGTTGTTCGGATTCCATTTACCGGTTCCATTGCACGGGTTAATACCAAGTTGCGGTGATGATAGCCACAGCCGGACGACATTCAAAGCCCGCATGTGTTAGCATACCATTGTTTTTCAAAAACAGCATGGACGCTGGCCTTTCAAGATGACCCAGGAGCTGCCGAAAAACGCCGTCGAAACAACGGCGCTTCGCAAGGTTTATGACGGTGGCGACGGGAAACCGGCGCTGGATGACGTAACGCTGGCGATTCCGCGGGGATCGTTCTTCGGGTTGCTGGGCCCCAACGGGGCCGGCAAATCGACCCTGATAAACATCCTGGCCGGGCTGGTGAACAGGACTTCGGGCGCCGCTTGCGTATGGGGTTTTGATATCGAAGCCGAAATGCGGGCGGCGCGGCGGTCGATCGGCGTGGTGCCCCAGGAATTGAACATAGATCCGTTTTTCACACCGCGCGAGGCGCTCGACCTGCAGGCCGGCCTTTACGGCGTGCCGAAAGCCGCCCGGCGGACCGGGGAAATCCTGGCGGCCGTCGGCCTGACCGACAAGGCCGACGCTTACGCCCGCACGCTTTCCGGCGGTATGCGCCGCCGCCTGCTGATCGCCAAGGCGCTGGTCCATTCACCGCCGGTGCTGGTTCTGGACGAACCGACCGCCGGTGTCGATGTCGATTTAAGAAGGCAGCTATGGTCTTACGTGCGGCGGCTTAACGCCCAGGGCACGACGGTGCTGCTGACCACCCATTATCTGGAAGAAGCCCAGGAATTATGCGACCGGATAGCCATCATCAATCACGGGCGGCTGATCGCGTGCGAGCCCAAATCAAGCCTGATGCGACGCCTCGACGCCAAGGAAATCACCCTGACGCTGGATCGTGACCTGGCCTCGACGCCGCGACAACTGGACCGCTTTCGGGTCGAATTGACCGGCCCCCGGCAAATACGCTTCTGCTATCCGCCAAGCAAGACCAACAGCGGCGAAATCCTCGCCGCCGTCCGGGATGCCGGACTGACCATTGTCGAACTGGAAACCCGCGAGGCCGAACTGGAAGACATTTTCATAAGCCTGACGTCCGAATGATACGGCGGCGCACCATAGGGGTTCTGGCGACGGCGATTGTCGTGCCGGTGCTGCTGTCGTGTGCGCCGAACATCCGCCCGTCCGGCCCCGATTTGGGTCCGCCGATGTTGGGTGAAGACTATTTCCTGGCCGGCGACGGCGCAAGGTTGCCCCTTAAATCATGGTTGCCGAAAACCGCGCCGCCATCTGCGGTAATCATCGCCCTGCACGGGTTCAACGACTACAGCAATTTTTTCAATAAGCCCGGCGCCTGGCTGGCGGCCCGGGGCGTCGCATCCTACGCCTATGACCAGCGCGGTTTCGGGGCCGCCCCCAATCGCGGCTACTGGCCCGGCGCCGAGGCCCTGGTCGACGACCTGACCGCCCTGAACAGGTTGATCCGCGACCGCCATCCGGGGCTGCCGGTATTTCTGCTTGGCGAAAGCATGGGCGCGGCGGTGGTAATGGTTGCCGCCGCCAGCAAGGCGGCACCGGGCATAGACGGCGTAATCCTGTCGGCGCCCGCGGTCTGGGGGCGGGCCACCATGCCGTGGTACCAGGCCGGGGCCCTGTGGCTATCGGCCCATACCGTGCCCGGCGTCACCCTGACGGGGCGCGGCCTGAAGATCGTCGCCTCTGATAATAACGAAATGCTGCTGGCCCTGGGCCGCGATCCGCTGGTCATCAAGGAAACCCGCATCGACGCGATCTATGGCCTGAGCGGATTGATGGATGCGGCGCTCGCGGCAGCGGACAGCCTGACCCTGCCAGCGTTGGTCCTGTACGGCGAAAAGGACGAGGTAATTCCCCCCGAACCGGTCAGGCGGATGCTGGCCAGCCTGCCCGAACGGGGCAGGGACCGGCGCAAGGTGGTATTTTACAGGAACGGCTACCACATGCTGTTGCGCGACCTGCAGGCGGAAACGGTATGGTCGGACATTGCCGAGTGGATCGACGGTCGCCCCGGTACGGGAAAATAACTCTTGAAGCGCATAAAACGCATGGTTACCAAAAGCGGGTTGATATTGACCGTAACCATACTCGGGCTGACGACCACCGTCGGCATGGTCGTTTTCGCGATTATTAACGAACGCTACCTGGAAGCCGTGGCCATCAGTTGTCTGGTTCCCGTGTTGACGTGGTTCGCGACCGGGGCCGGGAAGTTTGACAAATAACCGGCAACAACCCGTGGAAACCGGCCGGTGTTACCTGACCGCAGCGCCTTCAAGCCGGTCCAGGACGCTGCCGTAGACGGTGTGCCAGGCGATGCCGATGCTGCGGAAGGGGTGCAACAGGAACGGCTTTCCCCGGCTCCGTGGCATGGCGACATCTTCGCCCATCACCACATGCGCCAATTGCCGGCCCATTGCCGTCGCCATGGCCACGCCGCGACCGTTGTAGCCGAGTCCCGCGTGGGCGTTTTCGCCAAGTTCGATCAGGTGCGGCAAATGGGTTTTGGTTATCGCCACCAGGCCGCCCCAGTGATAGTCCCAGCCGACCGCCGCCAGTTCGGGGAATATCCTGACGGCCTGGGCGCGCAGGTGCGAGGTATCGATGGGCTGGCCGCCGCCGCCGAACAGTTTACCCCTGCCGCCGATCTGAAACCTGCCGTTTTCGTCGATACGGTAATACAGCATGACCCGGCGGGTTTCCGAAACATGATGGCCTTCCGGCAATATTCCGGCGCGAATACTTTCGGGCAGCGGTTCCGTCGCCGCTTGCAGGCTGGCCACCGGCACCACGTTTCGGGCCAGGCCGGGCCATAGCTTATCCGTGTAGCCATTGGTGCACAGCAGCAGATGGCGGGCGCTGACCAGGCCGCCGCCCGGCGTCGTCACCCGCCAGTCCGGTCCCGCCCTTTCAATCGCCACGGCCGGGCTGCCGGTGAATATTACGGCGCCCGCCGACAGGGCCGTCCGGGCCAGCCCGCGAGCGTAGGAAAGCGGTTGCAGACTGCCGCCCCTGGCGTCTTCCATGGCCCCGTCATAAAAGGAACTGCCGATAAGCCGGGCCGTTTCGGCGGTCGATTTAATGGCCACGGGCGCGCCGAAGTCCTGCCATTCACGGACCCAGTCCGCGACCTCTGCAAGGCCGCGCCGGCCACTGGCGGCGCGCAGGTAGGGGACCCGTCTGGGGGCGCAACCGATGCCGTGGCGGTCGATCAGGTCGAACACCAGATCGCAGGCGCCATCGACGAAATCAAGAACGCGCCGGCCCCGTTCCGCGCCATAAAAAGCGCGTACCGCCGAAGGCAGGGGACCGAACGCCGGGTTGACCTGACCGCCGTTGCGCCCGGACGCGCCGCAGCCGATTTCGCCGGCCTCCAGCACCACGGCGGAAATGCCGGCCGCCGCCAGGTGCAGGGCCGCCGACAGCCCGGTGAACCCGGCCCCGACAATAACCACGTCGGCTTCCCGGTTGTCCGTCAGCGGCCGGGTTGGCGGCGCCGGTTCGGCGCTGGCCACCCAAAGCGACCGCAGGAATCCGTTTTCCGTGTGTGGAATGTTACTGTTTCCCTTGCTTGAATTCGGTTCAATCGGCGTCGGAGGTTTCGCCCGGCGCGGCGGTTTTCCGGTGTTTGACGCTTTCGATTCTGGCGCCGGGAAAGGTTTGCAGCACCGCCTTGACCAGGGGCAGCCGGCCGACACGGGATTTTTCCTCGGCCCTGGCGCTGTCCCATTGCTGTTGCAGGGTCGGTTGTCCGGCATCGTTCGATACGGTCACGGTCCAGCGCCGGGGGGTATTTTCGGTCAGGAAGCTGGCCAGTTCGTAGGGCAGTTCACGGGGCGCCCGGTCGGTCGGCCTGATTTCGATTCGACCGGGCTCGAAATGCACCAGATGTATGTTGTTAACCACATTGGCGCGCAGGATAGCCGCCCGCCTTTGCCCGGCCAGTTCGGCCACCTGCTCGAACGTCACGGGATCGGCTTGCGGTTCGGCTTGCGTCGATAGCGGTTCGTGTTCCCGTTCGGGCGCCGCCATCGCCAAGGCCCGTTCGGGGCCGCCACCGCCGGACGGCGGGGACGGTTGCGGCGGCAAGGCCGGCGGCGGCGGACCGGATACCATTGCCGGCGCCGCTTCGGCGGTCGTGGCGGTCGCGGCGACCGTGGCTTTCAGGGCTTCCGCCGGGGTCGGCAAATCACTGGCGTAGGCCAGGCGGACCAGCACCATTTCGGCGGCCTGAATCGGCGACGGCGCAACCCTGACCTCGGCCAGGCCTTTCAGGAGCATCTGCCATGCCCGGGCGATTATCGCCATGCCCAGACGCCCGGCCATGTCCCGGCCACGCACCCGGTCGGTTTCGGCGACGCCGGGATCGTCGGCGGCTTCGTGCACAATCTTGATGCGGGTCAGCCAGTGGGTGATATCGAGCATGTCTTCAAGCACCGTCGCCGGGTCGGCGCCGGATTGGTATTGCCGGTCCAATAGTTCCAGGGCATCGCCGATATCGCCGCCAAGGACCGCTTCCAGCAAGGCGAAGGTCTGCGAGCGGTCGGCCAGGCCAAGCATGTCGCGCAGCTGGTTTTCATCGACCCGGCCGGAGCCATGGGCGATTGCCTGATCGAGCAGGCTGAGACCGTCGCGGACCGACCCGTCGGCGGCCCTGGCGATCATCGCCAGCGCCCCGTCGCCGATTTCGGCGCCTTCCAGCTTCGCGATGCCGCGAAAATGTTCGATCAGGGTTTCCATATCGACGCGCCTTAAATCGAAGCGCTGACAGCGGCTTAACACGGTCACCGGTATTTTCCGGATTTCCGTCGTCGCGAAAATAAATTTGACGTGTTCGGGCGGTTCTTCCAGGGTTTTCAGCAGGGCGTTGAAAGCATTTTTCGAAAGCATGTGAACTTCGTCGATAATATAGATCTTGTAGCGCGCCGAGGTTGGCCGGTAGCGGACGCTTTCGATCAGTTCGCGAATGTCATCGACGCCGGTGCGCGAGGCGGCGTCCATTTCCAGCACGTCCACATGGCGGTCTTCGGCGATCGCGCGGCAGTGCTCGCAAACCCCGCACGGGTTCGCGGTCGGGCCGCCCTGGCCATCGACGCCGATGCAATTCAGGACCCTGGAGATAATCCGCGCGGTAGTCGTTTTGCCGACCCCGCGAACCCCGGTCAGCACGAAGGCATGGGCCAGACGCCCCGATTCGATGGCGTTGGTCAGGGTCCGCACCATGGCCTCCTGGCCGATCAGGGCGGCAAACGACGCCGGACGGTATTTGCGCGCCAGCACCGTGTATTGGCCGGCCCGGTCGGGCGTCTCGGATGTCTGGGCGGGGTTTTGATCGGTCATGAGATTTTCGGATTATCCTGAGGTGGGAGACCGACGGACGACCCGCATCGTTACTCGTTACGGCTGCTTCCTTCCGGACCTGACCGGGTTGGCGAGGAATACGTCCGTCGCCGATCTCCCGCCGGCACTATAACAGATCAGGCCTTGTCGCGGTCAATGCTTTCGAGCGGGCAATCAGTCGGAAAAAAGGTCGGCGGCGGGGGCCTGGTCCAGCCGCTTGTCGTCGATGTCCGGAGCGGCCGGCTTCTGGTCCGGTTCCAGCAGGGCCGCGGGCCGGTCATCGGCCGGTGCCGCCTGATCGGGAAGTTCTTCCACCGGCAGTTCTTCCAGCGGCACTTCCGGGGCCGCCTCAACCGGTTGTCCGGGGGCCGGTTCGTCATCGAACAGGCCGCCGGACGGGGCCGCGACCGGCGAGACAAGCAGCGGTTTACGTTCCTGTAATTTCAGGTGTTTGACCGGGCTTTCCGGAATAATCCGTTTCGGTTCAATAATGATAAATCCGCCGGCGCTGCCGGTCAGGGCGAAGGACAGCAGCAGCGGATTATCGTCGAATTCATAGACCCCGTCACGGACCGCAACGAAGCGGGCCTCGGCAACGCCGCCGGGTGCTATGGATATGGCCCCGGAACAGGGATATCCCTGGTTCACGCCGGCCCCCGGCCCGCTGATTACCCGGACATCGGCCAATGCGATGGATTGGAAAAATTCCCTGGCCCGAAAGACATGCCGACTGTCATCGGCGTTTTCAATCAGCAGACGGTAGGGAACGCCCTGGGCCAGGCCCAGATAGGCCGGGGTGAAGGTGTCCTGGCGGATTCGCAGGTCGATCTTGCGGGCCTTGTCCCAGTCGATACCGGCCAGCTTTTCCGGCTGCGGCGCCTGGCACGGGCTTTCGAACATGGCGAAACCGCCATCAACCCGCGCACACCCGGCAAGCAACAGCAAAACACCCATCAGCGCTGGAAAGCGTGTAAACCTCATCCGATGGGGAATCCTTGTTCCGCAAATCGCTAAAAAAACCCGGCGGCAGCCAGGCCGCTTGCCGAAAAAACTACACAAACCGCGCGATGATATCAATTGATTCAGTACGTTAGATCGTCTGCGTAAATGAATGTTTAACGCATTGCCAACGCTTGGCATTATAATCTAGCGGTTTTTTCCATTGTTTGTCAGGATTTCATCGTGTCGACACGGCTTTATTACACATCCACCGGCCTGCACCGGGCGCCCAACCGGCGTCGGGACGAAACGTGGATCGACGACATGCTGCACCATCGCCAGACCCGCATAATTCCGGTCTGGCGCAACGCCAACCTGATCCTGGGCGACGAGCATCCGGGGGCCATCCATCTACAGGGCGACCACGCCCGCGGGCTGTTGCAGATAGCCGGTGAAGTGGCCTTGCTGGGGCTGACCACGGAAGACGGCGACGGCGACCGGGGCGCCGCCTATTTCGCCATCGACCTTTCCGAACACGAATTGCCGACCCTGACCCCGGCTATCGGCCAGGCCCGTTTTATCGACCTGCGCGAGGTCAGCCCGTTGCTGACCCATCGGGACGCGGCGCTGCTGGCCTTCGCCAGGGGCAACATGTACTGGCACCGGCACAACCGCTATTGCTGCGAATGCGGCCAGGTCACCGCCGCCGAAGAAGCCGGGCGGTTGCGCCGCTGCGTCAACCCGGCCTGCGGGCGGGAATATTTTCCGCGCACCGATCCGGCGGTTATCATGCTGGTGACCCGGCCCGGCCCGGAAGGCGGCGCCTGTCTGCTGGCCCGCCAGGGCAAATGGCCCAAAGGCATGTATTCGACCCTGGCCGGATTCGTCGATCAGGGCGAAAGCCTGGAAGAAGCGGTCGCCCGCGAGGTTATGGAAGAAGCCGGCATCCTGGTCAAACCGGAAGACGTGCAATATCGCGGCTCCCAACCCTGGCCGTTTCCATCGTCGCTGATGATGGGTTTCCGGGCCAAGGCCAGTTCACTGGACATCGATTACGGCGGCGACGAACTTGAAGACGCCCGCTGGTTCACCAAAACCCAGGTCGCCGCCTTCCCGGAAAAAGGACTGCGCCTGCCGACCCGGGATTCGATCGCCTGGCAACTGCTCAACGACTGGCTCGCCGAAGATTAGTCCCCCTGAAGCTTGCGAAACGGGCTGGCCGGAAAAACGCCCAAAACCTTGACGAATGACGTGAAAAAACCCAGTTCCTCCATGGCGAAGGCGACCGAGCGGTGTTCCGGGTGGCCGTCGATTTCGGCATAGAACTGGGTGGCGGTGAAACTGCCGCCGACCATGTAGCTTTCCAGCTTGGTCATGTTGACGCCGTTGGTGGCGAATCCGCCCATCGCCTTGTACAGGGCGGCGGGAACGTTGCGCACCTTGAAGACGAAGCTGGTCACCCAGTCACGGTCGTCGAGCGCCGGAAATTCGGCCTCCCCGGTCATTATCAGGAATCTGGTGGTATTGTGTTCGGCGTCTTCAATGTTGGCGCGCAGGGATTCCAGACCATAGATCCGGCCGGCCAGTTCCGAGGCGATGGCGGCATGGCTTTTTTCCCCGCGTTCGGCGATCATTTTGGCGCCGGCGGCGGTATCGGCGTAAACCGCCGTTTTCAGGCCCAGTTCGGCGATAATCCTGCGGCATTGCGGCAGGGCATGGACATGGCTGTGGACGTGGGTCAGTTCTTCGATTTTGGTGCCCGGCAGGGCCAGCAGATGATGATCGACGCGCTGGAAATGTTCGCCGATGATATGCAGGCCGGAGGCCGGCAGCAGGTGATGAATATCGGCGACCCGACCGGCCACCGTGTTGTCGATGGGGATCATCGCCAGTTCCGCCCGCCCGCCGGTGACGGCGGCGAAGGTATCTTCGAAGGTGTGGCAGGGCAGCGTCCGCCAGTCCGGATAGACGGCCCGGCAGGCCAGGTCCGAATAGGCCCCCATGGCGCCCTGAAAGGCGATTGTTTTTTCACTCTCGGTCATTGTTTCCCGGCTTCCAGCATGGCCCTGGCGCGTTCCAGGTCGGCCGGAGTATCGACACCCAGCGGCGCCGTGTCAACGAGCGCGACATCGATCCGCATGGCCGCTTCCAGCGCCCGCAGCTGTTCCAGCCTTTCGCGTTGTTCCAGCGGCGTCGGCGGCAGCCTGACGAAGCGTTCCAGGGCCTGCCGGCGGAAGCCGTACAGGCCGATGTGATGATACAGCGGCCCGTCGCCGTGGGGCACCGGCTGGCGGCTGAAGTAGAGCGCCCGACCGACCGTTTCGCCGGGCCGCAGCGACAGCACCGCCTTGACCACATTGGGATCGGTCTTTTCGCGCCGGTCGGTGATCGCCGTCGCCAGGGTGGCGATATCCACGTCGGCATTTTGCAGCGGTGTCAGCACGGCCCGCACGGCGGTCGCCTCGATAGTCGGCAGGTCGCCCTGAATATTGATTATGGCGTCGTGTTGGCGATCCGGATCAATCGCGCAGAGCGCCTCGTGGACCCGGTCCGACCCCGATGGATGGTCGGCCCTGGTCAACACCGCCCGGCCCCCGGCGGCTTCGACCGCGGCGGCGATTTCCGGTTCGGCGCAGGCCACGATGACCGGGCCGATTCCGGCCGCCATGGCCCGCCGCCAGACCTGGACGATCATCGGCTGGCCGCAAATATCGGCCAGCGGCTTGCCCGGCAGCCGGCTGGAGCCCATCCGCGCCGGTATTACGATCAGTGGATTTTGCGGCGGCCGGCGGATATCGGAAGGCGCGTTCATCTGACATTCTTTCGCTGGTTGAATTATCGGCGGGTGTGCCGCAGTATAACGGCGGCTTTATCAAATTAAAGGTTCCGGTCCCATGGATTCAGGTTTTTTCAAGTCTCTCGCCCTGGCCGTCGTCTTGACCGCCGCCCTGATTGCCGTAGTCAACCTGATCGGCGATTTCGCGGTGCGCCCGAAACCCGGCTTCAGTCCGAAACAGGTGGCCGAAAAACCGGCGGTCGAAAAACCAGTAGTCGGGAAACCGGCGAAGCCCGAAAAACCTGTCGCCGCCAAGGCCGCGCCCGAGAATTTGTCGGAACGGCTGGCCGGCGCCGACCCGCAGGCGGGCCGAAAGGCATTCCGCGTATGCAAGGGCTGCCACACCGACATAAAGGGCGCTCGCGCCACTATCGGCCCCAACCTGTGGGGGGTGCTGGGCCGGGCCAGGGGGTCGCAGGAAGGCTATAAATACTCCAAGGCCCTGGCCGGGCTCGGCGGGCAATGGTCATATGAAAACCTGGATGCGTTCCTGAGCGACCCCAGGGCATACGTCAAGGGCACCAAGATGATGTTCAGGGGCATCAGGAAAGCGCCCAAGCGGGCCGGGGTTATCGCCTACCTGCGCAGCCTGAGCGACAGCCCGAAACCGCTGCCGTAATGGCATTGGACCTGTCCGAAGCGTGCGACCTGGCGGTGCGGCTGGCCGATACCGCCGGCCCCGTCGCCATGAAATATTTTCGCGCCCCCATGGACATCGAATCGAAAGCCGATCTAAGCCCGGTCACGGTCGCCGACCGGGAAGCCGAAAGGGCGATCCGGGAACTGATCGCCGAGGCCTATCCAGATCACGGTATCCTAGGCGAGGAACTGGGCAGCCAGCGAATCGACGCGGAATACGTCTGGACCATCGACCCGATCGACGGCACCACCTCGTTCGTTACCGGCAAGCCCCTGTTCGGCGCCCTTGTTTCGTTGCTGAAAGACGGCCTGCCGATTATCGGGGTGATCGATATGCCGGCATTGGGCGAACGCTGGGTCGGCTGTCACGGACAACCGACTAAATTCGGCGGCGTCGCCAGCCGGGTGCGGCCCTGCGCCAGGCTGAAAGACGCCTGGTTATCGGCGACCTCGCCGCAGATGTTCCCCGATGACGATTTCGGGAAATTCGAGGCCCTGCGGCGGCAATGCCGCCCGGTCGTCTACGGCGCCGACTGCTACGCCTATGGCCTGCTGGCCAGCGGCACGATGGATCTGGTCGTCGAGTCGACAATGGGAATATACGATTTTTGCGCCCTGGCGCCGGTGGTCAACGGGGCCGGCGGCGTTATCACCGATTGGCAGGGATCGCCGCTGTCGATAAAGTCGGACGGTCGCGTCATCGCCGCCGGAGACCCCCGCATGCATCGCGCCGCGCTGGGCATTCTATCAGCTTAACGCCCATCACAAATAAGACACATAGATAAGCGATCCTTGAACATGAAACGGCCCACCGCCAACATTCAGCAAAAATTACGTATCCTCGCAGGAGCCGCAATCTTGATCCGATTACCGACTGCCTTGCTGATTGCCGCCGCCGCGCTTTTTACTTCCCCGGCGCTGGCCCGGCCGGTCCACGCCATCGCCATGCACGGCGAACCCAAGTACGGCCCGGATTTCAAGCATTTCGACTACGTCAATCCGGATGCCCCCAAGGGCGGCGCGGTAAAGCTGGCGGCGGCCGGCAGTTTCGATTCCTTCAACGGCTTTATCATCAAGGGAGAGGCGGCGGTCGGCCTGGGCGGGCTGTACGACACCTTGCTGACCGCCAGCGCCGACGAGGCGTTCACCGCCTATGGCCTGCTTGCCGAAACGGTGGAAACGCCGGAAGACCGGTCATGGGTCAAGTTCGTGCTGCGCACGGAGGCCCGCTGGCATGACGGCAAGCCGATTACCGCCGACGACGTGATCTGGACCTTCGAGACCCTGCTGAAAAAGGGCGAGCCCAGCTACCGGTACTATTACGCCGATGTCGACCGGGTCGAGAAGATCGACGAACGCACCGTTCGCTTTGTCTTTAAAAACAACCGCAACCGTGAACTGCCCCTGATTATCGGCCAGATGGCGGTGCTGCCCAAACACTACTGGCAGGGCAAGGATTTCGCCAAAACGACCCTGGAACCGCCGCTTGGCAGCGGCGCTTATAAAATCGACGGCTTCGAGGCCGGGCGTTACGTCCGCTATAAAAGAGTGGACGATTACTGGGGCCGCAATCTGCCGGTCAATGTCGGCCGCAATAATTTCGATTCCATCCGCTACGATTACTACCGCGATACGACCGTACAGGTAGAGGCCTTCAAGGCCGGCGAATTCGATTTCAGGAACGAAAACCAGTCGAAAACATGGGCCACCGCCTATAACATCCCGGCGGTCGAACAGGGGCTGATCAAGAAAATCGAAGTCGGCCACAATCGCACGGCGGGGATGCAGGGCTTCGTCTACAACATTCGCCGCGACATCTTCAAGGACCGCCGCGTACGCCAGGCGCTGGCCACCGCGTTTGATTTCGAATGGTCGAATCGCAACCTGTTTTACGGCCAGTATACCCGGACCCGGTCCTACTTCGACAATTCGGAACTGGCGGCGACCGGCTTGCCGGGGCCGGACGAGTTGAAAATTCTGGAACCCTTTCGCGGCCGTATTCCAAACGAGGTTTTCACTACCGAATACAACCCGCCGAAGACCAAGGGCGATGGCCGTATCCGGCCTAACCTGCGGCTGGGCGACCGGCTGCTGAAGGAAGCCGGTTGGGTTATCAAGGATAACGTGCGGGTCAACCAGGCGACCGGTCAGGCCCTGGAATTCGAGATTCTGCTGGTCAGCCCGGCCTTCGAACGAATCGCCCTGCCGTTCGTCAAGAATTTGGAACGGCTGGGCGTCAAGGCGCGGGTACGGACCGTCGATTCGGCGCAGTACCTGAGGCGTCTGGAGACTTTCGACTTCGATATGCTGACTTTTTCCTGGGGCCAATCGCAATCGCCGGGCAACGAACAACTGGGCTACTGGGGATCGGCGGCGGCCAAACAGAACGGCAGCCGCAACCTGATCGGCGTCAGCGATCCGGTCATCGACAAACTGATCGGCGGGCTGATCGCGGCGCCCGACCGGAAAAGCCTGGTCACCCGGACCAGGGCGCTGGACCGGGTCCTGCAATGGGGCTTTTACGTTATTCCACACTGGCATCTAAGCTACGACCGGCTGGTGTTCTGGAACAAGTTCGAACGGCCCGTGGTGACGCCGACCAGCGGCGCCCAGTTCGACACCTGGTGGATCAACGAAGACGCCGCCCGCTCTACCATAGAGGGACTGAAATCGCTGAGAGGCCGGTAACCAGCCATGCTTGCCTATATACTTCGCCGCCTGTTGCTGATCGTGCCGACCCTGTTCGGGATTATGGTCGTCAATTTCATCATCGTTCAGGCCGCCCCCGGCGGCCCGGTCGAACAGGTCATAGCCAAACTGCAAGGCTTGCAGGTCGCGGCGACGGCCCGGGTCAGCGGCGCATCGAACGCGGAAGTCGGACAGGCCCCGAAAACGGCGCAACCGACAGGCCGTAACCAGGCCAGCAAATATCGCGGCGCCCAGGGCCTGGACCCGGAATTCATCAAGGAAATCGAACGCCAGTTCGGCTTCGACAAACCGGCCCCTGAACGGTTCCTGATGATGATGGGCAATTACCTGCGTTTCGATTTCGGCGACAGTTTCTTTCGCGATCGTTCGGTGGTCGATCTGGTGCTCGACAAAATGCCGGTATCGATCAGCCTGGGCCTGTGGACGACGCTGCTGGTTTATCTGATATCCATTCCGCTGGGTATCGCCAAGGCGGTGCGCGACGGTTCCAGATTCGATATGTGGTCAAGCGGCGTGGTCATCGTCGGCAACGCCGTGCCCGGTTTCCTGTTCGCCATTATGCTGATAGTGATATTCGCCGGCGGGCGCTATCTGGACTGGTTCCCGTTGCGCGGTCTGGTCTCGGACAATTTCGCCGAACTGAGTACATGGGGCAAGATCGGCGATTATTTCTGGCACATCACGCTGCCTATCGTGTCGTTGGTGATCGGCGGTTTTGCCGGCTTGACCATGCTGACCAAAAATTCGTTCATGGACGAAATCAACAAGCAATACGTGATCACCGCCAGGTCCAAGGGACTGAGTGAACGGCGGGTGTTGTACGGCCATGTTTTCCGCAACGCCATGTTGATCGTGGTCGCCGGATTCCCCGCCGCCTTCATCGGCATCTTGTTTACCGGCGCCATGCTGACCGAAATTATTTTCTCGCTGGACGGCCTGGGCCTGCTCGGCTTCGAGGCGGCGTTAAATCGCGATTACCCGGTGATGTTCGGCTCGCTGTTCTTCTTCACCCTGCTTGGCCTGGTGATGAACCTGATCGGCGATTTGATGTACCACATTATCGACCCGCGCATCGATTTTGAAAAAAGAGGGTCGTAATATAAATGCGACTGACCCCCCTGAACCGCCGCCGTGTCGATAATTTTTGCGCCAACCGGCGCGGCTACTGGTCGTTGTGGCTGTTCATTGGCCTGTTCACGGTTTCGCTGTTCGCCGAACTGATCGCCAACGACCGGCCGCTGCTGGTCAAATATGACGGCGCCTATTACGTGCCGGTGTTTGTCGATTACCCGGAAACCGTGTTCGGCGGGTTTCTCGAAACCAACACCGAATACGCCGACCCGGACGTGCGCGACATGATCGAGGAAAAAGGCTGGATTATCTGGCCGCTGATACCATTCAGCTATGACACTATCAATTATGAACTGAAAACGCCGGCCCCGGCACCGCCGTCAAGCCGCAACTGGCTGGGCACCGACGATCAGGGCCGCGATGTCGTCGCCCGGCTGATTTATGGGTTTCGCATATCGATTCTGTTCGGCCTGACCCTGACAATTTTCAGTTCCATCGTCGGCGTCGGGGCCGGGGCCGTGCAGGGATACTTCGGCGGATTGACCGACCTGCTGTTCCAGCGTTTTATCGAAATCTGGTCCGGCCTGCCGACGCTGTACCTGCTGATTATCCTGGCCAGCGTGGTCCAGCCCAATTTCTGGTGGCTGCTTGGCCTGATGCTGCTGTTCTCGTGGATGGCCCTGGTCGGCGTCGTGCGGGCGGAATTCCTGCGGGCCCGGAACTTCGATTATGTCCGCGCCGCCCGCGCCCTTGGCGTCAACGATCTGGGCATTATGTACAAACACATCCTGCCCAACGCCATGGTCGCCACGGTGACCTTCTTGCCGTTCATCCTGAACGGCTCGATCACCACCCTGACGGCGCTTGACTTCCTGGGCTTCGGGCTGCCGCCGGGATCGCCGTCACTGGGCGAACTGCTCAATCAGGGCAAGGCCAACATACAGGCGCCGTGGCTGGGTATGTCGGCGTTTTTCGTCCTGGCCGTCATGTTGAGCCTGCTGATTTTCATCGGCGAGGCGGTGCGCGACGCCTTCGACCCCCGGAAGACCTTTCGATGAGTTTGCTGGAAATTGAGAATTTGAGCGTCTCGTTCGGGCACGGCCAAAAAGAGGTCGAGGCCGTCCGCGATATATCCTTCAAGCTGGACAAGGGCCAGACCGTGGCCCTGGTCGGCGAATCCGGATCGGGCAAATCGGTGACGGCGCTGTCGGTCATGCGGCTGCTGCCCTACCCGCTGGCCTGGCATCCGGGCGGTTCGGTGCGCTTCGCCGGCGAAGAACTGATACAGGCGACCGAAGCCCACATGCGCCGGTTGCGCGGCGATCGCATGGCGATGATTTTTCAGGAACCGCTGACCAGCCTGAACCCCCTGCATTCCATCGGGAAACAGATCAGCGAAGTGCTGCTGCTGCACAAGGCCATGACCGCCGGCCAGGCCCGTGACCGGGTTGTCGAATTGCTTGAACTGGTCGGTTTGGGCGATCAGGTCGGGCGCATGAAATCGCTGCCCCATGAATTTTCCGGCGGCCAGCAGCAGCGGGTCATGATCGCCATGGCGCTGGCCAACGACCCGGACCTGCTGATCGCCGACGAACCGACCACGGCGGTCGATGTCACCATCCAGGCGCAGTTGCTGAAACTGCTGGCCGAACTGAAAGACCGGCTGGGCATGGCGCTGCTGCTGATTACCCATGACCTGGGCATTGTCCGCCATATGGCCGACCATGTTTCGGTGATGAGCGAGGGCCGCATCGTCGAGCATGGCGCGACGGCTGCGGTATTCGATAATCCGCAGCACGAATATACCCAAATGCTGCTGGCCGCCGAACCCAAAGGAGCGCCGGAGGCCGCCGACGCAAGCGCCCCGGAACTGATAACCGGGCGCGATATCAAGGTATGGTTCCCCGTCAGGGGCGGGATATTCGGTCGGGTCCAGAGCCACGTCAAGGCGGTCGATGGCGTCGGCATCAGCGTCAGGCGCGGCCACACGCTGGGCATCGTCGGTGAATCCGGCTCCGGCAAAAGCACCCTGGCGCGCGCCCTGCTAAGGCTGGAACCAAGCCGGGGCGCCATCGATTTCGCGGGCGTCGACCTGCGCAGTGTTTCCGGCGACGACCTGCGGGCCTTGCGGCGGCGTATGCAAATTGTCTTTCAGGACCCGTTCGGATCCCTGAGCCCCCGCATGTCGGTGCTGCAAATCGTCGAGGAAGGGTTGCTGGTGCACGGCTTGGGCGGAACGCCGGCGCAACGACGGACACTGATCGCCGCGACGCTGCAAGAAGTCGGGCTCGACCCGGCCACCATGGACCGCTACCCGCACGAATTTTCCGGCGGCCAGCGGCAGCGCATCGCCATTGCCCGCGCCCTGATTCTGAAACCCGACCTGATCGTCATGGACGAGCCGACCAGCGCGCTGGACATGTCGGTGCAGGCGCAGATAGTCGAACTGCTGCGCGACCTGCAACGACACCACAACCTGACCTATGTGTTCATCAGCCATGACCTGCGCGTGGTCCGCGCGGTATCCCACCATATCGTCGTCATGCGGCGGGGCCGAATCGTCGAACAGGGGCCGGCGGGCGATATCTTCGCCGCCCCGAAGGAGCCCTACACCCGCGCCCTGATGGCCGCGGCGCTGGAATTGAAGGCCGATGAAAACGACCTGGTCGGCACATGAACGCGATTGTCTATTTAAGCGAAAACGACGACCCGGAACGCTGGCGCCAAGCCCTGGCCGAGGCCATGCCGGAAGCCGACATGGCGCGGGATTTCCACGTTTGGCCCGATCAAATGGCGGGCCTGAAAGATTATGACGAAGTGGATATCGCGCTGGTCTGGCGGCCGCCTTCGGGGGCGTTGATGAAATTTCCCGGCCTGAAGGCGATCATCAACCTGGGGGCCGGGGTCGACAGCATCCTTGACGACCGGACATGGCCCCGCCATGTGCCGCTGGTGCGCATGGTCGATCCGGCCCTGACCCGGCATATGACGGAATTCGTGTTGCACCGGGTGCTGCATTTTCATCGCAAGTTCCATATCTATCAGGGCATGCAGCGCCGCCACGACTGGCGGGAACTGCCCCAGGCCGACACCCTGGAACGGCGTGTGGGCATTTTGGGTGCGGGCCAGCTAGGCGGCGACGCGGCCCGCCATCTGGTCAATCTGGGATTCCGGGTGGCCGTCTGGAGCCGCTCGGAAAAGCGCCTGGGGGGTGTCGAATCCTTTTACGGTAACAGCCGGTTGGCGGCGTTCCTGAAGCGCACCGAAATCCTGGTCTGCCTGTTGCCGTTGACGTCCGGGACCGCCGGCATCATCAACGCCCGGACCCTGGCCCAACTGCCACAAGGGGCATTTGTCATCAACGCCGCCCGTGGCGGCCATGTAGTCGAGGACGATTTACTGGCGGCCCTCGACAGCGGCCACATCGAGGCCGCCGCACTGGATGTGTTCAGGAACGAACCGCTACCCGATTCAAGCCCGTTCTGGGATCATCCCGGGGTTATGCTAAGCCCACACATCGCCAGCCTGTCGGTACCCGGTTCCGCCGCCGCCGCAATTGCCGAAAACATCCGCCGGGTGCGCCGGGGCGAGTCGCCCCGGGATCTGGTCGAACCGGATGCCGGTTACTAGTATCGCGCATATATATTGGCCGACCCGTCCGCCCTGAACAGCATCACGTTGTACCGGTCCGGATTGCCGCCCATGCCCGGCGCCCCGGCCGGCATGCCCGGAACGGCGAGCCCGACCGCCTTGGGACGTTCGGTAAGTAGGCGCTGGATATCCGCGACCGGGACATGGCCTTCGACTATATAGCCATCGACCATGGCCGTGTGACAGGCCTGCAAGCGTTCGGGGACACCGGCAATTTTCTTGATCACGTCAAGATCGTCCATATCCTTGGTTATAACCGTATGTCCGTTCATCCTGAGATGTTCGACCCACCCCTTGCAACAGCCGCACGTGGGGGATTTGTAGACGACGAATTCGGCGGCCAGGGCCGGGTTCGGGATCGTCGCCACGGTGACGCCAACATAAAACGCCAACAACGCCAGCAGCGGCCTGGCCCCGGAAAACCATTGGAAGGGATTGTTCTTTTTCACTTTATAGCTCCACCATTAATGATGCCGGGTTGATACGTTACCGTTTATTGTACATAGGTCTCGACGAAAAAAGATACCCGCTTTTTGCCGTATCCGGCCCCCCCCGGCGCAGGGTGGATAACCGGACCGCAGATAGTTTTTTGTTCGCCTGTCCTAAAAGAATTTTCTGATTCTGGCCGCCATGTCCTCCGGATCCATTTGATGCCCGAAGGCGTCCAGGAACTTGCCGTCCGGCCCCATCAGATAAAGATAGGCGGAATGGCTGACCGAATAGTTTTCCCCGTTACTGTCCCCGTCGTCTTCCTTGGCGAAATAGGCCCGGTAAACACTAGCCACCGAAGCAATCTGCTTCGGGGAACCGGTAAGGCCGATAATTTGCGGGTGGAAATTGCCGACATATTCCTTCAATACCGCGACCGTATCGCGTTCGGGGTCGACACTGATGAACAGCGGGGCGATCTTGGCCGCGTCATCGCCCAGAATGTCCAGCATGCCGCTAACCCCGGTCAGGGCGGTCGGGCAAACGTCCGGGCAGAAAGTATAGCCGAAAAAAATCAACATGTAGCGGCCCCGGTAATCGGCATCGGTCACCGCCTTGCCGTTATGGTCGATTAACGAAAATGGGCCGCCGATTTCCGCCTTGGCGGGGGATGATGCGGCGGGGGACGGCGCGGCGGGGGGCACCCTGGCGGTTTCGACATCCGACCGGAAATCGGTTACGGCCAGGTAAACCGCGATAATCACCGCGATTCCCAGCCCTATGTAAAAAAATTGCCGTTTCATGACGTGTTCCTTGATTTCTGTATGGAGTTAATTTTTGACCCGCCCGACGGCCTTACCCCGCGCCCAAAATCACCATGCCGGGCGCGGGGTTGGCCCCGTGGGGTCAGTCGGCCATCTGCATTTTCATGCCGCCCATGGCGCCGGCTTTCATCACCTTGACCATGACCTCGAGCTCTCCTGATTTTTCGAAGACCAGGGTAAGCGGGAACTCCGCGCCCATTTTAAGAGGCTCCCTAAGGCCCATGAACATGATGTGATAGCCACCGGGCTTAAGCATGACCATGCCACCCGGCGGTACGTCGAGGGCCTTGACGGGCTGCATCTTCATCATCCCATCGACCATCAGGGATTGATGCACGCCGGTCTTTTTCGCAATGGCGCTGCGGGCGGCGACAAGCCTGTCGAGCGTGGTTCCGCCATTTTTTATAGTCAGGTAGGCGGCCCCCGACTTAGCGCTGCTCATGGTCGCCCGCGCCCAGGGGTTTTCGATGGTGATGTCTCCGGCCTTGTATTGTTTCATGGCGGCAGAGACACCGGTGGTTACGAATATGCTGCCGATAACGGCCAGCGCCGCCAACAGCAAAGCTGTTTTCTTCATTGTATTTTCCTTCATTCACATTGATCTGCACCCATGGCCGAGTGATGGCCGCGATACGGACCAACCCATGGGTGTTCAGTATTTATTTTTCGGGATCAGGTGAATGAAGGGGGGGCGCGGGGCGGGTGGCGTCGGGCCAGCCTTTCGGAAACCAGGATTTCCTTGAAATTTACCGTATAGACCCAGCTCACGGTCCTGGGTATTGGCACGGCGAAAGCGGCTACCGGAAGAAGATTCTCGCAGGAAGACCGGACCTGGCAAAAAATAAGACAGAACGCGCACGGGGCCGGCTGGTCGGAGGGCGCGCCGGTATTACCATCGACCGGGATCCGGCTGGTGCCGCCCATGGCCGTGCAGATAACAAGGGGCGGCAGGGCGGCCTGATCGTTCGCTTCGGCGTAAGCGGCGAAGGCCATCCCCTGGCCCAGGGGAATCGCCAGTTGGAACAGCACCGCCGCCAATCCAAGCAAAGTGCTCCAGCGGCGGCGGCTTAATCCGGACCCTTGCTTATCGGTCGCTGTCTGGAAAAAGCCCAATGATCAATCCCTTATACCCCGGGAATATTCCTGCGGCGTCGCTATATGGTATTATGCCAAACAACATTAATCAATAATGCTATGCATCAACTCTTTCTTCCGCCGCCGGAAGCCGGGAAGGCATCGGTCGCGCCTGCAAGAGGCGAAGCGCGTTAGCCACGACCACCAGAGAAGCGCCGACATCGGCGGCGATAGCGCCCCAAAGCGTGGCGTAACCGGCGAACGTGAGGACCACAAAAACCGCCTTGACGCCAAGCGAGAAGGTAATGTTCTGGCGGATGATGGCCAGTGTGCGCCGGGAATGGCCGACCAGCCACGGCAACTTCCGAAGGTCGTCGGCCATCAGGGCGATATCGGCGGTTTCGATGGCGGCGTCGCTGCCCATGGCGCCCATGGCGATACCGAAACTGGCCCGCGCCATGGCCGGGGCGTCGTTGATGCCGTCGCCGATCATGGCCACCGAACCGTATTTCAAGACCAGGCTTTCGACCGCCGCGACCTTGTCTTCGGGCAACAGTTCGGCCTGGACCTCGTCGATACCGACCTCTTGCGCTATCGCCCTGGCGGTCGCCTGATTGTCGCCGGTCAACATCACCAGATGTTCCACCCCGCTGGCCCGCAGGGCCGCTATTACGCCACGGGCGCTTGGCCGGACCGTATCGGCCACGGCAATCAGGCCGCAGACATGACTGCCGTTGCCGACCGCCACCACGGTGCGCCCGTCGCGTTCGAACACTTCGGCCTGGGCGCCGACTTCCGGCGTTTCCTGGTCGCGTTCGATAAGATAGCGGTGCGAGCCAAGCCAGAACTCGCCATCCCGGTAGCGACCGGTGACTCCTTTTCCGGGCAGCACCTGAACGTCCGCCGCCGGTTCCGCCGTTGCGCCGATTTGTTCGGCGTAATCGATAATCGCCTGGGCCAGCGGATGTGCGCTGCGCGCCTCCAGCGCGGCGGCGCGGGCCAGGACTTCCGTTTCGGTATGTCCGTTAAACGGGACCACGCCGACCACTTCCGGCTGCCCCCGGGTCAGCGTACCGGTCTTGTCGAAGGCAATGGCCCTTAGTTTGGCCGGCTGTTCGATATAGGCGCCGCCCTTGATCAGCACCCCCTGGCGGGCCGAGGCCGCCAGCGCCGAGACGATGCTGACCGGGGTCGAAATAACCAGGGCGCAGGGACAGGCGATAACCAACAGCACCAGGGCGCGGTAGAACCAGTCGTCCCACGCGCCGCCGAACAGAAGCGGCGGCAAAACGAACACCGCGATAGCCAGCACGATAACCGCAGGGGTGTATATCCGGGCGAATTTCTCCACCCACTGTTCGGCGCGGGCGCGGCGGCCCTGGGCGTCTTCGATCAGGCGGATGATTCTGGCCAGCGTGGTATTTTCGGCGGCCTTGCTGCTTTCGACTTCCAGCGCCCCTTCGCCATTGATGGTGCCGGCGAAAACATCGTCGCCGGGCTGCTTGGATACCGGTACGCTTTCGCCGGTAATGGGGGCCTGATTAACGGCGCTGACGCCGGCGACGATCCGCCCGTCGAGGGCAAATTTTTCTCCCGGTTTGACGATGAAACGGCTCCCGACGGCGACCTCGGCGGCCAGTACTTCCGTTTCCTCGCCGCTGTCAAGCTTCAGCCGCACCGTCGGCGGCGCCAGGTCCAGCAGTTGGGCAATCGCCCGCCGCGCCCGACCGACGCTCCAGCTTTCCAGCAGCAGCGACAGGGCGAACAGAAAGCTGACGATAGAGGCCTCGAACCATTCACCGATGCCGACCGCGCCGGAAACCGCGATCACCATCAGCAGGTTCATGTCCGGTCGCATGGCGCGAGCCGAATACCAGGCCTTGACAACCACATACCGGCCGCCGAAGCCAATCGCCAGGGCATAGGAAACGATCTCGCTCAACGGCATCGCCTGGCCGCTGTGACCGGCGAAAAGGGTCAGCGCCCCGACCAGGCCGCCGGCCAGCCAGACATGAATGGCGAGCCCGGAAAGCACCGATAATCCACTGAGCGTGGTCAGCCAGGTCTGCATACGATGATGTTTTTCGCTCGCCCGTTTGCTGTCTTCATCGTCTTTTCGCCACTCTACGGCGGCCATGCCGGTCTTTCGCACGGCTTCGCGAATTTCTTCCGACGAAACCTGTTTGGCGCCGTCCAGGACCATCATGCGGGCATTCAGGACATCGAAGGACAGCATCTCTCCGCCGCCCACCAGCGGGCCCACCCCGCGACGCAAGATCGCCACTTCTTCGGCGCAATCCAGGCCTTGCACCGCAAACACGTAACGATAACCGCCGGCCGAAAAGTCCTTCGCCGGTGCCGCAATCCCACCCGACATAACCCCTTCGCCAGAACAACAGGCCGGCCCCGATTCCGGCCCGGCGGCATCGTGCCCGCCACAGGAATGCGAATTGTCATTGTGGCTATGGTCATGGTCGTGCTTGTGATCGTGCTTGTGGTGATGAATCGATGCCATAAAAAATTCCTCGTCCTCGGGCGTTGTCCGTGGGGTCCGGTCGCCGCTTTATCTTGATAAAGGGCTCGTCCTGTGGCATCTTTAACATCTACAGTAGCTATAGAAGCAAGGAAAAAATCATGGCCGTGGAAAATCATGCGATCGGATGGCTGGCCGAACGGACCAACACCAAGGTGCAGACCATCCGTTATTATGAACAAATCGGCCTGATGCCGACGCCGCCGCGTTCGGCCGGCAACCGGCGGCTGTACGAGCGCGGGCATGTTGATCGTCTGGCTTTTATCCGGCACAGCCGGCAACTGGGTTTTTCGCTCGACCAGATACGCGAGTTTCTGGCGTTGAGCGACGACGCCAACCGCCCCTGCGACGAAGTCGACGCCATCGCGCAGGTGCATCTGGAAGATGTCCGCAACAAAATCAGCCGCCTGCAAGGGTTCGAAAAGGAACTGAAACGCATGATCGGCGAATGCGCCGGCGGGCGAATTTCCGGCTGCCGGATAATCGAGGTATTATCCGACCACAGCCTGTGCCTCACGGACGGCCATTAAGGCCGGGGAGTCAGATCACCAGGCCGCCGCTGGCCAGCACCACTTCGCCGCTGATGTAGTCGGATTCCGGTATGCAGAACAGGTAGACCGCGTTGGCCGCGTCCTGCGGCGTGCCGGGGCGGCCAAGCGGGATCATCTTGTTGATGAAGCCGACGAATTCCGGCGGCACTCCCATGGGGATATCCTTGCCGCCGACGTCGTGCATGTTGGGTTTGCCGTCGTCAAAGGTTTCGGTCATGCGGGTCTGGATCAGGCCGAAGGCGACGCAGTTGACATTGACCTGATAGCGGCCCCATTCCTTGGCCAGGGTCTTGGTCAGGCCGATCAGCGCCGTTTTGCCCGAGGCGTAACCGATTTGCCCGGCGTTGCCGAACAGGCCGCCGATCGACGAAATATTGACCACCTTGCGGTTTTTCAGCTGGCCCGCCTCGGCTTCCGCCTTGGCCATTTCGCGAAGCGGCCCGGCGAAGGCGCGCAAAATCTTAAACGGCGCCTTGATGTGGATATCCAGCATGGCGTCGAACTGTTCGTCGGTAGTTTTCTGAATCACCGTGTCCCAGGAATAGCCGGCGTTGTTGACGATGATGTCCAGGCCGCCGAACTTGTCCACCGCCGCCGCCACGAATTTATCGGCGAAGCCGTCCGCCGTGACATCGCCGACTACGGCCAGGGCTTCACCGCCCATGGCCTCGATTTCGGCGACCACTTCCGCGGCCGGCCCGGCATCCAGATCATTGAGCGCCACCCTGGCCCCTTCGCCGGCCAGCTTAAGCGCGATGGCGCGACCGATGCCCCTTCCCGCGCCGCTGACCAGGGCCACTTTTCCATCCAGTTTCGACATTTATAGTCTCCTATTTTCAGTTTCCGCCGGACGCCACCCCGGCGTCCAGCATGGCCTTGATTTCATTGTCGTCATAGCCGACCTCGCCCAGAATATCGCCGGTGTGTTCGCCGTAGCCGGGCGGGAATCCCAGTTCGCTGCTGGCGTTTGGCAGGTCGACCGCCATCGGCTGCATACGGATGGTTTTACCGTCGGGCATGCGGGTGGTGGTCAGTTTGGCGGCGACGGCGTCCAGTTCCATGACCTGCCGGACGGTGTTGATCGGTCCGTGCGGGATGCGCGCCGCCTTCATGTCGGCGACAATTTCGTGGCTCGGGTACAGCGCCGTGACGGCGGTGATATCGGCGTGGATGGCCTGCCGCTGTTCGAGGCGGCCCTGATTAACTTCCCGTCCCGGCTTGGCGATCCCGGCGAACTTCGGAATATCGGTCAGGCGTTTCCACAGGCCGTCGGAACCGATGGCGATCAGCACCGCGCCGTCCTGGGTCGGGTAGGCGTTGGTCGGCACGAACTTGCGGTGTTCGTTGCCGCAACGGGCGATTTCCCAATCCTCGCAGCCGAAGTCGATCAATGGTAAAACGGTTATCAGCCAGGAAGAAGCGGCTTGCAGCATGGAAACGTCGATGCGCTTGCCCCGGCCCGTCGTCGCCCTTTCGGCCAACGCCATCCAGACATTGGCATAAACCTCGTCGCCCGCCTTCAGGTCGACCAGCGGCACCCCGGACAGGGTCGGCGGCCCATCCGCCGGGCCGGTCATATCCATGTATCCGGCCATCGCCTGAATGATCGGATCGTAACCGGCCGCATCGGGATAATCGGGGCCAAGGGCCGAAATGCCGGCCCAGATCAGATCCGGTTTGACCGTTTTCAGGGTCTCGTAGTCTATTCCCAGGTCGCGGTAGCGGGCCGGCAGGGTGTTGCAGCAGAAGACATCGACTTTAAGTTCGCTGATAATCCGTTTCAGGGCCCGTTTGCCTGCCTCGGATTTCAGGTTTAGCGCGATCGATTCCTTGCCCAGATTGGGGCCGACGAAATAGGACCGCCGGTCCTCATCGGCGACCACCGAGCCGATATAGCGGTTGGGGTCGCCGGGCAGCCCGCCGGAACCGTGCGGCGTCGATTCGACCTTGATCACCCGCCAGCCCAATTGGGCGAAGCGCAGCGTCGCGTAGGTCATGGACAGCGCCTGTTCCATGGACAGGATAACCCCGGGCGTCATTGCGCCGCCGCCCTGGCGGCGTCCCGCGAACAAATGGCGCGGGCCACCTTTTCGGGGTTCATGGGCGGATCCATGAAGCGGATGCCGATGGCGTTATAGACCGCGTTGGCGACCGCCGGGGCGATCACTATGGTCGGCAGCTCGGCGATGCCCTTGGCCCCCAGGGGGCCGGTCTTGCTGTCGGTTTCGATGAAGTGCAGGTCCATTTCCGGAATCTCCGGGGCCGTCGGCACCTTGTAATCGCGGAACGACGGATTGGTCACCTGCCCGTCAACGATGCGCAGTTCCTCGCTTAGCGCATAGCCCAGGCCCATCACGATGCCGCCTTCGACCTGCGCTTCCAGGCCCAGTTCGTTGATTACCCGCCCGACATCCTGCACCGAAGTCACCCGGGTGACCTTGACTTCGCCGGTTTCCGTATCGACTTCGACCTCGGCCACATGCACGGCGTGGGAATATGCCGCCGACATATCGCCGATGTGCTCGGCGTTTTCCGGCTCGCTGGGCGGCTCGTAGTAATCGGTGGTCATCACCAGTTCCGGTTCCGGCTGGAAGTGCATGTTGCGCAGCAGCTTGTCGAGCTTGATGATCGGCTCGCCGCCGGCCTCCTGGACCACCCAGCCCCGGCGTAAATCAAGCGCCTCCGCCGCCACGTTGGACTCCTTCGAGGCGGCGGCCAAAATTTGCCTGCGGGCTTCTCTGGCGGCTCGCTGGGCCGAATTGCCGGCGATGAAGGTGGTGCGGCTGGCATGGACGCCGACATCCCACGGGCCAATCGCGGTATCGTCGTTGACCAGGGTGATGTCGGCGACGGGGATGCCGAGCTCTTCGGAAATTACCTGCGAGATCACGGCGTCGATGCCCTGGCCGATTTCCGAAGCGCCGGTAATTACCGTGCAGCGGGCGAAGTCATCCATTTTCAGGATAGTGCCGCAGCCATCGCTTTTGTGAATTTTAGCGCCGCCGGCGTTATGGATGGAAGAGGCCAGCCCGATGCCCCGCTTGATCCGCCCCGGCGCGTCCCAAAGGGCCGCATTTTTCGCCGCCCGCCCGACGAAGTCGGTTTTTTCGGCGGCGATCTCCAGGCACTCGGCGAAGGCTATGTCGTTCAGGCGGCTGCCCTGGGGCGACACTTCGCCGGAAGACTGCGCATTCTTCAGCGACAGTTCCAACAGGTTCATGCCCAGTTTTTCGGCCAGCATGTCCATATGGATGGCGGTGGCGTAGGTCGCCTGGACATTACCGTAACCACGGAACGAACCGGCATAGGGGTTGTTGGTATAGACCGACTGGAAGCGGCATTTAACGGCCGGCACCCGGTAGTGGGAGGTAAACGTCCGCATCATGACGAACGGCGTGGTCGGTCCCCACGAGGTATAAGCGCCGTTATTTAGCAGGCAATCGACTTCGCGGAAGGTCAGCGTACCGTCGGCCCTGGCCCCGGTGCGCAGGTGAATTTGCACCGGTTGCCGGGTCGGGGCGTTGATGAATTCTTCCTGGCGGGAAAACATCAACTTGACCGGCCGCCGCGCCGCCCTGGCCAGCAGGGCGCAAACCGGCTCGAACGGATAGACATCCAGCTTCGAGCCGAAGGCGCCGCCGATGGGCGGCTGGATGACCCGGATGTCGCCCGGATGAATGCCCAGCGCCGGGGCCAGATCCACCTTGTAATTATAAGGGTACTGGGTCTGCGAATATATGATCAGCTTGCCATCGGCATTGAAATCGGCGATCGCGCAGCCGGTCCCCATGCAGCAATGGGTGACGTAGTGGACGTTGAAGACGTCATCGACAATAACGTCCGATTGCCGCTCCGCTTCGCCCGTATCGCCATGATCGAACTTGTAGGCCAGGCTTTTGTTATCCGGCTTTTCGTCGTGGATTACCGGCGCGCCTTCCTGCAGGGCCTCGGCGGGATCGAACACGGCGGGCAGGTCTTCGTATTCGACCGTAATCAGGGCCAGCGCCCGGTCGCATATGTCCTGTGTTTCGGCGGCGACGGCGGCGATTTCGTCGCGCACGCAGCGCACCTTGCCGCCCTTCAGCGGGCGGTTGTCGCGATTGACGCCGAACCGCAGTTCCGGGATATCCCCGGCGGTCAGCACCACATGCACGCCGGGCAGCGCCCTGGCGGCGGCGGTGTCGATAGAGACGATCCGGGCGTGCGGCCGGCCGGCGTGCAGGATGCCGCCGTACAGCATCATCGGCAGCACCATGTCGTTGATGTAAGTGGTCCGCCCGATGGCCTTGTCCGGGCCGTCCGGCTTGGGTACGCGCGCCCCTATTATGGTGGTTTTTTCGATCGGATCCATGGCCGTTATGCCTCCACCCCGGCGACATCGGCCACCGCGTCGAATATTTTCTTGTAGCCGGTGCAACGGCAAACATTGCCTTCCAGGCCGCGTTTCAGGTCGGCCGGCGTCAGCTTCGGGTTGTTGTCGATCAGATACTTGGCCTGCAGGATCATCCCCGGCGTACAGAAACCGCACTGGATGGCGCCATGATCGACAAAGGCCCGCTGGATGTCGTGCAACACATCTTCGCGGCGCAGGCCTTCGATGGTCAGGATATCCCGGCCCTGGCAATCGACGGCGTACATCAGGCAGGCGTTGACGCTGTCGCCATCGACCAGGATCGTACAGGCGCCGCATTCACCTTCGCCGCAGGCCAGCTTGGTTCCGGTCATCCCCAGTTGATCGCGCAACATGCCAAGGGCGCTCGTATCGGCGCCGACACTGGCCCGGGCGGGGCGTCCATTAAGGACGAATTCGATATCCACCTTAATCGTCATCGCCAAGCAGCCTCCTTAGATAAACGCCCGCCAGATGCCGCCGGTACCAGGCGGTCGCCCTGACGTCGTCTATCGGATTGATTTCTTCCATTAACCGCGCCACCGCCGCCTCGATAATTTCGGGACTCAGGGGTTTGCCTTCCAGCAGGGCCTCGGTCTTGCGCGCCCGTACCGGGGTCGGCCCGACCGAGCCCAGGGCGATTCGCACATGGAACATGATATCGCCTTCGTTGATGGCGCTTAAGGCCATCGAGACCACGGAAATTTCCAGGGCCGGACGCGGCCCGGACTTGATAAACCTGGCCCCGGCCCGTTGTTCCGGCAGCGGCAGGGTAACGGCGGTTAGCAGTTCGTTATCCCCCTTCATGGTTTGGCCGGGACCGGAAAAGAAGTCGGCCAGCGGGACGCTGCGGGTCGATACGGCGCTACCGTCCCACAACGCCAGTTCGACATCGGCTTCCAGCACCAGCAACGAAGGAATGGAATCCCCGGCCGGCGAGGCGTTGCAGATATTGCCGCCAATGGTGGCCACGTTCCTGATCTGGCCGCTGGCGAAATGATCGGCGGCCTGGGGTAGGACCGGGGCAATTTCGGCCAGAAACTGGTTGTTGAGGATATCCGTCATGGTCGTTAGCGCGCCGATGCGGATGGTTTGCCCGTCCCTGGAAATGCCCCGCATTCCGGAAACGCGGCTGATATTGACCAGCCGCTTGCGGCCGGGCAGGCGGCCCTCGCGGGTCTGGATCATCAGATCAGTCCCCCCGGCCAGCACCCTGGCCTGACCGTCGAACAACAGCTTGACCGTTTCTTCCGTGGTCGTCGGGGCGGCGTATTCTTCAGGCCCCCGGCCCGGTTGCGATTCCGCGCTCAAGTCATTGCTCCTTCGTTAAAATCGGATGGGTTCGTCATAGCGACCGTAAACATCGACCAGCACGCCGGTCATTTCGCCGACGCTGGCGTAGGCCTTGACGGCGGCGACCAGGGCGGCCATGACATTGCGGCCGGCCAGGGCGTCTTCCCTTAAAGCGCCCAGGCAACGGTCCACCGCCGCCTGGTCGCGCGATTCGCGAACGTCCTGCAAGGCCCCGACCTGCGCCCTGGCGCCGTCTTCATCGTAGGAGTGCATCTCGACATCGGGTTTTTCATCGTCTTCATCGACATAGCAATTAACCCCGACCTTGCGCTGGGCGCCGGATTCCAGGTCTTTCTGGCGCCTGAACGCGTGTTCGGACACCTTGGCCTGAATCACCCCTTCGCCGACCGCCTTGACGATGCCGCCCTGGGCTTCGACCCAATCCATCGCTTCGATAATTTTTTCTTCCATTTCATTGGTCAGCGTCTCGATGTAATAGGACCCGCCCAGCGGGTCGACGGTGTCGGCCAGGCCGATTTCCTCGATCAGCAACTGCATGGTCCGAAGCGACAGCCGCTGGGCTTTCGGGGTCGGAATGGTATAGGCCTCGTCATAGCAGCACAGCGCCATGGTCTGGGCCCCGGACAAGGCCCCGACCAGGGCGTAATAGGCGCCCCGCATGATGTTGTTTTCCGGCTGTTCGATGGTCAGCCCGAAACCGCCGCCACCGGCGATCATCCGCAGCCAGCCGGATTTCGGGTTTTTGGCGCCGTATTCATCGAGTATGATTTTCGCCCAATGACGCCTGCCGGCGCGGAATTTGGCGACCTGTTCGAACAAATTGCCATAGATATTGAAGTTATAGGACAGGCGGCCGGCGAAGGCGTCGATATCCAGGCCGCGGGCCAGGGCGGCATCGGAATAGGCCTTGGCGATGGCGAACGCATAGCCCATTTCTTCGGCCGGGGTAGCGCCGGATTCCCGGATGTGATAGCCGCAGACGCTGACCGGGCTGTACTTGGGCGCGGCCTCGGCGCAGTATTCGATGGTGTCGGCGACCAGCTTGACCGAAGGTTCGACCGGGAAAATCCAGGTGCCGCGCCCGATGAATTCCTTCAGGATATCGTTCTGCGCCGTACCCCGCAGCCCGGCCAGGTCGTAGCCGCGATTTTCCGCCATGGCCAGATACATGGCGATCAGGATCGCCGCCGTGCCGTTGATGGTCAGCGCCACGGTGATTTTTTCCAGATCGATGCCGTCGAAGGCGATTTCAAAATCCTTCAGGGTATCGACCGCCATGCCGACCCGGCCGACCTCGCCGAACGCTTCCGGGGCGTCGGAATCGTAGCCGCACTGGGTCGGCAGGTCGAAGGCCACGTTCAGGCCGGTCTGGCCGTTGGCGATCAGGTAATGAAACCTTTCGTTGGTTTCGGCGGCGTTGGCGAAGCCGGTGTACTGACGCATGGTAAAGGGGCGCTTGCGGTACATTTCGGCATGGATGCCACGGGTAAACGGGGCCTCGCCGGAACGGCTGGAATCGACGCCGCCACTGCGCTCGACATCGTCAAGGGTATACAGCGTCTTGATCTCGATGCCTGATTCATTAACCACATTGTCGGTCATGCGGCGCTCTCCCGGATGAAGCTGACGATATCGACAAGTTTGGTTTCGGTCGGGAAGACGCCGCGAAAACCCATGTTGCCCAAAGGCAGGCGGTCCTGTTCGGGAATGTTGCCGCCGACCACCCACAACTTGTCATGCAGCCCGGCCTTGACCAGAAGTTCGCGCATCTTCCTGCACAGCGGCATATGCGAACCCGACAGGATGGATAATCCGATAACATCGACCTTTTCGTCCATGGCCAGCCGGACGATGTCTTCCGGGGTTTGGCGCAGGCCCGAATAGATAACCTGGAAACCGGCTTCCATCAGGGCGCGGACAACCACCTTGGCGCCGACATCGTGGCCGTCCAGTCCCGGCTTGGCGATCAATATCTTCAATTTCTTTTCCGTCATGGGGAAAGCTCCTTGGCGATAACCAGCTTCAGGATATCGCTGGTGCCGCCGCCGATCAGCGTGAAGCGAATATCGCGCAGGTAGCGCTGCACCGGATATTCCATGGCGTAACCATAAGACGCCAGCACCCGCGCCGCCTTGTCGCAGACCCCGGCGGCGGCCTCGGAAGCGAACAGCTTGGCCATCGCCGCCTCTTTGTGGTGCGGCAGGTCCCGGTCCTTCAGCCATGCGGCATAATGAACCAGCTGGCGGGCCGCCTCCATATCGGTGGCCATTTCCGCCAGCTTCAACTGGATCGCCTGGAAGCGGTTGATGGTCTTGCCGAATTGTTGGCGTTCGCCGGCATAAGCGATGGCGTCGTCCAGCGCCGCCCGCCCGCCGCCGACCGCCAGGGCGCCGGTGACGATCCGGATTTCGGCCAGCAGTTTGCGCAAATGCGCCTCGCCGTCGCCGATTTCCCGGCTCAGGCAATGGCTGTCCGGAACGAAACAATCCTGTAGCGCCAGTTCCGACGTGGGCAACGCCCAGACGCCCATTTTTTCGATGGCACGACCGATCTCGAGGCCCGCAAAATCCCGTTCGACCAGGAAGACGGTCAGTTTCTTTTCGGCCCCGGCGCGGGCGAAGACGGTGAAGAAATCGGCGACCGGGGCCGCCGTCACCCACATTTTCTGACCGTTCAACCGGTAACCGCCATCGACTTTCACGGCGGTCGTGGCGATGCCCCGCAAGTCGCTGCCGGCATTCGGTTCGGTCATGCAGATAGCGCCAATTTTTTCCGCCCGCAGGGCCGGCTTCAACAGCCTGTCACGAATTTCATCATCGCCCAGCATATGCAGGAACTTGGTGCCCATCAGCGATTGCATGGTGGCGCAACCGGCCAGCGACATCGAACCCCTGGCGATTTCCTCCAGCGCCAGACACAGGCTGACCAGATCCATATCGACACCGCCCACATCTTCGGGATAGCGCATCCCGAAGAAACCAAGTTCGGCCAGTTCGGCCATCAACTGGCGGGGGTATTCGTGCGCCTCGTCCAGGGCCGCCGCCTGGGGCCGGATGCGTTCGTCGCAAAAACGCGCGAAGGTATCCCGGACCTGCCGTTGCTCGTCGCTTGGGTTGAAATCCATGGCCCTAGTCCAGTCCGTAAAGGTCTCTGGCGGCGGTCGCCGAGACGACGCCGTTCCTGACCTCGCGGCGCAGGCTTTCCCGGTCGCGCCGCCTGGGGTCGCCATAGCCGCCACCGCCGCCGGCGATCTGGTGATAACGGGTGCCCCTGGGAACGCCGGTTATCAGGTCCTTGTTTTTCGGCACCACGCGGGTGCCGTCGGGATAGGTCAGTTCGATCAGGTTGAGGATGCTGCCGTGGCCGCCGAACAGGCCGAAGGCGGCCTCGAAATCGCCGTCGCCGAAAGTCACCAGCTGGGTGTCTTCCGAACCGATGGTAAATTCCGTCTCGACGCCCAGGCCGCCGCGCCATTGCCCGGCGCCGCCGGAATCGGCGATGTATTCGTGTTTGGTGAGCACATGCGGCGTGGTCTGTTCGAACATTTCATAGTCCTGATCGAGAATCCCGCCCGAGGCGTCGATCATGCCGATGTGGTCGTAGCCATCGCACCCCCGCATGGCGCCCGAGCCGCCCTTCAGGCCCATGAAGCCGATATCGACATAATCATCGCCGCTTTCCGGATCCTTGCCGGTGGTCAGCGAACACAGCAGGTTGTTCCAGCCCGCCGTCACCCGGTCCGGAATGACCGGGGCCAGGGCGCGGATGATGGCGTCGGCGTTGGGCGGGCACAGATGATTGCCGAAGGTCGTCGCCTTGGGATAACTGGCGTTCAGGATGGTGCCTTCCGGAATAATCATTTCAATCGGCTTGACCATGCCTTCGTTGTGCGGAATATCGGGGTTGATCATTTGCAGAAAGGTCAGGATGGTGGCCGAGGCCGACGAGGTGAAGGTGCCGTTGACGAAGCCATCGGTCTGGCCGTCGGTATCGGAATAATCGAACGTGATTTTATCGTCTTCGACGGTAATCCTGACCCGGATGGTGAATTCCGTGCCGTCGTGATGGCCGTCGAAATAGACCCTGCCTTCGCCCGAGTAGACACCGTTGGGAATTTGCGCGATTTCCGCCTGCACCATCTTGCGCGAGGCATCGAACAGGGCCGCCTTGTGGGCATGATAACTGGCCAGTCCGTATTTTTCGATTACCGCCATCAGCCGCCGTTCGCCGACCTTGCAGGCGCCCATCTGGGCGCGCATGTCGTGTTCGACGATATCCAGGCGGATATTGGCGAAGATCAGGTCCCACACGTCTTTTTTCAATTCGCCCTTTTCATAGACCTTGACCGGCGGGATGCGCAGCGCTTCCTGCCACACTTCCTTGGCGTTGGGGTTGTAGCCGCCGCGCACGTTGCCGCCGATGTCGGCCTGGTGGCCCTTGACGGCGGAAAATCCGATCAGGGTCTGTTCATGAAATATCGGGCGGTAGACGGCGACATCGTTGTTCTGGTTACCCAGGCTGAAAACGTCGTTATGGAAAATCACGTCGCCGGGATGAAAATCGCCATCGAAATATTCGATCAGATACTTGCAGACCGGGGCCAGGGAAAAGGCCAGGATCGGCAGGTTTTCGGTCTGTTCCAGCATGTTGCCGTCGGCGTCATACAGGCCGGTGACAAAATCCTTGGCTTCGCACAGGATCGGCGAACGGGTGGTCATTTCGACGACGGCGCTCATCTCGTCGGTTATCGACTTGAAGGTGCGGGCGTAAACCGACACCAGAATGGGGTCGACGCCGCTCATGACGAAACTCCCCTGACCAGGTCTTCGCGCCCCTTCAGATACAGCGCGAACGACCCGAACTTGTCGCACACGCAATCATAGGACTGGCTGACAAAAATGGCGGTAGTTTGCTGTTCGATCATCGCCGGCCCGATGACAAGATTGCCGTGCTTCAGCAAATGGCCGTCGTAGATAGGCACTTCGGCCGGCTCGTTGGTTTCCGGGATGTATACCCGGCGGCGGCCTTTCAGGGCCGCCGCCGGGTCGGGACCGGCGAAGGGGTCGGCGCGGGTGACCGGTTTTTCGGTTTGCCCGACCGCCTGGACGCGGACGTTGATAATTTCCACCGCCACCCCCTGATCGGCCAGGGAATAGCCATAAAGCCGGTTGTGTTCGGCATGGAAGGCCTCGCCGATAGCCGCCGCGTCGGCGCTCGCCAGCAGCTCGGGGGCGACCACGAAGGAAACCTCGTGGTATTGCTTCAGATACCGGCAATCGAACTTGATGATGTATTCGCGACGTTCTCCGGCGATCCCTTCATCGGCCAGCATGGCCCCGCCTTCGTCGATCATGCCATCGACCAGGGCCCCCAGGGCCCGATAATCGGCGGTGGCCAGCGGGGCCACGAAGGTGTGTACGAAATCATGCTTCAGGTCGCTCATCAACATGCCGACGGCGCACAGGATGGAAGATTCCCGGGGCACGATCTGGAACGGGATTTCCAGTTCGGAACAAATCAGGCAGCTGTGGATGGGGCCGGCCCCGCCGGCCACCACCATGGGAAATTCGCGCGGATCGAAGCCCCGCTTGATGGTTACCTCGCGGACCCCCTGGGCCATGTTGGTACAGGCCACCCGGTACATTCCGGCGGCCGCCTGTTCGAGCCCCAGACCCATCGGTTCGGCGATGTGCCGCCGGACCGCTTCGCGGGCGCGTTCGGCGTCAAGTTTCATCTTGCCGCCGGCGAAGTAGTCCGGATTCAGGTACCCCAGGACGACGTTGGCGTCGGTCGTGGTCGGCAATTCACCGCCCTTGCAATAGGAAGCCGGGCCGGGGTCGGCGCCGGCGCTTTGCGGCCCCATGCGCAACAGGCCGCCTTCATCCAGCCAGCCGATCGAGCCGCCGCCGGCCCCGATGGTGTGAATGCCGAGCATCGGCAGGGCCAGGCGCAGCCGGTTGATTTCGCCCTGATTGACCGTAACCGGGGTATCGACGACCAGGGCGGCCTCGAAACTGGTGCCGCCCATATCGACGACGATACATTTGTTCTGTTCATGGGCGCGGGCATAGACCAGCCCGGCGCCGGGCCCGGCGGCGGGGCCGGAAAGCAGGGTCTGGGCCGGTTTCCGGCGCGCCAGTTCGGGCGACATGACGCCGCCGTTGGATTGCATGATTAGCAGAATACCCTTGAATCCGGCCTCTTTCAGGCGGTTCTGAAGCTGGTTCAGATAATGATCCAGGATCGGCCCGACATACGAATTAAGCGCCGTGGTGCTGATCCTTTCGTAAAACCGGATCGACGGCAACAGGTCGGACGAAACGCTCAGGTAGGCCTCGGGCAACAGCTCGCGGACCAGTTCCGCGGCCCGATGTTCGTGGTCCGGATTGGCGAATGAATTCATGAAACAGATGGAAACCGCCTCGACCCCTTCGTCGCGGAAGGTCTCGATGGCCTGGCGCACCTGATCCAGGCTAAGCGGCGTCAGTTGCCGGCCGGCCCGGTCGAGACGCCCTTCGACGCCCAGGCGCAGGTAGCGGGGAACCAGCGGTTCGACGTTGGTGTAGCGGTTATTATACTGTTCTTCGCGGATGCCGCGGCGCATCTCCAGCGCATCGCGCAAACCGGCGTTGGTCAACAGCCCCGATTTGGCCCCGCGCCGGGTCAGGGTGGCGTTGGTGGTCACCGTGGTGCCGTGCACGATGGTTTCGATGGCGGCGACGAAATCGCCCGGATCCATCGCCGGGTCCATGCCGGCCGCCATGTCGGCCAGGCCGCCCATCACCGCGATGGACGGGTCCAGGGGGGTCGACAGGGTCTTGTGGATACGCGGGTCATCGCCTTCGCGGACCAGTAAAAAATCGGTGAAGGTACCGCCGACATCGATGCCGATTTTCATTTTCATGATGCTCCGCCTCCACGCAGATTTCCGACCATGGCCCGCAATTCGTCCTTGACCACCTTGCCCATGGCGTTACGCGGCATGGCTTCGATGAAGATCACCTCGCGGGGAATGGCGAAACGCCCGATGCGGCCATCGAAATGGCTTATGACGGCGTCTTCGTCCAGATCGTTTCCATTCTCTTTCAGGATCACCGCCACCGCCACCTCGCCCCATTTCCGGTCCGGCCTGCCGATCACCGCGGCCTCGCGGACGCCGGGACAATCGGCCAGGATGTTTTCCAGCATCGCCGGATAGACATTCTCGCCGCCGGTAATGATCATATCCTTCTTGCGGTCGTCGATATAAAGAAATCCGCCGGCGTCGAAATGTCCGATGTCGCCGGTGTGGAACCAGCCCCCCTTCAGGGCCAGGGCGGTAGCCTGTTCATCGTTCCAGTATTCCTTAAGGACATTCGGCCCCTTTACCAGCACCTCGCCGGAAATTTCCGCCGCCACATCCCGGTCATCGTCATCGGCTATCCTGACCCGGCAATGCAAGGCCGCCTTGCCGCCCGAACCCAGGCTTGCGGCCGCGGTTTCGACGGTCTGGTAGGTCGCCAGCGGCGTCGTTTCCGTGCAGCCATAGACCTGAATAACCGGGATGCCCTTGTCCTGGACCTTTTCGATCAGCGGCGTCGGCACCAGGGTCGAACCGGTAGAGATGGAACGCAGCGAAGTCAAATCGGACGACCCCCAACGGGGGCTGGCCAGCATGGCGCCGAGTTGCGTCGGCACCAGCACGGTCAGGGTGATCCGCCGCCGTTCCAGAATATCGAAGGTTTCATCGACATCGAAGGCCGGGCTTAGATGGACGGTGGCGCCGACATGCAGGGCCGGTGTCGTCAGGATATTCAGGCCGCCGACATGAAACAGCGGAATCGGCGCCAGCACCTGATCGTCGCCGGTCAGCCGGTGCATGTGCTGGCTGTTGACGGCGTTGAAAAAAATGGCGTTTTGCGACAACACGGCGCCCTTCGGGCGCCCGGTGGCGCCGGATGTATAGCATAGCAGGAAGCTGTCTTCCGGACCCACCGACGGGTCGGCGGCGACGCCGTCCGGAGTATCGTCCAGCAGGCTTCGATACGACGGCCAGCCGCTTTGCCCTTCGTCGTCCAGGGCGACAAAGGCCATGGCCGGGATATCCCCGGCGATACTTTTTACCAGATCCCCGAAGGCGGTGGCGGCGAACAGGACCCGGGGCATGGAATCGTTCAGGGCGTGAATGTGTTCCGGCGCCGCCTGACGCCAGTTCAGGGGCTGAAAGATCGCCCCGATGCGGGCGCAGGCGAAGGCCACTACAAGGGTTTCCGCGTTGTTCTGGGCGAGCAGCGCGACCCGGTCGCCGCGACCGACCAGAAAGCTGTTTTTCAGAACCGCCGCCAACCGCGAGATATGATCCGCCATTTCGGCGTAGGTCAGTTGCCGGTCGCCGCACCGGACCGCCGTCTTGGCCGGCGTAAAATCCGCGTGTCTGGTTATCCAGTCGCAAAGATTCATCGCTTGCTACCCAACCTTGATGACCGCCGCCATCGCAGTATCGCCGGCGGCGCAGCCGCTAAACAGCCCCAGGCCGCCGCCCTTGGCGGCCAGTTCCTCGATCAGTTCGATGATCGACCGCAGCCCGGTCGGCCCCTGTGGGTGGCCCCAGATCAACGAGCAGCCGAAGTTGTTCATGGTCTTGATGTCGATCCCGGTTTCCCTGGCGAATACTATATCATTCAGGGCAAACGGGTTGTGGGTCTTGACGGCGTCGATGGCGGCAATCTCCAGGCCGGCCTGTTGCAGCGCCGCCGCCGCCGCCGGAACCGGCGCCAGCGGCATCATGGCCGATTCCGCCCGGGCCAGGCCGAAGCCCAGCAGGCGAATCCGGATGGCCGCGTCGCGGCTGAGCTCGCGGGCCTTTTCCGGCGTCGTCACGACCATCCCGGCATTGCCGTCCGCCGGGTAGGTCTGGGCGGCGAAGGTGACCGTGCCGCCGGTCATGACGGGCCGCAGTTTAGCCACCCCATCGGCGGTTGACAGGGTCACCCCCTGATCGCCATCCAGGACGACGGCGGTCTTGCGGTATCTGGGGTCCGGGGTTTCGAAGGGTAGCGTCATGTAGGTTTTCTGGAAGGCGTTGCCGGCGGCCAGCGCATCGCCATACTGTTCGGTCCGGCGCAGCACGATTTCGTGCTGGCTGGCGGTCGAAATATCAAATTTGGCGGCGACGTTTTCGGCCGTTTGCAACATCGAATGGCGGCCCAGCGGGTCGCAGCCGAAATTGTCCATGACCCAGTCTTCATGGCCGCCGGTGCCGCCCGGCCCCCTGGGGTTGGGGTAATAGAGATGCGGCCCGTTCGAGGTCCTGTCGGCGGTCACCACCAGCGCCGAAGAGGCCAGGCCGCTATCGATTTCCTGGGTCGCCGTAAGCAGGCAGCGGATGCCGGTAGCGCAGGCCTGGGCCACGGTCGGGCCGCCCACATGCCCGGCACCGATCATCCCGGTCAACCACGGCAGGCCGTAAAAGGCGTGTTTCTGGGGCACCGATGTCCCCAGCACCCCGTAATCGAACCGGGCCGGGTCGATATCGCGCCGCGCCAGTTCCAGTTTGGCGACGTGGGCCGCGAATTCGATGCTGTGCAAATTGGCGAAGCCGCCCTGCCACTTGGCGAACGGGGTGCTCCAGTAACAGCCGTAGGGTATTTCCGCCGTGTAGGTCAATTTACGGGTTCCTTAATCCAGGGCGATAGTGGCGGCGCCGTCCAGCACTATCTGATCCTTTTGGTTGACGGCGACGATTTTCAAATCAAGCAGGTTTTCGCCGCCGTCGCGGCGTTTGGCCGCAACCTCGCCGCGGCAGGTGATGCTGTCGCCCGGCACGGCCATGGCGACGAAACGGGCGCTGAAGGCGCGGATGCTGGATTGCGCCACGAAACCGCTGAGCAATTGCCCCAGATAGGCCATGTTGAGCATACCGTGGGCGATGACGCCGGGAAGGCCGCCCTTGCGGGCCTCTTCGTCATCCAGGTGAATGGGGTTGTGGTCGCCCGAGGCGCCGGCGAACAGCGCCAGCTGGGTCCGGGTGATCGGCCCCTTGTGTATTTCGGGTATCTGGTCCCCGATCTCGAAGTCGGCAAATTCAGGCATATCCGGGCCTCATCCGTTGCGCACGATTACGGTCGTCTGCAAATTGCAGACGCCGTCGCCGTGCTGATTGACCATGGCGATATCGGCTTCGATGAACAGCAGGGCGCCGCCCTTCTTTTCGAATACGTTGGTGATTTTCTGAACGCCGGTGATCCGGTCGCCGGCGCAGATGGGCCGCCGGTAGGTAAAGCCCTGCGCCCCGTGCACGGCCTTCGAAACATCGATCCCCATGTCGGCCAGGATATTGAACGATTGCCCGGCATCCATGGCGATGGCGAAGGGAAACGTCGGCGGCGCCGGCAACGAGGCATATCCGGCGGCGCGGGCGGCGTCTTCATCGGTGTACAGCGGATCGGTCTCGCCGATGGCGGCGGCGAACTGGCGCAGCCGCCCCTTTTCGACATCGGCCGAGAAAGCGGGGTATTCCCTGCCTATAAAATCTTCGTAATTCATGGCTCCTCCCTGAGGTTTTTTATCGCACGAGATTCCATAATTTGCAACAGTTTTACGATACTGTAAAATACATCAGGCCATAAAAATGATGAAAATCACCAATTTTCACAAGAATTTTCTTGATTAAATATGTATTGTTTACACAATGTAAAAAAAAATCTTGCGGTCCTGCGGTATCCTCATTAGGGTTCCGGAGATGAGCAGACGACGGGAAATTCTACGCCGGGCGGCGGAAATATTCGCCCGCAAGGGGGTCGCAGATACCTCTATCGAGGATATCGCCCGGGCCGCCGGCATCAAGCGCGAAGGGGTCTATTACTATTTCAAGAACCGCGGCGATATCCTGCTGGAAATTATCCTGCCGCAATCGACGTCGCTGCATCGAAACCTGCAACGGATATGCGATTCCAATCTGGGCTCGACCGACAAGCTGCACGCCGCCATCCAGAACCATCTGGACGCCTTCAATCCGGCCTATCTGGAAATGAGCGTGGCGCTGCGGGAAAGCCATTTCGCCAGCAACGACGACAAACTGTCGGAAATACGAAAAATCTGGGACGGCTACAGCGAGCTGTGGACCCGGCTGGTGGCGGAAGGGCAGGATGGCGGCGAATTCCGCACCGACCTGGACCCGAAAATGGTCGCCTTCGGGTTGCTGGGCATGTGCAACTGGGTGTCCCGCTGGTACGACCCGGTGAAAAGCGTCAGCATTCCGGAAATCGTCGAAACCTATTTCTCGCTGGCGACCGGCGGGTTGGTGGCGGGTTCGCAATAAATGCGGGCAAGAACGCACGCGGGGTTGCGAATTTATACATACATGCCATCCGGCCGGGGCACCGGCAATATTGCGCCTATGGCACAGAAAGCTTGCCAAAACGGTCAACTTCCCCAACCATAGAGGCGGACCGGGCCGCCCGGAATGACCGTAACGGGTAACGGTGTTCGCGGCGGAGTAAAAATGGCCGGAAAGGCCGCCAGGGGATGCATGGAAAAAGGTATTTTCGGCTATATATACCGCTATAGCAAGCCGCAGCAGATTGTCTTGCTGCTGCTGATTGCGGCGTCGTTCCCGTTCCTTTACGTCAGCATGGACCTGCCCAAGATCATCATCAACGACGCCATCGGCGGCGGCGGCGGGGTGTTTACCCTGTTCGATTTCGAAATGGATCAGTTGACTTATCTGTGGGTCCTGTGCACCGCGTTTCTGGGTTTTGTGTGCATCAACGGAATTTTCAAGTATTACGTTAATGTCTACCGTGGCGGCCTGGGCGAACGCATGCTCAGGCGCCTGCGTTACCAGTTGATCAAGCGGGTACTGCGCTTCCCGCTGCCGCATTTCCGCAAACTGTCGCAGGGCGAAATCGTCTCGATGGTGACCACGGAAACCGAACCGCTGGGCGGTTTCATCGGCGAGGCGTTCTCTCTACCGGCCTTTCAGGGCGGCACCCTGATCACCATCCTGGCCTTTATCTCCATCCAGGACCCGATGATGGGCATCGCCGCCATGGCGCTGTATCCGTTGCAGGGCTATTTTATTCCGAAGCTGCAAAAAAAGGTCAACCTGCTGGGCAAGGAGCGGGTCAAGGCCGTGCGCAAGATATCCGAACGGCTGGGTGAAATGGTCACCGGCGTCGGCGATATCCGGTCCCATGACTATGTCAATTACGAACTGAGCGATTTCAGCGACCGGCTGGGCCGGGTGAACCGGATCAGGCTGGAGATTTTTCGCAAAAAGTTTTTCATCAAGTTCCTGAATAATTTCCTGGCCCAGTTGACGCCGTTTTTCTTCTATTCCATCGGCGGCTATCTGGTCATCACCGGATCCATGTCGATTGGCGCCCTGGTCGCCGTGCTGGCCGCCTACAAGGATTTGTCGGCGCCGTGGAAGGAACTGCTCAAGTATTACCAGTCCATGGAAGACTCGCGAATCAAGTACGAACAACTGATCGACCAGTTTCACCCCGCCGGCATGATCGACGAACGCCTGATCGACGCGCCCGCATCGCCGCCGGAATGGATCGACGGCCCAATTTCGGCGGCCAATCTGAGCTACGAGGAAGAAGCGGGAATGGCGGCGTTGTCGGGCGCCTTTTTCGAGGTCGATTTAACCAGCCACACCGCCATTTCCGGACCCGACAGCAACGGCAAAACAACGGTTGCCGACCTGATCGCCCGAAAAGTATGGCCGACCGGCGGCCGCCTGAAAATCGGCGATACTTTTATGGACGACCTGCCGACCGCCTTTTTCGGGCGCTATATCGCCTATGTGGATCAGGAACCGTTCATCCGGTCGGGCACCATCATGGACAATCTGCTGCTTGGCCTGAACCACCGGCCCAATCAGGGCGAACCGCCCGATGAGGCCGCTTCGGAATTGCTGGCCGAGTCCGAAAAAACCGGCAACAGCCCTTATGACAACAAGGCCGACTGGATCGATTACGCCGCATCCGGCGCCGCCGACCGGACCGCGCTGCTGGACCGGGCGGTCGAGGTTCTGGCCGATGTCGGCCTGGACCGGGATGTCTTCCAGATCGGTTTGCAGCGAACCTTCGACACCAGTCGTTATCCCGACCTGGTCGGCGGCGTGCTGCAGGCCCGGGCGGCCATCCGGGAACACCTGCAAAGTCCGGACATGAAAGACCTGGTCGAGGTTTTCGATATCGATACCTTCAACAGCAACGCATCGGTCGCCGAAAACATCCTGTTCGGCGCACCGGTTGACGACACCTTCAATGTCGAGACCCTGGGCGGCAACGCGCGAATCGCCACCGTCCTTGAACAGTGCAACCTGACCGGCCCATTCCTGGATATCGGCGCCGCCGTCGCCAAGTTGATGGTCGAACTGTTCCACGACCTGCCGCCGGGCCACGATTTTTTCGAGCGCTTCAGCTTCATCGATTCGGAAATGATTCCGGAATATCAGAAAATTCTGGGCCGGGTGTCGGAAATCGGCCTTGACGGGCTTGAACAGGGCGAGCGCCATCTGCTGTCGGACCTGGCATTCAAGCTGGTCCCCGCCCGCCACCGGCTGGACATGATCGATGCCGGCCTACAGGAAAAAATCCTGCGGGCCAGGCGCCTGTTTATCGACAGCATGGGCGAAGACACGGCATCCAGCATAGAATTTTTCCATGCCGACAAATACATATCTTCGAGCAATATCCTGAACAATATCCTGTTTGGCAAGACCGCCTTCAACAAGGCCGGCGGGCCGGAACAGATCAACAAACTGCTGGCCGGGGTGATCGACAAACTTGGTCTGCGCACCCGGATCGCCGCCGTCGGGCTGGATTCCGATGTCGGCATCGCCGGCAAGCGCCTGTCGATGGCCCAGCGGCAGAAACTTTCGCTCGCCCGCTGTCTTATCAAGCGGCCACGGGTGCTGATAGTCAACAAGGCCCTGGCCTCGCTCGACAAACCCGGTCAGCAGGAAATATTCCGCCGCGTCAAGACATTGATGGACGGTCGCGGCTTGATCTGGGTCGAGGATCAGATCGAGGACCCGACCCTTTACGATAATTTCCTGATAGTCGATCAGGGCAAGGTCAGCAGCGGCGGCGATGATGTCAAACCGGTCGATCACGCCGAAACGGTCGAGCCCGGCCCGACCGACGCCCAGTCATCGATTAACCGGGAAGCCCACATGCTGGCCGGCATTCCGTTTTTCGCCGGCATGGACCGGTCACGCCTGAAACTGCTGGCCTTCGCCAGTAACGCATTACGTCTCGAAGCCGGAGAAACACTGTTCCGGCAGGGCGACAAGGGCGAAAGCGCCTATGTCGTGCTGAGTGGCGAAATGAATGTCATCGTCGATGGCGCGGACGGGGCCAAGACCGTCGCCACCTTCGGGCGCGGCGAACTGTTCGGAGAACTGGCGCTGCTGTGCGATGTTCCCCGCACGGCGACCCTGACGGCCAAAAGCGATACTTCGGTGTTGGCCATGTCGAAAGACAACTTTATCAAGCTGGTCGAGGAAAATCCGGAAGTCAGCATCAATCTTACCCGCGCCATCGCCGGGCGATTCGAGGCGACCATACGCGACAGCCAGCACGGCACCCCGCTTTACGACGAAATTACCGGCCTGCCTAACAAGGCCGTTTTCCTCGATCGCCTGAAGCACGCCCTCAGCCAGGACAAACGTTCGGGCAATCATTCTGCGCTGGCGGTAATCGACCTTAAGGAACTGACCAACCTGCAACACGGCGACGGCGACCAGGCCGGCAAGGACGCCCTGCTGGAAATATCCAAACGGCTGCAAAAGGTGGTGCGCGATACCGATACGGTGGCCCGGCTGGATAATCAATTCACCTTCGGCATCATCGCCCTGGGCATCGACGGCGAGGTCGATGTCGAAACCCTGAAACGCCGCCTGTCGAATTCGCTGGCCGTACCGATCGAGGCCGGAGGAGAAAATATCATTCTTGAAAAAGGCCTGAATTTCGAAATTTACCGGCTGGACAGCGGAAATATCGAGAAAACGGCTGATATTGTCGGTGGCGATATTACCGGATAGGCGCCTATCCGGTCAGCGCCCGGTGCAGCGCCGCCATCAGTTCGGTTACATTGACCGGTTTCGTAAGGTATTCCAGGAACCCGGCTTCCTTGCCTTTTTTCAGGTCCCGACCGGTTGCATTGGCGGTTACGGCGATGACCGGGATATGGCTGGTTTCGGGATCCTTTTTTAATTCTTCCAGGGCCGCATAGCCGTCCATTCCAGGCAGGTTTATATCCATCAAAATCGCATCCGGTTTCGCCGCGCGGGCCAGCTCAAGGCCAATTTCGGCAGACTTGGCCGTCGTCAGCTTCAGGCCGGAGGCCCTGCCGAAAATCATTTCCATCAGTTTGAGATTAGAGGGATTGTCTTCGACGTAGAGAACCCTTCCCGACAGGTCGACCGCCATATCCGTGGTTCCGGACGCCGCCTGTTTTACAATGCCGGAAACGGCGTCGGTGTTTTCGGAAAGCGGCAGGTCGATCCAGAAAGTCGAGCCTTCGCCGATCACGCTTTCCACGCCGACCCGCCCATCCATTATTTCAACCAGTTCCTTGGTAATCGTCAGGCCGATGCCGGTGCCTTCTATTTCGGAACTTTCGGCGCCCAGCCGGTTGAATGGCTCGAACAGGCCATCGCGCAGTTTTTCCGGTATTCCGGGGCCGGTGTCGCGCACGATAATTCTCAGCATACCGTTTTCGCCAGGTTCGCTTTCGACAAATACCGAACCATCGGTCCGGTTGTATTTGATGGCGTTCGACAGCAGATTCAGAATAATTTGCTTGGTTCGGGTGTAATCGGCGTGGATCGGCGGCCAATCCCGGTCATCGCCCGTCATATGAACGGTTATGCCGCCTTTCCGGGCGATGCCGTCAACCAGCGTCAGGCATTCTTCAAGCAGTTCGTGGGTCGCGACATCCTCTACCGAAAGCGTCACCGTGCCGGATTCAATTTTCGCCAGATCCAGCACCTCGTTGATAAGTTCCAGAAGATGCTGCCCCCCGTTCATGATGTGATCGACACAGTGTTTCTGATCGGCGGTCAGCGGTTCCTTGGGGTTGAATTCCAGCATCTGGGCAAACCCGAGAACGGCGTTAAGCGGCGTCCTTAGTTCGTGGCTCATGGATGACAGAAATTGCGATTTTGCCCGGTTGGCCAAATCGGCTTCTTCCCTGGCCGCGACAAGATCGGTAATATCGGCGAAAATACCGACCCGGCCGCCCCCCGGCACCGCTTTTTCGGCGACCCTGATCCAGCGCCCGCCGATAGCCTGTTCTTCAAAAACCGCCGCCGGTTCGCGGCGCAACTCCATTCTTTCGGCCAGCCATTGCTCGATCCGTCCGCGGGCGGCGGGAAATTCTCCCCGCTTGGCCCCGGCTCGCACCAGATCCTCGAAACGAACCCCGGGCACGACCAGGTCATAGGCGCCGGGATACAATCGGCGAAATTTTCTGTTAAACAGAATCAGCCGGTCATCGGCGTCGTACAGGGCGAAACCGTCGGAAATATTTTCGATAGCCAGTGACAGCCGTTCCCCGCTTTCGGCGACTTTCCTTTGGCCCTTGCCCGATATGGCGGCAAGACCAATTAACAGCATGCAGGAAAAAACGGCGAACAGGGCGATCACCAGGCGGGTGTTCCACAGGGACCGGTAAGCCTCGACAAAATCGATCTCGGTGGCGATGCCAAAGCCGTATTCCTTGTCCCAGTCCCAGGCGCCGATCACCCTGACCCCCCGGTAATCACGATACCCGTCCAGATCCAGGCCGTTTTCACCGGCTGCGGCGCTTCGCGCCATCCGGGTCAGCGGCTGTTGTTGCCAGGGCCTGTCGGGTTTGCCGCCGGCCGTTAAATCAACGCCGGGATCGCGAATATGAATCAGCAGCGAGGAATGTTTGGTGTTTGGCAGCAGGCCGATGCGTTCAAGCTGCCGGTTGAAAAGGCTTTCACTTAGCAACCGGCCGGTGCGGTCGAAGGCGTATGTCTCGCCGCTTTGGCCGAATCGGCCGGCCGCCAGAATCCTGCTGTAGCCTTCGTCCGGATCCAGACGAAACGCCAGGATGGCGATAACCCTGCCGCTATCGTCCTTGACCGGGGTGGCGACGAACATGGTGGAATAACGATCAACCAGTTCGCCCGCGAAATCCCTGATCGGCACGTCCGAGGACTGCGGAATGCTGACCAGGGTCTGCCCCGCCCAGGTCCGGTCCAGAAAGTCTTCCTGAACAATCAGAAGATTACTGAAACCCAGGTTATAGTCCCGGCTGGACGCCAGATTGATAAAGTCCGGGTCAATCAGGAAATAGCCCCTGTTGCCGGTTTGCTTCAGGACCGGCAACAGCAGCTTGCGCAGGGCGGCCTGCGCCGGCGCCCGGATCAGGTCCTGATTATAATTGGACCCCCGTGTCAGTTCGACCGCGTACCTGCGCAACTGTTCGTTATCGGCCCAGGTCCGGGCCAGCGCTTTCTGGTCGTGCAGCCAGTTGCGCAATGACTGATGGGAACCGTTCAACACCGTTTGCAGCGTCCGGCCGATTTCGGCGCGGGTGTCGTTTTCGATCTTGGCGTAACTAAAATACGCCGCGATGACGATCAGGATGATCGCCGGAATGGTCATCAAATAATTTTTTCGGTACTGAATATTCATGCTTTATCATCGAAATTAAGGTCGGCTACAGACTCCGCAAGGCCCTTCTTTTTCGCTTCCGTCGACCGATCATGAAAGAAACCATTATCCTTTTCCCGCCCGCCCGTCATGCCACCGGCGCAGCAAATCCATATCGATGACGGTTTTAGCGGAATTCCCCCCCGAATCAAAGTGCGCCGGGCGGTCGCCGTCGCCCAGGCTGTCGGCGATTGCGATGGCGCCGCCGAAATCATGGTCGCGGGTATAGGGGCAGTGGGTGACGACCGTCATGACCCCGGCGGCGCGGGCCGCCTTCAGGCCATTGGCGCTGTCTTCCAGGGCCAGGCACGCGGCGGCTGGCAGTCCAAGCTTGTCGAGCACCCAAAGATAGACATCCGGGGCCGGCTTCAAATGTTCGACGCAGTCCCCGGCGGCGATGGCGTCGAACCAGTCGAGCGCCTGGCGGCCAAGCGTATTTTCAAGCAGCGCCTGAACGTTAAGCGGCGTCGTGGTGGTCGCTATCGCCAGCCGGACGCCTTGTTCCCGGGCTTCCGAAATCAACCGTTCGACGCCGGGGCGAAGGGTAATTCCGCCGCCGCCCAGGGCCGCCACATAGTGTTCGGTTTTGCGCCCGTGCAGTTCGGCGATCCGGCTTTCGCAATCGTCCCGGTCGAGCATTTCGGGATGGCTGCCGGCCAGATAATGGCGGATTCTGGCCCGGCCCCCGGTTACCGCCAGTAATTGGCCATATAACGGCCGGTCCCAGAGCCAGTCATAACCGAAATCCCGGAACGCCTGATTGAAGGCCCGGCGATGGCCGTCCTCGGTATCGGCCATGGTGCCGTCAACATCGAACAGCAGGGCTTGCAAGGGCGGCATCAGCCTATCCGGTGCAGCCGCGCGCCATTGCCGCGAAGCCAGGCGCGCGAGGCTTCCACGTCGTCGGCAAGCTTCGCCACCGTCCGCCAGAAACGGGCGGAATGGTTCATGTGGGCCAAATGGGCGACTTCGTGGGCGACAACATAATCCAGCACCGCTTCCGGGGCCATCATCAGCCGCCAGCTGAAGGACAGCCCGCCACCCGCCGAACATGACCCCCAGCGCGAGCGGGCATCGCGGATGGTGATCCGGCGCGGGGTCCGCCCAATCGATGCCGCCTTGGCCGCGGCCCGGCGGGAAATTTCCCGCCGGGCCTGGCCCCTGAACCAGTCGGTCAGCCGCCGCGCCATATGCTCGGGCCGGCCCGGTATGTGGATCGCCTGCCCCCGCCGTTCGATAACGCCACGCCGGCCCGGCCTTGCAAGCAGGGTGTGGTCCCGGCCCAAATAGGGAATCCGGGCGCCCTCGGAAAACGACAGGCGGTCCGGCAGGGCGCCCAGTTGTTTGACCAGCCAGCCCGACTGACGGCGCGCCATGGCCAGGCCGTCGGCCATGGCGGTATCGGCCGGAATGGTAACCACGGCGCCGTCGCCGGCGATATCCAGCCTGAGAATCATGCGCCGGGCACGGGGATTCCGGCGCACCGTCAAGGGTATGCTGCGGCCTTCGATTTCAAGCCGGTATTGCCGCTTCAACATTCAGGCAGCCGGTGGCCGGTGGCCCCCAGTCGTTCGGCCAGTTCCGCCGAGTGGCGGTCGTCGAGGGCGACCAGGGGCGGCCGCACCGTCCGCCAGGCGGCATCGCCCCGGTGGCGGGCCACGATATCCTTCAGGGCCGCCGACAGCGGATAGGCGGCAACCACACGGCGCACGGCGCTTAGTTTTTCCTGGGCCGCATCCATCGCCGCGGCATCGCCGGAACCCCAGGCGGCATAGATTTCGGCGGCCCGGTTGCCGGCGATATTGGCGACGGCGGTAATGCAGCCGATGCCGCCGTCGCGCAGCAGCGGCGAAAGGAATTCATCGGATCCCGAAAACACCCCGAAACCGGGAAACCGTTTTGCCGCGCCCGACATATTGGCGTAATCGCCGGAACTGTCCTTCATGCCGGCGATTGTGCCGGGATAGCGGGCCAGCAGCCGTTCGATCAGGCCGTAGCTTATGGGCGTCGCCGACATTTGCGGGAAATGGTAAAGATATACCCTGAGCCGGGCGTCGCCGACCCGCTCGATCACTTCGCTGTAGGCGGCGAACAGGCCGTCGTCGCCGACCCCCTTGTAATAGAACGGCGGCAGCATCAGCACCCCGGCGGCGCCGTTTTCCACGGCATGACGGCTGAGCGCGACGGTATCGGGGATCGAGCAGCATCCGGTGCCGGGGATCAACACCCGGCCAGGCACCCCGCCTTCGATCAGCGTATCGACGATCCCGATGCGTTCTTCCACGGAAAACGAATTGGCCTCGCCGGTCGTCCCCAGCACCGCCAGGCCATCGCAGCCGTTTTCCAGCAGCCAGCGGCAGTGGTCCACCAGGGCCTTGCCGTTGACCGATAAATCGGCGTTTAGAGGCGTTAGCGCGGCGGCGAACACGCCGCCCACGTTAGTCATTTATATACCCCCCGGCATTGGGCCAGCTGACTATGTGATCTTCCAGATCGCCGGCCAGGGCGCCCGGCACGGCGCGACCGCGTACCGATACGCCGGCCCGGTGGACGGAATCCGGCGAGCCGCTGACCAGCGGGTGCCAGGCCGGCAGCGGCGCGCCGTTGGCCAGCAGCTTGTAGGCGCAGGTCGATGGCATCCAGTGCAGATATTGCACATTGCGGACGGTCAGGCGTTCGCAGTCGGGCATGAATTTCCGGCGCTCTGCGTAATTGGTGCAGCGGCAGGAATGGACATCAAGCAGGGTGCAGGCGACGTCGGTGTAGCTGACCGCGCCGCCGTCGCTGTCTTCAAGCTTTTCAAGGCAGCATCTGGCGCAGCCGTCGCACAGGGATTCCCATTCCCGGGCGTTCATTTCATCAAGCCGCTTGGTTTCCCAGAACGGTTCCGTTTCACCTGGCGCGGCATCAGGCATCTTCGTCGAACCGGTCGATCAAATGAATGAAAGATCCCATCACCCGGCCATCGGCCAGGCCGGCCAGGCCCAGGTCTTCACCGCCGGCGTCGCGGCACTGGAACAACGGCGCCCCCGGACTTTCCTTCAGGACCGTGGCGTAATGGAATTCGTGGCCGCGGAACCTGGCGCCCGGCGCCCCCAGAATATTACCCGACCCCAGGGCCGCCCCGACATCCAGTTCCAGGTCGCGATATCCCAGATGCAGCTTGGGTTCGGCGAATGACGTTTCCAGCGACAGCAGGCCCGACATCACATGCCGCTGGCCATCGGCGTCAATCATCCCCTTGCCCAGCACCATATAGCCGCCGCATTCGCCGAAAACCATCGCCCCGCGCGCCGCCGCGGCGCGCAGGCCATCCATGAAGGCGGTCGCCGTGGCCAGCCGGTAGGCGTGCAGTTCCGGGTATCCACCCGGCAGGTAGACGGCGTCGGCATCTTCGGGCGGCGGTTCATCGTCAAGCGGCGAAAAGAAACTGATCGCGGCGCCCTGGTCCCGCCAACCCTCGACAATCAGCGGATAGCGGAAGGTAAATGCCTCGTCCTCGGCGATGGCGATGTTCTGGCCAAGCGGCCTGACGGCGGACGGCGCGCCGGCCCCGGCGATCCGGTCCCGGCCCTTCAGGGGCCGCGCCAGGGTCAATAATTTCTCGACATCGACATGAAGCTCGACCTGGTTGGCCGCCGCTTCCAGCAGCAGTTCAAGATTCCGATATTCGCCCGCCTGAATCAGCCCCAGGTGCCTGCTCGGCAGGTTCAATTCACCTTTTCGCGGGATAAAGCCAAGGACCGGGATTTCCGGCGCGACGGCGGCGGCGGCGGCAGCCAGAATATTCCGATGCCTGTCGCCGCCGATGCGGTTAAAGACGATGCCGGCGATTTCCAGGCCCGGCCTGTGCGTGGTGAAACCGCGCAGCACGGCCCCGGCCGAAGCGCCCTGGGACCCGGCGTCAATGACCAGAATAATCGGCCAGCCGGTCATTTCCGACAGGTCGGCGGTCGAACCCTGTTCCTGCACGGCGCCGTCGAAAAGCCCCATCACGCCCTCGCAAATAACCGTCGCCCCGGCGGCGCCCAATTCAAACGCCGCCCGCATCAGCATGGCGGGACGCATGGCCCAATAATCGAGATTGATGCAGGTCGTCTTGGTCGCCGCGGCATGAAATGCCGGATCGATATAATCCGGCCCAACCTTGGCGGACGCGATATCGATGCCGGCGCGAGACAGGTGCTGCAATAATCCCAGGGTGAATACCGTTTTGCCGGAACCGGAAGCCGGCGCCGCGATAATCAGCCCGGCCCCGGGCGGGACGGAATTCCGCAGTGTCGTGTTTTCCTCCATTTATAAAAATTCCTCCAGCCGTTTCGCTAATTCTTCGGCGCTGACGCCCTGATTGAAATGGAACACGAATTCACCGTCGGAACCCATCAGATAGACACTCGCGGAATGATCTATCAGATATTCTCCGTCGTCGCTGCCGCCGGAATCCTTGCCCTCGTCGGCCCTGACCGAATACGCCTTGTAGGCTTCGACCACCGCCGCCACCTGTTCCTGGCTACCGGTCAGCCCGACCAGCCTCGGGTCAAAATACTTGATGTACATTTTCATCTGTTCCGGTGTATCCCGCGCCGGATCCATGCTGATGAAGACCGGGGTCACGGCGGCCGCCTTATCCCCGATCATATCGAGCGCCTCGGCCATGTTGCTAAGCGTTGTCGGGCAGATATCGGGGCAAAATGTATAGCCGAAGTAGACCAGCATGTAGCGGCCCCGGAAATCGGCCTGGGTTACCGTCCCGCCATCCTGATTAACCAGGGTAAAAGGGCCGCCGATCCTGGCCTGGCCGGCGGTCTCGCCGGAAAAAAACCTGGCCGCCGGCGTTCCCGGGGCCACATACCGCGACCAGATCACGACCGCGAACCCGGCCGCCGCGAACAGGATGGAATACGCCATCCATCGCGGCACCTTGCCGCCGCCTTTTTTGCCGGAGGCCCCGTTCGGGTCGTTTTTTTTCTCTTTCCGGTCCGCCATGAAGTCCTGCCTGTTCGCCCGGCGCTACTGATTGCAATCCGATGATAGCCTAACTGTAATCGCCGACAAACCGGATTACCATTTTTACCGGTGGCAGGTTACATTACCGGCCATGTCCGGCAAGCACTTATTTGAAACCGCAGCGAAACCGAAAGCCGCCCTGCGCCCCGGCTGGACCACCGGCGCCTGCGCCACCGCCGGCGCGACGGCGGCGGTCCGCGCCCTGTTGTCGGGTGAATTTTCCGGATCGGTCGGCATTACCCTGCCGAAAGGCAAAACCCCGGTTTTCGCCCTGTCGCGGCATTCAAGCGACGGCGACACCGCCACCGCCGGGGTTATCAAGGATGCCGGCGACGACCCCGACGTCACCCACGGGGCGGAAATCGTCGTTACCGTGGAACGCGGCCCGCCGGGCGCCGGCATCACCTTCAGCGCCGGGGTCGGGGTCGGCACGGTGACCCTGCCGGGCCTGCCGGTACCGGTTGGCGAGGCGGCGATCAATCCGGGTCCCAGAAAAATGATCGCGGAAAATATTCGTGCCGCCGCCACGGAGTTTTCCGCGCCGGCCGATTTTTCGGTCACCGTGGCCATTCCCGGTGGCCGGGAACTGGCGAAAAAAACCATGAACGGGCGGCTTGGCATCAAGGGCGGCCTGTCGATTCTGGGCACCACCGGGGTGGTCCGGCCTTTTTCCTGTTCGGCCTGGATTCAGGCGATCCACAGCGGCATCGATGTCGGCCGCGCCGCCGGTCTGGAACATCTGGCCGGGGCCACCGGCAAGACTTCGGAGGCCGCCGTGCAGGCGTTGTACGGCCTGCCTGAAACGGCCTTGATCGAGATGGGTGATTTCGCCGGCGGCATGTTGAAATATCTGCGCCGTCACCCGGTCCCCAGGCTGACCATCGCCGGCGGTTTCGCCAAAATGGCCAAGCTTGGTCAGGGCTGCATGGACCTGCATTCGTCGCGCTCCAAGGTGGATTTCGACCGGCTGGCGGACCTGATGGACGGCCTCGGCGCTTCGAAAAAAACCGCCGCCGCCGCCCGTACCGCCAACACCGCCCAGCAAGTCCTGGATATGGCCCGGCGGGACGGCCTGCCGCTGGCCGGGCGCATCGCCGCGCTGGCCCGGGAAACGGCAATGGCCACCCTGGCCGGCGACAGTATGGTCGAAGTGATCGTTTTCGACCGCCGGGGAACCCTGGCGGGCCGGTCATGAGCAAGCGGCTGCTTATTCTTGGCGGCGTCGCCGAGGCGGCGCAACTGGCGAAACGCGCTGTCGAGCGGTTCGCCGGGCGGCTGGAAGTAATCAGCTCGCTGGCCGGCCGGGTAAAAAATCCACGCCCGCTGCCGGGCCGGGTCCGGGTCGGCGGTTTCGGCGGCGGCGACGGACTGGCCCATTATATAGTGTCTGAAAAGATCGACCTGCTGATCGACGCCACCCATCCTTTCGCCGCCAATATATCGCGAAACGCTACCGCCGCCTGTCGGCAAACGGGTACGCCGCGACTGATTTTGCGACGCCCGTCATGGCCGGTCGGCGAGGCGCTTGAAGTCGATAGTTTCGCGACCGCCGCGAAGGCGGCGTCGAAGCTCGGCCGGCGGGCGTTCCTGAGCTTCGGCCATGGCGGCCTGACCGCTTTTGCCGCCATGCCGGACATGGCCTTCGTAATCCGGGTGATCGACCGGCCCGAAGAGCCGCTGCCGATAGCCGGGGCCACCGTCATCACCGGGCGGCCGCCGTTTTCGCCGGCCGGCGAAAAAGCGCTGCTGCGGGAACACCGCATCGACGTACTGGTTTCCAGAAACAGCGGCGGCGCGAACCTTCCGGCCAAGATCACCGCCGCCCGGGAACTGATGATCCCGATCGTGCTGATCGCCCGCCCGCCGGACGAACCGGGCGAGCGGGCCGCCGGCGTCGAGGACGCCTTGCGCTGGCTAAGCCTTCGGTCTTAGCACATGATGATGGTCGGCGGCGTAAAGCCGGGATTCGTCGAAGCCATTTTGATCGAGCACCCGGCCGACCAGAATCAGCGCCGTGCGGGTGACGCCGGCGGCCTTTACCTTGCCGCGGATATCGCCAAGCACGCCGCGAATAATCAACTGGTCGGGCCAACTGGCGCGGTAGACCATGGCGGCCGGGCAATCGGCGCCGTAATGGGGGATCAGGTCGCGGACTACCTTGGCCATATTATTGACCGACAGGTGCAGGGCCAGGGTAGCGCCGCTTTTGCCCAGGCTGGCCAGGTCTTCGCCGCCGGGCATGTCGGATGACCGTACCGCCGTCCGGGTCAGAATTACGGTCTGGCTGACGCCGGGCAGGGTCAGTTCCGTTTTCATCGCCGCCGCCGCCGCCGCATAGGCGGAAACGCCGGGGGTCACATCGTAGTCGATGCCCAGGCCGTCGAGCCGGCGCATCTGTTCGGCGATGGCGCCATATAACGACGGGTCGCCTGAATGGACGCGGGCGATATCGGCGCCGCGCCCGTGGGCGGCCTCGATTTCGGCGATTATCTGATCCAGATGCAGCGGCGCGGTATCGACCACGCGGGCGTCCGTCCGGGCCTCGGCGACGACCGCCTCCGGCACCAGCGACCCGGCGTAAAGCACCAGGCCGGCCCGCTTTATAAGATCAAGGCCGCGCACGGTTATCAGGTCCGCAGCACCCGGTCCGGCGCCGATAAAATGAACGGTCATTTGGCGTCGCCCCCGGCCATCTTGGCGGCATAGCCGCGTGGCGTGTACAGCCAGCGGCGGTGGCCGCGGTCGATCAATCTGCTTTGTGAATTGCCGATGACGATCATCGTCAGCATGTCGGCATGGCCGGGCGTCAGTTCGCCCAGGGTAATGACTTCCATGGTTTCACCGACCCGGCCAAGATTGCGGGCCAGGGCCACCGGGGTATCGGCGGGGCGGCCCTGCAACAGTAAATCGCGGGCCCGGGTTAACTGGGCGACCCTGCGTTTCGACACCGGGTTATAAAGGGCAACGACGAAATCGCCGCTGGCGGCGGCCTTCAGGCGGCGTTCGATTTCCGGCCACGGAGTCAGCAGATCGGACAGCGATATGGTGCAGAAATCGTGGCCCATAGGGGCGCCGATACGCGCGGCGGCGGCCTGGAAAGCCGAAATTCCCGGCGTTACGGCCAAATCGACACGGTTCCACCGGGCCTTGTTCTCGCGGTCCAGCAATTCGAACGCCAGCGTCGCCAGGGCGTAGATGCCGGCGTCGCCGGAACAGACCAGGGCCACCGATTTACCTTCGGCGGCCAGATCCAGCGCCTTGCGGACTCGTTCTTCTTCATGGGCCAGTGGCGACGAATGGCGGGCCTTGCCGCCGATCAGGTGTTCGATCAGCTTCAGATAAAGATCGTAACCGACCACATCGGTGGCGGCGGCCAGCGCCGCCGTCGCCGCCGGGGTCCGCCATTCATCGGCGCCGGGGCCGATGCCGACGATGCGGAGCCGACCGCGCCGGTGGCCGACGCCGGCGGGATCGATGCCGTTTTCGGCGAAGCCGATGGCGCAGGTGGCGCGTTTCGAACGATTTTTTTCGGCCCGCAACAGGCCCTCATCGCCGACCGCGGCCAGCGCCGCCCCTTCGGCGACGCCATGGCAGCCGACTTCTTCGAACACCACATCCGACGGATTGGCCAATCGGCAAGCCTGGGCTTCCAGTTCGGCGGCGCCGAAAAACCGCACCGGCACATTCAAATGCGCGGCGACGGCATGAATGGCCGGTTCGTCCATCTTGACATCGATGGAGACGACGCAGGCGACGGCCAGCGGCGACAGTCCGGCCCGGTCCAGGCTGTCCCCGGCCAGACCGATCAGTTCCCGGGGGTCGCAATCGCGCTCGCACCCAAGACCAAGGGCCAGCACCGGCGGATGCAAAATGACGTCCATTTCCGGGTCGCCGACCGCCTTCTCGGTCACCCGGACACAGCCTTGGCCATCGCCTTCGGCGGCGGCGGCAAACGGCGCGGCGCTGTCGGTCAGCCAGCCGGTATTGCCGCAATTCCGGACCAGCGGCACCGTTTCGCCGGCCAGCAGACGGGCCGAGACGGCCTTCACGGCGGCCCCGTTGGCGACCCGCCAGCCAGCCGGCGGATCGTCCAGCGCCAGCCCGTAACGGACATCGCCGGCCGTGGTCAGCGCCCCGTGGCCGCCGGTCAGCGCGGCAATTTCCAGGGCCAGCCGGTTGCCGCCGCGATGACCGCCCAGCAACGGCACCACACTGCCGCCATCCGCCGCCACGGCCAGCACCGGCGGTTCGGCCATTTTATCGCCCAGGACCGGACCCAGGGCGCGGATCAGGATCCCGGCGGCGCAAACGCCGACGATGGTTTCGCCGGACCGGAACAGTTGCCGCAGGTGCCCGCCGACTTCGGAAAATTCGACATCGGCCCCGCCGGTGCGTCCGGCCAGGCCATGCACGCGGGCCCCCGCGAAGTGATTTTTCAGGCGCCGGGCCAATTGGTATCCGGCGGCGTCGAGGGCGATCAGGGCGATCATCCGTTTGCTCCGGTCTTCGGGCGTGGCGGGAGCAGGATCATGGCGAAATAGCGACTGCCGCCGGTCACTTCGTCAAGCGGCAGGACGCGGCAATCGGGCAGGGTCGCCCGTTCGACGAGGACCGCGCCTTCGGCCCGGCCATTGCTGCCGAGAATATCGCGAATCTTGTCCAGATGGCGACCGACCTTGAAAATGGCCACGGCGTCGCCGCCGGCCAGGCGGCGTTCCAGCTGGTCGCGCGGCAAGGTCGCCGGGACAACCGCCAGACACTGGCGGCGCGAAACCAGCGGCAAGCCCGCCGCCGCCGCCGCCGCGCCCAGCGAACTGACCCCCGGCACGGTTTCCACGCGGTAGTCCGGGCCCAGTCTTTCCAGGATATACATGAACGAGCCGAACAACAGCGGGTCGCCTTCGCACAGCCAGGCGACATCGCGTCCGGCATCCAGGTGCCCGGCGATGGCCCCGGCGTACCGGTCGTAGACGCCGCCGCCCGGTCCGGCGTCTTCCAGCATGGCCATGGGAATCTCGATTTCCGTCTTGTCCGGCCCGATAAAACGGTCGGCGATGGCGCGGGCCACCGATTGGTTCGACGATGTCGAGACCAGATAGGCGATTACCGGCACCGCCCCAAGGACTTTCACCGCCTTCAGGGTCATCAGGTCCGGGTCGCCGGGGCCGACGCCCAGGCCGTACAGTTTGCCGGTCATGGTTTGCGGCCCGAATACTGGGTGACCCGCAACATCGGCCTGAACGCCGTCTTGCCGCCGATCGGCGCGGCCCGCTCGACGCCTAGCCGAACCAGCTCGCCGCCATGAATACGGTGAAATTCAAGCAGGCTCTGTTCGGCCCCGGTGGTGACCCCGTTGGCGACCATCCGGCCACCGCTTCCGAGCGCTTCCCAGGCCGCCGCCATGACGCCCGTTTCGGAGACTCCGCCACCCACGAAAACGGCGTCCGGGGTATCTTTTTTCGTTATCCCGGGGAATCGCCCGGCGACAATTTCCAGTCCCGGCACACCCAGGTTGGCGGCATTGCGGGCGATTCGGGCGAGGCGATCGGGATCGCTTTCAACGGCCATGGCCCGCCGGTTGCCGCCCAGGCGCAGCCATTCGATGGCCACCGACCCGGACCCCGCGCCCAGGTCCCACAAAAGCTGCCCCGGCAACGGCTGCAAGGCGGCCAGGGTGACCGCGCGAACTTCGCGTTTGGTTAACTGGCCGTCGTGTTCGAAGGCCTCGTCGGGCAAGCCGGGGGCGTTGGACAGGGCCGGGGCGTTATCACCGCCAAGGCATTCTACGGCCAGGGTGTTGAGATCGGCGACACGGCCATGCGGCCAGTCGGCGGCCCGGCCTTCGATACGTTTTTCGCGGCTCCCGCCCAGATGTTCAAGCACCGTCACGCGGCTGTCGCCATAGCCCCTGGCGGTCAGCAGCGCGGCCACATCCCCCGGCGATCCGCCATCGCGGCTCAGGACCAGCAGCCGGGCGCCGGGACATAAATGCAGGTTGATAATTTCCAGCGGGCGGCCATGGATGGTAAGCAGCCGGCAGTCGGGGATCGACCAGCCCATGCTGGCGGCGGCCAGGCTGAACGCCCCCAACGCCGGAAACACCGTCACGGCCCGTTCGCCGAAACGGCGGATCAGGGTGGCGCCGACGCCATAGTGCAGGGGGTCGCCGGAAGCCAGCACCACGATGCGTTCGCCCCGGCATCCTTCGATTTCGTCCATCGCCGCCTCGAAGCCGCTTCCCCAGGTCAGGCGGCGACCGCCGAATTCGGTGATTTTTGCATGGTGACGGTCGCCGCCAACCAGCAACTGGGCGGTTTCGACAATGGTCCTGACGGCCGGGCTCAATGTATCCGGGCCGTCTTCCCCCAGGCCGACCACGTTGATCCAGGCGGTATCGCTCATTGGCCCGTCTCCCCGGCCAGGGCGTTAACGGCGGCGGCGGCCAGGGCGCTGCCGCCGCGCCTTCCCGAAAGCGTAATATAAGGCACCCCGAAACCCGGCGCTTCGTCGACAAGCGCCTGTTTCGATTCGACGGCGCCGACAAAACCGACGGCGAAGCCCAGAATTAACGCCGGGCGGGGCCAGCCATCCGCGAGCAATTCGAGCAGCCGGAACAGGGCGGTCGGGGCATTGCCGATGGTTACCACGGCGCCTTCGATGTGGTCCCGCCACAAATCCAGCGCGGCGGCGGACCGGGTAACGCCAAGATTGCCGGCGCGTTCGGCCACGCCGGCGCCGTTCAGGGTGCAGATCACGGCGTTGCCGCAGGGCAGACGCTTTCGAATGATCCCGGCCGAGACCATTTCGGCATCGGTGATAATCGCCGCGCCCGCCCGCAGCGCCGCCCGGCCGGCGGTGGCGGCGCCGTCCGACCAGGCCAGGTCATCGACCAAATCGGCCATGCCGCAGGCATGGGCCAGCCGCGCCGCGACGCTCGCCATGTCCGGCGGCAGGGCGCTCATATCCACCGCCCGACCGATCAGTTCGAAAGAGCGCCGGTAGATCTGCGCCGGGTCGCGCAGGTAGCTGAATTTTTCAGCTTTCATGGTCATGGTGGTGGTGGTGGTGACCATCGACTCCGATGCCCCGAACGTGATGGTGGTGCCCCACCTGCGCCTGGCCCAGGTCGCCTTCATGGCCGATGATCTGTTCGCGGTATTTGCAAAGCCGGCAGTTCATCAGGTTGTCGCCGGTCAGCATTTCATCGACCCGGCTGACAAAGGTGTCGATCAGGTCGGGATGGTCGTTAAGGTAAAGGGCCTTGATGAATTCAATTTCAGGGTGCGTCCGGGCGGCTTCGTCGACCCAGTCATAGATGCGCCTGACCAGAATGCCGGTAAACAAAAAATACGGAAACACGATAATCCGCCGGTAACCCAGGCGGGCGGCGTGGGCCAGGCCGGCATCGACCAGCGGATAGGCGACCCCGGAATAGCTGACTTCGGCCCAGCCGAACCCCAGGCCTTCCCACAACATGCGGGCGACCTTGCTGACGTTGGAATTGGCGTCGGAATCATTGGTCCCGCGGCCGACCACCATCAGCAGCGTGTCGCCGCGGCCGGTGTCGCCGGACGCGGCGGCCTCGGCTTCTTCGATACGACCGGCGGCGGCCCGCAAAAGGCGCGGATCGACCGCCAGTTCCCGCCCGTAGCGGACATCTATATGGGGGTTGGCGGCGGCGAATTCATTGACCTCGCTGGGCAGGTCATTCTTGACATGACCGGCGGCGAACAACATGCCGGGCAGGCACAATATACGTTCGCAGCCGCGTTCCTTCAGCTTGTCCAGGCCCTCGCGCAGGACCGGCTTGGCGAATTCCAGAAAGCCGCTTTCAATTTCGTAACTGGGGAACAGTTCGCGGAAGTGCCCGGAAAGCGTATTGAATTCCCGGACCGCGTTTTGGTCGCGGCTGCCATGGCCGCAGATCATCAAGCCGGTTTTAACTTCCGTCGTGTCATTCATCCGCCTGGTCCTTGCCTTCGAGCGTTCGGTTATGTGGTCGCCTGGTCATTGCCTCCGGGCGGAAGCACATTAAACCTAAATGCCAAACGGCCAAGTATTTTGTTTGACCCGCACCGGACCGGTCCGCACACTGGCCGCCATGTTTATTTTTGGTCTTGCCGGCAATACCCACGGGTTCGACCCGCTGATTCTGTTGCTGATCGCCATGATCGTCGAGGCCGCCATCGGCGATGCCGCTTTGCCGTTCAAATGGGTGCCCCACCCGGTGGTGCTGATCGGCCGGCTGGTCGACTGGTTCGATCGCAAGCTGAACCGGGAAAACCGCCCGGAAACAGACCGGGCGTTGCGCGGCGCACTGGTCGTTTGCGTCGTCGTGGCGCTTTGCGCGGGGATCGGCTGGGCCGTCGCCTGGCTGACCCAGAACCATGACTTCGGCTGGATAGTCGAACTGTTCGGGCTGACCGCCCTGCTCGCCGGTCGCGGCCTGTATGACCGGGTTCGCGCCGTCGCCATGGCCCTGCGGCAGGGGCTGGAACCGGCCCGGGCCGAAGTTTCCCACATTGTCGGGCGCGACCCGCGCCAGTTGGACGAACACGGCGTCGCCCGGGCCGCCATCGAATCGTGCGCCGAAAATTTTTGTGACGGCGTGGTCGCCCCGGTGTTCTGGTATGTGCTGTTCGGGTTTCCGGGAATCCTGATTTACAAGGCGGTCAACACCATGGACAGCATGATCGGCCACATGACGCCGCGCTATCGCGCCTTCGGCATGACGGCGGCCCGGCTCGATGATGTCCTGAACCTGATCCCGGCCCGCCTGTCGGGTTTGTTTATCGTCCTGGCCGCCGCCTTCGTGCCGACGGCCAGCCCCGGGGCGGCCGTTCGAATCATGTTGCGCGATGCCGGCAAGCACAAATCCGTCAACGCCGGCTGGCCGGAGGGGGCGGCGGCGGGAGCCCTGGCCCTGGCCCTGGCCGGGCCGCGCCGCTATTCCGCGCAAATCGTCAATGACCCGTGGATCGGCGACGGTACGGCGAAGGCCACCAACAGGGATATCCATCGTATGCTTTATCTGTTTATGGTGGCCTCGCTGATTAACGGTATATGGGTGGCGGCGCTGGCGATTATCCGGCTGGGCCCCTAATACCAAGGATCACTGATAAAGACCCATCGAGACGACCCATGGAGGTTATTATCGGCAAGCAGAAAACCTATAACCGCATCGCCCGGCTTTACGACATTCTTGATCTGCCGTTCGAATGGGTCCGCTACCGGCCCCTGCGCCGGTTCCTGTTTGACGGGCTGAAGGGCGACCTGCTCGACGCCGGAGTCGGCACCGGGCGTAATTTCCCTTATTACCCCGATGACACCAAGGTAACCGGCATCGACCTGAGCCCGGCCATGCTGGGCCGCGCCCGGTGGCGCCGGGACACGCTGGGCACCCCGGTCGATCTGCGGGAAATGAACGTGATGGATATGGATTTCGCCGACGACAGTTTCGACGCCGTGGTTTCGACTTTCCTGTTTTGCGTCCTCGACGGCGAACACCAGCAGCCGGCCCTGGAGGAACTGCGCCGGGTGTGCCGGCCGGACGGCACCATTCATATTCTGGAATACGCCATATCGCGGCAACCGCTGCGGCGGTTTATCATGAAACTGTGGGCGCCCTGGGTGCGCTACGCCTACGGCGCCGAGTTCGACCGGAACACCGAGCAGTATCTGGAAGCGGCCGGACTGGAACTGATCGAGACGACGTACATACACAAAGACATCATAAAACTTCTGTCGGTGCGGCCCAAGGCTGTTTGATGTTCGTCGCCGCCGCCAGCAGGGCGTCCAGATCAAGGTGCGCCTCCAGGTGATCGGCCAGCCCGTCAAGAATCCGTTCGATGCGCGCCTCGTAAGCCAGGGCCGGACCGCGCCCGCCCCGGATGGCGCCCAGAAAAGCATGGCGGAAACCGTCGGCGGCGAACACGCCATGCAGATAGGTGGCCATGATTCGGCCATCCTGCGACAGCGCCCCTTCGCCGCGCCCGTCATCCAGCCGAAACCACGGGCGGGCCCGGTCGGGGCCCTCGCTAAGTCCCAGATGCATTTCGTAACCGTGCACCCGTTCGCCGCTGATGTTGTCCAGCCCGGATACGGTCACCAGGGTTTTGTCATCGCTTAACATGGTTTCCACGGCCAGCAGGCCAAGGCCATCGGCCTCTCCGGCCCGGCCTTCCAGGCCGTTCGGGTCGCGCAGTTTCCGGCCCAGCATCTGATAACCGCCGCACAGCCCGACGACCAGGCCGCCGCGCCGGGCATGGGCCAGAATATCGATATCCCAGCCCTGCGCCCGCAAATATGCAAGATCGGCGATGGTCGCCTTGGAGCCCGGAATCAACACCACATCGGCATCGCCCGGCAACGGCGATCCGGCTTCTATCAGGTCGACCGCGACGCCCGGTTCGGCGGCCAGCGGGTCCAGGTCGTCGAAGTTGGCGATGCGTGACAGGCGGGGTACGGCGATGCGGATTACGGCGTCGGCGGGATTGTCGTCGACCGCGTTGTCCAGCGACATGGCGTCTTCCTTGGGCAGGAAACGGGCGTCGGCAAAAAACGGCACCAGGCCGAACGAGCGAAGTCCGGTTTTTTCGCCGATGATATCATCGGCGCTGGCAAACAGGGCCGGATCGCCGCGAAACTTGTTGATGATATAACCGGCCAGCAGGTCCCGTTCCGGGGCGTCAAGCAGGACATGGACGCCGACGATCGAGGCGATCACCCCGCCCCGGTCGACATCGCCGATCAGCACCACCGGAACCCGCGCCGCCAGGGCGAAACCAAAATTGGCGATATCGCCCCGGCGCAGGTTGACCTCGGCGGCGCTGCCGGCGCCTTCCACCAGCACCAGGTCGGCCTGATCGGCGACGATTGCAAAGCTGGCCAGCACCGCACCCAGCAATTCCGGCTTCATCGCGTGATAGCCCCCGGCCCTGACCGACCCCGTCACCTTGCCCTGAACCACCACCTGGGCGCCGGTTTCGCTTTCCGGCTTCAGCAGCACCGGATTCATGTGAACGGAAGGGGGGACATGGGCGGCACGGGCCTGCAAGGCCTGGGCGCGACCGATCTCGCCGCCTTCAACGGTGACGGCGGCATTATTCGACATGTTCTGCGGCTTGAACGGGCGGACGGTCAGGCCGCGCCGGTGATAGGCCCGGCATAATCCGGCGACCAGCAGCGACTTACCGACATCCGATCCCGTGCCCTGAAACATCAGGGCGCGGCACTGCCTATCCCCCGGCAAGGGTCGCCCTTAAGGCATTGGCCTGGGGATTGTCGTAGCGCCCGCCATACAGGATTTCGCGCGGCATCGCCCCGGCCCCATAATAGGCGTCGTTCAGGTCGTTGCGGCGGGCCAGCACGGCGCCTTCCAGCGCCGCCCCGCCGAACAGGCCGATCCTGGCGTTGGCGAAAGCCAGGATATCGACGCCAATATTGGTGGTGGTGGAAATTTCCGCTCCCTGGCCGATCAGGCCGATGGTAATGCCGGCGTCGGCACCCAGCTTGCCCTGATGTTTTATGATCGCATCGACGGCCTTGTCGCTGCGCAGTATCAAAATAACCTCGGTGTCCTGCAACCCGGCCTGCAATCCGAAGCTGGCGGCGCCCAGGATATAAAAGGCCGGCGGGCTCCACGAACCGTCGTCACGGCGGGCCAGCAGGACGCCGTTGCCGCCTTCGCCGGCGAAGACCAGGCCGCCCTTGATGACCGTAGGCAGGACGACGACACCCTTGGCCGAGGCCAGATAACCCGCGAACATTTTCAAATCCGGCATGCCCTGAAAGCGCTGCACGGTTTCCCGCGCCTGATTGACCAGATTAATGGCCACGGAGCCCGGCTGGCGGCGCATTTCGGCGCACGAGCCAAGGGCCAGCACGGCGACCAGCATCACGGCAAGAAAAACAGACTTTTTCATGGGCGCTCCTTACGGTCGAAAAACGGCGAATCATCGAATCCGGGGCATTCTACCGCAATGATCCTTGGTATAAGGTTAAAACTCTACCCCGGCCTGGGCCTTGACGCCGGCCCGGAACGGGTGCTTGAGCAGGCTCATCTCGGTGGCCAGATCGGCGGCTTCGATCAGTTCGTCCCGCGCATTGCGGCCGGTAACCACCACATGCAGGCCGTCGGGCCTGGCCAGCAACCCGGCCAGGACATCGTCGAACGGCAAATAATCGTAGCGCAGGACGATATTCAGCTCATCGAGGATGACCATCGAATAGGCCGGGTCGGCGATCATCGCAAGCGCCGCCGCCCAGGCCTTTTCCGCCGCCGCGATATCGCGCGCCTTGTCCTGGGTTTCCCAGGTAAAGCCTTCACCCAGGGCCTGGATCGTCACCTGATCGGGAAATTTGTCGAAAACGACGCGTTCGCCGGTTTCCCAGGCGCCCTTGACGAATTGCACTATGCCGATTTTCCGGCCGTGGCCGATCATTCGCATCGCCATGCCCCAGGCCGCCGTGGACTTGCCCTTGCCCTTGCCGGTGTGGACCACCAACAGGCCTTTTTCTTCGGTTTTGGCGGCCAGTATTTTGTCCCGCGCGGCCTTTTTCTTGGCCATTTTTTCGGCATGGCGGGCTTCGCTGACGGGTTTGTTCATGGTGTTGTCCTTTCCCGGTTTTCCGCCGCCCGCAAATCTTCAAGCGCCGCATGGGTACTGTTCAGGCGCGGCTTCCACAGGCCGCGTTGCTGGGCTTCCAGCAGCCGGTCGACCATTTCCGCCAGCGCCGCCGGATTATGCCGGCGCAGGAAATCCTGCACATCCGGATCGCCCAGATAGGCTTCGTAGACGGCGTCGAAGTGGTGGTCGGCGACGCAATGGGCGGTGGCCGCGAAGGCGAAAAGATAATCCACCGTGGCGGCCATTTCGAAGGCCCCCTTGTAGCCGTGGCGGCGGACCCCGTCGATCCATTTGGGGTTGACCACCCGGGCCCGGACGATGCGGGCGATTTCGTCTTCCAGCGTCCGGACCCGCGGCGTTTCGGGTCGTGAATGATCGTTGTGGTAAACCGCCGGCTGGCGGCCCGACAATGACCGCACCGCCGCCGTGATGCCGCCTTCGAACTGGTAGTAGTCATCGGAATCGAGCAGGTCGTGTTCCCGGTTATCCTGATTCTGGACCACCGCATCGATAGATTTAAGGCGGCTTTCAAACAGGCCGTGGGCGGCTTCGCCCGCCGCCCCCTGACCATAGGCATAGCCGCCCCAGGCGACGTAGGCCCGGGCCAGATCGTCTTCGCCCTGCCAGCCTTTTTCGTCAATCAGGGCTTGCAGCCCCGCCCCGTAGGCTCCCGGCATGGATCCGAAAACCCGGTAACCGGCGTGGCTGGCGGCGGTATCGGCATCCATGCCGCCGGATGTCAGGCGCCGGATGTCGTCGCCGACCCGGGCCGCCAGCGGGTTATCGGCGGGCCCTTCGTCCAGCGCCGCGACGGCGCGGGCGGCCGACGAAAATATATCTATCAGGCCCGGAAAGGCGTCACGAAAAAAGCCCGAGACCCGAAGCGTGACATCGACCCGGGGCCGGTCCAGCACCGCCAGCGGCATGACCTCGAAACCGCTGACCCGGCGCGACGCGGTGTCCCAGGTCGGCTTGACCCCCATCAGCGCCAGCCCCTGGGCGATGTCGTCGCCGCCGGTGCGCATGTTCGACGTGCCCCAGGCGGTCAGCGCCATGGTCCGGGGCCATGCGCCGTGCTGCTGACGGTAGTTTTCGACCAGCAGCCCGGCCGATTTCCACCCTAGGGTCCAGGCCGCCGGGGTCGGCGCCGTGCGGCTGTCGATGGAATAGAAATTGCGGCCCGTCGGCAGCACGTCGGGCCGGCCCCGGGTCGGCGCGCCCGACGGTCCCGGTTCGACGAAACGGCCATCCAGGCCGCGCAGCAGGCCGGCGGTTTCCGCCGCCCCGCAGGCGGCGACGGCGGGGCGGAGCTGGCCGTTCAACATATCCATGACGGCCCCGGTCGCCGCCCAGTGGGGCGGTAGTGTCGTTGCCCCGGCGACCAGCCTCGATGCCAGCATTTCCAGCCGCTCGACCGTATCGCCATGGCTGCGCCAGCGGTCATCGGCGGCCATGATTTCCGGGCGCGGCCCGGTCCAGGGGTCGGCCATGACGCAGTCCAGGGGGTCGAATTCCAGTTCCAGATCGTCGGCCAGGGCCCGGATCAGCGAGGCGTCGCCGCCCTGCCCGGTGCCGCGCGGCGTCCGCACCAGGGCGACCAGCAGGTCGTTTTGCAGGCGTCCCGCCGGGCTTTCGCCGAACACATGCAGGCCATCGCGGATTTGCAGTTCTTTCAGTTCACACAGGTAATTATCCAGGCGACCGAGCGCCGCGTCGTCGTCCGGCGCATCGTCCATGCCGCAATCGGCGCCCAGCCCGGTCGCCGAACAGAGCGTCAGTATCTCCCTTTTCAGGACCTTCAGGCGCCGGGGATCGACCCCGGCGGCTTCATAGTATTCATCGACCAGTTGTTCCAGCTGGGCCAGCGGCCCATAGGATTCGGCGCGGGTCAGGGGCGGCGTCAGGTGGTCGATGATGACCGCCCCGGCGCGGCGCTTGGCCTGCGTGCCTTCACCCGGATCGTTGACGATAAACGGATACAGATTGGGCATGGCCCCCAGGGTAGCCTCCGGGAAACAGTCTCGCGACAACGCCAGCGACTTGCCGGGCAGCCATTCCAGATTGCCGTGCTTGCCGAAGTGGACCACGGCATGGGCGGCGAATTCGGTCCTGATCCAGGCGTAGACCGCGAAGTAACCGTGCGGCGGGACCAGGTCGGGGTCATGATAGCTGCCGGCCGGGTCGATGTTGTAGCCGCGCGCCGGTTGCAGGCAAATCGCCACGTTGCCCAGGCGATAGGCCGGAATTGCGAAACAGCCGTCGTGGCGCATGAACGGGTCGGCTTCCGGCGAACCCCAGCGTTCGATGATGCGCCGGCGCATGGTTTCGGGCAGGGTCTCGAAAAATTCCCGGTAGGCGGCCAGCGACAGGGTTTCCGTGGCCAGCCGGTTTTTCAGTTGGTCGGTATCGTTGGTCGGCCCGGCGGCGAGGCGGGCAATCAGGGCGTCGCCGTCGTCCGGCAGGCCATCTATCCTGTAACCGGCCCCGGCCATCGCCTGCAGGGCGACCAGCGCCCCGGCGGCGGTATCCAGCCCGACGCCGTTGCCGATGCGGCCATCGCGGTTGGGATAGTTGGCCAGGATAAAGGCGACCCGCCGGTCTTCCGGCCCGGTCCCGGCCAGTCGCGCCCAGTTGGCCGCCAGGGCGGCGGTGAACGCCACGCGGTCGGCGACGGGCTCGTAGGTGACGATGTCCGTCTCGCTGAGATCGTCGCGCCGGGACCGGCCCTTGAAAGAAACGGCGCGGCTGAAAATACGGCCATCGACTTCCGGCAGGGCCACGTTCATGGCGATATCGCGGGCGCTGAGGCCATGTGCGCCATCGGCCCAATCGGCCCGGTTGGAGCCGGAAAACACCGCCTGCAAGACCGGCGCGCCGGGGCCGTCCAGCGACGTCGGCGGGCGGCTTTCGGCCAACACCCGGCCCGGCGTGGAAACGGCGAAGCCGGTGGTGTTGAGCACCACGTCCGGCGGATTTTCCTGGAAAATCCGCTCGACGATGGCGGCGACCACCGGGTCTTTCAGGCCGGCCACATAGACCGGCAGCGGGTTGAGGCCGGCCCCGGCCAGGGCCGCGATCAAAGCATCGACGGCCTGCAGGTTGGCGGCCTGCAACAGCGCCCGGTAAAACACCAGGGCGGCGACGGGCCGGCCATCGACCCATGTTCCCCGTTCGTAACGCCCGGCCCGCAACAGCGGCAGCGGTTCCAGCCAGTCGCCCTTGTAGCCGATCAGGGTGGCCGCGTAGTTGAGAAAACCGACGGCGTTATCGGGGCCGCCATGAACCATGTACTGCCACAACCGGTGGCAGACATCCGGGGCCAGCGTGCAAAAACCGGAAAGTTCCGCATCGGGCTGATCGTCGCCCGGCAGCAGCGCCAGCCTGACGCCATTTTCCCGGCATACCCCGGCGATCTGCTCGACCCCGTAGGGCCAGTAGCCGCGCCCGCCAAGCAGCCGCACGATGACCAGTTTGGCCGTGGATATTACCCGCTCCGCATACATATCGACGGACATGTTGTGACCCAGATTCAGCAGGTTGGCCAGGCGCAGGGAGGGGAAATCCGGGTCGTCGATGCGCCGCCGGGCCTGGCTTAAGGCGCCAAGTTCGGTATCGGCGGCGGTAAGAAAAATCAGTTCGCCCGGCGACTGCCCCAGATCGACGGCTTCCGAACCGTCCGACACGCCGCCCGGCGTTGCGGCCAGCAGGTGCATCAGGCCAGCGAGGCCGCGATGGCGGCCCGGTCCAGGCCCTTGCGGCCGATCACCACCAACTTACCGCAGCGTTCTTCGGCGCTGCCCCAGGGGCGGTCGTAATAGCGCTGAATACGGGGCCCGACGCCCTGCACGACATGGCGCATGTCCTTGCCCGGAACGTGGACGAAACCCTTGATGCGCAGGATGTCGTGCTCGGCGGTCAGCCGGGCGAGCACGACTTCCAGGCCGTCCGGATCGCCGGTGTCGCCCAGTTCGATGGTGAAGCTTTCGAAATCGTCGTGATCGTGATCTTCCTCGCCATCGTGGTGTGAGCGCCTGAGTTCGATGCCTTCCTCGGCAGCGGCCGAAACGCCCAGCAGCACGGCCAGATCGACGACGCCGTTGATCGACGGGATAGTCCGGACACCCGGACGCAGATCGCCGGCGATATCGCCGGCGACCCTGGCCACGCCGTCCGGCCCGATGATATCGGCCTTGTTCAGAATAACCAGGTCGGCGCACAGCAACTGGTCCGCGAAGACTTCTTCCAGCGGGTTGTCGTGATCCGGTAAATTGCCGCCCGGTTGATCGTCGGCGAAGCGGCCTTCGGAAACCGCCGGCGCGTCGATCACCGCGATCACCCCGTCGACGGTTACCTTCGATCGGATTTCCGGCCAGTTGAAGGCCTTGACCAGCGGCTTGGGCAGGGCCAGGCCCGAGGTTTCGATAATAATATGATCGGGCGGGTTTTGCCGTTCCAGCAGGGCTTCCATGGCCGGCAGGAATTCGTCGGCGACCGTGCAGCAAATGCAGCCGTTGGCCAGTTCGACCACGTCGCCGTCCTCGCAGCCTTCGATGGCGCAGCCCTGAATCAGTTCGCTATCGACGCCCAGATCGCCGAATTCGTTGATAATCAGGGCGATGCGGCGACCGCCCGCGTTTTCCAGAATATGCCGGATCAGCGTGGTCTTGCCGGCGCCCAGAAAGCCGGTGATAACGGTGGCGGGGATTTTCATTTGTCGGATTCTTTTCCTGTTATTTCAACTTTTGGGGCAGCCCGGCGACCATCAGGACGACGCTGTCGGCGGCGGCGGCGGCCATTTGATTGGCGCTGCCCAGGGCATCCAGATAGCGCCTGGCCAGGGCGTTGCCGGGGATCACGCCAAGCCCGGCTTCCTCGGAAACGATAACCACGGGAGCGGCGATATCCTTCAACGTATTTACCAGCCCCGATGTTTCAATGGCGACATTTTTTTCCCTGCCCAGCAGATTGGCCACCCACATGCCCAGACTGTCGAGCAGCACCGGGCGACCGACCGAATCATGCCGTTTGAGCGCGCCGGCCAGATCGATGGGTTCTTCCACCGTCGTCCAGCCTTGCCCCCGGCGGTCCCGGTGGCGGGCGATGCGGTCTTTCATTTCATCGTCCAGCGCCTCCGCCGTCGCCAGATAGATGGCCGGCGCGGCGCCGATCAGGTTTTCCGCGAAAACGCTTTTGCCCGACCGCTGGCCGCCCAATACCAGGGTCAGGGGCGGTAAAGGCGGGCTTGTCACGGCCTGTCCAGCGGCGGCATGTTGACGCCGTCGACCCGCCAGCTTCGACCCTTGCCGTTGAATAATCCACCCCGGAAATAATCGATCCGGGTCAGCGACAGGTTGTCGATTGTAAAGGACATGGCGTCGATCGGTTCCATCCCCAGGGCCACGGCGAGGGCGGCGCGAATGGTGCCGCCGTGGGTAACGGCGATAATATCGCGGCCATCGTGGGCGGCGTTGATCCGCTCGATGGCGTCGCCGGTGCGGGTAATCAGGTCGGCCAGGCTTTCGCCGCCGGGGGGGGCGTTGCGACCGGGGTTTTTCCAGAAGGTCCGGTATTCCGCCGGGTACAGCTTGTCCAGATCGTCCCAGCTATGGTCCTGCCAGTCACCGAAGCTCTGTTCGGCGAAATCGCGTTCGACCAACGGCTGCCGGTAAGGGGCGCCGGCTTCGACTATCGAGGCGGCGGTATCTATGGTCCGGCGCAGATGGCTGGTCACCCACACCGCCCCGTGCGGCAGTTTCGCCGCCAGGCCGGCGAAGGCGGCGGTGTCCGAGGTATCGCACGGCACGTCCTTCTGGCCGTAAATCTTGCCGTTGTGGGTAGTCACCGGGGCATGGCGGACCCACCACCAGCGAACATTATTGTTTTTCGGCATCGGTTTCTCCCTATCCCAGCACCGCGGCGGCGGCCAGCAGCACGGCGATTTCACTGACCTGCTGGGTGGCGCCCAGAACATCGCCGGTGTGGCCGCCGATCTGGGCCCTGGCCAGGGCCATCAGGGCGGCGGCGGCGGCGGCGGCGGTAATCAATAAAATCCAGGCGACGGCGCCACTCAGGACGAAGGCGGCAACGGCGGCGATGGCCAGGGCGGTCAGGAAAGTTGCCGTTTCGGGCCGCCCGGCGGCGTGGCCCAAACCGTCGTCGCGGGCCGGCGGCAGGCCGGTCATGGCGGCGACAATCAGGGCGCGGGAAACGACCGCCGCCGTAATCAGCGCCGCCGCCGCCGTACCGGGACCGGGCAGGCCGGCCAGCGCGGCGGCCCGCATACCGACCGAAAATATCAGCGCCAACATGCCGTATGTGCCGATCTGGCTGTCCCGCATGATCGCCAGCTTGGCCGCCTTTCCGGCGCCGCCGCCGAACCCGTCGGCCAGGTCGGCCAGGCCATCTTCGTGCAGCGCCCCGGTCAGCGCCACCGAGGCGGCCAGCCCGATCAGCGTCGCCGCCAGGGGCGGCAGGCCAATCGCATAGGCCGCCATCAGGGCGATGGCGGCCAGCCCGCCGGTAATCAGGCCGACCACCGGCAGCGCCCAGGCGAAATCGGCCAGCGGTCGCGGGGCCGGGTCGCCGGCCGGCAACAGTCGGGCAATCGGCAAACGGGTCATGAACAGCGTCGCCGACAGGATATTCCGGCCCCATGCGGCCAGTATGGTCAGGTTATTTTCGACGCCCGGCATCGGATAATTTCCCGCTGAAACTTATTTCGCCGCAACCCGGTTTTATGGCTTGGGTGATTGAGGTTTTCAGTTATAGATTATCGCCACCGAAATCAACACTCCCCTTATGAGAGGCCCGACCATTGCCCGCCACCACCGCCGTTTCCTCGCTTGATGATATCCGCAAACTGCTGGCCGCCCTTCCCGGACCCGACGAAACCGCCGCCGCCCAGGCCGCCGAACGGGAACCGCAGTTAACCAAACCGCCGGGATCGCTGGGCCGCCTGGAAGAAATTTCGCACTGGCTTTGCATGTGGCAGGGCGGCCATCCGCCACGGATGGCCAACCCGCACGCCTATGTCTTCGCCGGCAATCATGGGGTTACCGCTCGCGGCGTATCGGCGTTCCCGTCCGAAGTCACCGTCCAGATGGTCGCCAACTTCGAACATGGCGGCGCCGCCATCAACCAGTTGTGCAAGACCTTCGGCATCGAACTTAATGTGCTGGCGCTGGACCTGGACACGCCGACGGAAGACTTCAGCGAACGCCCGGCGATGAACGAAAGTGTCTGCGTCGAGGCCTTCAACCGGGGCATGGCGGTGGTCGCCGGGGGCATGGATGTGTTGTGCCTGGGCGAGATGGGCATCGGCAACACGACCAGCGCGGCGGCCATCTGCCACGGCCTCCATGGTGGCGGGGCGGCGGATTGGACCGGCCCCGGCACCGGCGTTCAGGGCGACGCCATGGTGCTTAAAACGACCGTTGTCGGCGATGCCGTCGACTTCCACAAGGCCGACATCAAAGATGGCCTGGATGTACTGCGCCGGCTGGGCGGGCGCGAACTGGCGGCCATCGCCGGGGCGGTGCTGGCGGCCCGCATGAAGCGGGTGCCGGTGCTGTTGGACGGTTACGTTTCCTGCGCCGCCGCAGCGGTGCTGGAAGCGGTCACCCCCGGCGCCCTTGACCATTGCCTGGTCGGCCACGCCTCGACCGAACCGGGCCATTTGCGGCTGCTGGACAAAATCGGCAAACAACCGTTGCTGAACATGAACATGCGCCTGGGGGAAGCTTCCGGCGCGGCCCTGGCGGTCGGCCTGCTGAAAGCGGCGGCGGCCTGTCACACCGGCATGGCGACCTTCGCCGAGGCCGGGGTCAGCGACAAGGATTAATACTCGCCCAAATCTTCGGCTTCCTGGGCGGCGCGTTCCATGCGGCGTTTCAGTTTCAGCAATTCGCGTCTGCGGTTGTCTTCGGCGATCAGGTTTTCCACATAATGGCCCTGAAACAGGCCGATACCGATGGAATGGCCGAAGTCGATGGCTTCCCGGTTATCGACCCGGCACAGGATGACCCGGGCCGGGTTGGTCCGCTTGACCATGGCGCGGATATATTCATGGTTATCCTCGCCGCCGTCGGCCATTTCCGGATGCCAGACAAGCTTGATCAGGTCGGCGCCCAGGCGTTCCCGTTCAATCAGCGGCAGGGTTTTCTGGGTCATGCCGTCGATACAGATACGGTAGCCCTTGTCCTGCAGGTATTCCCGCGCGAACAGGTAGGCGCTAAGGTCGGAGAATATATCGATATTCTGCAACTCGACGATCATGGAACCCCGTTTTGCCGCCGAAATGTTGTCGTCGAAATCCTGGAATTCCGTGGACAGCAATGTCGCCACATTGGCGTTGAAACTGATATCGCCGGATATGGTGAAGGTATCGGTTTTCGACAACAGCGACAGCATCCGCAGATCCAGCGATTCGGTCAGGTGCTGGAACAGCCAGCGGTTGGATACCAGATTAACGCCGGGAATCATCGTTTCGCGCAGGTCGGCGATGGAAATGAACATTTCGCTGAAGGCCTGTTCGGGAATCATCTGGCCGTCGATGCGGCAAATAAACTGGCGCCGCACCAGGTTCGACAGGTCGGCCCGTTCCAGCGCGTTTTCAACCTTGGCCAGCACTTCCGGGGTCAGCGGCTCGCCTTCCCGTTGCCGCGCCCTCAGGGCGGCGCGGGTATCCATCCTGGCCCGGGCATGGTTCCTGCGCTGTTCCTTGACGTTGACCAGCCCCTGGATAAGCTTGAGAATTTCTTCGTATTGCAGATCGGCATCATACCAGGCAACGAAATCGTCCTGGTTTTCCTCTTCGTTTTCCAGCAGCGGATCGTCGCTGAACAGGAAGCGGATTTTCTGGATGATGGTTTCGACCTGGCCCAGCACTTCGTCCTTGAAGAAAAAAAACAGATCGGAATTTTCGAGAATGAAAAGCTGGCCCTGCAGTTCCTTGATCAGTTGTTCGAAACTGTTGGCCGCCGCCCGCACGTGATGTTCGCGGCGGTTGTAGGACTTTAGCCTGGAAAGCAGCAGATGCACCGCATGGCGGCCGCTTTTGTGTTCTTCCAGGCGCCTCAGGTATTCAAGCAGCAGTTTTTCCTGATTGGGCAGGGCCATCAGATAATTCCCTTGAGCTGCATGACGTTGACCAGATTATCTATGTAAAAGCCCTGGAAACGGGTGATGCCCAGCGACAAGGCCCACTTGACCGCGCTTTCGGAATCCGTCCGGCCGAGAATCACATTGTCTTTTCCGACGCCCTTGATGACGTGGCGCATATCTTCGATCCGGTCTTCGGCGCTGTCATCCACGAACTCCTGGCCCCAGCTTATCTTGATCAGGTCGGCAAGCAGCAGGGCCGGGTCGAAAAATTGCAGCGACAGCGGGCTTAACCCGTCGATCAGCACCCGGTAGCCGCTTTCCCGCAACATGTCGCGCGCATTGGCGTAGGCGGTCATGTCGGAAAACACGTCAATCAGCTGAAATTCGATGATTACCTTGTCGGTGTGACGATCGACGCTCTGATGAAAGTGCTGGAATTCACGGCCAAGCACGGTCGAAATATTCAGGTTCAGGCTAATGTGATTTTTCAGCGAGGCGAAATTGCCCTGCGAAAGAATCGCCAGCAGCCGCCGGTCGACGGTTTCGGTCAGATACAAGAAAAGCCACGGGCTGCCAAACAGGTTGACCCCCGGCGCCACCCGCTTTTGCAGGGCGCTCATGGAAACGAATTTTTCACGGAAACCGATCCGGCCCTTTTCCCCCGCGTAAACGGTAATACAGGCCTGCTCGTCGATCAGGTCTTCCATATTGACCCGTTGCAGTTTGAGCTGGATATCGGCGGTGCTGGACGGATCGAGGCGGGTGCCGGGCAGGGTGTTCATGGGCCGGCTGTCTTCCGGCTTTTTCTTTTGCAGCAGCGCCTGAACCGTCAACTGGTTGGCGGTATCGATGAAAGAGGCCAGGTCCGCCGGGTTGGAAAAATCATACCAGGTGGTGAATTTGTCGTCGAGGGAACCGTCCTCGCCATCGGTCAGGGGGTCTTCGCCGAACAGTTGCCGGGTCTTGTGAATCAACGGGTCGATTTCCTCGACCGGGACATCACTGCACAAAAGCACGATATCGTCATTGCCCAGCCGGTACAGCGTGACATTGAAGTTGGCCAGCAGTTCTTCGAAATTGCGGGTCGCGATCTTGATGAAATGGGGCTTGCGATTGCCCGGCCGCAGATTCGACAGGTGCATGTGCACCACGTAATACCCCTTGTCGCTGCTTTTCAGCGCGCGCAGCCGGTTGAGCAGCAGGGTTTCCTCGGTGGAAATCTCGCCGCCCGGTATGGTTATCAAGGAACCGCTGTCGGCCATGCCCTGTCTTTCAATATTTTATACCAAGTTGCAGAAAGAATGACTCATAGAGACGGCCTCACAAGCCTTTTG